>CAYNPL010000001.1:0-28110 GCA_964399135.1 uncultured Gaiellales bacterium
CCCCGCTAACCCGACGCACCCGTGTTCCACCCCCCCTCCCCCCACGCCGCGGGGCGCGCGCTGGCGCCGGGGGGGGCTTCGGCCGCCCGGGGTCCCACGTGAGCGAGCGGAAGGGCGGGCAGCCCAGCGAGCAGTCCCCCGGCCTGCTGGCAGGCCGAAGCTTCGTGGAGGTGAGGTTCGGCGGCAGCGGCGGGCAGGGGGTCGTCCTGATGGGGGTGATCCTGGCCATGGCGGCCACCCGCGACCACCGCTACGTGGTGCAGACCCAGTCCTACGGCCCCGAGGCCCGGGGCGGATACAGCCGCAGCGACGTGATCGTCTCGGATGCTCCGATAGACTATCCCGAACTGCAGGGGGCCGACCTGTTGGTGGCCCTGTCCCAGGAGGCGGCCGACCAGTACGCGCGGCTGCTGCGGCCGGGCGGTATCCTCTTGTACGACTTGGAGGGCGTGACGGCGCCGCCGTCCTGCACCGGACCGAGTTTCGGCATACCTTTCAGCCGCATGGCTTACGAAGAGACCGGCTTCAGGCGGACGGCGAACATCTTGACGCTGGGGGCGGTGGCCGGCATCACCGGGGTGGTCAGCGTCGAGTCGCTGCGCAAAGCGGTGCGGGGAGTGGTGCCCAAGGGCACCGAGGAGATGAACGAGAAGGCGCTGGCCCGGGGGCTGGCGCTCGATCCGGACGAATGGCGAAGGAGCGGCTGATGATCGTTGCGGGTATCGACGTGGGGGCGAAGAACGTGCACGCCGTTCTCATCAAGGACGGCGTTGTCATAGCGCGGGCGGCGGTGGCCTCCGGGTTCGACCAGGAGGAGTCCGCCGAGCGGGGACTGGCCGAAGCGGTGGCGGCGGCCGGGATCGATCGGGCCGACATCGCCGTGATCGCCGCCACCGGGGCGGGGCGCAAGGCCCTGCCCTTCGCCGGCCACCGGCCCACTGAGGTGGCGGCTGATGGGCGGGGCGCCGCGGCGCTTGCGCCCGGCGCCCGCACGGTCATCGACGTGGGGGCCGACGAAGCCCGGGCCATCCGTCTCAGCCCTGAGGGGAAGGTGGTTGACTTCGCCATCAACGAGAAGTGCGCCGCTGGCGCCGGGGCCTTCGTCGAAGCCATGAGTCGGGCCCTCGACATGAAGCTGGACGACTTCGCCCGTGCCTCCCTCGACTCCACCGAGACCATCCCCATGAACGCCCAGTGCACCGTCTTCGCCGAGTCGGAGGTGGTGAGCCTCATCCACGCCAACACCCCGCCGGGCGATATCGCCCGGGCCGTCCACGACGCCATGGCCAGCCGGGTGTCGGCCATGGTGCGGCGCATAGGGGTGGAGGACCCGGTGGTGCTGGGAGGGGGAGCCGCCCTCAACGTGGGGTTCGTCAAGTCCCTGTCGGAGGCTCTGGGCGGGGTGGACGTGCGGGTGCTTCCCGACGCCGAATACCTGGGCGCTTATGGGGCGGCGCTCATCGCCTGGGGAGCGGAGTAATGCGGGCTGGATGCGGGCGCACGGCCTATCCCAGATCGCCACCTTCGGCACCAAGCACATGAAGCGTCTTGGGGGGCTCGTCTCCGTGGATCCCGGGGCCGTCTGACCCCAACAGCGCCCGCAGCGACTCTCCTACCGCTCGGCGGTCGGCGGGCGAGAGGCCGCCGGCCCGGCGGTGGACCAGGCGGTCGTCGAGGGTGAAGAGCTTCATCCGGACCACCGACGGTGCGGGCAGACCGGCGGCAGCCAGGTCGGTGAGCGTCACGTCGAGGGGCCAGGCCCGATGGCCCGCGCTGGTGATCATCGCCATCACGCTTTGCCCGACCGAGGTCCCCAGCGCCTCCGGGCGGGAGACCACCAGTGCCGGCCGTCGCCGGGCGGTGTCGCGGTCGGTGAAGGGGAACGGCACCACCACCACCGCCCACTGGTCAAAGGCCACGGTAGGCTTCCTCGTCTTCGGCCGAGTCCCACTCCGACAGGAGGGGGGCCAACGCGGCCGCGAACTCGGCGTCGAGGGGAATTACCCGCCTTAGGGTGACGGTGGAGTCGTCGCCGATCTCGAAGAGGATGGTGTCGCCCTTCGCCAGGCCGAGAGCCTCGCGGGCCGCAGCCGGGATGGTGGTCTGGTACTTGCTAGTGAGTGTGCTCGTGGCGCTTCCTCCCATGATAGACCCTCCGCGGAGTTGGTAAGGCAGTAAGGATACCTTACCACACTGCCCCGGCTGCACATTACCCCGACAGGGGGCAGGCTTCTGTGTCGACGCAGATGCCACTGATGCTAGGGGAAAGGCGGGACTTCGCGATAGGACTTCCGGCGCAGGTTGGTGTCTCGTTGCGGCTTGGTGAGAGTGGGCCGCGCAGCGGCCGGCCGTAGATGGAGGGGCTTGTGTGAGAAGGCTTGTGAATGTACGCACAATGGACGTACATCACGTAGCGTCTCGACATAGCGTCTCGATGAGTCGCGTCCCCGCTTTGTGGTCAAGCGCGCGGGGGGCGGGAGGCGGGGTTCGCCGCCCGGCTACTCCCCCGTACGGTAGGCCCGCGCCTGCACCTCGTACATCTCGGCGTAGCGGCCCCCCAGAGCCACCAGCTCGTCATGGGTGCCGCTCTCGATGACCCGGCCCCCGTCGAAGATGTAGATGCGGTCGGCGTTGCGGACGGTGGAGAAACGGTGGCTGATGAGCACCACCGCCCGGCCGGAAGCGGGACCGGCGCCGAGCTCCCCGCTGTCGGTAAGCTCCCTGATGTGTTGGAACACCTCCCACTCCGCCCGGGGGTCGAGGGCGCTGGTGGGCTCGTCGAACACCAGGATCTGGGCGTCGCGCACGAACGCGCGAGCGAGGGCCACCTTCTGCCACTCGCCTACGCTCAGCTCCTCTCCCTCGTCGAACCACTTGCCCAGGAGGGTGTCGTAGCCGTGGCGGAGGCCGGCGATGGTCTCGTGCGCCCCGGCGCCCCGGGCGGCCGCTTCGATGGCGGGGTCGTCCGGCTCGAGGGCCACGTTGCCCAGCCGGATGTTCTCGCGGGCGGTGAGCTGATACTGGGCGAAATCCTGGAAGATCACGCTCATCTGCCGGCGCAGGTCGGCGACGGCCACCTCGCGCAGGTCGATGCCGTCGACGATGATCTGTCCGGCCTGCGGGTCGTAGAGGCGGCAGAGGAGTTTGACCAGCGTGGTCTTGCCCGAGCCGTTGGGTCCGACCAGAGCGGTGATCTCGCCGGGGCGGATGGTCAGCGAGACGTTCTCCAGCGCGGTGCGGTCGGTATCGGGATACGAGAAATCGACATCCTTGAACGTGATCCCCTCCGAAAGCGGCCGGGGTACCGGGCGGGGGTCCCGGGGCTGAGGCAGGCGCGACTGGAGGTTCATGAACTCGTCGTAGTAGCTGAGGAAGAGGTTGTCCTCGTAGAGGCGGGCGAAGCCCTGGAGGACGGTCTGCAGCGAGGTGAGACTGATCTGGAAGGCCTGGTAGTAGGCCACCACCATGCCCAGGGTGATGATCCCCTGGACTGCCCGCCAGGCGATGAAGGCGAAGGTGCCGAAGATGGCGATGACCGCGGCGGCGCCGGCGGCCAGTTCGGCCAGCGACCGCCGCAGGGTGAGGCCGATCAGCTCGCCCCGGAGCTTGTGCGACAGGACCACTTCGTGGCAGCGAACCGCCCGTGTGGCGCAAGAGGGCTGCTCCGCGGGAGCGTGTAGTAAACTAGCCCGCAATGGCGTCACAACAGGACATGAGGCGAGCGGGCTCCGGTGTCGACGACTCTCTCAAGCTGCTCGGGAAGCAGGCATACGGCTACGTGCAGGCGGGACGGGTGGACTCGTGACCGCTGCCGGGCAGGAGTACTGGCGCTGGAGCGAACGGAGCTGGCAGGCCCCCGACCTCGACTGGCGGGCGGCCGCGGCCGTCACCGTGGGGGTCGACGTGGGGTCGGTGAGCTCCCAGGCCGTCCTGCTCGCCGACGGCAAGCTGCTGGCCTTCCACTCCACCCGCACCGGCTCCAGCAGCCCCGACAGCGCGCTGCGCGCCTTCAAGGGGGCGTCTGAGCCTCTCGGCCTCACTCTCGATGATGTGAGCTATGCGGTGGGCACCGGCTACGGCCGGGTCAACGTGCCCTTCGCCCATCGGACCATCACCGAGATCGCCTGCCACGCCCGCGGCGCCAACTACATGGGCGGGCCCACGATCCGCACCATCCTCGACATGGGCGGCCAGGACTGCAAGGTCATCCGCTGCGACGAACGGGGCAAGGTGCTCAACTTCATCATGAACGACAAGTGCGCGGCGGGGACGGGCCGGGGCATGGAGGTGATAGCCGACGTGCTGTCGGTGCCCATCGAGGACATCGGCCGCCGCTCGTTCGAGGTGGACGAGGAGCCGCCGCCGGTCAGCAACGTGTGCACGGTGTTCGCCAAGTCGGAGGCGACCTCCCTCTTGCGGGCCGGGTGGAGCGTGGAGCGGGTACTCGCCGCCTACTGCGCGGCCATGGCCCAGCGGGTGGCCGGGCTCATAGAACGCATGGGGGTGGAGCCGGAGTTCTTCATCACCGGCGGCATCGGCAAGAACGTCGGGGTCACCCGGCGCATCGAGCGGCTCATCGGGGTGGAGGCGGTCAGGTTGCCGGCCGATTCGGTGCTCGACCCCCAGATCGCGGGGGCCCTGGGTGCGGCACTCTTCGCCCATTCGCTCCACCGCAAGGCGCAGCAGGAGCAGGCGGGAGTGGTGGGGGCCGGCCCCGCCCGCGGCGCCACGGGCGGCCGCAACGCGGCGGCGGAGGCGGCCGGGGTATGATCGCCAACTACGGTTACGAAGACGGCTCCGGCTTCTACTACATCACCATCGACGGTGATGTCTGCGCCGGCTGCCAAGACCACGGGTGCGTGAGCGCCTGTCCCCAGGGCGTGTATGTGCTCGAGGTGGATGACTACGACGAACTGGTGGCGGTGGTGGCCGAGTCGGCCCGGCGGCGCCTGCGCGAGGTGTGTTCACCCTGCAAGGGGCAGAACGGCGGCGGCGGCACCGAACACCGGCTCCCTTGTACCGAGGCCTGCCCGGGCAAGGCCCTGCGGCACAGCTGGTAGGGGGAAGTCCGAACCCGGCCGATGCTCCCATGGTGACCTCGACCATGCTGACTCTGACCGTCGACGGGGTGCCGGTCACGGTTCCCTCCGGCGCGACCGTGCTGGAGGCCTGCGATCGAGCCGGGCACTACGTGCCTCGTCTGTGCTCCGCTCCGGGATCGTCGTGCTGTACGCGGTGCTGCTCATGCGCGAGCTCCGCGGAGGCTGCGGCCGACGGGACCCCGGGGTCCGGCCCGGCGGTCTCCGAGCCCGGGGACCTAGGTCAGGCGCCCCCAAGCCCGGCCCCTGGCCCGCCCCCGTGCGGCCTTTGCGCGGTGCGGCTTGCCGACGGGGCGACCGTGCTCGCCTGCGCGACGGTGGTGGGCGTCGGCATGGAGGTCACGACCGATGACCCAGGACTACGGGCGCTGCGGCTGGAGCGGCTCGCGCCGCTCCTCGCCCGCCATCCACACATCTGCCTGACCTGCCCCGACCGCGACGGTTGCGCTCGAGACGAGTGCCGCTTCGGGGTGCCTCTGGAGGCGCGCTGCTGTGACCAGTTCGGGCACTGTGAGTTCGGCAGGCTGGTGTCGTATGTGGACCCCGAGGAGCGGGTGGCGCGGCGGGCCGTGGCCGCGCCGCGCGACGCTTCGATCGAGGGCCGCATCCGTCGGGAGCCGGGTCTCTGCGTGGGCTGCGGGCGATGCGTGACGATCTGCTCGACCTCGCCCGACGCCGGCGACGCGCTCGAGATGCGGCAGGCGGCGGACGCGGTCGTCCCGCGCGGGATCGCCGCGCGCGGGATCATGGGGCCGCCGGTCACGCCGGGGCTGGTCACGCCGGGGCCGATCACGCCGGGGCCGATGATCGCGGCTGAGCCGGCCGGCGCGCCGGCCTGGGTCGTCTCCCCCAGGGAGGATACCCTTCGCGCCTCGGGCTGCACCTTCTGTGGACAGTGCGTCCTGGTCTGCCCGGCAGGGGCGCTGACCGTCTCCCCGGGACCCCAGGGGCAGGCCTGGCTGGAGGGCCGGCGCAAGAGATACCCCGCCCTGGCTCCGGTCCTGCCCCCCGACCCCTGGCTGCCTCTGGACGCGGGCTCTCTCGCGGCCGTGCCCGCGGTGGCGGGCGTGTTCCAGGTGGCGGAGCCCGACGGGCGGGTCGTGCGCATCGCCGGGGTGGCCGATCTACGGGAAGGGCTGGCTGAGGTCTTGGCCGGCAATACCGCGGCCGCCAGCGGGTCTGAGGCCGCGGCTGCCGGCGGGCTGCGCTTCCGCTTCGAACCCGCCCCTCTCTACACCGAGCGGGAGAGCGAGTTGCTGGCCAGGTTCGCCCAGGAGCACGGGCATCTTCCCCCCGGTAACGACCTGGCCGACGACCTGTTCGATGACGATCTTGTCTAGCGGCCCCGGGTCGGCGAGCGGCCCCGGGTCGGCGAGCGGCCCCATGCCAGCCTCACCCGCCGGGCCCCTTCTCACCCTCGGTGTCCTCTCCGACACCCACGGTCACCTGTATGCGCCGGTGGCGCGGATGCTGGAGGGCGTCGATCACATCATCCACGCCGGCGACATATGCTCGCCGGAGGTGCTCTCGAGGTTGCGGGGCATCGCCCCCGTGACCGCGGTGCGGGGCAATTGCGATAACGAGGCCTGGGCCGCAGCACTGCCTCACCAGGCCGAGATCGAGCTGGCCGGCGTCCGCTTCAGCGTCACCCATATCGGCGGCCGCCGGCCCGCCGGAGCGGCATCGCCCCCGGCGGACGCCCCGGAGGTCGTCGTCACCGGCCACACGCACCTCGCGGCGCTGGAACAGCGCGGTCAGGCGCTCTATCTCAACCCCGGCTCGGCCGGGCCGCGGCGCTTCGGCCGCCCGCGCACGCTCGCGCGGGTGGAGATCTTCCGCGGCCCCGAGGGGTCGCCGCGAGTGCGGGCCGAGCTCATCACGATCGAGGAGTAGGACCGGGAGGCTGCCCGGGGCCGTGCGCCTCTGGCGGCGCCGGTCGCCGCCGGGCGCCGCCGGGCGCCGCCTCTGGCGCCGCCAGAGGCTACAGGCTCTTCGCCACGTGGCTGGTCAGCTCGCCCAGCCGGTACGTGTAGCTCCCCATCTCGTTGTCGTACCAGCCGAAGACCTTGACGTGGGTCAGCGGGATGCGGTGCTCGCTTCCGGCCACCTTGATGTCGACGAAGCCGGTGCGGGTGTGGGTCTCGATGCCCTCGATGACCACGGCCGCGTCTTCGCCCAACATGTCGGCCGACACGTTCTGCTCTTCGCTGAACTTGAGCAGGCCTCTGGCCTCGCCCTCCGCCGCCTCTTTGTAGATGGCGTTGATCTCGTCGCGACCCAGGGCCACGGTGCCGTCGAGGCGCTCCTCGGTCTGGAAGGTGACGTTGAGGATGATGAGGCTGACGGCCGCCGTGGGGATGCGCACCGAATCGGCCATGAAGCCGATGCGGGCGATCTCGGGCATGACCTGTTCGAGCGCCTTGGCCGCGTTGGTGGAAGTGAGGACGATGTTGTTCATGGCCGAGCGGGTCTTACGCAGGTCGGTGGCGTTGGACCCCGGTACCGCGTCCAGCACCGGCTGGCTATTGGTGACCGCATGCACCGTGCTCATCCCGGCGGTGATCATGTTGCGGGTGACGTCCCGGGCCAAGAGCGGCTGCATCATGTGGGCGAGGGCCGTGGTGGTGCAGGACGCCGCCGACACCAGCTTGTGCTTGCCGGGGTCGAAGTCCATGTGGTTGATGCCGTGGATGAGGATGGCGGAGTCCTCGGGCAGCGGAACCCCCTTGAGTTTGCTCTTGAACGGGGAGCTCTGCACCACCGCCCGGGCTCCGGCGGCCAGATGGCCCCGGAGCGCCCCCTTGGGGTCGTCGGCGTCGGCGTGAGGGTCGCGGAACTTGCCGGTGCAGTCCACCACCAGGCTGACGCCGTAGTCGCGCCAGGGGATGTCCTTGGGGTTGCGCGCCTCCCGCAGGATGACGATCTCTTTGCCGTGGGCGCGGATGATGCCGGCGCCCTCGTCCACCACGCTCATGTCCTTGTGCGCCCGGCAGCCGCCCAGGAACCGGTGCAACGGCCCGTAGGTGCTGTCCTTGCCGATGTACTCGACCACGGACTGCAGGGAAGTGCCGACCGGCCGGCCCACGTTGACCACGAACCGGTCGAAGTCCTGGTGGCCCAGGTGGTACCACAGGCTCAACTTCCCGATGCGGCCTAGACCGTTGATCCCCAGAGTCCTCGAAGCACCCATCTCTCGCTTCCTTTCTCGGTTTGTGGGACTGCGATCAGAGTATCACCGCTCCAGCGTATCAGCGCTCCGGCAGCCGGGAGACCCGGGGCAGCATGGGCACCCGGCCTCGGTAGATGTTGCCGGTCCGCCCGTCGATGGAGAGCCAGTCGCCCGGCTTGAGCTCCTTGCCCGCCAGCCTCGCGGTGCCCTCATGCTCGATCACCTCCAGCGCGCGGCAGTCAACCACGGCGGTCTTGCCCAGCCGTTTGGCGGTGACCGCCGCATGCGAGGTCGCTCCGCCCCGGGCCGTCAGCAAACCCGAGACCCGCGTGATCATGGCGATGTCCTCCGGCACCGTGTCGGGGCGCAACAGGATGATGTCGTCCCCGGGGTGCTCGGCCAGCAGCCGGTCGATCTGCTGGGCGTTTATGGCCACCCGGCCGGAGTAGGCTCCACCGGCCACTCCCATGGCCACCGCGGCCGGTGAGCCGAACGCCTTGGAGTCGGGGTCGAAGAAGGGGGCGTCCCTGGTCTGCTCGTAGACCATGGCCCGCTTCTGCAGGATGTAGAGGTCTTTCCCGGAGGCCGACTCGAAGGTGAACTCGATCTCTTGAGGGTCGTGCTCCCTCGCGCTCACCAGGTCGCGGGCCACCTCCAGCAGCGCCTGATAGACGTCGGGATAGTCCTTCTCCAAGGAGTGCTCTATCCCCTGGTAGGTGGGGCTGCCGAGCCGCTGGGACTCCGAGATAGGCCAGGGGAACACCAGGCCCCCCACCAGGTCCTCACCCTGGCTGCGGGCGGTGAAGTCACCGAACAGCCGCACCTGGCTGCTGTGCGGCTCCCGCGGGTTGCGGGTGAAGGTCACGCCCGAACCCGACTCCTTGGTGAGGTTGCCGAAGACCATGCGCTGGACCACCACCGCGGTGCCCCACTCCTCGGCCACCCCCAGGTAGTCGCGGTACAGCCTGGCCTCAGGCGAATCCCAGGACTCCAACACCTTGCGCACGCACGCCATCACCTGGCGGAAGGGGTCGTCGACGAACCTCACCCCCAGGTCGCGCCCGCGCTCCTTGTAGGCGAAGGCCAACTCGCGCATGTGCTCGGGTAGGAAGTCGAGCTTGCGTTCCACGCCGTAGCGGGCCTTGAAGTCCGTCATGATGGCGTCGAACAGGTCGCGTTCCGCCCCGGAGGCCATGGCCCACGACTGCAGGAAGCGGCGATAGGAGTCCCAGGCCGCCCATTCGAACCCGGGCTTGCGGGACAGGGCCTCGGCCAGCTCGTCGTTCAGACCCACATCCACGAAGGTGGTCATCAGTCCCGGCATGGAGATGGCCGCCCCCGAGCGGATGGACAGGGTGAGCAGTCTGGCCGCGTCCCCCAGCCGCAGCCCCGTCTCCCTCTCCAGCTCGGTGATCGCCGCCCTCACCCGTCCCACGGTGTCGTCGAACAGGGGACGATGGGCCATGGCCGGCATGGCGCTGAAGAGCTCGGTGCTGATGATGAACCCCTGCGGCACCCGGTGCCCGTAGGAGGCCATCTGCTTGAGGCCCAGGCCTTTGAAGCCCAGGGTCATCTGGTCGTCGGTGCCCTGCTTGGGCCGGTGAATGGGAGAGATGAGGCGTTCCGGGTCGTAGTTCATCATCCGGGTGAGCGCGTGGTTGCTGAGGCGCCCGGTAAGCGTGGAGATCTGGCGCAGCGCGTTGGAGACGTAGCGGTCCAAGGTCTGCATGCCCAAGGCCGAAACCAGCACTTCGCGCAGGACCATCTCGGCGGCGGCGTCGATCGACAGGTTGCGGGCCTCGCACTGCCGGGGGTCGTGCTCGAGGACGGTGTGAAGCACCTGGTCGTGGCTGAGGATGGACGTCCGGGACAGCTCGGTGACCGAGCCCATGATGAACTGGAAGACGTTCTGGTACTGGTGGAAGGTGAAGTTGTGGCTGCTGAAGCTGGCCTCCAGCAGGCCCAGGTTGGCCGCCAGGCTGCGGGAGTTGACGCCGTCCACGGCCAGGGCCCGTTCGAAGCGGCGGATGGCCGCGGCCATCCGCCGCAGGGTGTCGCGGGTGACGTAGGGCTCGACCCCTTCGGAGACCAGGTCCTCCAGCAGCAGGGCCACCAGGTTCTCCACTCGGAAGGAGAGGCCGAGGGCGTCGAACTTGGGCTCGGTGTAGGTCCCGTAGATGGAGGGGATGCCGGCTGCGATGTGGCGCTTCTGATAGATGTTCTCCACCGCCGTCGACGGGGTGGGACTGAGGATGATGGCCTGCAGCTCCTCCAGCACGGTGAGGGCCGTGTCGAGCAGGTGGTCGCGGGTGGCCGAGGTGGGGTGGTCGCGCCAGGCGGCCATGGCCTTGACGAACTTCTGCCGGGTCTTCGCGTCGATCTGCAGGTGATGGGCCACCGCCAGGCCGATGTTGTCTGTGCTGAGGGAGTACTTCTGCGCCAGCAGCTGATGCGTGCGGACCATGAGGGCCACCCGTCGCCGGTCGACCGCGGGGTCGGTTCCGGCCGGCGGGAGGCCGGCCAGGCGGGCCTCAAGGGCGTCGGGAGCCATCTGGACGAGCCGATCGAGGAAGGTCTCGTCGACCGTTCCCCTCGGTTGTCCCGCGCCGGTGCCCGATCCGTCGAGAGCGGCGGCAAGCTCCGCCAGTACCTGGTGCGGGCCCTCGGCCCACTCTCGTTCCCGTCTGACGGCGGCCAGGGTGTTGGCCGAAAGATAGGGCTGCAGTCCAGAGGGGTCGAGGGTCATCCAGTAGCTGAGGACGGCCCTGCTGAAAGCCACCAGCCGGTTGGAGGATTCCGCGTGCGACTGTTTGCGCAAGAAGTGCATGAGGGTGTCTTTGCGTCCGCAGATCTCGTCGATCTCGGTGGACACCGAGCGCAGCTCGCCCTCCGCTCCCACGTCGTTGAAGTACACGGGGAAGGCCCGCAGCAACTGTTTGACCACGAAGTAGATGGGCTTGATATCGGCGTTGAGGAAGCGGGTGACGTCGCGCTGGAAAAGGTCGGTGTCGGCGATGTAGACGCCGCCCAGCCGGAGCTGCACGTTGAGGGCGGCGGCCAGTCGCTCGTACAAGGCCGGGTTGGATTCGATGATGTGCATCCAACAGCGGATCTTGGGCAGGTGGTAGGGATTGACCACCGTCTCCCACTCGTCGGTGGCTCCCTGGATCTCGGGATACTGGAACTTCCAGTACAGGATGTCCTCGATCAGGTGGTCGGCGGCGGCCACGTTGCCGGCCTGGCCGATGGCCACCCCGATGGCTTCGTAGCATTGGAAGCGCATGAGCAGGAACTGGTTGTCGCGGGCCCGGAAGAACCGGGTCAAACGGCTGAGGATGCGCTCCACGTCCATGTGCCGCTCGGGCTTCATCAGCTCCCGGATGACTCCCAGCAGGTCCACCATCACCTCATTCTGCCTGTAGCCCAGGGTGTCGTCCTTGAGGAAGTACAGACACACCGCGAAGCGGTCCTCGATGGTGTCGATGCGGTAGATCTGGTCGATGGCCGCGTCGAGGACGGCGGAGAAGGTGGGCAGCTCCGGCGACAGCAGCTCCTCGCTGGTGGCCCGGCGGACTTTGGCGGCCAAGGCGGTCAGGCGTTCCGGCGCCAGGTCGGCGAAGCGCGCCGCCACCGCGGCCGGCTCGGTGAGCTCGGCTTCGGCCGAGGTGGCCCATCCCGGCAGGGGCAGCCGTTCCGCCAATCGTTCGTAACCCAGCGTGAGCAGCGAACGGTAGAGGGCCGAGAAGACGGGCGCGAGCGCCGGCCGCCGGACGGCGCGCTCCACCAGCCCGTGGAGCAGGGCGTCCCGTTCGAGGAAGGCCAGAGGCTGCCGGGGCAGCCCCCGCGCCAAGCACTCCCCCACGTTCTGGAGGGGCTCGTCGTACTCGTTACCGTGGGCGCCCGCGAGGACGGCGGTGCACCAGGTGAGCAGCTGCCGCAGAAGAAGGGAGGTCTGCTGGGTGGTGAGCGGAGTGTCAAGCAGATCCAGCACCAGCTCCGACAGCAGCCCGAACGACTGCGCCCGCGCCTCTGACTGCTCGAAGTAGCTCCAATTGCGCAGCAGGATGGTCTGGAAGCCGTCGATCAAGAGGTCCACGTTGCGGAAGGAGTGGAAGTACTCGTTGAGGGTCTCGGCCAGCGGCGTCCGCACGCCGTAGTAGCCCTCGACCACCTCGAGGAGCGGCTGGTAGCGCTCGGGGATGACCACCTGCTGCGCGGTCTTGTCGATGTTGGCCCGAAGGGCGTCCGAATCGAATGGCAGTTCGACGGGGTCCATGATCAGTCCCGGTCGTCTTCTTCCGGCTCGCCTGCCTCCGCTTCTTCGAGCGTGTCCTCCCGGACGTCTTCGGGGACCAGCCGGGTGAGCAGCACCCGGGATATGCGCATGCCGTCCACCTCGAGCACCCGGGCATGGAAGTCGCCCACCCGGGCTTCGTCACCCACCCGGGGCCGGCGCTGCAGCTGCTCGAACACCCGGCCCCCCAGGGTGGGGAAGCCTTCCTCGGGCACCTGCAGGCCGAGCACGTCCCCCAGGTAGTCGATGCGGGCGCCGCCGTCCACGGAGTAGCTCCCGTCGCCCCGGTCCTCCACCTCCGGAGCCTCCAGGTCGAACTCGTCCTGCACCTCGCCGATGAGCTCTTCCACCACGTCTTGGATGGTGACGATGCCGGCGGTGCCGCCGTGCTCGTCGACCACGATGGCGAGCGGGGTGCGCGTGCTCTGAAAACGCTGGAGGGCGAGCTCGATGTTGGAGGTCTCGGCGATGAAACCCACAGGGCGGATGAGACGGCGGATGCTGCTGGAGCGCGGGGCCCGGTAGAGGTCCTTGACGTGGATGTACCCGACGATGTTGTCCACGTCCTCCTCGAAGACCGGATAGCGGGTGTGGTTGGTCTCGGCGATCTCGTCGATTGCTTCACCCACGGTGAGGGAGGTGGGCAGTGCGGCCATCTCGGTGCGGGGGACCATGATGTCGGTGACGTCACGGTCGCCGAAGGTGAGGGCTCGGCGCATCAAGGTCTGCTCGACCTCGTCGATGTGCCCCACCTCCTGGCTTGCCTCCAGGATCATGCGTAGCTCTTCCTCGGAATAGGCCAGATCGCGCTCCGACGCCGGCTGGATGCGGAAGAGGTGGAGGATCCCTGCCGCCGAGATGTACATGAGCCAGGTGAGAGGCCGGGTGATCACGTAGAACCAGCGCAGCGGCAGGGCCACGAACAACGTCGACCGCTCCGCCTTGCGGATGGCCACCGACTTGGGCACCAGCTCGCCGAAGATGATGGTGATGAAGGTCACGAACACGAAGGCGATGATGGCCGCCGCCGTCTGGTTGAGGGCTAGGCCGAAGATGCTGCTGAAAGCCGAGGCACCCAGCCAACCAAGGCCCAGGCTGGCGACGGTGACGCCCAGCTGCGTGGCCGAAAGATAGGCGTCCAGGTGGTTCACGATGTGGTAGGCCACCCGCGCCCGCCGGCTGCCCAGGGCGGCCAGCTCGGCCACTCTGGTGTCGCGCACCTTGACGATGGCGAACTCAGAGACTACGAAGAAGGCGTTCACCAATACCAGAAGGACGACGCCGATGATCTCCAGGGCGGTCGTGCTCATATAGCGATCATCCGGCGTTTGGTCGCCGGGGACGGGCGGTACTTCGGGGATCGGCGGACGTATCCATCTTACTGGGTGTCAGGATAGCATAAGGGTTGCCGGCGCCTGGTCTTTGCCGCGGCATGCGCGGGCAGGAGCCCGCCGGGACGAGTCCTGCGCCCGGGTCGGGCTCAGGTGCGCGCGCGGGTGAGCACCGGTTCCAGAAGGGCGAAGGCCTCCTCCGCCGTCTCCACGTAGGAAAAGATCTCCAAGTCCTGGGGGGCGATGACCCCCTCGTCGACCATGGCTTGGAAGTCGATGATCCGGTCCCAATACTCCTTGCCGAAGAGCAGCACGGGGAAGGGCTTGATCTTGTGGGTCTGGATGAGGGTGAGGACCTCGAACAGTTCGTCGAGGGTGCCGAAGCCCCCGGGGAAGACCACCAGCGCGACCGCCCGCAGCAGGAAGTGCATCTTGCGGATGGCGAAGTAGTGGAAGTTGAAGCACAAGTGGGGGGTGATGTAGGCGTTGGGCGCCTGCTCATAGGGAAGGACGATGTTGAGCCCGATGGTGTCGGCGTTGACGTCGTGGGCGCCGCGGTTGGCGGCCTCCATGATGCCGGGCCCTCCCCCGGTGACCACCACCACGCTGGAGGGGGGATGCTGTAGGATGCAGGCCGCTTCCGGCGCCGGATGCCGGTTGGCTTCGGAGATGAAGCGGGCGAGCCGGCGGGCTTCGTCGTAGTAGCGGCACTTGGCCGCGAGCGCGCGGGTGGTGCGCTCACGCCGGGCCAGTTCGGGATCGCCGGGGTCGGCGGCCGCCGCTGCGCGGGCGGCCTCCACCCAGGCCTCGGCCTCGTCGGGCGGAGGAACGCGGGCGCTGCCGAACACCACCACCGTGGCCCTGATGCCGCGGTCGCGCTGGATGAGGTCGGGTTTGAGGAACTCCAGTTGGAGACGGGCGCCCCGAAGCTCGTCACGCATGAGGAAGTCGATGTCGGCGTAGCTGAGCCGGTAGGACGGCGAGCTGGTCTGGGGCGTCTGCGGGTCGAGCCGGGTGTGGAGGGTATCCTCTTGGGCGGACGGGAAGGGCCGGACGGTCCCGTTGCCGTGTACGGTGCCCGCCCCGGCTGGGGCCGCGCCCGCCCCGGGGTCGGCGGCCTTGTCGCGCTGCTCGTCGTCCATGACGCCCTGCCTCTCCGGGGCCGCGGCGGCCGGTCGGCCGTGCCGCCCGCCGCGGCGCTCACTCCTTGCGCAGATCCACCACTCGCTGGGCCTTGCCTTCGGTCCGTTCGATGGAGCCGGGCTCCTTGAAAGTGATGCCCACGTTTATCCCGATGATGTCCTTGATGTTCTTCTGGATGTTGGACTTGAGCGCCACGATCTTCTCGTGTTCGGCGATGGTGGTGACGTCGTCCATGGAGAGAATGGCCTCGGAGACCTCGTGGTAGAGGTCGGGGCTGATCTCCACCTGCACCTCCAGGTTGTCCATGGCTCCCTTACGGCTGACGACGAGCTTGTAGTGCGGCTCCACCTGCGGCGACATCAAGAGCACCGCTTCCACCTGGCTGGGGAACACGTTCACGCCGCGGATGATGAGCATGTCGTCGGTGCGGCCCGAGACCCGGCCCATGCGGGTGTTGGTGCGCCCGCACACGCAGGGCTCCACCCACAGACGGGTGATGTCGCCGGTCCGGTAGCGGATGAGCGGGAAGGTTTCCTTGGTGAGGGTGGTGATGACGAGCTCGCCCATCTCCCCCTCGGGCAGCACTTCGCCCGTGTCGGGGTCGATGATCTCGGGCAGGAAGTGGTCGTCGTTGAGGTGCAGCCCGTCTTGAGCGTCGATGCATTCGCAGGAGACCCCGGGACCGATGATCTCGCTCAGCCCGTAGATGTCGACGGCCTTGATGTGCCACTTGGCCTCGATGTCGCGACGCATGCCCTCTGACCACGGCTCAGCCCCGAAGATGCCGGCCTTGAGGGGCAGCTTGCTCACGTCGAGCCCCACCTGCTGGGCGACATCGTAGAGGTAGAGCATGAAGCTGGGGGTGCAGCAGATGATGGTGGTGCCGAAGTCCTCCATCAGCATGAGCTGCCGCTGGGTGTTGCTGCCCGAGATGGGGATGACCGACGCGCCGAGGAGCTCGGCCCCATAGTGCATGCCCAGGCCGCCGGTGAAGAGACCGTAGCCGTAGGCCACCTGGATCACGTCGTCCTCGGTGCCCCCCGCCCCTGCGATGGTGCGGGCGGCCACGTTGGCCCATACGCCGATGTCGTTCTTGGTGTAGCCCACGGTGGTGGGCTTACCCGTGGTGCCCGAGGAGGCGTGGATGCGGACCACGTCCCTGAGCGGGGTGGCGAACAGGCCGAAGGGGTAGTTGTCGCGCAGGTGATACTTGCGGGTGAAGGGGAGGTGAGGCAGGTCCTGGAGGCCGCGCACTTTCTCGGGCTTGACCCCGGCCTCGTCGAGCAGCGCCTTGTAGAAGGGGACGCGCTCGTAGACCCGCTTGACCAGCGCCGCCAAGCGCTCGCCTTGGAGTCGGGCGAGTTCCTCGCGATCCATGCATTCGTACGTACGGTCGAAGATCATCTGCCGGTACCCCTCGCCTTGATGGTTATGCAGCGGCCCGGATGATGGTATAGGCGGGGGGCGGCAGCGTCAACCGCCGGCCCCCTGTGGCCGTCTCTGCGCCCCTCTTCGCGGCCCTCGCGATATGTCAGAACTGACATATCGCGATAGGAGCGACCACACGCCACACGCCACAGGGTTTCGCCCGTCCGGCCGTGATATCCCAGTCACACCCTGAACGCCGACGGGCAGATGTCCTGCAGCAGGCAGTCGCCGCAGCGGGGGCGTTTGGCGTCACACACGGCGCGTCCGTGCTCGATCAGCAGGTAGGTGAGCTGGAACCAGTCGTCGCGGGGCACGATCTCCATCAGCTCACGCTCGATCTTGTCGGGGTTGCTGGAGGAGGCCAGGCCAAGGCGCTGACTGAGACGGGCGACGTGGGTGTCCACGGCGATGCCGGCGTCGGGGTCGGTGGCGTACGCCTCGGGGTGGGCGTTCCCCAGCACGATGTTGGCCGTCTTGCGGGCCACACCGGGAAGGGTGACGAGTTCGGCCATAGAGGCGGGCACCTCGCCCCCGTAGTCGGCCAGCACCTTCTGGGCCGCGGCTAGGATGTGCTTGGTCTTGTTGCGGAAGAAGCCGGTGGGCCGGATATCCTGCTCGAACTCCGCGGGGTCGGCAGCGGCGTAGTCGGCGACGGTGCGGTACTTCTGGAACAGCTTGGCGGTCACTTGGTTGACCATCTTGTCTGTACATTGCGCAGACAGGATGACTGCCACCAGCAGCTCCCAGTCGCTGCCGAACTCGAGGACGATACCCGCGTCAGGGTACTCGGCGCGGAGGCGGCTGATGACCTCGGCGGCGCGGGCGGCGCGGGCGGCGCGGGCGGCGCGGTCTTCCTGGGCGCGGTGTTCGCCGGCCTTCTCTTCCATCACTCCTCGCAGACGTGGTTGTTGGCGTGGTCGGTGCGCTCTGCAGAATCATACGGCACCGGGGGCCAACGCGGCGCGGGGTGCCGCTTTGGCGGTGTTGTTCGCCCTGTCCCGCTTGTCTACAATGGGCGTGCATCTCGGTGACCCGGCGACCAAGGGGGTTGCTTTGGACTTCTACCAGGGAAAGGTGCTGCGGGTCGACCTCGGCTCGTCCACCGCAGTGACCGAGCCTCTCAACATGGAGTGGGCCGAGCGCTATATGGGCGGCAAGGGCCTGCTTTTCCGCTATCTGTGGGAGTACGTGCCGCCTAAGGTCGATCCTTGGTCGGCGGAGAACCCGGTGATCCTGATGACGGGGCCGCTCGCCGGTACCAACGTGAGCACCGCCTCCCGTTTGGTGGTGGGGGCTAAGAGCCCGATAACCGGCATCCTCGACGATAGCTACGCGGGCGGTTCCTTCGCTCCGGAGATGAAGTTCGCCGGATACGACGCCATCATCATCACCGGCAAGGCGCCGGAGCCGGTGGTCCTCTGGATCAAGGACGACCAGGTGCAGTTCGTTCCCGCCGCCGATAAGTACTGGGGGCTCAAGACCTCCGACATCGAGGACGTGCTGCGCGCCGACCTCGACGAGAACGTCAAGGTCCTCTCCATCGGGCCGGCCGGGGAGAACCTCATCCCCTGGGCCTGCCTCAGCACCGACCAGTTCCACAAAGCCGGCCGGGGCGGTCACGGCGCCCTGTTCGGCTCCAAGAACCTCAAGGCAGTCGCCGTGCGCGGCACCGGGCCGGTCAGCGTGGGCGACGCCCGCGCCTTCCTGGCCGACATGCGACGCATCCACAAGGAATACGTGCTCACCGACTTCAACATGTGGGCCAACGAGGAGGGTACCCCCGTCCTGGTGGATCCCATGAACGGGGCCGGCGTCCTTCCCACCCGCAACTGGTCGGCGGGCACGTTCGAGGGCGCCGGGGGCATCAACTCCGAAGCCCTGCAGAAGGTCAAGGTGGGCAACCGGGCCTGCTACCAGTGCGCCATCGGGTGCCGGCAGGTGCACGATGCCGGCGGGGTCAAAGGGGAGGGCCCGGAGTACGAGACCATCGCCCTCTGCGGGGCCAACTGCGGGGTGGGCGACCTGGAGGCGCTCATGCGCTTCAACCAGGAGTGCGACGAGTGGGGCCTCGACACCATCTCCTGCGGGGCGGTGGTGGCCCTGGCGATGGACATGACCGAGCAGGGTGTCGCCGACTTCGGCATGCGTTTCGGACCGGCCGACGGCTATCTGGAGGCGCCCGGCCTGATCGCGAAAAGGGAGGGCGCCGGAGCCGAACTGGCCCTGGGGGCCCGAGCTCTGGCCGCCAAGTACGGCGTGCCCGAGCTGGCCATGGAGACGAAGAACCTCGAACTGCCGGGCTACGATCCGCGCGGGGCCTTCGGCATGAGTGTCGGCTATGCCACCTCCGACCGGGGCGGTTGTCACATGCGTACCTACCCGATCGCCGATGAGGTGCTGGAGGGCACCCGCCCGCCGGACAGCCTGGAGGGCAAGGCCGAGCAGATCATCAAGGGCAACATCGACAACGGGTTCATCGGGCAGAACTTCAGTTCCATCAAGTTCAGCGCCATCCTGTGCGATTTCTGGGCGGTCAACCCCAGCCAACTCGGCCAGCTGTTCCGGCACGTGTGGAAGCGCGAGTTCACCGAGGACGAGATCATGCTGATGGGCGACCGCATCTGGAACCTGGGGCGCCTCTTCAACCTGCGCGAGGGCGTCGAGGCGGACACGCTGCCCAAGAAGCTCTACGCGGAGGAGTCGGCGCTCAAGGATGGTCCGTCCGCGGGCAAGGCCATCGGGGAGGCGGCCTTCACAGCTGCTCTCAAGGAATACTACCGGCTGCGTGGCTGGGACGACAACGGGGTGCCCACCGAGGCCAGATTGGCCGAAGCGGGCGTGGACGTCCGACTCTAGGCGCCGAGGGCCCGGGGAGAAAGGGATAACCGATGCCACACGTGATGATCAACAACAAGAAGTGCACGGGCTGCCACATGTGCGAGCTGGCCTGCTCGGCCTGGCACGAGGGCGCCTCTCGGCCCTCGGTGGCCCGGCTGCGCGTGGAGGTCAATCCCAGCACCGCCGCGGTGCGGGGCCGCACCTGCCTGCAGACCGCCTGCGCCAAGTGCGAGGAGGTCTGCCCCACCGGGGCCATCGGGCGGCACCAGATCACGGTGCACGCTGAGGGGCTAGACCCGGTGAGCGGCTGGGTGCTGAGGGTCGATGAGAGCCTGTGCGACAACTGCGGCGCCTGCTATGAGGTCTGCCCGACCGGCGTCATCCTTGAGCACCCTGACCGCAAGGTCGCCTACAAGTGCGATCTGTGCGACGGCGACCCCCAGTGCGTGGCCTTCTGCCAGAACCCCAACGTGCTGGCGGTGGACGTGCGGCAGAGCAAGGTGGAGAAGGTGGGGGCGCCGGCGTAGGCAGGCGCCGCCCGGCGGACGAGAGCGAGGCGCGACGCATGGCGCGAGCGGTGATCAAACTCCCCCCGGGGATAGCCGGTCCCAGCGGACCGGCCACCATGGAGTGTGAAGGGCGGGACGTGGCCGAGGCCCTGGCCGACTGTGTGGCCCGCGAGCCCCGCTTCAAGCCCCGCATCTTCCGCGACGACGGGAGCGTCTGGGTGGGCATCTTCGTCAACGGGCGCAACGTCCGCCAGGGCGAGGGCTTGGCCACGGTGCTCGGCGATGGAGATGAGATCCGGCTGTTGCCGCCCATCGCGGGCGGTTAGAAGGACTGCGGGCAAGGAGGTCCACCATCAGCGATCCCCCTCACAAGCGACTGGTCATCGGGATCTCCGGGGCTTCGGGGATTATCTACGGCGTGCGCCTGCTCGAGGTGCTTCGCGCCCTCTCGGTGGAGACCCATCTCATCATGAGCGAGGCCGCGCGGCGGATCGCCCGCTTGGAGACCGGCTACACTCCCGGGCAGATCGAAGTGCTGGCCGATTTCGTCCACGGCAACGACGACATCGCCGCTCCCATCGCATCCGGCTCGTTTCGCACCATGGGGATGATCGTGGCCCCGTGCTCCATCAAGAGCCTGTCCGCCATCGCCCACAGCTACAACGACACCTTGCTGGTCCGCGCCGCCGACGTGACGCTCAAGGAGCGGCGGAAGCTGGTGCTGGTGGCGCGGGAGACGCCGCTTCACTTGGGGCACCTCCGCCTGATGGCCGAGGTCACCGAGTACGGGGCGGTGGTCCTGCCTCCGATGCCGGCCTTCTATCACGAGCCTCAGACCATCGCCGATCTGGTGGACCAGACGGTGGGCAAGGTGCTCGACCAGTTCGGTCTGGAACACGGGCTGTTCCGACGCTGGGGGGACGGGAGTGGCGATGGAGCGGAAGCCAGCCGGTGACTGGGGCGACCTGCCCGATCTGCGCGACCGGGTCGAGCGGTACCTGCGGGCCCACCACACCATGACTTTGGCCACAGTGGGGCCGGCGGGCGGCGCGCCGCTCCCCCACGCCGCCAGCGTCTTCTACGCAGTCGACGGCGACCTTTGCCTCATCTTCTTGAGCCAACCCACCAGCGCTCACGGCTCCCACATCGGGAAAGAGGCGCCGGTGGCGGTCACCGTGGCTGCGCACTACGATGACTGGGCCCTCATCCAGGGGGTCCAGCTGTGGGGAACCGCCCGTCTTCTGAGCGGCGCGGCCAAGGCGGCCGCGATGGGCGTCTATCTGCGGCGTTTCCCCTTTGTGCGGGACATGATGAAGCAGCCCCACCTGGCCAGGTTGATCCGCGAGATCGGGGTCTACCGGGTGGAGCCGCGGCGGGTGGCCTTCACCGACAACACCACCGGCGTCTTCGGGCGCGAGGTCTTGGAGCTGGTGGTAGAGTAGGCGCGTGGAGGGCAGAACGGGGCAACGAGAAGCCATGCTGCGACGGCGGCGCGAGCGCCGCCGTCGCGTCACGTTGCGGTGGTTCGTGCTGATCGGCTGCGTCGTCATCGTCGTTTTCGCGGCGCTCATCTGGACGGACAGCTGCGAAGGCTCCCGCAGCGGCGGCTCCGAGGTGCGCCAGGTGGCTGTGGCTTCGCCGGGGGCCGTCCTGTGACCGGCCCCGTACTCCGTGCGGACGGCTGGCCGCCCGTCCCCGCGGCCGAGATCGAGGGCCGTCTCACCCGGTTCCAGACCGCCCTTGCCGGCGCCGGTGTCGACGTCGCCGTCATCATCCAGAACTCCGACCTCTTCTACCTGACCGGGACCATCCAGCAGGGGCAACTGGTCGTGCCGGCCTCTGGCGAGCCGGTCTACCTGGTGCGAAAGGATCTCGATCGGGCCCGCCGCGAATCCCCGCTCGCCGACATCCGTCCCGTCGACAGCCTGCGCGAGCTGCCCGCCGTTCTCGCCGCCATGGGGATCGCTGCCCAAGCCGTCGTCGGCATGGAGCTGGACGTGGTGCCCGTCGCCCTCTTCCGCCGCTACGAGTCGCTGTTCCGCCGGAGCGAGGTGCTCGACTGTTCCCAACTGTTGCGGCAGATCCGTGCGGTCAAGTCGCCGTACGAGTTGGGCCTGATCGCCGAGGCGGCCCAGATCGTCGACCTGGGGGTGCGGGCCGGCGCCGAAGCCCTCCACGAGGGCATGACCGAACTGGAGCTCAGCACCCGCGTCGAGAGCGCCATGCGCCTGGCCGGCCAGGGCATCGTCCGCTTCCGCGCCTTCAATGAGGAACTTCCCTTCGGCAATGTATCCGCCGGCCCCACGGCCGCCATGCCCGGATTCTCCGGCATGCCCCTCACCGGCGCCGGTCCTTCCGCCGCCACCGGGCAGAGCGCGGGCTGGCACCGCATCCGCCGGGGCGAGCCGGTGGTGGTCGACATGGTCGGGTGCGCCGGGGGCTATCTGGCCGACCAGACCCGCATCCTCTGCATCGGGCCGCTGCCCGCCGACATGGCCGAGGGGTATCGCCTGTGCCTGGAGGCGCAGGCCCTCATCGCCCGGGCTGCCAAAGCCGGGGTCGCCTGCGGCGACGTCTACCAGCTGGCTCTCGAGCACGTGACCGAGGGCGTGCGCGCCGCCGGGCTGCAGGCCACCTTCATGGGCGCGCCCAAGAACGAGGTCCCCTACATCGGCCACGGCGTGGGCGTGGAGTTGGATGAACTGCCGGTGATCGCCCGTGGGTTCAAGGCGCTGCTGGAGGAGGACCAGGTGATCGCCTGCGAGCCCAAGCTGATCTTCCCGGGGCGCGGCGTGGTGGGCATCGAGAACACCTGGCGGGTGACGGCAGTGGGGCTGGAGCGCATCACCGTCTCGGAGGAAGCCGTCTTTGCTGTCTAGTGTGATTGGGTCTGTGCAGTCAAGGCCCGGGCGTGAGGAGGTCGGATCATGAGAAGGTGGACCGGGCTGTCTGCTGCGGTCGTGCTTCTGCTCCTAGTTCTTGCGACCGTCGTCGGTGCCTGTTCCGGCGGGTCAGCGGCTGATCAGGGCGCGACCACCGGCCCGGGCGGCGCCTCGGGCACCGCCGCCACCGACAGTCAGACTGCGGGTGCGCCCATCGCTAAGTCGGTGGCCTCGACGGTGCGGTCGCCCTCGGTAGCTTAGAGACGGACGGCTTCAGCCTGGTCCTGGACGCACGCGCCAACCAGTTCACAGGGACCTGCACCTACGTCACTCACGGGGACGACTATGAAGGTCCTACTCGGCCGCCGGAATCCGATGCCACGGCTCGCGCCTGGATGTCCGGGGGTGCTCCGCGTTATCACCAGTACGAGTTCAGCGGCACAGTCAGCGATCAGGTCGATGCGGCGGGGCGGTGCGTGCTGACCCGCAGGCCGGGACTGAGGGGGCGACACACCGGCAGGAGCGGGGTCGGCTAGGCCCGGAACCGGCTGCCGGCCGGCCCCGCCCCGGCTCCGAATCCGGCGCGGCGGTCCTCATGACCGGGTCTCCCGCGGCCGATACTCGGAGTAGAGATCATGGCTACGTACAGCACTTGGAGATGCCCCGGTTGTGGATCGCTCGTGGTGCTCCCGATGGGAGAGAGAGCGGCAGACGACGTCCTCGATGAACGCCGTCTGGATCAGCTCGCCCAAGCGCTGTGCGCCTGCTGGGTAACATGTCTGACCGAGCCCGGCGTCGCCCGCCTCGTGGACGCGATCGTGTCGGCGGATGACGGCGACACGCCCTGTCTTCGCGTGGTGGCAGGAGGGAAAGGGTAGGGAGCGGTGAATCGCTGCGCCCTCTAGTCCACCACCTTGAACACCTTGTCGTGCTCATGCACAGGTTTGGTCATTTTGATCCCGATCTCGTCGCCCTGTCTCGCTTCTGTCACAGACAGGTGCTCGATCTGGATGGAGGCAACCACCTGCTCGAGGTCGGTCGTGTGTCCTTTGACCCGGATTGTGTCTCCGCTCTTGAGGCTGCCATTGGTCAGACGAACCGCTGCAACCGAGATCTTGTCGAAATAGTGGGTCACAACTCCGATCTCTTGCTCGGCCATCCCGGCCTCCCCTCTCGACGGTAGTCTTCCTGCCCCCGATGTCTGGCAGAAGAGCCAGCGGCAGTGCCGCCGCGCCTGGCTCCAGCATAGGCCGACTAACCCTGGTGTCAACACACCTTTCCCTTAGCCCTTCAGCACCCCCACTTCCTCCCACGGCCCGGCGTTGGCCACGTCGGCCCTGGTCAGCCAGCCCCGGCGGGCCTCCCCGATGCCCCAGCGCAGGTTGTCGAAGTCGCCGGTGGCGTGGGCGTCGCTCGAGACGACCAGGCGGGCCCCCAGGGCCGCCGCCCGGCGGGCGGCCGGGGCGGCCAGGTCGAGGCGGTCGGGAGAACCGTTGATCTCCAGCAGGGTGCCGGTCTCGGCGGCGACCCGGGCCAGGACCTCGATGTCGACCTCGTAGGGGTCGCGCCGGCCGATCAGCCGGCCGCTGGGATGGGCGATCGACCGCACGAAGGGGTTGCGCATGGCCCGGGTGAGGCGGTCCATGATCTGCGCCGGGGGCTGACTGAAGCCGGAGTGGATGCTCGCTGTCACAAAGTCCAGCTGGGCCAGCACGTCGTCGGGCAGGTCCAGGCGGCCGTCGGCCAGGATGTCTACCTCGATGCCGCACAGCAACCGGATTCCTTCCACCTGGGCGTCGAGAGCGCGGATGGCCTCCATCTGGGCCCGCAGGCGGTCGGGTCCCAGACCCCCGGTCATGGCCAGCGACTGGGAGTGGTCGCAGAAGCACAGATACTCCAGGCCCCGTTCCCGGGCGGCGAGGGCCATCTGCTCCAGAGTGGCCCGGCCGTCGGTCCAGTCGGAGTGCACGTGGAGGTCTCCGCGCAGCTCGGGGAGATCGACCAGGTTCGGGAGCGATCCTCCTTCGGCGGCTTCGATCTCGCCCTGGTCTTCGCGCAACTCGGGAGGGATGTAGCTCAGGCCCACCAGTTCGTACACTTCGGCCTCGGTGGCGCAGGGGATGAGGCGGCCGGACTCCAGGTGCTCCACGTGGTACTCGCTGATCTTGTAGCCGCGGCGCTGGGCGTGAGCGCGCAGGGCCACGTTGTGCTCGGCGCTGCCGGTGAAGTGCTGGAGGAGGTCGCCGTAGGACTCCGGGGTCACGATGCGGAGGTCGAGGCCCAGGCCGGTGTGGGTGACGGCGGCCAGCTTGGTCTCGCCCTGGGCTTCCACCCGGGCCAGTTCGGGATGGGTGGCGAAGGCGGCCATGACCGCGGTTGGCTCGGTGGAGGCGGCCACCAGGTCGATGTCGCGCACCGTGGCCCGGCAGCGACGCAGACTGCCGGCGTAGTCGGCGGCCACGACCTGAGGCAGGGCGCGCAGGGCTTCCACCAGGCGGGCGGCTTGGGGCTCCACGAGAGCCCGCAGTCTGCGGCCGCCCTCCGGTCCGGCGGCGCGGGCGGACCAGGCTTCGAGGGCGCGGAGCAGATTGGCCTCGGTCTTCTCGCCCAGGCCGGGCAGGCTGCGGAGCCGGCCTTCCTTGGCGGCCCGCTCCAGGTCGCGCAGGTCGCCTACGCCGGCCCCTTCCCACACCACCCGGGTCTTCTTGGGCCCCATGCCGGGTAGGCGCATGACTTCCAGCAGACCCTCCGGGTAGCGCTCGCGCAACCGTTCCAGGAAGGCCATCTGCCCGGTGGTGAGGTACTCCACGATCTTGGCCTCGATGGCCTCGCCTACTCCGGGCAGGGCGCGCAACTCTCCCCGGGCCGCCATCTCGGCCACCGAGACCGGGTGCTCCCGCACCACGGCGGCCGCCTTCTCATAGGCCAGGATGCGATAGGTGGACTGTAGGTCGAGGGCCAGGTAGTCGGCGATGGTCTGGAGGACGCCGGCCAGCTCGGTGTTGGTGGGGAGGGTGCGACCGGCGGTCATCGCGGCTCCATGGTGATGCGGAAGCAGCTGTGGATGCGGGGGTTCCGGGCGAAATCCGGCGGTATCGTCTGCCTGGTGATGTCGGTCACCTGGAACTCCTCAGCCACCGCCTGATCGAGCCTGAAGCGGCGGAAGTTGGTGGAGAAGATGAGGACACCCGCGGGGGCGAGGCGCCGCATGGCCGCGCGGATGAGCCCGGCGTGGTCCCGCTGCACATCTAGGGTGCCGTCCATACTCTTGGAGTTGGAGAAGGTGGGCGGGTCGAGGAAGATGAGGTCGTAGGCGTTCCCGCCGCCCTCCAGCCACTCCAGGCAGTCGGCCCGCACGAAGCCGTGCTCGGGGCCGGTGAACCCGTTCAGGTCGAGGTTGCGGCGGGCCCAGTCGAGATAGGTCGTCGACAAATCGACCGTGGTGGTGGAGGCGGCGCCCCCGGCTGCGGCGTAGACTGTCGCCGTGCCCGTGTAGGCGAAGAGGTTGAGGAAGCGGCGGCCGGGGGCCAGCTCGCGGATCAGCCGCCGGGTGAGCCGGTGGTCGAGGAAGAGGCCGGTATCGAGGTAGTCGGTGAGGTTCACCAGAAAGCTAAGCCCGCCCTCCTCCACCTCCAAGAATCGCCCCTGGTCCTGCAGCTTCTGGTATTGGTCGGCGCCTCGCTGCGGCCTGCGGACCTTCAGCACCGCGTGCATGGGCGGGATGCCCAGCACCTCGGGGACGACTGCCATCACCTCCCGCAGGCGCCGCCGGGCCTTCACCGGGTCCACGGTCGCCGGTGGCGCGTACTCCTGGACGTGCGCCCAGCCGTCGTAGAGGTCGACAGCCACCGCGTATTCGGGCAGGTCGGCGTCGTACACCCGGTAGCAGTGGACGCCCTCGCGCGCCGCCCAGCGGGAGAGGTGCCTGACGTTCTTCTGCAGGCGGTTCCGGAACATGACCGCACCGGGCCCCGCACTGCCGGGTGCCGCACTACCGGGCTCCGCACCAACCTGCGGGCGGTCGCCCCGCGCGGCGAAATCCGGCCCGATCCTGAACAAGAGCAACCTGCACTCGATCGGGCCGTTGAACAGGACGTTGGTGCGGTAAGCGCGCAGCCCCAGATGGGGGCCGAGGTCGGGGTTGCCCGTGAACACGGCGGCCCGCCAACCCGGGAAGAAGCCTTTGAGCCGTTCCCCCAGCGTCTCATACAGATATGTCAGATCCGACATATCGCCAAGGCGCTTGCCATACGGTGGGTTGGTGACGATGAGACCGGCGGGACCGTCGGGAAGGGCGGCGGCCTCAGCTACCGCCGGCTTGGTCAGAGCGGCCACCTCGCGTCTTTCGAAAGTGATGCGCCCGGCCAACCCCGCTCTGCGGGCGTTGGCCCGGGCGGTGCCGAGCGCCCGGGCGTCGGCGTCGAAACCGTAGAGAGGAGGCAGCCGGAGGAGACCTTCTCCTCGTCGGGCTTCGGCCTCGCGGACGAGCGCCTGCCAAAGGCCCGGGTCGAAACCGCGCCACCTCAGAAAGCCCCAGTAGTCCCGCAGGAGACCGGGGGCGATCTCCGCCGCCATCAGTGCTCCTTCGATCAGCAGCGTCCCCGATCCGCACAGAGGATCGACCAGCCAGCCGCCGCGGGCGGCGATGCCCGGCCAGCCCGCCCGCAGCAGGATGGCCGCGGCCAGATTCTCTTTGAGCGGGGCCTCGCCCCCGTCCAGCCGGTAACCCCTCCGGTGGAGTCCGTCCCCGGACAGGTCGAGGCTGATCTCCGCCTCGGCCGGGGCCGGGATCGCTTCCGGTGACGCGCCGGCTGCAGCCTTCGGGGTCAGGTGTACCCCGATGCGGATGTCGGGCCGGGCGAGGTCCACCCCCGGACGGGCTCCCGTGCGGGCGCGAAACCGGTCTACCACGGCATCCTTCACCCGCTGCTCGGCGAAATGGGTGTTGAGCTGAGCCAGCTGTCCCCTGCGGATGGTGGAGGTCACTTCAACGGCGACGGTCCCCTCGACGGCTAGATGGTCCTCCCAGGGCAGGTCGGCCGTCCCCCGGTAGAGGTCGTCGAGGCCGGTCAGAGGGAGCGTAGCGAGATGGAGCAAAACGCGGCTCGCCACTCGCGACCACAGGCAGGCGCGGTAGGCGAGCTCAAGGGGACCGGTGAAGCTGACTCCTCCCCGGGTCTCGGTGGCGTCGGCGGCCCCCAAGGCGCGCAATTCGTCGAGCAAGAGACCCTCGGTGTTGCGGGGACAGGTGGCAAAGAAGCGTCGGGGGCCGGAGTCGGCTGAGTGAGCGGGCTGCCTCGGCATGATGGGTCAGAGTATAGCCCCGCGGCGGGGGGGGGGGGGCCCCCCCCCCGCCCCCCCGCGCGCGCGAACCCCCGGGGGGGGGGCGGGGGGGCCCGGGCCGGGGGGGGGGGGGG
>CAYNPL010000001.1:28120-126930 GCA_964399135.1 uncultured Gaiellales bacterium
AATGGTGCAAATGATGGGTGGGGGGCGGGTGTGGGTTTTGTGTGGGGGGTGCCGGGGATTTTTGGTTCTGTTTATCGCCGCGGGGGGGGGGGCTGCGCGCCCCGCCGCGGCCGGCCGGCTCTCTCTACCGGCGGGCGCCCTTGCGGGCGCCGCTCAGGTCTTGGTGGCGTCCAGCTCCGAGGTGCAGTTGGGGCAGCGCACCGCCGCCAGCGGGATGGTGGTGAAGCAGAAGGGGCAGTCCTTGGTCGTGACCTCTTCCTCTTTGGGCTTCTGGGTCTTCATGTAGGCCTTCACCAGGAAGAAGAGCACCAGGGCGATGATGATGAAGGTGATGATGGAGTTGATGAAGATGCCGTAGTTGATGGTGACGGCCCCGGCTTCTTTGGCCGCCTCCACCGTGTTATACGGTCCGGCCGGATCGCCCTCTTTGATCACGGCGAAGAGCGCCGTGAAGTCCACGCCCCCAAGCGCGTAGCCCACGGCCGGCATGATGATGTCGTTCACCAATGAGTTGATGACCGCCGCGAAGGCGACGCCCATGATGAAGGCGACCGCCAATTGCAGGAGGTTCCCTCTGTCTATGAACGCCTTGAAGTCCCTCAGCATGCGCGCCTCTCCTTTCCTCGTTCTCTTGTCCCCGAGCTGGTCGGCCGTACTCTCGGGCTGCCGCCGCCTCTCGCCCCTACTCCCAAGCGCTCAGCAAGACGCCGGGTCCGGTCTGCCGGTAGGGCATCCACACCAATCCGAGGGAATCCACGGCGATGTCGCTCTTGCGCGGCCTGATGAGCACCGTTTCCAGGACCTCGGTGGCGGGGTCGATCTGAGTCTCCAGAGCGTCGAGCTCGGACTGGAACTCGGCCTCGAGGTCCTCCCGCTTCTGCTTGACCGCCTCCAGCGTCTGTTCGGCCCGCTTGATATCGCCGCTCTCGTCGAGGCTGCGGCCGACATCACGCATGGCGGTCGTGGCTCGGCCCAGATTGCCGGTGCTCACCAGTTTCCTCCCCATGAACGCCCCCAGGATGGTGGCGCCGAAGGATATGGCCGTCTGCGCCTTGCGCGCCTGCGCCTGCTCCGCTTCCCGCTCGACGGCCTGGGTGGCGCGCAACTCCTGCTGCTGCAGGGCGGCGATCTTGGTGGCGTACTTCTTGCGCAGCTTGTCGCTCAGCTCGTCTCGGGCCTCGCGCGCGGCCAACTGCAGCCGGGCGCGGAATTCGCCCTCGGTCTCGCCGGGGTTCGACGTCACCTTGAGCCCGGGGCTCTTGAACACCTCGACCGATTGAGTGCGGAACGCCCAGGCCGAGAAGTCGGCGGCCCAGGAGCGGTAGGAGGACAGCTTGGCCATCGCGGCCGGCAGGGGTTCGTAGGCGGCGCCGGCGTGACCCTGGCGTTCCAGATCCTCCAAGGGCGACTCCAGGGTGGTGGCCGTATCCCAGTCGAGGGCCAGAGAGCTCTCCGGGGCGGAGGCGATGCGCCGGACCTTGACGGCGAAGCCCGCTCCGGTGCCGGAGGCGACGAAGTTCACCGTCGCCGCCGCCAGCACTCCCGGCCTGTAGACGAGGCCGGGCCCCAAGGCCCCCGCCCCGCGGACGGGGAGATAGTACTGGGGGATCTCCGGCGGCAGCGCCGGGACCTCGGGGGCCGCTCCGGCGGCGGCTGCCGCGGCCTCCGGTGCCGCAGCGGCCCCCGCCGCGAGGTCTCCGGCCGCAGCTGCCGCGGCTTCCCCCGCGGCCGCCGCCGCCGCCCTGTCTCCCGCCACCGCCCCGTCTGCCGCGGTCCCCACCGCCGCCGCCGGCCGCCGCGGATCCATCAGCGTCTTGATCTGCGCCCGAGTCAGCGGCCCGGCCAGGTATGACATGGCCCAGCGGGTCTGGAAGGTCACCGGAGCGTCCTCGTGCACGTTGTACATGAGGAAGACCCGCTTGCCCAGGCCGGCCAGGGTCTCCTCCATCTCCTGCCGGTCGAACCGGGTCTCCGAGCCGGCGGCCACGCCCTCCAGGCCCTCGAGCAGGCGGTCCTTGTCGCGCTCGGTCTGCAGCCGCCCGATGAACCAGGTACCCGCGTTGGCCAGGCCTTTGTAGTCAAGATCAACCGGGTTCTGAGTGGCGAGCAGGATACCCACCCCGAAGGCGCGGGCCTGTTTGAGCAAGGTGAGAAGCGGCTTCTTCGAAGGCGGCTCGGCCACCGGGGGGAAGAAGCCGAAGATCTCGTCCATGTACACGATCGCCCGCAGGCTGCCCGTCCCCGCCTGGGAACGGACCCACCCCAGGACCTCGTTGAGCAGCAAGGATACGAAGAACATGCGTTCGGCGTCGGACAGGTGGGCGATGGAGAAGATCGACACCCGGGGCTTACCCTCCGGGGTGTAAAGCATGCGGCCGATGTCAAGCGCCTCCCCTTCCAACCAGGTCTGGAACGCGGGGGCCGCCAGCAGGTTGTTGAGCAGCGTGGCCAGCCCAAAGCGGTCCCTGGCCGGGTAGAAGGATTCCAGGTCGAGCACCCCCACCTTGACGAAGGGCGGCTTCTGGACCAATTGGATGATGGCGGGCAGGTCGAGGTCCCGGCCGGCGGCCCAGGCGCCCTGCAGGATGCTCGAAAGCAGGATGTGCTCCCGGCTCTGGATGGGATCGGCCGCGATGCCAAGGAGCCCCAGCAGGCTGGTGGCGGCGGTGTTGACCCGGTCCCGCAAGGCTTCGTCGTCGGAACGGACGGCGGGCCCCGGGGCCGAGAACGACTTGAGGATGCTCACCGGGATGCCCGCGTTGGACCCGGGCGTGTAGATGGTGAAGTCGGCCGCGTCCCGGAGGCGCTGGATGCGGGCCGGATCCACCCCCCAATCGGCCAGGCCCTTGCGCCACATCTCCGCCTGGTCCCTGGCGAAGTCCTGGCGGGACAGACCCTTGCGGGCGGCCTCCTCCTCGTTCACCCAAGGCTCGAAGTCCTCGGGGCGGAGTTCGGGGAAGGTAAGCAGCAGGTTGGTCTGGTCGCCCTTGGGGTCGATCACGATGGCGGGCACGGAATCCAGCGCAGCCTCTTCCAGCAGCCCGATACAGAGGCCGGTCTTGCCGCTGCCGGTCATGCCCACGCACACGCCGTGGGTGACCAGGTCCTTGGCGTCGTATAGGAGGAGTCCGCCTGCTTCCTTGGTGTCCAGGTCGTGCTCGCGGCCAAGGTAGAACGTGCCGAGCTTCTCGAAATCCTCCATAGGAAGCGTTCCTCCCGTCGCGCGGTGACTGCTCCGCCTCATACGATATGCCCCTGCAGCCACAATACACAACACCCGGCGCCGTTTGTCGGCCTCCGGGACTGGGTACGTACCGGGTGCCTGCACCATCACCCGCAGGCCCGCACTTTCCAGGGATCGAAAGGGGAGACGATGGCCGACAAAAAGGTCGAACGCTCCGGGAGGCAACGTCCTCTCACTCCCACTCAGAAGATGGAGGCGGCGCTCTCCGATCCAGGCACGTTGAACGTGGCAGAGGCCACGCACGACAAGGGGAAGTCCGCCCTGGTCGACAAGTTCCGGGAGAGGGAAGAGCGGTGGCGGCGCGAGCAGTCGCTTCACGACCAGCAGACGGCGCAGGCGGCCGAGCGGGCCCGACCTGGCGCACCGGAGGCAGGTGACGCGACCGAGCCGGCCGAGGGGAAGAGAGGCGGTGGGTCATGATCGAGAGTGCCGCGGTGGCCCGGGAAAGGCTCAAGGAGCTGGCGGGCGCCCGTGGTTCCCGAGGGGTGATACTGACGGTCACCCTCTCCACCAGCAGGTTGGACGACTGGCGCCAGTTCGCGCCCACCTTCCTCAACAGCGAGTTCGGCCGCATCGTCAAGGAGCGCGGCATCCCCAAGGAAGAGCGCCATCATCTGCAGAAGGACCTGGACTACGTGTTCGACCTCATCAAGTACGACCTCACCGGGAAGACCCAGGGCCTGGCTGTGTTCGTCGACGGGGATGGCGGGCTCCACGAGCGCATCGAGCTGCCCTTCCGCTTGGTCAACCGGCTGGTGATCGAGCCGTCCCCGTACATCCGTCCGGTGGTCCATGCCCTCGCACTGGTGGAGCCGTTCGTGGTCGCGCGGGTGAGCCGGGACGAATCCAGCCTGTTCCTGGTGGACGAATGGGGCGTAGCTCAGGCCGAGGACGATCTCACCGGGCCTTGGCTTCGCAGCAGCGACCGGGAGACCGGCGAGCTGTCCATCAAGGAGTACTACGCGGCGGCGCGCCAGGACTCGCTGGTCGAGCTCCACTTCAAGGAAGTGGGGGTCGCGCTGGCCAAGATGTTGGAGGGATCGGGGGCCAGGCGGGCGGTGGTCTGCGCCCAGCACGACATCGCCAGTGCCTTCCGGCGGTCGCTGCCGGCCGCGACGGCGGCCCGGATCGCGGCCGAGATACCCTTCGACGCCGCTGAGTCGACGCCCCAGATGTTGGAGCGGGCGCGGGAGGCGGCGGTGGGCGCGCGCCATGCGGAGATGGAGGAGTTGGCCGGGCGGATCAAGGAAGGGCTGGGGGCCGGCGGCCGGGGTGTAGCCGGGTTCGACGGCGTGTTGGGGGCGCTGGGTCGCCATCAGGTCCAGACCCTGCTGGTGGACCGCAACTACCGACCACCCGGATGGCGTTGCGAAGAGTGCAGCTGGGTCGGCCTGGTGCCTGTGGAGCAGTGCCCGGTCTGCGGTGGCATCCCGGTGCCGGTGGTCGACGCCGTGGGTGAGCTGGTACGCCTGGCGATCCTGCAGAACGGCCAAGTGGAAGTGGGCGAAGACATCGCCGCTCTGGACGAGCTGGGCGGCGTCGGCGGAGTGCTGCGTTACGGATAGAACCAGGGTTGCCGCATGAGGTAGCGGCCGAACCCGTCCTCACCGACGGGCTCGCAGGTAGCGTCGGCGACGGCGACCACCTCGGCTGGCGCCCCGCCCATGGCCACCCCGGTCCCGGCCCAGGCCAGCATGTCGGCGTCGTTGTAGGAGTCGCCGAAGGCGAGCACCTCTGCGGCCTGAAAGCCGAGGCGGTCCCCCAGGATCTGCAGCGCGCGCGACTTGGTGGCCGTCGGACTGGTGATCTCCAGGAAGAAGGGCCAGGTCTTGACGGCGATCAGCCTACCGGCGAACTGAGTGCGGAGCCGCTCGAGCAGGCCGTCCAGCACGGCAGGATCGCCCCCGACCCCGATCTTGCTGGTGGGGCGGTCGATATGGGCCGCCAACCTGCCCACCACCTGAGCCTTCATCTTCGAGAGCAACTCGTAGCGGTCGACCGCCGGGGTCCGTTTCTCCACGTAGAGCTGGTCGTCGATGTAGAGGTTGACGGACAGGTCCTGGGACGCGGGCTCCCGCTCGAGCAGCTCGAGAATCTCCGCCGCGAGGGCGGACGGCACCGGATCGTGGTGCAGCAACTCCCCGCTGCCTACCTCTCGTATGAGTGCGCCCTGGTAGGTCACCACCGGACCCTCGAGCCCCAGTTCCCGGGCGAAGCGGGCGGCCGAGCTGAACATCCGCCCGGTGACCAGGATGGTGGTGATCCCCATCCCGGTGAGGGTCCGCACCGCCCATACGGTGAGCGGGGTGAGCGACTGAGTCCCATCGAGCAGGAGGGGCAGCAGGGTGCCGTCGAGATCGGCGGCGACCACCCGGGGCCGTTCGGGCCTGTTCTCGCCGGGAAAGGATTCAAGGTCTTGAGCGGGCACGGCGATAGATTACCAGGATGAATACCACCGCGAGCGACACCGTCAGAGAGCTCTCCTGCCCCCAGTGTGGGGCGCCGGTCTGGCTGCCCTCCTACGCGGACATGGCCGCGTGCGCCTGGTGCGGGTCGAACTTGGTCGTGGAGAGTAGCGGCGCCCCGGCCGTAGGCGCTTTCGGGCCCGAGGACGCGCCGGCGGCCGCCACAGGCCCGGGGAGCGGACGGGTGCTTCGCTCGGTAAGTTGCCCCCAGTGCGCCGGGCCGCTGGAGGTGAGACACGGACGGCGGGTGCTCTCGTGCCGGCGCTGTGGGACCCGGCTCTTGGTGGGCGGGCGCGACGGCTTCTCCCGTTGGTACCTGGAGGCCACTGTCGATCGAGCCGGCGCGGCCGGGGCGGCCGCCGCTTGGCTGGCCGTGTATCCCGGCATCGCCAAGAAGGCGCGGTCCGCAAGGCTCGACCGGGCCCAGCTCGTGTTCATCCCCATCTGGGAGCACAAGGCGCTGGTGGCCGGATGGGAGTTCGGTGACAAGCTGCGAACCCAGACTCAGCTGGTGGGCGAGCGGAACGGCGAGCGGCTTGAGCTCGAGCTGCGCAAAGTGAGCGTGAAAGAACCTCGCCTTCAGGAGCGCCGTTTCTACCAGACGGCCTGTGACTTGGACGCGTTGGGGGCCACGAGGCCCCGGTTCAGCGGTAGAGAGCTCTTCCTGCCCCTGCTCGCCGGGGAACTCGATCCTGAGGCCATCGTGTTGGCTCCCGGGAGCTCCGCCCGGGAGATCGCCGAAAGGGGCCGGAGGGCGGCGCTCCTGCCGGTCTCGGGTGCCGGTTCTCCCGATTGTCATGCCTTTCTTCTGCGGGAGTCCGTCTCGCTTCTGTTTTTCCCGTTGTGGGTACTTCACTACCAAGCGGACGGACGTGCCTTCCGGGTGGTGGTGGACGGCCGGTCAGGGAGCGTCAACTCAGCCGCCGTGCCCGCCGACGTGAGCGCGGCCCAGAGGGAGGTGGGGCTGAAGGCGGCGGTCCTCTTGGTGGTGGCGGCTATCCTGGTGTGGCTCGGTACGGCCTTCCCCGACGCGCGCGTCCCCCTGCTGGCCGCAGCCGTGATAGTGTCTGCGGCGTCGGTGTACGTCGGGCTGCGATCGCGCGTGCGCGGGGAGGTGGAGTATCACGAGCCCTTCTCCAGCTGACCTCGTCCCTCTGCTCTGCGGCGAGTGCGGGGCCGCGCTGATGGGCGGCGACGAGGGCGCCGTTTTCATCTGCACCACCTGCGGGCGGGCGCACGAGCCATCCGGTGACGACCTGCTCTCCTTCTGGCCGTTGACCGCCGCTATCACCACCGAGTTGGCCGTGGCCGGGACGGTCCGCTATCTGGCCGTGTGGCGGGTGGACGTGGAGATCTCGGAGCCGGTCGAGTCTGCCTGGGCCCGTGTCCGTCGAGTCGCGGCGCCCGAGCCGGCCTACCTCTACGTGCCCGCCTTCTCCCTGATGCGCCCGGTCGTGCAGATGCTCGGGGTGAGCCTGACCGAGGCTCAGCCGGTCCTCCAGCTCACGCGGGGTCTGCCGCCCTCTGCCTCCTGGCGCCCGGCCGTGGTGGACGCCTCGACGCGCGGAGACCAGGAGGCTGCAGGCGGGGCGGCATCGCTTGCCGTCCCCCCTGAGTTCGGGCTCTTCTCTCCCGTGGTCCTGGGGCGGCAGGACGCCCGGGCCCTCGCCCACTTCGTGTACCTGGCCGTGGAGTCGCACGAGACCCGCGATTTGCGGTCGGTGGACTATGCGCTGGAGACCAAGGGGGAAGAGCTGCTGTTCCTGCCTGCGGTGTGGGACCCGCGTCACATCCATGAGTCCAACTGGAGGTTGTTGTTGCGCGAATTCGATGGTCTGGTAGCGTAGACTCGTAGGTCGTGCGCGCCGCGCCGGCCGGACCGAAGAAAGGGGAGATCGTGGCTGGGATCGACGATCGCATCGAGCAAAGCAAGAACTGGTTCGAGCGCATGGCGGAACATGTCCCCGGCTACAGGGGCTACAAGAAGAAGGAGCTGCGCCGCGAGGCGGACAAGGCCCAGCGTCTCTACATAGCCGAGCGGCTCGACGCCATACGAGTGGGCCTCGACGACCTCAAGCTCGACCTGGTCAACCGGGGTGACCTGGGCACCCTCAGCCTGGTCGATGTCATCATCCGCAAGCTGCACACGGTGGCCGACCGCATCCGGTTCGCCGATTACGGCTATGCCGGGCTGTTCGATACCCAGAAGGTCGATGAGACCGTGCTCGACCAGTTGTATGCCTTCGACCAGCAGCTTGACGGGGGCGTGACTGAGATGGAGACCCTCAAGGCCGCGCTCTCCGCCGACAGCCCGTCGCTCAAGGGCGACTTGGCTCTGCTCGAGGACAAGATCGAAGCCCTGGGCGGGCAGTTCTCCGAACGCGAACATCTCATCACCGGAGCGGGGAGGTAACCGATGGCCCTCATGGACCTCATCGAATACGTCGACGAACAAGGCGCGGAGATGGTCCACCGCATCCCCGAGCAGGGCTCGGGCGAGTTCAAGGTGGGCTCCCAGCTCATCGTGCGCGAGAACCAGTGGGCCGTCTTCTTCAGAGACGGCAAAGCCTATGACGTCTTCGGGGCGGGGCGGCACACCCTGGCCACTCAGAACATCCCCCTGCTGACGGCGGCCATCACCACCCCGCTGTTCGGCGACACTCCCTTCCGCACCGAGGTGTTCTTCGTCAGCCAGCGCACCTTCACCGACCTCAAGTGGGGCACGGCCGAGCCCATCCTCTTCCGGGATTCCGAGTTCAAGATGATCCGGCTGCGCTCAAACGGGATCTACTCCTTCCAGATTACCGACCCCAAGCTCTTCGTGGTCAAGATCGTGGGTACGCGGGGCATCTTCACCAACTATCAGATCGAGGACTTCCTGCGCGGAGTGATCATCGGCCGCTTGGCCGACATCCTGGGTGAGACCCTCGACTCCGTCCTCGACCTCCCCCGCTACTTCGATGAGCTGGGCGCCGGCCTCAAGGCCCGTATCAAAGACGACTTCGCCCAGTACGGGCTGGCGATGGTGGACTTCCTCATCAACGCCATCACGCCCCCCGAGGACGTGCAGAAGCGCATCGACGAGCGCTCGGGCATGGAGGCCGTGGGCGGCATGGACCGCTACTTCCAGTACAAGGCGGCGCAGGCCATCGGCGACCTGGCTCAGGGCGGCGGTGCAGGAGGCGCGGGCGGCGGCGGCGACAGCACCGTGGGCACAGCGGCGGCCGCGGGGCTCGGCCTGGGCACCGGCGCCGGTCTGGGCATGATGATCCCCGGTATGCTTCAGCAGGCCATGGCCAGCGGGGCGCAGCCCAAGGTCCGCTGCCCCAACTGCCACAAAGACATCCCCTTCGGCAGCAAGTTCTGTCCGGAATGCGGCGCCAACCTGTCGGCCACCGTTACCTGCCCTGAATGCGGGGCCACCCTGCCGGTGGGCTCCAAGTTCTGCCCCAACTGCGGCCACAAGATGGGGGCGGCGGCGCCCGCCGGCGGCGGGGCGGAGACCCCGGCCGCCGCAGAGGCGGCTGAGGCCGACTCTGCGGCAGAGTCCGGCGGCGCCCCCGAGGGACAGTAGTGGTGAGGCCTATACCCTCCCCTGAGGGCGGGGGCGCCGCCCCCCTTCACGGCCGTCGTCCCGGCTTGGGCCGAGGTCCGCTAGGCTGGGGGATCGCGGCCCTCATCGCCACCGTCTGCGCCCTTGCCGTATTGCTGGCGGCCCCGGTCTCGGAGGCCCAGGCCAAGTCCTGGCGCATCGACAGCATGGATGCGCTCATCCAGGTGCAGGAGAACGGCGACGTGCTCGTCGACGAGACGGTCACGTTCAGCTTCGAGGGCAGTTACACCTATGTGGGCCGGGTCATCCCCACGCAGTACACCGACGGCATCACCGACGTCAAGGTCTACGACTCGGCCGGCAACGCCCTGCCCAAGGGCGACGGTCCCGGCACCTATCAGACGCTCCGCGAGGGTGACGACCTGGTGATCGTGGTCAACTTCGAGCTGACCGACGCCACCGAGACTTGGGTCTTCAGCTACCGGGCCCACAGCGTCATCCTGTTCTGGGACGAGGGCGACGAGCTGCGCTGGTACGTGTTCGACGACGAAACGCCCGTGCCCATCGACTACGTGCGGGCGACGGTCAAGCTCCCGGGCTCGGTGCCCGTGGAGGACATGACCTACGCCGTGCAGACCGGCGTGGGGGTCGAACCGACCGTCACCTCCCCCGGTCCCTCCACCATGGTATACGAGGCGAGCGGCCTTCCTCCCTATACCCAGTTCTGGATCGTCACCGGTTTCCCCAAGGGCGTGGTCGAGTTCACCTGGACTCCCCGGCGGGTGGCGGCCTTCGTCATCCCCAAACTGGGCTTCATCCTGCCCATAGCATTCTTCCTGGGGATGCTGCTGATCTGGCGGCGCCGGGGCCGGGACGACCCCTCGGCCGTGTACGCCCGCTACGTCAGTGAGCCGCCTTCGGACCTCTCTCCGGGAATAGTGGGAGCGCTGATCGACGAGAAGGTGGACACCAAAGAGGTGATAGCCACCATCGTCGACCTGGCCCGCCGGGGCTACCTCGAGATCACCGACGCCAAGAAGGACCATCTCCTTGCCAAGACTGAGACCATCTTCACCAGGACCAAACCCCTGGACGAATTGTCCGGGTTCGAACGCCGGGTGGCCGATGCGCTCTTCTTCGGATCACACACCGACCAGGTGACCACCAACGACCTCAAGAACAACTTCTACGCGAACGTTGGTCCCATCGTTGAACAGGTGTATGAGGAGGTGACCAAAGCCGGTCTGTTCTCCGCCAGCCCCAAGAAGGTCCGCGCCCGCTGGGTGGGGTACGGCTTCTTGGTGGCGGTCATCTTGGGCGTGCTGACGCTGATCATGGCCTTCGCCGGGGTGCCCGGTTGGGGTTGGTTCATGTTCGGTTCCATCATCTCGGTGATAATCGTGTGGGCGTTCGCTCCCCGCATGCCTCAGCGCACGGTCAAGGGCGCCCAAGAGCAGAAGAAGTGGGAGGCCTTCCGCAACTACCTGCAAGACCTCACCCGCTTCCAGGACATGGAATCGGCCCAGGACAAGTTCGAGAAGTACCTGGCCTACGCCATCGCTTTCGGGGTGGAGAAGCAGTGGGTGCGCCGTTTCGAGGGGCTTAACACACCCTCGCCCACCTGGTATCACCCGCCCGTCTTCATCCCGGTGCCCACCGGCGGCGGGCCCATCCGCACCGGAGGTCTGGGAGATGGGCCCGGCGGCGGACTGGGCGGCGGTTTCGGGGGCGGCGGCGGGGGCGGCATGCCCGGAGGCGGCGGAGGCGGCTTCAGCCTCGACACCATCTCCGATGGACTGTTCAACAGTCTGGGCAGCATGTCGAGCGTGCTGACGTCGGCTCCGTCGAGTAGTGGCTCCGGCCGGGGCGCGTTCGGAACCGGGGGCGGCTTCTCGGGCGGCGGCGGTTTCGGGGGCGGCTTCTCGGGCGGCGGCGGAGGCGGCGGGTTCCGAGCCGGATGACCGGCTGACGAGGAGGAGAGCATGCGGACGAGGATCATCGGTATCGTTCTGATAATCGTCAGCCTGGGCATCGACGCCTGGCTGGCGGCGGGACTGGCCGCCGGGTCGCGAGGAACCGGCGTGGCCCTGGGTTTCGTGTTGTTCTCTCTGCCGTTCCTCGCGGTGGGCATCTACCTGCTTCTGTCGTCCCGGGGCGAGATCAAGGCTGAAAGCAAGGCCGACAAGCAGCGGGCCATCCTCAACGCGGTGATGACCCGAGGCCGGGTGAGTGTGGCCGACCTTGCCATCGAGGGCGATCTCACCCGCGACCAGGTCCGCGACCACATCTACGACCTCATCGGCAAGGACCTGTTCCGCGGATACGTCAACTGGGAGAAGGGCGAGCTGGTGTCGGCCGAAGCCGCGCAGATCAAGGACGGCAGCTGCCCCAACTGCGGCGGCCGGCTGCAGTTGGCCGGTAAGGGGCTGGTGCGCTGCCCATACTGCGGCACCGAGACCTACCTGTCGCCGGTGGGTGCGAGTGCTTCCGCTCCGGCCGGCGTGGCGGCGGAGGCGCGGCCCCAGTCACAACCCCTCAGCACGCCGCCGCCTGCGAACGAGCCCGGCGCCGGTCCCCCCGCCTAGGCCGCAGCCGCGGAGCCGCGCATGCGCCTGATGTACAAGCTGTGGCTGGACTACCGGGGCCGGGCCTTCGGGGACGGCCCGGCCCGGCTGCTCGATGGAGTGCAGCAGTCGGGCTCGCTGCGCAAGGCGGCCCAGGACTTGGGCATGTCGTACAACAAGGCCTGGCGCATCCTCCATGCCGCCGAGCAGCGGCTGGGCTTCCCTCTGCTGGACCGGAGTGTGGGCGGCAGCCTGGGGGGCGGTTCTCAGCTCACCCCCGAAGCGGAGGACCTGCTCAAGCGGTACCGAGCCCTGGCGGCCGAGGTGGCTACCGCCCTTGAGGCCGCCTTCGACCGGCACTTCTCAGACTGGGAGGATCCCGTCGGCGACATGCCCGCGGGGGCCGGGGGTCCAGAGACCGGCGCCGCGGCGGGACAGGGCGGCCCCGTCGCGGGCGAGGACCCCGCGGTCTGAGGAGGCCCGTCCCAGTTCCTATGGTCCTTCATGCACGGCGTGCCGCACGCCCAACGCGGCCGCGTTCTCTTCGTAGAGCAGCGCTTCTTCCCGCTCGGTGAGTCCCAAGCCGTCAAGGAAAGCCCTGCATTCCTGCATACTGTCGTATGGATGGTCGGTGCCCAGCACGATGCGACCGATCCCCAGCGCGTCGCGGGTGCAGGCGAAGGCGGCCGGCAGGTAGTTGCCGCTGGTGGAGACCCACATGTTCTCGCGCAGGTAGTCGCTCGGCTTCTTCGTGAGCGGGGGCGTCGCCCCCACGTCGGCCACCACGTGGGGACGGGTGTAGGCCCAGTCGACCCGGGCCATGAGGAAGGGCAGGAACTCCCCGTAGTGTCCGAGGACGATCCTCAGCCGGGGGAACGCATCGAGGGCGCCGCTCAGGATGAGGCGCATCATCACCAGCGCCGTCTCCACCCCGAAGCCGAAGGGCGGACCGGCCAGAGCCACGCCGTAGGTGCGGAGCTCGGCCATCTTGGGCATGGTGGGATGCAGGTAGATGGGAACGTCCAAGCGCTCGCAGGCGGCCAGGATGGGCCAGTAGCGCCTGTCGTCAAGGTAGGAGTCGCCGTAGTTGGAGTGGGTCTTCCAGCCGACGAGCCCCAACTCTTTCACGGAGCGCTCCAACTCCCGCACCGACGCGTCCACATCCGCCACGGGAAGGGCGGCGTAACCCCGGTAGCGATCGGGATGTGCCCGGACCGCCGCGGCCAGGGTGTCGTTGGCCTCCCGCGCCAGGCGGATGCTGAGGCCGGTCTCGAACCGCTCGATGCCGGGGGAAGTGAGCGAGAGCACAGCCACGTCGATGCCGGCGGCATCCATGGCGGCGAGGCGCCCGTCGCCCAGGTCGAGCAACTTGTCGATGATAACGTCGCCGTAGGGTTCGCCCGCCCCTTCGAAGTAGAAAAGGCGGCGGTTCTTGGTGTGCTCGTCGTGGGCGAAGCGGGGATACCCGGGGTTGGCGTAGAGGGCGTCTATCCAGCCCTGAGTGGTGAAGTGGGTCTCGAAGTCGATGGTCTTCATGGCGAGGCTCCGGGCTTGTCGGTGTCGGCGGGGCGCGTTCCAGAGTACCAGCCGGTGCGATATACTCCCTGACGGATAACGCCTGTCTCTGTTGGGAAGGTTCCCTGAGGACATGAGGACTCTCGAAGAAGACCTGAGTGCGGCCCGGGCCTATCACGGCCACCTCTGCCACGGCATGGTGATGGGCGTGCGCATGGCCCGCTACGGCTGCCGCCTGCTCGGCATCGACGAACCCCGCTCCTACCGGGACCTCCTCGTCTACGTGGAGATGGACCGCTGCGCCAGCGACGCGGTGGGGGTGGTGGCCGGCGTCACCCTCGGCCGGCGGCGCCTCAAGTGGGTGGACTACGGCAAGATGGCGGCGACGTTCGTCGACCTGGGTTCGGGCAAGGCGGTGCGCCTGGCGCCGCGTTCCGACGTGCCCCACGCGGGCAGGGAACAGGATCCCCTCACCTTCTGGCAAGACTGGACCGACGAGCAGCTCTTCGATTTCATGCCCGTCACTGTCGACGTCCCTCCGGAGGACCTACCCGGCCGCCCCCTCCGCACGGTGGAATGCGCGGCGTGCGGGGAGAAGGTCCAGGACGGCCGCGAGATCGAGTGCGACGGCGAGTCTCTCTGCCGGGCGTGCGCCGGCGGCGCCTACTACACTCCGGTCGAACCGGGCCCGCCCGCTTCCAGCTAGGAAGTCGCCCACTCCGGAGCCAACCGCCGCCGGAGTCTCTCCAGCGCTCTGAACTGGAGGGCCTTGACCGCGCCTTCGCTCTTGCCCATCATCCGGGCGACTTCAAGGACGGGCAGGTTGTAGAAGAAGCGGCAGCCGATGACCTGCCGTTGCTCCGGAGTGAGTTCGAGCAGAGCTTGGTAGAGCCGGCGCCTCTGCTCGCCGGCCAGGACATAGCTCTCCGGGCCCTCGCTGGGGTCGGTCACGGCCGTCAGGTCGGCCTCGTGTTCGTCAGCCCCCGGCAGGCGCCGGCGCCGGTAGTGGTCTATCACCGTGTTCTGGGCGATGGTGTAGAGCCAGGTGGAGAATTGCGCCGGCGAGGGTTCGTAGCGGCCCATGGCGGCGAAGGCCTTCTCGAAGACGGTGTTGGTGAGGTCCTCGGCCTCCTGCCTACTGGAGACCCGGGAGCCCATGTAACGGAGGACCTGCGGCGAGAAAAGACGGTAGAGGTCGGCAAAGGCGGAGACGTCGAGGCGCGAAGCGCGCTGGGCCAAGCGTCCGATCTCGTCGCCGGCCGCCGAAGTCGCGAGTGCAGCTGTGGACGAGCGTGCCATACACTCGGTCTATCGGCCTGCGCGGCCCCCGGCTTGAGGAGGAGGAGGACCACTCCGACCGGGCAGCGGGGGCGGCGGGGCGGACCGCGACGCCCGGGTGGGCGACGGCCAGGACTGTGGCCCGGGACTGCGGCCCGGGGGCGCGGCCGGCAGGCGCCTCGGCCCAAAGAACGGGGCGGCGGCCTTCAGGCCGCCGCCCCGCCAAGCGCTACGCCGGGACGGACCCGGGGGGCCGAGGCTTAGCCGCCTTCTGTGGTGGTCGTGGTGGATTCCGTGGTGGTCGTCGTCGCTGCGGTGGTGGAGGTCGTGCTTGGTCCCGCCGTGGTGGTCGTGGTCGAGCTGGTGCCCACTTCGATCTGGCGCGGGATCATCGGCCAGGTGCTGATGAAGGTGTCGGTGCGGTACACCGACCCGTCGGGCAGGTAGATGGTGCGCACCACCTTGCACTGCTTGCCGGACTGCCCGTCGATCAGCACGTTGGTCTTGCCTTCCGCCAGGAGCGGGTTGGCGATGGTCACCTCGGTGCGGGGCTTGACGTTGTAGAAGTCGCTGGTGGTGTACTTCACCGTGCGGCCCTCGCTCGTCCCGTAGATGGTGAAGGTGGTCTTGATGCCGTTGGAGATGCCGCGGATCCAGATGTAGTGGCTCATGTCGTTCTTGAAGCGGAGGTTTGGGCTGCCCGCGCTCACGGTGGCGTCGCGGCCCTTGGGATAGTGAGCGATGTAGATAGAGTGGTTCCGCCGTTCCACGATCTCGAGGCCGGCGAAGAAGGCGGCGTTGAAGAGGGTGGTGGACACCTGGCATATGCCGCCGCCGAACACGTCCTCCAACTTGCCCGGTCCGACGATGCCCGGGGCGGTCTTGTATCCGCGGGCGGCCGTCCGGGGGCCTATCTGCTTGTCGAAGTTGTAGATCTCGCCCGGGGCGAGCATGACGTTGCTGGCGTACTCGGTGGTGATGCGGACGTTCACCTGCCGGTTGGCCGAACCGACGTACTCGGTGGTGTAGCTGGCCAGCTTGTCCTTGATGCCCATGGCCTCGGCTTCCTCAGTGGTGAGCTCCGGCTCGGTGGTCTTCACGGCCACCTCGACCGTGCGCCCGGCGCCCGTCTTGAGGGCGGCCGCGGTGATGGCCTCCGCGGTCTTAGCTTCGTCCAGGGCCTCGCCCAGGACAGCAGGTACCACCCAGGCCCGCTCGCCGTTGCTGTCGAAGCTGGCGTCGACCGGGGCCTTGGCCACCTGAGGCGCCAGAGCCTCGAAGAAGGGTGTCATCTTGGACGCGGTGAAGATGGGCACCAGCGTGGAGACCCCGTTGTCCATCTCGGAGGTGAAGTCCATGTACTTCGCTATCTCCTCGACCGAGAGGGTCCAGCTGTCGTCGCCCCTGACCAGCTTGATGGGGCCGCTGAGCATGGTGCGGGCGGTCTCGAGCGCCTGCTGATTGTCTTCGGCCTTGACCGCGGGTTCCTTCACGACGATGGGTATCTCCAGATCGGTGGAGTGAAGGCTGACGAGCACGGCGGCCAGATCCGCGGCTAGACTCTCCTGGTCGACCACCTGGCCGTTCTTGCCCTCGATCACCTTGATCTCAGTGCCCTCGATGGCCAGCCCCGCGTTGACCGGGGGGACGTCCAGCTCTTCGGCGATGCCGGCCAGCAGCGCGTCGATCTTGGCGCTGTCGACACTACCTTGCAGCGGGATGTCGACGCGGCTGAAATAGAGCTTGAGGCGCCGGCCGAGGTCGGTGAAGAAGTCGTCCTCCCGGGACACCTCCATGGCCTCTGTGACCGCGCCATCGATATCGAACTCCGTGCCGACATCGGCCGGCATCACGGGCCAGGTCTTCTCGTCGCTCACCAGGTTGACGGCATTGCTCTGCGCGTCTTCGACCAATGCGGTGAGTACGGCGCTGGCTTCGTCTCGCGTCATACCACCCAGGTCTTGTCCGGCGACGCTGACCCCGGCATGCACCTTGTTATAGTAGAGAGCCGAGTCGATCAGGATGGCCAGCAGTACCACTGCGATCACGGCTCCGACGGCGATGAGGATACCGAGCCGGGTATTCCGGCGGCGGCCCCTCTTACGAACGGCTTGCTCACTCACGAAGGGTGCTCTCCTGAATTCGAGGACGCCACAAAATAGCAGATGCGGCCGGTCCGGAAAAGGTTTCCGGCCCTACCAGTTCGTCGGCGTCGAGGCCCGTTCACATGAGTAGAGAGCAGGGTCATGAGTGACGGATCGGAGTCGACCGGGCTCGGCTCCTTGGTGGGCCCAGGCCTCGCTCACCGGCTCGAGCTGGTGGCCGCCTTGGCCGCCACTCGCCCAGGACCGGCGCGTGGGCCAGGACCCGCTTCCCCCCCTTCGCCACTATCGGGCCAGTCGTGGGGACGCTCCCGGGGCTTGTCCCGGGCGGCCGTCCACAAGCACATCGAACACCTGAGGGGACTGGGTTTCGCCATCGATCCGGTTGGGGGGGCGGGCTACCGGTTGACCGCTCCCTTCGACGACCTGGTGGTGGCGGAGGCGGTGCTGCCGTACCTGTTGGGGTTGTGGCCGGAGGGGCTGGGGCCCGCCACCGCGGCAGCGCCGGCCGCGCCGGCCGCGGCGGCGCCCGCCAGCACGGCGGTCACGGCCGCGGCTGCACCGGCCGCCACCGCGGCAGCACCGGCCGCGGGTGTCCGCCCGGCGTCCGTCTTGGTGGGTCTGCCCTATCACTACCGGGCCTCCTGCGAGTCCACGAACTCGCTTGCCAAACAGATGGCTGCGCCCGGCGGGGCCGGGCGCGGGAGTCTGGGGGCACCGGCCGGCACGGTCGTGGTGACCGACCGGCAGACGGGCGGCCGCGGTCGCCTGGGCCGGACGTGGGTCAGCGAGGCGGGCAAGGACCTCACCTTTTCAGTGATCCTGCGTCCGGCGGTGGCCCCGGCGGTCGCTCATCTGCTGTCCTTGGCTGCCGGAGTGGCGGTGGCCGAGGTGCTCGAAGACCACTACGGCTTGGCCGGAGAGGTCTCTCTCAAGTGGCCCAACGATGTGCTGCTGGCGGGCGGGAAGCTGTGCGGGATCCTGTTGGAAGGGTCGATGGACGCCGACCGGCTGCATTGGGCGGTCGCCGGCATCGGGTTGAATGTGAACGGGGCCGCGTCGACCCTGCCCGAGCAAGCGGCGCCGGAGCGGACAGGGGAATGGGCAGGGCGGCCCCGGCCGGTGTCGCTGGCGGAGCATCTGGGCCGGCCGGTGCCGCGGGCACCCCTGCTGGCCGCGCTGCTGGAACGATTGGGTGCGTGGTGGGAGGGGGTCGACGAGCCCGAGCGGCTGTTGGCGGCATGGCGGCGACGCGACGCCTTGGCAGGCCGGGCTGTGGAGGTGGTCTCGGGTTCGGGGCGCGCGGACGGTCCCCGTGCGGGTAGGGTGGAGACGGTCGTCCGCGGTGTGGCGGCCGGGATAGGCGGGGAGGGGCAGCTGCTCGTGCGCGAGGAGGACGGCCGGGTGGTCCCGGTCTTCGCGGGCGATGTGACGGTGCGGGGCGCGGCTGCCGCGGCTCCAGCGGAGGCGACCTGACGGTAAACCTAACTCGCGGTCAGGGTTGACAGCCGGCCGGGGCCCTGGCTAGACTGCGACCATGCGACCATGCGACCATGCCTCGATGAGGCGATGCCGCTACGACGGGAGAAGACCGAACTTGAGGAGCTGAGGCATGAAGAGCCAGGTGCTGTCGAGAGAGATGCTCCGTTCGGCGGCCGCCCGCAGGGTGGCGGTGATCTTGGCGGGCATCGGTCTGCTGGCGGCCAGCGCCTGGCTCTCGGTGCCGTTCTATCCGGTCCCGCTCACCATGCAGACCTTGGCCGTGCTTCTGCTGGGCGGACTGCTCGGACCCACGCTGGGCGTGTCGGCTGTGGCGGGGTACCTCGTTTTGGGGGCGATGGGCGCCCCCGTGTTCCACAACGGTCTGGGCGGTGTGCTCGTCATTGCCGGACCCACAGGGGGCTACCTCGTCGGCTTCCTGCCGGCGGTGTGGCTCATGGGCTGGGGGGCCCGGCAGGCCCGGTCTGGGGTCGGCGGTGGCCGGCGGGCCCGGTCCCTCCTCTTTCTCGCGACCGGCGCTGTCGCGGCCGGCGCCGTCATCTATGCGGCCGGAGTACCGTGGCTGGCGGTGTCCACCGGTATGGGTTTGAGATCGGCGGTGGCCGCGGGCCTGGTGCCCTTCCTCCTGGGTGATCTGCTCAAGACGGCGGTGGCCGTGGGGGCGTTGCATCTGGGCGGGAAGGCCCTCGCCCGGCGTGGGTCTTTGCCGCTGTAGGTCCGCCGGCCCTTCCCGCCCCGCCGCCGTGCTTTCTGCGTCACGGCCGGCATAGCCGTTCCAGGTGATATGCTGACCGCCGTCTGGTCGGGCGACGGAAGGGAACAGGCCGGGACTTGTCCGTATTCGAAGCCATCATACTCGGGGTGGTGCAAGGGGCGACTGAGTTCCTGCCCGTCTCCAGCTCCGGCCACCTCGTCATAGTCCCCCAGCTGTTCGGCCTCGCCTCTCCCCCTCTGGCCTTCGATGTCCTGGTGCATCTGGCCACTCTGGTGGCGGTGATCGTCTACTTCTACCGCGATGTGAGCAAGCTGGTGCTCTCGGTGGTGGCTCCCCGGCGGCTGGCTCGGACTGAGCTCAAGTACTGGCGGCGGATGCTGGCCTGGCTGGTGGTGGGGTCGATCCCGGCGGGGCTGGCCGGGTTCATCTTGAACGATTTCTTCGAGGAACTCTTTTCGAGCACTCTGGCCGTGGGCGTGTTCATGCTCGTCACCAGCGCCCTCTTGTGGGGTGCTGACCTCGCACTGGGCCGGGTCTCCCGGCGGCCGGCCCGCCTGGAGTCGCTCAAGGGCCCGGACGCGCTCATAATCGGCTGCTTCCAGGCTCTGGCCATCGCCCCCGGTCTGAGCCGGTCGGGCTCCACCATCGCGGCCGGCGTGTTCCTCGGCTTCGACCGGGCCACCGCCGCGCATTTCTCTTTCCTGCTCAGCATCCCCGCCATCCTGGGCGCCTTCCTCTTCAGCCTGAAGGATATCGGGGGAGCCTTCGCCGGCGGCTCGGCCCTGGCCTACCTCATGGGAGCCGTAGCGGCGGCGGTGTCCGGGTTCCTGGCCATCTTCTTCCTCATGCGCTATCTCAAGACCCACCGTCTGCGGGCGTTCGCCATCTACACCCTGGCAGTCGGCCTCTTCGTGGTGGTGCTCAGCTTGGCGTAGCCGGCGTTGCCGCGGCCGGCGGGCCTGCGGGCGCGGCCGGCAGGGCGACGGTGACCTTGAGGCCTCCCGCGCTGAGAGGCTCGAGCTCGACGGTGCCGCCGTGCGCCCCCGCCACCGACTTGACGATGGACAGGCCCAGGCCGAAGCCCCCCGTCTTGCGGCTGCGGGAGCGGTCGGGCCGGTAGAAGCGCTCGAACAGGCGGTCGGTCTCGGCGGGGGACAATACCGCGCCGCCGTTGGCGATCTCGAGGAGGGCCCGCCCTCCCGCGGTGGAGGTCTTCACGCTGAACCAACCCTGGGGCTGATTGTGGCGGACGGCGTTCTCGACCAGGTTGCCCACCAGCCGCTCGAGCAAAGCGCGGTCACCTCTTACCAGGGCCGGCTGAAGGTCGAGTTCGAGGCGGAGCCCCAGCGCATCGGCCTCCGCGGAGTTGAGATCGACTTCGTTCTCGGCCAGTTCGGCCAGGTCGAGTTCGGTGGCGGCGGGGGCGCTCTCGGCGCTGGCCAGCACCAGCAATCCGTCGATGAGCTTCTCGCTGCGGTCAACGGCATCGGTGACGGCTTCGCCCATCTCGGCCAGCTCCTCCGGCGAGAGGTCGGGGTCGCTGAGGGCCACGTCGATCTCGGTGCGGATGATGGTGAGCGGGGTCCGCAGCTCATGGGAGGCGTTGGCCACGAACTCCTTCTGAGCGGTAAAGGCTGCGTCCAAGCGGCCCAGCATGTCGTCGAAGGTATCGGCCAGGTCCTTGAGTTCGTCGCGCGGTCCGCGCAGGTTGATGCGCTCGTGCAGGGTGGAACCCGACAGCCGTCTGGCCGTGCTGGTGATGGCGTGGAGGGGGCGGAGCATGCGGCCGGCCAGTATCCAGGCGCCTCCGAAGGTGACCACCGTCATGACGGCGAGCGCCACCAGGGACCAGGTCCAGAGCTGGCGGAGCGCCTCTTCCCTCAACTCGCGCTGGGCTTCATCGAGCAACCTAGGCAGGGGGATGCCGTTTATGGTGACGTAGCGCTCCAGCCGGCCCTGTTCGCCCGGGACGCCGGGGATGCGCCCGAACTCGAGGGCTTGGGGAGGGATGCCGAACCGTTCGGCCACCGCGGCCCGCGCCTTCTCGGGTGCCGGGGACAGGCTGTCGCGGACCATGAAGAAGTTGATGGCGATGAGGATGATCCCGGCCAGCAGGAAGAGCCCGCCGTACCATAGGGTGAGCTTGAGCCGGATGGTGAGACCGCGCCGGCGCCGGGGCTCGTCGGTGGGGACGGGGGCGGGCGCGCCGGTCTCGGCGGGGCCGGGCGCTCCCGCCTCGGCGGGGCCGCTCATATCCTGTATCCCACGCCGGGGACCGTCTCAATGAGAGGCGGGTCGCCCAGCTTGCGGCGCAAGGTCATGATGGTAACGCGCACCACGTTGGTGAAGGGGTCGGTGTTCTCGTCCCACACCTTCTCGAGCAGCTCCTCGGCGCTCACCACCCGCCCTTCCGCCGCCAGGAGGACCTCGAGCACCCCGAACTCCTTCTTGGTGAGGGCGAGGTCACGCCCGGCCCGTTCGGCCACGTGCCGGGCGGGGTCGAGGCTGAGGTCGCCGCTGGAGAGGAGGGGCGGGATGGCCGGCACCGCCCGCCGTCCCAAAGCGCGGATACGGGCCACCAGTTCCTTGAGGGCGAACGGTTTGGGCAGATAGTCGTCGGCGCCCAGGTCGAGGCCGCTGACCCGGTCCTGGATGGAGCCGGCCGCCGTGAGCATGAGGATGCGGGCGAGGGACTGCCGCGCCACCAGCTCGCGGCAGACGTCGTCACCGTGGACCAGGGGCAGGTTGCGATCGAGCACGATGACGTCGTAGTTGTTGACCGCAGCCTTGCTGAGCGCGGTCTTGCCGTCGAGCACGACGTCGACGGCCATGCCCTCGCGGCGCAGCCCGCGCGCGACGGTGGTGGCCAATCGTTCTTCGTCTTCGACCAGAAGGACCCGCATAGACCTCTCGCTTGCAGGCGGCGCGCTCCGCACGCTCGGACGCGCCGCCGCTTCTGGGACCCCGCCGCAGCCGGAGGCCCGCCCATCCGCCTGATGATACCCTGTGCAGACTGCAGGCAGTGTAGCCCGGCCTGAGTAAAGCCCCCGTAAGAGCGGGGCGGCCGGTACCGGCCGCCCCGCGAGTGCGGCGTGCTGCCGGCCGGGCCGCGGCTTACGGGGGCCTTATACCCTGGGGCCTATCATCCCGCCCGGCCTGGGTGAAGGACCGACGTTCGCGTCGCGGCCGGCCTGGGTACAACAGCGGGAGACAGGGAGTCCGGATTACTGAGGGTGGGTCCTCGGGGAGGGATCAGCAGAGATGATCAGTGGTGAAGCAGGAGCCTCGTCGGCGCCGACCAGGCCCAACAAGAGAAGACCTGCCTGGATTGCGGCCGGGGTGCTCGTCGCCGTCGTCTTCGTCGTGGTTCTCGCCGTCGGCCTCAGCTCCTGCGCCATCGAGGTAGGGAGTCCCACGACCACGGGGGGCGGGACCGCCACTACTTCCCCGCCGGCCACGAGCGGCGGCACGGGATCCACCGCCACCACCGCCACGCCCGCCACTCTGCCCGCGGGCGAGGCCGAGGTCAGTCCGGCTCAGACCGTCGCCGACCTGCTCGGCCCCAGCGTGGTCAACATCGCGATCAGCGGCATCACCGACAGCCCCTTCGGGCAGCAGCAGTACGCGGGCGAGGGTTCGGGCGTCATCTACACCTCGGACGGTCTCATCATCACCAACAACCACGTTGTCACCGATGAGAACGGTGAGCCGGTGGATACCATTGAAGTGACCCTGGCCACAGGAGAGAAGCTGCCCGCCACCATCGTCGGGCGCGACCCGCTCACCGATCTGGCCGTGATCAGTGTGCAGCCGGGCCGCGACCTGCCGGCGGCGACCTTCCTCGACGGGATGCCCCAGGTGGGCGAATACGCGATCGCCATCGGCAGCCCCTTGGGCTATGAGAACTCCGTGACCATGGGGGTGGTGTCGGGGCTGGCCCGAAGCATCGAGGGCGTGAGCGGTCCAGAGGGGGTGGCGCTGACCAATCTCATCCAGACCGATGCCTCCATCAGCCCAGGCAACTCGGGGGGCGCCCTGGCCAATGCCATGGGCCAGGTCATGGGCATCAACGTGGCCTACCTGCCCCCGGGGCAGACAGGGGCCGTGAGCATCGGCTTCGCCATCCCGTCGGTGGTGGCCACGCAGGTGGCCGACCAGATCATCGAGACCGGGAAGGCCACCCACGCCTACATCGGCATCGGTCCGCAGATGGTGACCCCGGCCCTGCAGCAGCAGTTCGGTCTGTCCCGGTCGTCGGGCGTGTTGGTGGCGGAGGTGACGCCTGGTGGTCCGGCCTCCAAAGCCGGCATCCAGCAGGGTGACATCATCGTGGCCATCGACGGCGAGGAGATGGTCGAGTCGGCCGACGTCCTGATAGCCATCCGGGACAGACAGCCCGGGGATGTGGTCGAGCTGACCATCGACCGCAATGGCGAGACCATGACGGTGAATGTCACTCTGGAGGAGAGACCGGCTGGGCAGTAGGTCGGGCTTGAAGACCGCGGCCGCCCGCGCGCCGCGCGCGGGCGGCCCTCCGGGCGGGGCTTCAGCGTCAGCGGACGCTGAAGCCCCGCTCCCCTTTGGGCGACTCGTCGTGGATCTCGAGAGAGGTGACCACCGCCCGCTCGGGGCCGCGGCGGGTCCAGGCCAGCATGTCCTCCACCGCGGGGCGCGGCCCTTCGTAGATGGCCTCCACCCTGCCATCGGGCAGGTTACGCACCCATCCCTGCACCCCCCGGCGGACGGCCTCCTGCTGGGTGCTGTGCCGGAACCACACTCCCTGGACCCGCCCGTCCACAAAGACGTGGACGCGCACAAGCGCGCCACCCTCGTTCATCGCCTATAGCCCTGCTCGCCGATGAGGGGCACGAAGGTGCAGCCCAGGATGGAGGTCTCGCGGTAGCGGGGCCGGCCGCCCGCGGCCGGCGGCGTGGCTGCTTCGTCGGTGCCGGCGGCGCTCCGGTCTGGCGGCGGCGCTCCCGCTGTGGGCGCGGGCGTCGGCTTTCCCGCGCCCGCGGCGGCCTCAGCCGTCTCAACCGCCGGTTCGTCCGGCAGCCGTTCGATCAGAAGCAGGTCCTCGGAGAATCCGGCGTGCACTGGTATTACCATCCGACCGCCAACGGCCATCTGCTGTCGCAGAGCGGGCGGCACGGCCGGCGCTCCCGCCGTGACGATGATGCCGTCGTAGGGAGCGTGCTCGGGGATGCCCAAAGTGCCGTCTCCGGTGACGACGTGCACGTTGGTGTAACCGAGGCGCTTAAGCAGAACCGCCGCCCGCTGGGCCAAGTCCTCGTGACGCTCTATGGTCCACACTTCGGCGGCCAGCTCCCCCAGCACCGCCGCCTGGTAGCCGGACCCGGTCCCCACCTCGAGCACGCGGTCGGTGGGCCGCAGGCGCAGCAACTCCGTCATGCGGGCCACCATGTAGGGCTGGGAGATGGTCTGGCCTTGGCCGATGGGGAGCGGTCCGTCCACGTAGGCGGAACCCTGCTGCGAAACGGGGACGAACTGGTGCCGCGGCACCTTCTCCATGGCGGCCAGCACCCGCTCGTCGGCGACGCCGCGGGCGCGGATCTGGTTCTCCACCATGCGGTGCCTGAGGACCGTGAACTCGCTGTCCGCTGAACCTTCAGCCATCGGTGCGGCACACCCCGCGCCGGGAACGATCCGGAGTTGAACCCTACCCCTTAAGGATACGCAAACCGGCGTGTTTGCGCGCGCGCCTCTTGCGTATGCGGTAGACGAGCAGGAAGAGGAAGCAGGCGAGCAGGGCCCCGATGAGCGGCACCAACACGAAGAGGAGGGTGCCGATGAGGACGACGACGTCCTCGTAGATGCTCATGAGGATCACCGGCCCGGCGTCGGCGGTGGCGTCGGGGCGCATGGAGCGGCGGGCGTTCTCAGCCAGTCCGGCGATGACCAGACCCAGGATGCCGCATACGGTCATGGCGATCCAGCCGTCAGGAGCCATCACGGCGGCGAAGACCACGCCGCCGAAGAGGATCTTGAGCGGCCGCATGACGGCGTTGTAGGTCTGAGCCAGGGCGGCCATCTTGTCGACCGCCAACTCGATGACGGCCAGAGCGAAAAGGACGGCGATGACCCAGTTCTCCTCGAGGAACTCGAACGGGGTGCCGGCAAGGGTGGGGGCGCTGGCGAACTCGAGGCGGGAGTAGAGGGCGAGGAAGGCCACCGGCAGGAAGGCGCGGATGCCGGAGAGGACCGCCAGGCCGGCCCCCATACAGGCCCGGGCATAGATGCTGTTGAAGACGGCGTCCATGTGTGAGGTCGTGGTGGCTGTGGCGGCGGCGGGCTAGAGGAGGATGTCGTCGACGGGATATCGCAGCTTGCCCGCCGGGGGGTCGCCGGCCGGATAGCCCACCGAGACCAGAACGGTGGGGACAACGGTCGCGGGCAGGCCCAGGATGCGCGAGTATTCGGCCGGGTCGAAGGCGGTCATGGGGCAGGCGCCCAGGCCCAGGGAATAGGCACCGTTGAGGGCGTTGCCCAGGGCGATGTAGACCTGTTCCTTGGACCACTGGAGCTGCTGCTCGGGGGTCATGCGGCCGGCGACGTCGGTGGCCATGCCGATGACGAACGCCCGCATCTCGTCAGGAGCGCCGGTGGCGGCGATGGCCGCGTCGAGCTTGGCGATGATGGCGGGATAGTCGGTGTCGGCGCACAGCACCAGCAGGTGGGAACAGCCGGTGATCTGGGGCTGGTTGAAGGAGACCGGGAGGAGCTGTTCCTTGGTGGCCGGGTCGGAGACCACCTTGATCTTCCAGGGCTGCAGATTGATGGCAGAGGCTGAGTAGCTGATCATCTCGAGGAGCTCGTGGATGGTCTCCTCGGGGACGGCCTTGGGCTGGTACTGCCTGACGGCGTAGCGGTTCTTGACGATGTCCTTGAACTCCACGGGGGCCTCGCTTCGAAACGGTGGACTGAGAGCCGAGGGCCAGTATACAAAAAGGGGGCCGCGGGTGGGCGAAGGCTGAGGCGCCAGGTGCGACAGGCGGCGGACGCGACAGGACGCGGCGACAGAGGCGGCCGGCGACCGGGCGCGGCCGGCGACGGGGAGCGGCGCCTTACCCGCCCGCCCCGGCGAACGGGTCGACCAAGGCAAGACCGTCGATCCCCGCGAAGTCGGCGTTGTTGCGGGTGGCGAGCACCATTCCGCCGGCCAACGCGATGGCCGCGATCTGGGCATCCTCCACCGTGATCGGCCGGCCGGCGCGGCTGCGGGCCGCCGCCAGGCGGCCGTAGTGCGCGGCAGCCGCCTCGTCGAAGGCGAGACAACGACCGGAGAACTCCGCGAACATGCGCTCGGCAGCCGCGCGGAGGCCGTCTTTGCGTCGCCCTTCGGGCAGAAGGGCGATCCCCAGCTCGATCTCGGCCCGCGTGATCGCACAGACATAGAGCTGGTGCTCAGGTCGGGAGTCGATCCAGGCCAAGGCCATGGGGTCGGGCTCGCGGCGCATGAGTTCGGAGAGCACGTTGGTATCGAGCAGGATCATGTTTGGCCAAGGGCGGCATCGGCGCACTCGCGGCTGGCGAGATCACCAGGGTCCTCGGGTCCGGCGGGGGGAAAGTCTGGAGCCGCTCGGCGGGGCGACCGGGCCGGCGGTTCGAGGTCGAAGGCGCCGGCCGCAGCGAAGTAGCCGTGGACTCTGCTGCCCAGTCCCCCGCTCTCGAGCTCAGGGGTGGTGAGGGCGCGTCGCAGGATCCGACGTGCGGCCTCCTCCATGGAGCATCCCTGCCGGGCTGCCTCCAGCCGGAGGCGCCGCTTGAGGTCTTCGTCGAGGCCGCGGATGGTAAGAGTGGCCATGGCGCCTCCAGATTCTGCAAGCACTGCATTCATTGCCATCACGATACCTCCATTCTAGCAGGGGCTTGCGGCCGCTATGTCGTGGCGGCGCGGAGACAGGCGGCCTGAGGCTACGGTCTTGCGCGCCGGCGAGGACTCCGACATTGGTTGGAACCTGGCGGCCGATGGCCGCTCGGGTGCATGCTACGGTGGCGCTCTCGGCCGCAGGCGAAGCGCAGTTCCGGCGGAGCGGCGCCGGAATGACGCCCAGACCTAGGGGCGCCGGCGCAAGGTGGCGGGTGGTAGAATCTGCCGGCCGTGACGAGGCCTGGCGCCGTCGTATTCGACGCATCCCGCAGGGTCGATCGCGGCGGCCGTCGGCAGCGGCAACGTGCCCCCGTAGCTCAGGGGATAGAGCAGAGGTTTCCTAAACCTCGTGCGTAGGTTCGAGTCCTACCGGGGGCACTGCAAGATCGGCCTGCATTAGGCGGTAATTGACAGCCAAGCTATCGTACCGTCAGGCCTATAGGCCTATAGCCTTCGGCGGCTGATGCCCCCAGCGAATGCCACGACGCAGAGGACCGTCGCCGCGAACGTGAATGCGCGCGTCCTCAACAGGTCGATCCCGAGAGTCCTCACACGTGACCTCCGAAGCCCCCGGATCGTCACCGAGCCGGGTGTTCCTCTGCGTGCAACGAAAGCGTGGACGACCGGCTCAGCGAGAGTGTTACCGTTCGGCAAAGAGTCTGTAAGAAGACCCTGCAAAGCCCCGAAGGCCGCCCTGGCGGGCGGCCTTCGGTCGCGAGCAGTAGCCCGGAGCGGCGGTGCTCAACTGCAACCGATGCCCTTCGCGCGCTCTGCTCAACTGACTTCCCACTGTCGGTCAGGGCGTTGCCACTTCCACGAGAAGCGCCGGAGGTTGCTTGCCTTCGGCCGTCTCGAAGTCCCAGCCATCGCCGCTGGTCGGCTCGAAGAACCAGCCGTAGTTGGTCTGGCCATTTGCCCAGGCCTGCACCGCTGCGGTGAGATCGCACTCGACGATGCCGTAGCTGACGGGAGGCTGAATGATGAACGGGATCGGGATGGGCTTCTTGCAGCTGAAGACCGCGTCGTTTGAAGACATGGCCTCGGTGTCGTCCGCCTGCACGCCGCCGCCAACCATGACGCTCGGCAGCGTGACGTCGGTCTTCAGTTCGGTGTTGTAGTAGGTGTAGGGCGCCCAGGTCGGCGCGCCTGCCCCGTCGACCGGGGTGAAGTCCATCCAGGTGGAAGTCTCGCTCCAGGGCACCAACATGCGGTGCATCTTTACCAAGCCCTTGGTAGAGCTCACGCAGCTCAACACCAGCTTCGCGGAAACAATCTGCGAGCCCGCAGGTATCTGGCCCGGACCGTTCCCGATGATGTCGTCGAAGCGAAGGAATGCGTGCACCCGGGAGCCGTTGTCATCCATGTCCGTCGTCAGGGTCGCCTCTCCCCCATAGTTCAGATTGGCGTTGTTCTCGTTGATCTGCACGTCGACGGTTCCTGCGTATGGAACCGTGGTGCCTACCAGCGGCCGCCTGTTCTGGAAGACGTGCGTGTAGGTCAGATCGGACGGCAGGTCGTTGAGCGGGGGCAGCGGGGGTGGCGGGGGTTCGGGACCGAAGTCATACTCGGTGAATGGGTTGAAACGTTCCCTCAGATTGACGCTGTACGCGAACTGGCTGTCACTGTCGGTCTCGAAGTAGTTGCTTTCGACCTGGATGATGGGATCCCCGTTCTGGTCCTCCTCATCGGTCTCGGTCTGGTAGTACGGCGAGAACGTCTTCACTGTGATCTGGCCAGCGACAGGATCGATGGTGATGAGCCTCATGAGCCCGTTGCCGCCAAAATCACGGTCTTGGTAGTCGGACAGCATCTGGTACACGGGGCGGTTGGCCGCGTTGTGGCTGACCAGGGCGTACTCGGTGTGGGTGTGCCCGTTGAGGACCATGAAGACCATCGGGTTGTTCTTCACGAAGCCGTCCCACATCCTTCGGCCGGTGAAGCTCCTGCCGCTGCCGTCGATGTAGTCGTGGGTGGAGACGATCACCGGCATGCCTCGCAGCGAGGGCTGGCTCAGCAGGTCGTTCGCCCATGCGAGCTCGGCGTCCGTGGGGTCCTTCTGGAAGCCGACGTGGAGGAACGAGATGCCCTGCACCCGGAACGTCTGTGCCTGACAGAGCCCCGACTCCGAAACAGCCACGAACCACGGCTTGCTCTCCATCAGAGATACCGGGAGGTTATCGAGGAAGAAGGTAGGATCGTCGTGGTTGCCGCGCACGATCGAGAACGGCAGCCATTCCTGCCTCAGCAGCGGATCGAGGGCGGCCATGGCGTTGTCCCACTGCGCCTCGTCGGTACCGTTGTCGACCACGTCACCAAGATGGGTGACAAACACGATGTTCTTCTTCCTGGCATTCTCGAGCACCCACTCGACCTGCTTGGCGAAGCCCAACTCCCCGTCCTCAGAGTAGACCTGGGTATCGGGAAGAGCGGCGATGGTGAAGGGCTGGAGCCCGTTGAGGCTGTTGGCGAGACCCGCAGCCGACCGACTGGAGCCCGAGCTCTCTTTGGCCAGTGCGTCGTTGGTGAGCACAAGGGATGCTGAGGCGGCGACGATCGAGACCAGCACAAGCAATGCAATCCCCAGCTTGGCGATGGCCCCGGTGCGGATGGACGCGGTACCTCTCCTCATCTGGCTTCCTCCTTGGTCGACGTCTGATCGGCAGCGAGGTCGGATCGCTCCCCGACCGAACCTAGCACCAGCTGCGCGGGTCTTGGTTACAGTTCCGCACGGAGACAGCAACGGATATGTGTCGTCGCCGGGTGAAAACTGTGCACATACGGCCGGTTGAAATCTGGACACCGTAAGGGGTTTTCAACATCCCTCTGAAGCGGCGACTGACCCACCCGGGTGAGATCCCGCGCGAGGACTTCATGCCCGACTACTGTCTGACAGTCAGCGGTCTCGCTGCCGCCATCGGTGTCTCGCGCCAGACCGTGAACGAGCTTGTTCGGGCGCGGCGCTCGGTATCTTCAGAGATGGCGCTTCGACTGTCGGCGCTTTTCGGCAACTCCGCAGAGTTCTGGCTGAACCTGCGACACGCTGCCGACCTGTGGGATGCTCGGGCCGCCGCAAGGGACGATGTGCGGCGCATCAAGCCGTTGCGCGTCGCCTGAGGTGGGCCCTGATCCAGTCCTCCAGCGCATCTTCGCCCAGCTCTCCTGACGCGAGCGCGACGATGGTCGTGACCACGTCGGCCTCGCTCGTCACAAGGTCGCAATCGTTCAAACCCAGGAACACAGCCATGACCATGAACGCGACACGCTTGTTCCCATCGTTATAGGGATGATTGCGGGCGAGCCCGTACCCGTAGGCCGCGGCGAGCGCCGCCACGTCGGCCTCTGGATCGTATGAGAAACGCTGCCTTGGCCGGGCGAGTGCAGACTCGAGTGCGTTCTCGTCACGAAGCCCCGGCATGCCGCCGTGGGTCAAGAGCATGTCGGTCTGGATGGCATCCACCACCAGACGCGATATCCACCGGGGCTCCTGCCGCGGCATTGGATGCCTACCGTGCCAGCTCGCGTAGCGCGTTGCGGTAGGTGCGCGCGACCTCTCTCGCGATCGAGAGCGCCTCTTCGGTGTCTGGATCGTATGGCGTGAGCAGGATCCCTCGCTCTGTCTCGATAGCGATAACCGTGTCGCCGGCGGTCAACTTCAGTCTGTCGGCCATTTCCTTGGGCAGGGTCGCCGCTATAGAGCCACCCGCTCTGCGTAACTTCACTTCCTGGGTCATCGAGCGCTCCCTTCCGAGGGGTCGCCCTAATGGTAGCACATATGTGCTACGAGATTCAGCCCATCGTGAGGGCTGCCCCGCCTGATCCCGCTTACGCCTGCCTTATGGTCTAGCCATTAGCGTTATCAACAAGCAGGCATCCAGGATCGAGATCGGGCATGGAGGTGTCATGGCCAAGACCAAACGCTTCAGATCGAGACGCAGCCGGATGACTCTCGCTGTGGTCTCTATCGCGGTGCTCGCGCTCGCGGCGTTCCTGATCTACCGGGGGGTCACCGGCGACGCCCAGGCGGCGGTCACCTACACTACCGCAACCGCGCAGAAGATGACCCTCATCTCCTCGATAGAGGGCACCGGCAACATCGAACTGCCCGACACCGCGTCTGTGGTCCCCTCGGTCTCGGGCGAGGTGAGCGGCCTCGAGGTGGAGGTCGGAGACACGGTGGAACAGGGTCAGGTGCTCTTCACCCTGGTCAACCCACAGCTGGACGTCTCGGTGGCCGAGGCGCAGAACGCCTACGACAAGGCCTTGCTCGCGGTGGATGTGGCCAGGCTGGATCTCACCGCCGCCAAGAACAGCCTGGCGGACCTGTACGACTCTTATCACACCACCCTGCAGCTCAAGCAGTCCAAGGCCGCCGTCACCAGCGCCGAGTTGGCGGTCACCGCGGCCGAGAACGCGGTGAAGTCGGCGGAGATATCCCTCGCTCAGGCCGAGGACGACGCGGCGGCGCGGACGGTCATCGCCCCCATCTCGGGCGTGGTCACGGCCGTCTCGGTGGAGGACGGCGACACAGTGGGCGGTTCGGCGAGCGGTGCCGCTCTGACCATCACCGACCCCGACGTCTATCAGGCCGCCATCACTCTGGCCGAATCGGACATCGGCCAAGTGGAAGTGGGACAGCAGGCCGTACTCAGCTTCGACGCGCTCCCCGACCTCACCCAGATGGGACACGTGACCAGGGTGGACGTGACGGGGACCAATGAGTCGGGAGTGGTTTCCTACAAGGTGGTGATAACGCCCGACGTGATGGACGGTTCGGTCAAGGGCGGGATGACGGTATCGGTCAACATCATCACCGACGTCGCGCGGGACGTCCTGGCCGTGCCCAGCGCGGCGGTGAAGTCGTCCGCCCAGGGCACGTACGTGCAGGTCTTGCAGGAGGGTCAGCCGGTCAACGTGACCGTCGAGGTGGGGATGTCGAACGACTCCTACACCGAGATCACCAGCGGACTGACCGAGGGGCAGGAGATCATCACGGGGACCACCACCTCAGGTGGGGGCGCCACCTCCACCACCCCCGGCCAGCCCGGCATGCTGGAAGGGGGCGGCTTCATCATGGAGGGCAGCGGACCGCCGCCTGGTGACTTCACTCCGGGCGGGTTTGTGCCGGTCCTCCCGGGGCAATGAGGGCATGGTCACTATGAGCGGCCACATGATCGAGTGTCGGGATCTGACCAAGACCTACGTCCTTGGCGACACGGAGACGCCGGCCCTCAGAGGCGTGAGCCTCGCCATCGATCCAGCCGAGTATGTAGCCATCATGGGCCCGTCGGGTTCCGGCAAGTCGACCCTCATGCACATCCTGGGTGCGCTCGACACCCCCACGGACGGCTGGTACTCCTTCGAAGGGCAGGAGCTCTCCGAGCTGACAGACGATGAGCTGGCCGACATACGCCGGACGAAGATCGGCTTCGTGTTCCAGTCGTTCAACCTGCTGCCGCGGGCCACGGTCATCCGCAACGTCGCGCTCCCCCTGGTCTATGCCGGAGTGCCCCGCTCCGAGCGCGAAGAGCGGGCGGAGGCGGCTCTGCGCATGGCCGGTCTGGAGGAGTCGCTGTGGACGCACCTGTCCAACCAGCTGTCGGGCGGCGAGATCCAGCGGGTGGCCATCGCCCGCGCGCTCATCAATGAGCCGGCCCTTATACTGGCCGACGAACCCACCGGCAATCTCGACTCCCGGACCGGTGATCTCATCCTGGAAACGTTCGCTCGGCTCAACGAACGGGGTCACACCATCGTCCTAATCACGCACGAGCCGGCAGTAGCGGAGCGGGCGAAGCGGGCCATCCGCATCCACGACGGACTGATCGTGAGCGACGAGAAGAACGGGTCGGCGGGGGTGGCGTGATGAGGATCGTCGACGTGCTCGAAGAGTCGGTCATCGCCATCTCGGCCAACAAGATCCGCTCGGGCCTCACCGTCCTGGGCATCGTCATCGGCATCGCGTCGGTGATCGCGCTGACCGCCATCGGTCAGGGCAGCCAGGCCTCCATCACTGCGAGCATCGAAGCGGCGGGTTCGAACCTTCTGACCGTGTCGCCGGGGGCGGCGATGGGGACGGGCATGGTAAGGGGCGCGTTCGGGGGTGCGAAGACCTTGAAGGTCGCCGATGCCGACGCCATAGCCGAGTTGCCCCTGGCCGCGGCGGTCGCCCCGCAGGTGAGCGGGCGCTACCAGGTGGTGGCTTCCACCGGCAACACCAACGTGCAGGTGGTCGCGACCACCACCTCCTACCAGGAAGTGCGAAAGGTGACGATGTCGAGCGGGTCCTTCTTCTCCGACCACCAGGTGGAGAGCGGTTCCCGGGTGGCGGTCCTGGGATCCCAGGTGGCCACCGATCTGTTCGGCGACCCCGCCGCAGGCGGCACCGACCCGGTCGGGCAGACCATCCGGATAAAGAGCTCCAAGTTCACCGTGATAGGGGTGGCGTCTCCCAAGGGAGGCATGGGGCCGGACAACGCCGACAACACGATCTACGTGCCCCTCAAGACCGGCCAGAGGCTGCTGGCGGGCCAGACCAGCTACCTGTCACAGGTCAGTGTGGAGGCCGTGGACGCGGACAGCATGACCCAGCTGGAAACGGACATCACCAGCCTGCTGCTGGAACGGCACGGCATCAGCGACCCCGACTCGGCCGACTTCCGTGTGATCAACCAGGCCGACCTCGCGTCGACCATGACCTCCACCTCGCGGACTCTCACCCTGCTCCTGGCGGCTATCGCGGGAATCTCCCTCGTCGTCGGCGGCATCGGGATCATGAACATGATGCTCACCACGGTCACCGAGCGGACCCGGGAGATAGGCCTGCGCAAGGCCATCGGGGCGAAACGCCGGGACGTGAGCCTGCAGTTCCTGGTGGAGGCGGTGATCCTCACCTTCATCAGCGGCATCATCGGCGTGGTGCTCGGCTGGCTGGTCTCGCTCGCGATCGAGCGCTGGGCCGGTCTCGACTCGGTCGTCACCGTGCAGTGGGTGGTCATCGCGTTCGGGCTGTCGGCGCTCATCGGTATCGTCTTCGGCTTCTACCCGGCGCGCCGGGCGGCCGGACTCAGTCCCATCGAAGCCCTGAGATACGAATAGCCAATGGAGGACAAGGTCATGGCGCAAGGTGAAAGACTGGGTGGCACGTGGCGGCAGGCGGCGGCGCATGGCCCGGAGACGGGCCTCTTGCGGTGTAGGGTTGGCTCAGCCCTGGCAGGCGCCGCTCTGGGGCTGACCATGATCGTCGCAGTCTCTGCCACCGGCTGCGATTCCGGCGCGCAGGTGGCCGCCGACACGACGACCACCGCGACCGCGGCCGGGCAGACAGGACCCACGGGACGGCCGACCGGTGGCATGCCCCCGCTGATGGGCGCTAACACCAGCACGACCGCTGCCACGACCGCCACGACCCTGGCCGAGACGACCACGACGACACTCGCGGAAGGCAGCTATTCCGACGGCGTCTATCTGGTGGGCACCGACATCGCCTCGGGTCTCTACAAAGGGACTGTGAACGGCGGTTCCGGGCACTGGGAGATCACGCGCGACGCGAATGGGGAGAGGTTCGTCGCCGCCGGCGACCCGGTCGGCCAGTTCTACGTCAAGGTGACGAGCGGCAGGTACCTTCGACTGACCGGAGTGACCATCGCCAAGGCGGCCACGACGGCCGCGGACCCGCTCCTTTCCAGCGGGATCGGCGCCGGCACCTTCCGGGTGGGGTACGACATCTCGTCGGGCTGGTATCAGGGCACGGTGGATGACCACCTGGGCTACTGGGAGATCACGAGCGACGCCAACGGGCAGACCCTGGTGGCGAGCGACTATGTCACGGGGCCGTTCACCCTCAACGTGAAGAGCGGGCAGTACCTGACGTTACGAGGGGTGAGCGTGTCGCAGTAGGCCCGGCCGCCGCGGATGAGGTGGGCCGAGGGGCGCCGGCGTCCGCCGCTCACCCGTCCCCGGGGTCGGCCCAGTCGATCAGGTCTTGGGGCGCCCCTTTGGCCCGCAGGTCGGCTTTGACCTGCTCGTAGTCGAGCCCGTTGTAGGTGGCGAGGATGGCCCAGCCGCCGGTCTCATCGTTGAACAGCACTAGGTAGACGTTCTCGTCAGCGGCCATGACGTAAGCGGCCGCGTAGTGGCCGAAGCCCTTGTAGTCGTAGATCGTGAGGCGGTCGGGCGTCCCCATCCCGATGGATGTCATGGCGTTCTTGATCTCCGCGGGGTCGATGGCGCCGGGGGTGCGGGTGGAGGTCGTCATGCCGCCCGGGACGGGGCTCGTCGTGCCCGCACTCGAAGATGTCGGGAGACTCAAGGTCACTGTCGAGGCGGGGACGGTGGTCACGGTCCGGTCCGTCCCGGCGGTCGTCTGCGGCTCCCCGGCCACGGTAGCCGCGGTGGTCTCGGGAGTGGGGCCCGGCGGGCCGCTCGTGGCCGCACTCGAGGTGTCGCTCCCGCCGCAGCCGGTGGGAACCGCCAGGCACAACAGCAGGAGCAGGAAAACGAGCAGGGGAGCGAGCATATGGCGGGGTCGCATAACCACCTCCCAGCTGACCGACGCGCTCACTCTATCAGCCGCCGGCCTTCGACGGGAAGGGACAAGAGGTCAGGCGAGGGCGATGACTCGGGCCGGCCCGGCGTCGGCGTTCAGCCGGATGGGAAGGGCCATGATGTAGCACCGTCTGCCCGTGACTTCGTCGATCTCACCGCCCAGGTTCTCGATCAGCAGTATCTCGTTCTCGATAAGGCAGACCCGGTGCAGGGGGTGGTCCCAGTGGTCTTCTTCGCTGCCCGGTTCCACGCAGATGGTGTCCATCCCGATCATCTTGATCTTCTTCTCGAGCAGGAATGCCTCCACCGCCTCGCCGTCCAGGCCCGGGTGCAGGGTACCGTACTCCTTGGTGCCGAAGCGCGCGTGCCAACCGGTGTTGATGAGGAGGATGTCGCCTTCTTCGATCAGGGGCTCGGCCTTGGCCAGGTCTTCTCCGATGATGGCGGCTCGGTCGGGCAGATGACGGAAGTCGAGCACCACCCCAGGGCCCATGAAGACCTCCGGCGGGAACTGGTCGATCCTCTTTCCCTGCTTGTTGAAGTGCCAGGTCCCGTCGACATGTGTGCCGGTGTGGGTGGTGATCTGCACGTCGTGGTAGATAGGCCATCCCGGCGCCGGGCCCCTGCCCCCGCCGCACATGGGAGGCATCCCCTCGGGCATATCGTGGCGTTCGACCAGGGTGCGGGCGCCGGCCGCCTCCTCGGCGGGGTGCATCTGCATGCCGGTGTAGGTGAGCACGCTCAGGTCGTAGACTCTCTCGAACTGGATGCTGTGCATCGTGTGCGCCCGTCCTCTCTGCCATCGGCCCGGTTGTCGTGCGGTCTCGGGCCAATCTAGCATCGATCCGGGTGCGGGTGGAGGGGAGCGGCGGGCGGGCGGGCAGGAACGCCGCCCCCCCCCCCCCCACCCCCTAGGGTCATGAGCGGCCACATTTAATGGGCACCCTGTAGGTATCGAGTTTGTTGGCCTGAACGGGATCGGTGCTCGTGCTGGTCAACACCACGGTATTGGTCACGGAACCCGTGGCTCTGGTCACCAGGGCGGTCACCACCACGTATGCAGACTGGCCGGGGGCCAGATCGGGGAGCTTGACCGTCACCGTGCGGCCGCCGACCTTGTAGGTCGCGGCGCTCGCCCCGCCGAGGTCGATGCCGGAGAACTTGGTGCCGTTAGCAAGTGTGCTCTTGAGCTGCAGGCCCTGGGCCATCTCATCGCCATTGTTCGTGACGGTCCAAGTCCAGGTGATGGTCTTGGCGGCGGGATCGTACACTCCGCTCTGAGCGACGGCCACGTCAGTGCTCGCGCCTCTCACGGTCAGGGCCGCCGCGCCGCTGGTTTCGTAGCCCCAATCGTTCCAGACGGTCACCCGGTACAGATACCCGCTCATGGCGAACGTGGTGAGTGGCGTCTGGTACGAAGCCTCGGTCGCGCCGGGGATGTCGGCCCACTTCCTGCCGCTGCTGGTGCTGAGTTGCCACTGGTACCGTATGCTGTCGGCCGGGAAGCCGCTGGCCACCACGGTGAACGTGGCTGGGTTTCCCACTATGGCTGTCTGCGGTTGCGGTGGGGTCGCGATTCCGGCCGGCGCCACCACACGCAGTTCGACCGGTCCGCTGGTGGCGCCTGCCCCGATGCCGTTGGTGAGCGCACAGCGGAAACGATAGCCGTCCATCTCAGTGGTGACTGGGTCGATCTCATAGACGGTCTGCGTGGCGTCGGCGATGTCGGCCCAGGTCGCCCCGCCGTCAGTGCTCCGCTGCCACTGAGCCTGGGGCGTGGGGAAGCCACCCTTGGTGACGCTGAGCCGCTCCGCTTGTCCCGCCACCACGTCATGGGACCCAGGGCCCGGGGTCTGGTTAGACACGTAGGCGTCTTCATTGATGGTCAGCGAGAAGTCCTGCGTGGCGCCGCCCTCGCTGTTGGTTGCGGAGATGTAGATCGAGTGGGTACCGCCGGTCCCGGCCTTGGGATTCCCGGCCAGGGTCGCGGTGCCGTCTCCGTTGTCGGTGAAGGTGAGCCCGAGATATGAGTAGTCCGACGGGCTCAGCAGCGGGGCCGGGCGGCCCGTGGCCGTGACGGTGAAGCTGTTGTCGGTGCCGACGGTGAAGGTGGTCTTATCGGAACTGGTGATCGCAGGCTTCTGAGCGAGGTACCAACTCAGGGTGAAGGAGCCCTCGTTCCCGGTATCGTTGCCCCCGATCTGGATGTAGTAGGTGGTCCCCTGCTGAGCGTCGAAGGCTACGGCAGACAAGGAGCCTTCTCCCCCTTGGTTTTGCCAGGCGATCTGTTCTAGTGAAGCGAGGCCGCCGCCCGAGTACACCGCCAGGAGGGTGTCAAGATCTGCTGGATCCGGCCCTGTCATCTGCAGATACATTCTGTTGCTCTCCGGTGCGGTCCAGAAGAACCAGACCGTGTTCTCGCTGAGGTCGAACGGCTCGTTTTCCTCGCGAGTGGCGCCGATGTTGCAGCCGTACATGTCACCACTCAAGCCCGTCAGCTCGACGGCGTCGGCGAAGTCGTCGTTGGCTGGGCCGCTCGCCTCGGTCACCGTGATCCATACGGAGTCGGTGTCCCAATTGTCATCATCATCTTCCACCGTGAGGACCGCTTCGTACGTGCCCGGTGTATCGTAAGTGTGGCTTGGGTACGCCCCGCTCGCACTGGTGCCGTCCCCGAAGGTCCAGAACCAGGAGGAAATGGCCACGTCATCGCTCGATCCCCATGCGCTGAACTCCACATACAGAGGCGCCTCTCCCGTCGTCGGGTCGGCGCTGGCCACCGCCGTGGGGGGGTTCACCGGCACGGAGCCCGCCGCAAAGCTCAAGCCAAAGGCCATAAGCAGCAAGAGCGTGAAGAACGTGGCGCTCATCGTCAGAACCGTCAGCCTCGCTGGTCTTTTCACGACTGTCCCTCCCTTGATCTTGAGACTCAGGTGTCCGGCCGTCCGGCCGTCGCGGCGGGCGGCGCGCACGGATGCCCGGTCCGCACCCTTGCCGGTGCTGTTGCCTAAGAACTAGTCTGAGGACGTGGGGGGCGGGGCACAATGTCCCCAGGGACAGTCCAGGGACAGTCTTTGCGCTTCGGCGGAGAGGGCCGACGGATTGTGGTCCACCTCAATCCGGGTCGTCGAGATGGCCATCGGGAGCCGCGCCTGGCGGAGAACCCCCTTCGATGAGCACCGCGAGGTCTCCGGTCGACAACTCGTGGTATTCCCGGCTTGACCACCGCCTGACCACGTTGCCGTCGGGGCTGATCCCGAGCACGATCAGATCCGGGAGGGAATTGAGTAACGAGAGGGCTGCTTCCGGACGCCCGTTCTCAGCATCGAAAAGGATGACGTCCGGCTCCAGAGCTTCAAGTTCCTCCGAGCCGGGCAACGGCGGCGCCAAGGGGACCACCTCGAACCGGCATGCACTCTTGAGACTGGCGCCGACGCAGCCCAGGATGACGGAGTTCCCGTACAGGAGGACGCGCCTTTGCTCTCCCACGGTCGTTTCGCTTGCCTCCCCATGATGTTCCTAGGGGCAAGTCTGAGGGACGGGGGCAGAGCGCGCAATGTCTCCAGGGACAGGAGAGGGACAGTCCGCGCCGGCTATGGACGCGGTTCTTGGGAGCGGGAGTCTCCGGCGGCGAGGGCCCCCGCGTAGGCGAGGACCTGCGCTCGGTTCTGCATATGAAGCTTCCGCATGACCTCTGCCATGTGGTACTTGACAGTGCGCGGGCTGAGACACACCCGCTTGCCCACTTCTTTGTAGGACAGGCCCTGTGAGACCAAGGCGAGCACCTCAGCTTGGCGGCGGCTGAGGCTCCCTTCGGCCACGGGCGTGGCCGGCGCGGGCGCGGCGGGGGTAGGCCCGTCGGCAGCCGGGGCCGGCGGGGGCGCGGCAGTGGACCCGGGCGCGGCGGTGAGAGGCTCACCCTCGCCTGCTGTCGCCGGAACGCCGCTCGCCGCCCGGGCGAACTCCGCCAAGAGCTTTGCGGCCAGGCCGGGCGCGAACGGGGGGATATCCTGCGTGGCGTCCCGCAGGGCCTCTACCAGGCTTTCCGCGTCCATGCTCTTGAGGAGATAGCCGCTGGCCCCCGACTTGATGGCCTCGAAGAGGTCTTGGTCGTCCGTGGACGTCGTCAGGATGACGATCTTGAGCTCGGGCATCTCCGATTTGATCAGGCGGGTGGCTTCGAGTCCGCTGCACTCGGGCATGCGGATATCCATCAAGATCACATCTGGTCTTAGCTCCCGCGCCAGTCTTACTGCTTCCCGGCCGTCGCCGGCGGTGCCGGCGACCTCGATGCCATGGGCTTCCAGGAGATTCTGAAGGCCTTCCAGAAGCAGGCGATGGTCGTCGGCCAGCAGCACTCTCACCCTGATCCCTCCTCTCCCCCTTGGACGGGCACATCCAGATATACCGTCGTTCCAGCCCCGGGCCGGGACTCGATGCGCACGCCGCCCCCCACCTGTTTCATCCGCTCCTGCATGAAGGCCAGACCAAAATGCCGGCCCGGATCCGTGGCGATCCCCGTGGAGTCGAACCCACGGCCGTCGTCGGTCACCCTTATGCTTGCCCGGCCCTGGCGGCGCTCGATGTTCACCCGGACGGTGGATGCTTCCCCGTGCCTGCGGGCATTGGTGAGCGCCTCCTGGATGACACGCAGGAGCTGGATCGCCACGTTGGCTTCGAACATCTGGTCGCTGAGACCGTCACCGATGGCAAGTTCAGTGCGGATGTCGTAGTGCGTCTGGAAGTCCTCCAGATATCGGCGAAGCTCAGGCAGGAAGAGCCGGCCCTCCGGTGAGCCCGTTCTCAGAGCGAGGATCGACTCGCGCACATCGGCATGGGCATCCTGAGCGACCTCCACCAGGCGGCCCAGTTGCAGGTCGGCCCTCTCTCCGTCGCCGTCGCGCAGCGACTTGCGGGCGCTCTGCGCCTGCAGACTCACATATCCCAGCACCTGCCCCACGCTGTCGTGCAGCTCTCGGGCCAGGCGCTCGCGCTCTCGCAGGGTCGCCACCGCCCGCTCCTGCTCGACCAGCCGGGCCTGGGCCTTCTTCTCTTCTGTCACATCGTGCAGGAGGAGCAGGCGGCCTAGTCCTTGCCCGTGCCTGTCGGTGAGGGGCGTCGTCATCATCCGGTAGTGCCGGACAGACGATCCGTCTCCCGATTGGAACTCCTGCTCGGCCGACCCGTCTGCGGGCCCGGAGGGCGCGCCGAAGTCTGCGGGGTCGCCGGCCGGCGGCAGCAGACTTTGCGCCGTGCGGCCCCGCAGCTTTCCCGTCGGCACTCCCAGCATCTGTTCCGCGGCATGGTTAGAGTCCACTATCCGCTCTTCCAGGTCCAGCACCAGCATGCCTTCGTGCATCTGGGCCAGAGCAGCCCCCCGCGCTGCGGGCACCGGGTCCAAGGCGTGAAAACCGAAGAGCGCGATCGCGTAGAGGCCGAACACCACACCGAGAACGAGGGCATCGACATCGGCTTCGTCCACCAGACCGGAGCGGGTGCCGATTTCGAACAACGTGCGGGCACCGATCTGTCCGAGGACCATCAAGGCGACCGGGCCCCGATGCCGGCGGGAGCGGATGAACAACCAGATGAGCGTCCCGATGTTGAACAGAGAGAGCAGGTAGCTGTAATAGAGCCCGATCCAGACTCCCACGGCCCGCACGGGCCTGATGCTCTGGCCTATCAAGGGCAGGGAACTCCAGCCCAAGTGGTGCAGACCGTCCGTCAACACGAGGACCATAAACGCCAGCACCGGGATGCTGAGCAGGACCAAGGTGCGCCGGCTCAGCCAGCGCCCCAGGCCGGCGTACTGCAGCACGAAACAGGTGGCAGCCGTCACCACCGGCAACTGCCAGAGCGTCACGAACTTCATCCAGAATACCTTGGCGCTGGGGTCGGCGGCCGCGTTCTCGAACATGGAACCCAGGGACCAGGCAACCCCGAACAGGCAGGCCAACGCGAAGGGCAAGGCGCCGGGGACGCTGCGGCGACGCCAGCCGTACCACGCCAGCGAGGCGATGAAGGCCGTCAGCACGAGGGACAGCCAGAAATAGCCATTATCAGCGTACAACCGACTCCCCCAAGCGCCTTGAGCGGCGGTCGCCGAGAGCAGGACCAGGCCGGGCCGGCCCTTCACGCCGGTTCAGGACACAGTAGGTCTGATGAGTGGGAGCGTCAAGCGCTGAGGGCGGCGGGGGCGCGAGGTATGGACCGGCCCGGCGGTGGAGGAGCAAATGACGCCGACGGCTGTTCCATCCCGGCCTCGCGTCGGGGATCACTAAGCCGGCGTCCCACCTTGACAGCGGGCCCCCGCTGGGTGACTCTTTGGCGAGTCGCGTCTCCCCGCGAGGACATTTCGGGGTGGTGAGCCCGGAAGGAGCCCGTATGGACCCGCAGCCGAGAGGATACGAGAAGGTCATCCGGCTGATCGAGAAGGGCGTGGTAGTGCCCAACCCGCTGAGCCTCGACATCGGCGACGAAGTCGATGTCGAGCGCATCTCAGGCCGGGGCGTCACGATCTATCCCGGGTGCCGCATCTACGGCGCCAAGACGGTCATCTCCCCTGGAGTCACCTTGGGTGCCGAAGGCCCCGTCACCATCGACGACTGCCGTCTGGGTCCCCAGGTGGAGCTCAAGGGCGGCTTCTTCAAGGGATCGGTCTTCTTGGAAAGGGCCAACATGGGGTCGGGGGCCCACGTCCGCGAGGGTTGCCTGCTCGAGGAGGAGGCCAACGGCGCCCACTGTGTGGGGCTGAAGCACACCATCCTCTTCCCGTTCGTCACCCTGGGCAGCTTGATCAACTTCTGTGACTGTCTGATGGCCGGGGGGACCAGCCGCCAGAACCACAGCGAGGTTGGCAGCTCGTACATCCACTTCAACTACACCCCCGATGGAGACAAGACGACGGCTTCGCTGTTCGGCGACGTGCCCCGCGGGGTCATGCTCGACCGCCCCCCCGTATTCCTGGGGGGCCAGGGAGGGGCGGTGGGGCCGCTTCGTCTAGGCTACGGCACCGTGGTGGCGGCCGGTTCGGTGCTCCGGGACGACGTGCTGGAAGACGGAAGGCTGGTCATCGCCGGGGTGCACCGGAACGTCAAGATGCGCTTCATCCCTCATGCCTACGGCAACCTGAGCAGAGTCGTGCGCAACCAGGTGATCTATCTGGCCAACCTCATCGCGCTGGAGCACTGGTATCGGGAAGTCAGGCAGCCGTTCTTCGCCCGCCAGGAGCTGGGAAGCCTGGTCTATGAGGGCGCGCTCGAGGTGCTCTCGCTGGCCAAGGTGGAGCGCGTCACGCGTCTCACCGCCATGGCCACCCGGGTCCCGGTCTCGACCGGCGCGGGGCGGGAGTTCAGCGAGCGGGCGGCGGCGGTGGGCGCCACGCTCACCGAGGCAGAGGTCCCCAGCGGAGCGGAGTTCCTCCACGCCATGGGTCCGGTGGCGGACTCCTCTACCGGTGGCTACATCCAGACGGTCCAGTCCTTCACGCCGCCCCTGCGGGCCAAAGGAGTAGAGTGGCTTCAGCAGATCGTCGACGTTCTCTGCGAAAAGGTGGACGCGCTCCTGCCGTCGATGGGGCTGCTGGATAACGAACGCTAGATCCCTCCCAGGAGGAGAACCACGTGGGCCAGTTGTTCGGGACCGACGGAATACGAGGCGAAGCCAACCGGTACCCCATGGACGCGACCACGGCTCTCGCCGTGGGGCAGGCCGTGACCAAGGTGCTGAAGAGGTCGCATCACACCACCCGGGTGATCATCGGCAAAGACACTCGTCTCTCCGGCTACACGCTGGAGGGGGCCCTGGAGTCGGGGGTGACCTCAATGGGGGGGGTGGCCTACCTGGTGGGAGTGCTGCCCACTCCAGGGATCGCCTTCATGACGGGGAGTATGCGCGCGGACGCGGGCGTAGTGATCTCGGCTTCGCACAACCCTTACGAAGACAACGGCATCAAGGTCTTCTCCGGGGCCGGGTACAAGCTGTCGGACGAGCAGGAGAACGAGATCGAGGAACTGGTCTTGAGCGGCAGATTGCCCGAGATGCTGCCCCCGCCCCGCGAGATGGGCCGGGCCTACCGGCTGGACGACGCCCAGGGCAGGTACATCGTGTTCCTGAAGAACTGCTTCCCCCGCACGCTCTCCATGGAAGGCCTCAAGATCGTCCTTGACACAGCAAACGGGGCCACCTACCGGGTGGCACCGGCCACTTTCAGCGAGTTAGGTGCCGACGTCACCGTGATACACGACGAGCCCGACGGTCTCAACATCAACGAGCGTTGTGGTTCGCAGCACACCGATGACCTGCGCAAGGCGGTGGTGGCCGAGGGAGCCGCCATCGGTCTGGCCTTCGACGGGGACGGCGACCGTCTGATCGCCGTGGACGAGAAGGGGAGTGTGCTCACCGGCGACCAGATCCTCATCATATGCGCATCCATGCTCAAGCGGGAGGGCAGGCTGAGAGACGACATCCTGGTGTCCACCGTCATGAGCAACATGGGGCTGCGGCTGGCCTGCGCGAGGTACGGCTTCAACAATCATGCCGCTCAGGTGGGCGACCGCTACGTGCTGGAGGAGATGCAGCGGACCGGCGCGGTCTTAGGCGGCGAGGATTCCGGTCACCTGATCTTTCTCGATCACCACACCACCGGAGACGGAATCTTGACCGCGCTCCAGCTCATCGCCGCCATGCTGCGGGCCGGCGAGCCTCTGTCGGAGCTGGCCAAGCTGATGGAGGTCTTCCCGCAGAGGCTCATCAACGTCGACGTCGCCAGTAAGCCGCCTCTGGAGTCGGTGCCGGAGATCGTGGAGGCCGTGGCCCAGGTGGAGGCGGAACTCAAGGGCGAAGGGCGGGTGCTGGTCCGCTATTCGGGTACGGAGAGCCTGTGCCGGGTGATGGTGGAAGGTCCCACTGTCGAGATGACCGAGAGATTCGCCACCCAGTTGGCCGCGGTGGTCAAGGCCGCGATCGGCTAGGGTGGAGGTATGGCGCAGAACGACCGCCGCCTGGAGCTGAGCAGGTCGGGAGCACGGGTCGCGTGTTTGCGGTCCCGGGCAGAGGGGAACCTTCTTACCCAGTATTCTCCGAACCTTGGGCGGCTTCGCGGGGTTGTGGGGATGGAGCGGGCGTAGGCCTTCGGAGACCAGCCCTTCACGCAGACAAAGGAGGGCAGATGAGCGAAGACAGACCGGTTCTCGACACGCTTGCGGTGATGACCGCCGCCTCGATAGAGAACAGCAATCTCGGGGCCCGGGAGCTGATGCTTTCGCGCATCGCGGCCTTGGCGGCGGTGGGAGCGCCCGCGGTGTCGTATCTGGCCAACGTGGGAGCTGCCGTCGATTCGGGGGTCACCTTGGAAGACGTGCAGGGCGTGCTCGCCGCGGTCGCCCCTATCATCGGTACCGCTCGCACCGTGACCGCTGCGGCGAACGTCTCCCGGGCGCTGGGTTTCGTGATACTCGCGCTCGAAGAGGAGCTCCAGGCCGAGTTGGTGGCGGAAGCGGACTGAGTCCACGAGCGGCGATAGCTCGCCCTGTCCGCGAGAGAAGGGAGAACCCACATGCGTAGAGGTGCCATGGGTGGCCCGGGCCGCCGGGCGATGAGGCGGCGTGCGCGGCGCAGGATCCGGCGGCGGCGGATCGTTATCGGGGGAGCCGTGATGCTGGCGGCGAGTGCCGGGTCCAAGGCGGTCAAGCTCAGCCAGCAGGACGCGCAGAAGATCGAAGAAGCCACCGGTATGCCCCCGGAGGACCTCGAAGACGAGGATCTTCACGAGGTCATGGCGGAGTTGGACATACAGTCGCAGCCACTGACCCCCGAGGATGAGGCGGCGCTCGCCGAGTAAGTCCAGGCATGAAGGGTGGTGAGCGCGCCGGCTCTGGCGCGCCGGCTCTCGTCCATCCACGCAGACCTATAGAGCGATGAGGCCGCCCCGAGGGGCGGCCTCATCGCGTCCTGAGCAGGTACTCCCCCGTCGCCTTCTTCCTCAGGGCCGGGGAGACGTCGCGCAGTTGTCCGTGTGCCTTACCCTGCCTAAGGGCCGTCGATCCCGTGCAGCGGATACGACTCCGCCATGAGCGGGGACGAGATCAGGAAGTCGGCGGTCGAGCGGTTGCAGGCGATGGGGATGTCATACACCACCGCGATACGCAGGAGCGCCTTGACGTCGACGTCGTGCGGGTGGGGTTCCAGGGGGTCCCAGAAGAAGACCACCGCGTCGACTTCACCTTCGGATATCTTGGCCCCGATCTGTTGGTCGCCGCCGAGCGGCCCGCTCTTCAGCTTCTCGATGGGAAGATCGAGCTCATTCTCAAGCAGGGTCCCCGTGGTCCCCGTGGCCAAGAGTCTGTGAGCGGCCAGGGTGTCCCGATTGAACAGGGCCCACTCCAGCAGGTCGGGCTTCTTGTTGTCGTGGGCGATGAGGGCGATGGTCTTTCGCGCGCCCGGAGGGATAGTCCTGATCGTTGTCATGTCGTGCACCTCCTTGCAGGGAATCTACCCCCCAGGCACCCCGCGGGCACCGACATGTCGCTAAGTTTTCCGCTTTCGTGCGGGTCCGTTCACGAGAAGCTGCGTCTCGGGGGATGCGGGGCATGGTAGCCCTTGGACATGTCGGTTTTTCGAGACTTGAACACCACCTCGCGAGCAGCAGGCGCCCTGCTGCGCGGCCGCTCCCCGGGGCAACTGGTGATCCAATTCACGGATTGGTGTAACGCCCACTGTCCCCAGTGCGGCATGCGGATGACCGAGTCCTATCCCCGCACCCGGTTGGAGAGCGCTGCCGTCAGGGAGATCATCAAGGCGGCGGCCGAGCGCGGTTTTGTGAGCCTGTCGATCACCGGCGGGGAGCCGTTCCTCTACGAGGACGAGGTGCTGGCACTTCTGAAGTATGCCCGCGAGCAGGGGATCCGCTACACTCGAAGTGGCACCAATGGCTTCATGTTCTGCTGCAACGGATCTCCGGAGAGCATCGAGCGGCGCCAGGCTCGCGTCGCCCGATTGGCAACGAAGCTGCGCGATGCGGGGCTGTATACGTTCTGGATAAGCCTTGACTCCGCCGACCCCGCTGTCCACGAACGAGCCCGGGGTCTTAACGGAGTCGTCGAAGGCATCAGAAGAGCGCTCCCGATACTCCACGAGAACGGGGTCTACCCGTGTGCCAACCTTGCCGTCAACCGCTCGATGGGGCGAAGGCCCATCAGACCTCTTTCCGATCCAGACCGCTTCGCTGAGGAGGTCGCCGTCGGTCTGGCCGATTTCTTCGAAGCGGTCATCGATCTCGGGTTCACCATGGCCAATCTCTGTTATCCCATGAGCCTTGAGCCGTCGACACTGGCCCCCGCCTACCGCGCGATCTCGAGCGACCAAGTGGTGGGCTTCAGCCGGCAAGAGCGGGCGATCCTGTACCGGGTGCTCGCCTGCGTGATCAGCCGGTTCCGGTCTCGGATAAGGATCTTCAGCCCGCTCGTTTCGCTGGGTTCGCTGGCGGAGCAGCACGCGGGCCGGACCGAGGGCGCCGCCCCTTGCCGAGGGGGCTACGACTTCGTCTATGTGTCGGCCGCCGACGGCTGCCTCTACCCCTGCGGCTATAGGGGGGCCGAGCCGCTTGGCCGCGCCGTCAGTGCGGCTGACTGGCGGCAGGAAGGCGCGCCCTCTTGCCGGCTTTGCGACTGGGAGTGCTTCCGCGACCCCTCCGAACTCGCGGCTCCGTTCGTCCACTCCGCCCGCGGGCCCCGACGGTTCCTCCAGTGGATCGGAAGCGAAGCCGCAGCCACCTGGTGGACCGATCTCTCTTATTACCGGGCCTGTGACTATTTCTCCCTGCGCAAGCCCCCCCGGGAAGCCAAGCTGCGCAGGTTCTCACCCTGAGACTCTTTGCACAATCGTACCCGTGTGTTTGCGGGTCGGTAACACTGCCCGGCGCGCGCCGTGCTTCTCTGTGCCCATGAGCAGGAAGCTGTATCGAGCGGACCTACACGTCCATTCGCAGTACTCGAACCGCCCCTCGATGTGGGCCCTGCGCCGCTTCAACTGCCCCGAGAGCTTCACGGCCCCGCTCACCGTGTACGAGGCGGCCAAGAGCCGGGGAATGGACTTCGTCACCATCACCGATCACAACAGCATCGACGGGGTTCGGGAGATCATCCATCTCCCGGGGACGTTCCTCAGCACTGAACTGACCGCCTACTTTCCCGAGAACGGCTGCAAGGTCCACGTGGTCGTGCTGGGCCTGGCAGAAGAGCACTTCCCGGAGCTCATGGTCCTCCGCAAGAACGTCTATGAACTGGTGGAGTACCTGCGCAAGGAAGACTTGAGCCACTTCCTCGCCCACCCGCTGTACGACATCAACGGCAAGCTGAGCGTGGAGATGGTGGAGAAGTTCTTGCTCCTCTTCAACACCTTCGAGGGCCGCAACGGCGGTAGGGACCAGCGGTTCAACGAGCTGTTCGTGCAGATAGCATCCGCGCTGACCCCGGACGCCGTGGACCGGCTGGCCGAGAAGCACGGGATCGAACCGTTCGGTCTCCGACCCTGGGCGAAGGGTCTCACAGCAGGCTCAGATGATCACAGCGGTCTGTATGTCGGGCAGACGTTCAGCGAGGTCGAGGGCGCCCCCACGGTGGAGTCGTTCCTAGAGGCCGTGCGCAAGGGGAAGACCGTGCCCGCGGGGGAGCATGGGGGAGCGCTGACGCTCGCTCATAGTATCTACGCGGTGGCGTATCAGTTCTTCAGTCGCAAAGCCGGTGACCGTCCCCTGAAGTCTTACCCCTTCCTCGGCGCGCTGCTGGAGAGCATGTTCGGCAACGGCAAGGGCTTGTCCCGGTCGGCGAAGCTCAAGCTGGCGATCAGCAAGGCCCTGCCCGAGATCTACCCCGCCGGAAACCGCTCCCGCCGTCTGGAGGAGGTCCTCGACCGGGAGATCCGGCAACTGCTGAACGATAAGGCCTTCCGCGAGCAACTGGGGGCGGCCACCTTCAACCGTAGAGTCTTCACGGCCGGGAGCTATCTGGCCAACCGGCTGCTCTACCACTACACGGCGAGATTGATGGCAAAGAAGATGGACGGTGGCGTCATGGACCTGGTCAACTCCCTCAGCACGGTGGGTTTCGTCCATCTGGTCACCGCGCCCTACTACATCGCTCACCGCAGCCAGAGCAAGGGGAAGCCGCTGCTCAAGGAGCTGGAGAGGGCCTTCGCAGTAGAGGAGAGGTCGGCTCCGCAGAAGATCGCGTTGTTCTCGGACACGCTGAGCGACGTGAACGGCGTTGCGCTCACCATCGGCCGGGTGGCCCGGGCGGCAAGCGCCTACGAGACCGACCTGGTTGTCATCGGCTGCTCCAACCAGGCCACCGGGCGCACGGTGAGCGGGATGAATTTCCAAGCCATCGGGGACTTCGGCCTTCCCGAGTATCCCGACATGCAGCTTCACTTCCCTCCGATACTTGACGTGATCGACTTCGTCGACCGGGAGGGCTTCGACCGCATCCATGTCAGCACGCCCGGTCCCCAAGGGCTGCTGGGGCTTCTGGTGGGCCGCCTGATGGGTCTGCCGGTCACCGGGACATATCACACGGACATCCCCCAGTACGTCGGGCGCTTGACGGCGGACCAGTCCCTCGAGGAGACCGCATGGAACTACATCATCTGGTTCTACGATCAGCTGGACGAAGTTCTTATCCCCTCGCGCTCGACCCGAGACCAGCTGCTGGCTCGGGGCTTGTCGCCGGAGAAGGCGCGACCCCTGCCTCGGTGGGTGGATACGGAGGTTTTCTCACCGGAGCTGAGGGACTGTTCGCTCTGGGCTGCCTATGGGGCCGACCAGGGGGTGAAGCTGCTCTATGCCGGCCGGGTGTCTCGGGAGAAGAATCTGGAACTTCTGGCCGACGCCTTCATCGAATTGCAGGCGAGCGGTTCGTCGGCCTGGTTGGTGGTGGCGGGCGACGGGCCCTACCGCGAAGAGATGCAGCGCCGGTTGCGGCAGCACAAGGCCATTTTCACGGGTTTTCTCTCCCAGGCCGACCTGGCCCGGATCTATGCCTCCGCCGACGTCTTGGTCTTTCCAAGCACGACCGACACCTTCGGCAATGTCGTGCTCGAGGCGCAGGCCTCCGGTCTTCCCGTCGTGGTCACCGACGCGGGTGGTCCGCGTGAGCTCATGGTGCCTGGTGAGACCGGCCTGGTCGTTGCCGCAAACAACAAGGAGGACCTGATCAGGGCTATGAGCACCCTCTCCGATGATCACGAACAGCGATCTCGCATGGGGCTCGCGGCTCGGGAGTTCGCGGTCGGGGGCGCCCTGCCCCCCTCACTCCAGTTCGCCACCCTGTTTGGCGAAGAGGCCGACTGGGCGTGGGCGACGCAGCGGGTGGGGTCCGTCTTGACGCCCGACGTGGTCTGAGGGTCACGGCGGCCTTTCCTGCAGCGGGCTCTCGATCCTGATGGGGAGCATCATCGCTCTGGCTCTTGTGGTCTTGCCGGCTCCTCACCCACCGCCGAGGCCGCTCCGGCTGTCCCTCGCGGAAGAATAGACCGCTAACCGGAGCGCTGACGACGAGGGGTCCACACCGTCGAACGCCGCCGCGTCGGCCTCGCCCGTCGAAATGCCCCGCATGCTCAGGCGACCCGCTGACCGGGCGGGGGTCGCTCGCGGCCCTTGGTCCTTGTAACATGGACCATGTGGGCGTCAAACCGCTCGACCGGGCTGCGCGGGGGGACAAGGGGCGAAATGACCAGGTCGATCATGATCGTCGGGGCGGGTATGGGTGGGTTGGCGGCCGGTATCTACGGTCGGCTCGACGGTCACCAGACGACCATGGGGGGTCGGTCCCACGAGAGCATCGAGCTGCAACTCTATGGCTTCGACCCCACCATGGTGCCGCCGGGTAAGGGGGTCATCAGGGTCGAACTGCCGGCGAGCTATGCCTACTGGAGGGATCTCTGCGAGGGCGACCGAGATGGCCACCGGCACGAGAAGGACCAGGTGGCAGAGGGGGCCATGGCCATCCGGGAGAGCCACTTCCCGGGACTTCGCGAGCAGGTGGAGGTCGTCGGCGTCTGCACCCCGATGACCTGGGAGCGCAACATGGGAGGCAGCCAGGGCTGGTTCAATCTGCCGGACCGCGAGTTCTCACTGAGTCTGCGCGAAGACATCAGAGACAAGAAGTTCACCTCCACCTTGTCCGGCTTCTGCTTCGTCGGTGTGTGGGTGACCATAGCGGTTTCGCTCTTCCACAACGCGGACGCGGGCAGGAGGATCGTTCGGCGCACCTGCGCCGGTGACGGCAAGAAGTGCTGCACGACAGCGGAGGCCGGGCCGTGAGCCGCCGAGCGCCGCGGTCAGAGCCCCCGCCCGGGCCACTTCCGGGGCCGCGGTCAGGGCCGCCGCCGGGGCCGCCGCCGGGGCCGCAGCCCCCACCCTCGCTCCCGGAGCGACTCGAACTGATGTTCCACCTGAGCGCACCGGCGATCGGCGGGGCCGTGCGGGCGCTGCGGCTGCCTCCGGGGAGCCACGGTCTGGATGCCGGCTGCGGCGCCGGCTGTCACGCCGATCTGCTGCTCCAGCAGGTGGGCTCGTCTGGACGGCTGACCGCCCTTGACCTCTCGGAGGAGAACCTCGTCTGGGCCCGCGACCGCCACGGGCAGGACAGGCCCGTCGACTGGGTCCAGGGCGACCTAGGAGAGCTCCCCTTCGCCGACGCCTCCTTCGACTGGGTCTGGTGCGCCGACACACTCTGGCCGGGTGCGGTGACCGACGATCCGGCGGCGGTTGTCGCGGAGTTCCGGAGGGTCATCCGGCCCGGCGGCGCCGTCGCTCTCGTCTACTGGTCGGGGCAGACGCTGCTCGCCGGATATCCGCTGCTCGAGGCTCGGCTGAACGCGGCCTTCGTGCAGGCGGTGCCGTATCTTGCCGATGTTGCGCCCGAACATCACTTCCTGCGGGCAGGTGCCTGGCTGACAAGGGCCGGGTTCGAGCGGGTGCGCGCGAAGACGTTTCTGGCCGAGATACGAGGGCCGTTCGCCGGCGCGAACCGGCAGGCGGTCGCCTTCTGCTTCGAAATGTTCTGGGGCGGCCTCACCGAGCGGTTATCAGCGCGCGACTGGGAGTCCTACCGGAACCTGTGCGATCCTGATTCACCGCGGTTCGTCGCCGACGCGCCCGGCTACTACGCCTTTCTCACCTACACGATGTTCTGGGCGCGGAAGCCACCGGCCGTGCGCCGCCGGTAGGCGAGAGGTTCAGCCCCCGTCCGAGACGGGTGGCGGGTCGGGCGGCGGATCGTCTCGACGCCTCCCTGCCCGCCTCCTTCGCCACAGCAGTACCAGGATCACCACGAGCCCGACCATCAGGACGATGACGAGGACGGGTATGGCGATCGCGATCCCGCTCATGACCACCGCGCCCGCATCCTCGGCGGTGCTCACCGCCCCGGCGCCCAGTCCGGCCGTGGTCGCGTTGACCACCGGGCGCGCTGTGGCCTTGGCCGCGTGCACCCCGCCGGCGAGCAAGACACCCATCAGCACCAGGACCCAGGGGCGGACGCTGGAGGTCTGCCCCGACGCCGCCACCGCCACGATAGCTCCGGCGGCCGGACGGACGACCGACTGCACCATGTCGTTGGCGCTGTCGACCCCCGGCATCTTGTCGGCCACGATCTCCACCGCCAGGAGGACGGCGATGATGGCGATCATCCACCACGATCCCAGGACATCGAAGGGCTCGCGTAGGCTGAGCCAGCCGAAGCGCTCGGCCAGTGCCACCGCAAGCAGCGGGATGTAAGCGTTCAGGCCGGCAGGCATCGAGAGACCCAGGGCGGTAAGGATGTCCACTTCGCCCCCTTCGGAGTCGACGCCCGCACGATATCATGCCGGGTAGGCACATTCTTGACCCGCCTTCGCGATACGGCGGCTTCGGAATGCGCCGCCGGTCGCGACCAAGGAGGACGAAGTGGCGAGTGAGAAGTTCGAGGCTGCCAAGGCGCAGGCTATGGTGGGATATCTCGATCCCGGACCCAACCATCTCAATTGTGCCCAGACAGTGCTTCGCTGCTGCCTGGTGGCAACGGATGGCGACCCTGATCTGATCAGGGCCTGCGCGTACCTCGGCGGGGGTATGGCTCGGATGGGCCAGGTCTGCGGAGCGCTCTCGGGCGCTGCCGTTGCGCTGGGGCTATGCGGGGAACCGTCTGCGGAGGGCGCCGGCGGGACAGCCTCCTCCCCCTTCGACCGGATGCAGGACCTCATCCGCAGGTTCGAAGCTGAGTTCGGGGCCGTCACCTGCCGGGATCTGCTCGGCTGCGACATCAGCACGGCGGAGGGTTTCCGCCACGCCAAGAAGACCCAAGCCACCAAACGCTGCCCCGAGTTCGTGGAGTGGACCTGTGACCGGCTGGGGGCGATCTTGGACCTGGAGGAGGAAGACCAAGCCGCTTGAGAGGGGATGCCTGGTGACTGCGATCCGTGTAGCCGGAGTACAGATGGCCCCGGTCTTGGCCGAAAGTGCGGCCAACCTGGCCCGCTGCCTGGAGCGGCTGCGCATCGCCGCTGAAGCGGGGGCCGGTCTGGTCGTCTTTCCCGAAGCTGCGCTCAGCGGCTACGTGTACCGCAGCCTGGAGGAGGCTATCCCTGTGGCCGAACCCATACCCGGCCCCAGCACCAATGCGATGGTCGATGCCTGCCGAGAATTCGGCGTTCATGCTGTGGTGGGCCTCATCGAGAAGGACGGGGATGACTACTACAACGCCTCGGCCCTGCTGGGGCCGGCGGGGTTGATCGGGAAGTACCGCAAGCTGCATCTGCCCTATCTGGGCATCGACCGGTTCCTCCGGCCCGGGAACCTGCCCCCGGCGGTGTACGACACCCCCCTGGGCCGGATCGGCCTGAGCATCTGCTACGACCTCGACTTCCCCGAGTATCCGCGGGTGCTGGCGCTGTTGGGAGCCCAGCTCATCGTGACCATCGCCAACTGGCCGGACGATATCGAGTTCATCCCCGACCACATCGTGCAGACCAGGGCCCGGGAGAACATGATCAACCACGTCGCCGTCAACCGAGCCGGGGTGGAGCGCGGAGTCACCTTCATCGGACGCAGCAAGTTAGCCGATTGCTGGGGGACCACGCTGGCGGAGGGCAGACACTTCGAGGAAGACATGATCTTCGCCGACATCGACCCCGCCCTCGCCGATCTCAAGCACCGGGTGATGATCCCGGGTGAGTTGGAGATCGACATGCTCGCTGACCGCCGGCCCGAGTTCTACGGGCTGCTCGTGGAGCGGCAAAGAACAACGGGTGAGGGCCGGCGCGCATTCGGGGCGGAGAATACGGAGTAACATGAGAGAGGCCCGGCCGAGTGGCCGGGACCAAGCCGGCCTGTACTCCAACACGAGGAGACTGCGGATGAGCGAAGGGACACGTCTCTAATCTGGACGACGTCACCGCCGCCGCCGATCAACGGCCCGGCCCTACCGAAGGAGTCACACGATGCTCGACCTTCCCCTGGAATACGCTCTGATCGGATTCAAGCACGCCAAGTTCTCGGGCAAGATCGTTCCCGAGCTTCTTGATCTGGCCGCCCGTGGCATCGTCCGCTTTGTGGACATCGTCTTCATCGAAAAGGAGGCGGACGGGAACGTCCGCACTCTCGAGCTAAACGACCTGGAGCCCGAGCTCTACGAAATGTTCGTCCCGGTGGGTGAGCACGTTTCCAGCTTGTTCACCAACGACGATCTGCAGATAGCCGCGGGGAAGCTCCCCAACGGCACGGCGGCGGTGCTCTTCTTGTGGGAGAACCTTTGGGTGGCGGGTCTGCGTAAGGCCGTCGGGGAGGCGGGCGGAGAATTGATCGAACGCGGGCAGATCGCCGCCGAAGTGGTGGAGGAATTCAAGCAGGGACTCGCCGCCGGGTAGAGTCCGGCCGGCGGGAACTCAGGGCATTGGCTCAACAACTCGATCGAGGAGGCACAGCACCATGCCACGCAGAATCGGACCCAATCCTCCCGGACCGGTGGGCGGTGTCGGCAGAGGACCCAATCCTCCCGGACCGGTGGGCGGTGTCGGCAGAGGACCCAATCCTCCCGGACCGGTGGGCGGTGTCGGCGTCGGCCGCCGCAACGGGGTGGGCCTGCTGCGGTAGCCGAAGTCCACACCCCCGCGCCAAGGCCGGGCCGGAGCCTGTCGCGGTACTCGCAACAGGCTCCTAGTCTTCTATCTGCCGCTTGAAGGCGCAGAAATAGGCGTTGGTGTAGCGGGTTGGTTCCATCCCGCCGCCGGTGGACGGGATCCTGGCCTTGGCCTTGATGGTGGCGGTGATGACGTCGTCCGCGGGTTTGGGGCCGCCGTGGACGAGCACATTGGCATCGTCGTCGATGTAGACCGGTTGGATACTGACCAGCTCCCATCCCCTGCTGCCGATCTCATTCATCTTGTACAGGAGGGCTTGGGGCGCCGACGCCGGCGGGTCCCAGTCGGGCCACAGCTTCTTGAGATACTCCCGGGTCTCGGGATCACGCGCGTTCGCGCGGTAGATGACCGTGCGGTACTCCCACTTCATCGCTCGCTCCCTGGGTTGCTCTTGCCGTGTTCAGACTTTACACGCACGGCGGCCGTTCCGATCGCAGATCGAGGAGGGCCAAGCGCACGCCGAAATCAGGGGCGACGACAGGGGCGACGAGACGGCCTGGACTCGGGGCTCCCGGCCAGGGCCAAGTGCCGTTCCTGCACCTTTCGCCAAACGTTGCTGAGTGCTTGCCCGACCGTAACTCAAGGCTTCGGGGGTGGGTGTTAGGTTCGTTCGTGGGCGGCGCGGCCGCCCGGGGCAAGAACCTAACAAGGAGGCTGAAGAGGGATGTTGATCGATTTCATCAGCAAGCGTCGGTCGGTCAAAGTGGCCGGGGTAGCGGTCGCGCTCAGCGCGCTCGTGACCGGCATCACGGTCTCCGGTGCGTTCACCGGCGGCGAGGTGGAAGCGGCCTCGACCAAGGCCAACAAGGGCGTCAAGAACGTCATCGTGATGATCAGCGACGGCATGGGCTACAACCACCTGACGGCGACCGACTACTACATGGGCACGAAGCAGGCCTACGAGTCGTTCCCGGTGCGTCTGGGTATGAGCACATACGAGTACGAGCAGTTCGCCGGCGTCACGAACCAGTACGGCGAGTCCGCCTACCTGATGGGCTACGACCCCAATCTCATGTGGGACGACTTCCACTACTCGGCGCATCCCTTCGCCACCGACTCCGCTTCGGCTGCGACCGCGATGGCGGGCGGCGTCAAGACCTTCAACGGCGCCATCGGCGTCGACGTCATGAAGAACCCGGTCAAGCTGGTCACCCAGCATGCGGAGGAACTGGGCAAGGCCACCGGCGTGGTCACCTCGGTGGAGTGGAGCCACGCCACTCCCGCCGGTTTTGTCGCTCACAATGTCAGTCGGGAGAACTATGCCGACATCGCCACTGAGATGATCAAGTCGACCGCCACCGACGTGGTCATGGGCGCCGGCAACCCTGAATTCGACGACAGCGGCGCACCTGCGGCCAAAGACCCCAAGTATGTGGGAGGCGCGGCCCTGTGGGCGTCGCTCAAGGCGGGGAACTACGCTCCCAACGACGCCGACGGGGACGGCGTGAACGATCCGTGGACCCTCATCCAGAACAAGGCCGACTTCGAAGCCCTCGCGAACGGCACCTTGGTGCTCGAGCGCGTGTGCGGCACGGCTCAGGCCTACACCACTCTGCAGCAGTCGCGCGCCGGTGACGCCAAGGCTGATCCCTTCGTGGTTCCGCTGAACGCCAACGTCCCCGATCTGGCGACGATGACTCGGGGGGCCCTCAACGTTCTCGGGGCCGACCAGGACGGCTTCCTTCTGATGGTTGAAGGTGGGGCCGTCGATTGGGCCGCGCACGGGAACCAGACCGGCCGCATGATCGAAGAACAGATGGACTTCAACGCCGCCGTCGACGCGGTCATCGAGTGGGTGCAGCAGAACAGCAACTGGGGCGAGACCCTGCTCATCGTCACGGCCGATCATGAGACCGGCATGTTGTGGGGCCCCGGCTCGGGCATCGTCGATGGTGTCAGCAAGTTCACTCCGATCGTGAACAACGGCAAGGGCAACGTGCCCGGCGTGAGTTGGAGCAGCAGCCAGCACACCAACCTGCTGGTCCCGCTCTTCGCCAAGGGCGACGCCGCCCGCCTCCTCTCGAACTTCGCTCGGACCAGCGACCCGGTCCGCGGAAGCTACATCGACAACACCAACATCGCCGACGTGATCTTCAGCGTCATGAAGTAGCCCCCCTCTCTTCCCGGTCCGGCGCTCGCGGTGCCGGACCACTCCCCCTCCCCTCGAAGGCCGCCCCTCCCGGGCGGCCTTCGTACCTTGGTACCCGGCCCTAGTCCGACTGCGGGTGTGTTTTAACAGAATCGTCGCATTTTCGCAGCATGCAGGTAACATCGGCCGCTCCTTCGCCCGCTAGCCTGTATCCCGGCAGGACAGCGAAGCTGTGTGACCACCGACCGAGAAAGGAACCAAGCTGTGACTAGAGGTACCAAGAAGCGACTCGTTCTAGTGGCCGTACTGGTCGTTGCGTTGGCGCTGGTGAGCGTCTTCGCGGCCGCCTGCGGCGAATCCGAAGAGACCACCACCACCACTGCTGCTCAGACCACCACGACCGCTGCACAGACCACCACGACGGCAGCGCCCACCACCACCGCGAGTACTGAAGCCCCCCTCAAGGCCTCCCTCAGCGGCGCCGGCGCCACCTTCCCCGAGCCGCTCTACGTGGAGTGGATCGGTGCGTTCCAGACCGTCAACCCCGGTGTGACCATCAACTATCAGGGCATCGGTTCCGGCGGTGGCATCGAGCAGTTCTCGAAGATGACCGTGGACTTCGGTGCCTCCGACGCCCCCATGAAGGATGAGGAGATCGCCACGGCCGAAGCCGCCAGCGGGGCCAAGGTCATGCACATCCCCACCGTGTTCGGCGCGGTGGTGGCCGCGTATAACCTCAAGGACGTGGCCGAGCTCAAGCTGGACCCCGATACCCTGGCCGGCATCTTCCTGGGCGAGATCACCAAGTGGAACGATGCCAAGATCGCGGCCCTCAATCCGGGCGTGACCCTGCCCGACGAGGCCATCCAGGTGGTGCACCGCTCCGATTCCTCCGGCACCACCAGCATCTTCACCGGCTACCTCACCCAGGTGAGCCAGACCTGGGCCGACACCGTAGGCAAAGGCAAGGAAGTGGACTGGCCCGTGGGTGTGGGCGGCCAGGGTAACGACGGCGTGGCTGCGGTGGTCAAGCAGCAGGCCGGCTCCATCGGCTACGTGGAGCTCTCCTACGCCATCGAATCCGGCCTGACCATGGCCACCCTGAAGAACGCAGCCGGCAACTTCATCACCCCCAGCCTGGAGTCGACCTCGGCCGCGGCTGAAGGCGTGGACTTCCCCGAGGACCTGCGCTTCTCCCTCAGCAACAGCGCCGCTCCCCAGGCCTACCCCATCGTGGGCGCCACCTGGATCCTGGTCTACGACAAGATGGCGGACGCGGCCAAGGTGCAGGCGCTCAAGGCCTTCCTGACCTGGGGCCTCACCGAGGGGACCGCGATCGCCGAAGAGCTGCGCTACGCCCCCCTGCCCGATGATCTGAAGGCCCTGGCTCTCGCCAAGGTCGAGATGATCAGCGCAAAGTAGAGCCTATCGTCTCTGGCCCCCGGAGAAGGGATACGGCCATGCGGAGAGAGGGAGCCGGACTTAGGACGGCTCCCTCTGGCCGTTCCCAGGGGTATCCGAATGAGCGGGCCGAGTCTGTCGTGGTCCGACTCCCCCCCGCCCAGGGGGCTTCAGAAGGGTTGCTCATGATCCTGCGAAGTGAGGACCGGCCGCTCACCGCGCGGCAGGTGGCGGGATGCGCGGGGATCTCGGTGGATGAGGCCGCGGCAGCGCTCGAGGGCCTGTGCGCGGAGGGATCGGTCCGCCGACTCAATACTGTGGTAGAAACCTTCACAGCACGATTCCTGTAGGTGGCGTGGACGGCTACGCTTCCTCGTTGCAGCCGCGCCCCGTCAAGAATCCCGGCGGCGGCCGCACTCAGGTGACGGAGGAGCGGCTCCCGTGCATCCTGGTGGTGGAAGACGACGTCACCATCTCCGACCTCCTTGCCTACAACCTCAAACGCGCCGGGTATCGCGTGCTGCAGGAGTTCAACGGGCGTGCCGGCCTGGAGACCGCTCTGGCCCAGAACGTCGACCTCGTGCTGATGGACCTTCTGCTGCCGGGTCTGGACGGGATGAGTGCCGGCCGGGAGATCCTGCGGGTCAAGCCCAAGCTGCCCATCATCATCGTCTCGGCCCTGACCGAGCGTGAGCGGCTGCTGCAGGGCTTCGCCCTAGGCGCAGACGACTACGTCACCAAGCCGTTCGACCTTGACGTGCTGCTGGCGCGCATCGCCGCCAGTCTACGCCGGGCGGCACTGGCTGGTGAGCACTCTCCGCCTGAACCGGCCGCGCGCTCGCTGGAGACAGACGGACTGGTCATCGATGCCGACACCCGCACTCTGCGGACGGCGCTCGGCGAGGTGCCGCTCACGCCCAAAGAGCACAGTCTCATGCAGCTGCTGATGACCCAGCCCGGACACCTCTTCTCCAAGGAAGAGATCACCGAGTCGGTCTGGCACCACCACTACTTGGCCTCTTCGCGCACCTTGGACGTGCACATGCGGCGCCTGCGTCACAAACTGCGTGAAGTGGGCGCCGTCTTCACCATCCAGAACGTCCGCGGCGTAGGGTACCGGCTGGCCCCTCGTCAGCCGATGTAGACCACCGTTCCCCGCGGCTCCCGCTCCAGGCGGCGGAACTTGTCCGGATCGTCGGTGTAGCCCAGCGCCACGCCGCACTCCATGGCGTAGCCTTCAGGGATGCCGGCTTCGCGGGCCAGCGTGGTGTTGGCCGGATCGTTGAGAGAGAACGCCGGGGAGCGCAGGAAGCAGGAGCCAAGACCCAGTTCGGTGGCCTGCAGAAGCATGTTCTCCACGGCTACGGCGCAGTTGAGCCCGCTGATGGGCACGTCGGTCGGCCCGGAGAGGAGCAAGACCGCCGCCGCCCCGTAGGTGGGCAGATAGCCCGGGAGGGAAGCCCGCTCCATGAGAAAGTCGTTGCCCGAGGCCCGCATCGTCTCCAACGTCTTCTGGTCGATCCGGGCCAGCAGGTCCCGGTCGCGGATGACCGAGATGGTGTAGGGCCCGGCATTGGGCGCCCAGCGGCCGGCCTGGAGTATGGCGGCCAAGTCTTCCTCCGACACCGGCTTGTCCAAGTAGGAGCGGATGCTCTGGCGCTTGAGCACGGCTTCCCGCACGTCCATGGTCTGTCCTTTCACTGGTTCTCGATGATGCCCGCGATGCACGGCCCCGCCGCCACATGGCAGTCCCGGGCGAACGCGTCCGGGTACTTGGCCCGCAGCCCTTCCAGGTCGGCCTTTTCCACCTCCACCAGAAAGCCGGAGACCGCCATGCCCACCGTGTTCTTGGAGGTGCAGTTACGGGGCACGATGGTGTTGATCACTCCGCCGCGGTCGATCTCCCCGGGCACGATGGGGTCGTACTTGGCCCCGTGGTCGATGCCCACCGCCCCGGCCATGATGCGCTCCGTCACGTAGGCTCCCGCAAGCACCGTCCCCCGTTCGTTGTAGATGGCCACCACGTCTCCGTGCTTGATGCCGCGCGCGGCGGCGTCGGCGGGATTCATCCACAAGGGGTGGTACTGGTAGCCGTCCGCTCCCCGGATCTTGCAGGTCTCGATCTCCCGGAACCAAGTGACGTCGTCGTGCTGCGAGTGCACACCCCAGCGGGGATGGTTGCTCATGACGAGGAGCGGATACTTCTTGGCCCGCTCCGTCCCCAGGGTCTCCTGGTGCGACTCACCTTGCGGGATCCAGTGCGGCACCGGAGGCCGCTCAGGATCATCGGGGAAGTGCTCGGCCAGACCCGTGGAGTAGAACTCCAGTTTTCCGGTGGGGGTCTGCAGGGGGTGCTTCTCGGGGTCCTGGTAGAACTGGATGAGCCCGGCGGGGATGTCCTCCCATCCCTCTTCGGGAGGCACCACGTAGTAACCCTTCTCGTTCAGCTCCTCCCAGCTGATCTTGTCGGCCACGCCGGAGAACTCCCAGCCCGATTTGATGATCTCAGAAATGGTCTGACCATCAGTGTAAGCTTCCAGCAAGCCCAACTTCTCCGCGATCTTGCACACCACCTCGTAGTCGCTCACCGATTCGCCCAAGGACTCCATGCAGCGAGGCTCGGGGAAGAGCATGTCCATCTGCCCACTGAAGATGTCTGAGCCTATGTCGTCCTCTTCCAACTTGGTGTTGACGGGCAGGAGCACGTCAGCGAAGAGGGCGTCGTTCTCGATCCAGGGATGCTGGCACATGACGAACTCGATGTCGGGATGGCGGAGGGCCCGGATGAAGTTGTTGCCGTCATTCCAGCAGGTGATCCAGGAAGGTGAGTCGGTCCAGATCATGTGGATCTTGGAAGCCCCGTCGGCCGGGTACTTGTACTGGATGAACTGATCCTCCCGGTCGCTGCGCATGCCGTAGCGGTTGCCGTACCAGGTGCCCTCGCCCTCCAGGATGAGCTTGGGCACCAACGTCTTGGGGATGCAGGAGTCCCGCTTGAACTCGGGCGGGCCGTCGCCGCGGTAGGCGGCGTCCAGGCTTATGCAGACCGAGGGTTTGGGCGCGGCCTGGTTCTCGGGGTCGCGGCCCAGGGCCCATTCGATCATCTTGGCCTGGTTGCAGCCCGGCCGGCCCAGGCCCTGCATGGCCAGGCACAGCACCTGCAAGCGAGCCGGCTCGGTGGAGTAGGGGCCGCGGATGGCCGGGCCGCCGTTACTGATGACGATGGTGGTGCGTTTGGAGGCCCACTCGTCGGCCAGGGCCTTGATAACCCGCGCGGGCACCCCGGTGATGGGCGCCGCCCACTCCGGGGTCTTGGGCACTCCGTCCTCCTCGCCCATGACGTAGGCTTCGAACCTGTCGACGCCGTAAGCGTGGGTGGCCAGGTATTCCTTGTCGTAGGTGCCCCGGGTGAACCAGCGGTGGGCGATGGCCAGATACAGGGCGGCGTCGGTGTTGGGCAGAAGAGGGATCCACTTGTCGGCATGGACGGCGTTGCCGTAGTTGCAGTCGGGCGCGATGTAGATCTGGCGGATGCCCAGGTCCTTCCACCAGTAGCAGAAGCGGCTTACCAGCTGCCCGCCCCAACCCCAGGGGGTGGTCTCGGGGTCACAGCCCCAGAAGAGCAGCAGCTCGGCGTTCTTGGAGATGTCGTAGAGGAGGTTCTTCTGCGGCAGTTGCTGGCCGATGTACTCGCAGCCCCACACGTGTTTGGCTCCCCAGTACCAGCCTTCCCAGGAGTCGGCGTTGCGCACCTGGTGGGTGTAGCCGCCGAACAGGTCGAGCAGCTTGCGGCCGCAGCCGTGCGGGCCGTGGACGGTCTTGTTCTCGCCGTGCTGGTCGTTCTGATAGAGGATGGCGGTGGCGCCGTAGGTGTCCTTGATGCGCTTCATCTCGCTGGTGACGATGTCGAGCGCCTCGTCCCAGCTGATGCGCATGTACTTGCTCGTGCCCCTGTTCTGGATGTTGCGGCCCCCGGGGCCGGTGGAGCCCGGCGCCCCGGTGTGGTCGAAATCCACCCGCTTCATCGGATAGCGGATGCGGGCCGGCGAGAAGACGCGCTTCTTGTAGCACAGGGAAAGGGGCGGCGGCAGGGTCTTCGCCCCGGGATCGAAGCTCTGACCCCGGGCGTGCATCACCCAAGGCTTGACCTCGTCTTTGCTGTACTGGTCGTAGAAGCGGGCCGGGCGGATACGCAGGACCTTGTCGTCGGCCACGTCGACCATGCAGGCGTTGCCGCCCCAGCTGACCCCGATGAAGCACATGTCGCGAACGACGGTCTTCTCTCCGGACGGCGAGGTCTTCTTCTTGACCGGTTCCCCCACGATGCCCTCCTTTGAGTTGCAGCCTGTCTGAGTTCGCAACCTATGTGGATATGTCGCTACGCTATCTTGATATGTCGGATCCGACATACTGCGATACGCCGCGAAGGCCCGTGATGGCCTCCGGCCATGATAGTACGAGAAGAGGTCACGAGGTAGCATAGAAGGGACGGGGCGGTTCGATGGTCGCCCCGCACCGGTCGGGCGGAAGGGCCCGCCCGGTGGGACTCTGAGAATCTGGCTCCGGAGGCAAGCATGAGACTGCGTAGACCGATGGTCCTCTTGGCTGTCGCCGCCGCCGCGGCTGCGGTCCTGCTGGGTTTGGCGGCCACACCGGCCGCCGCCAGCCGCGCCGTGATCGCCTGGGTGCCCTCCCACCAGAACGACACCGGCACACAACCGTGGCACGAGTACGTCATCTGCGGCGACATCACCCAGCGGACCATGGCCCTGCTGCCGGACTTCACCAACGTGCTGTGTTGGGAGACGGGGATGGGGCTGACGTCGAGCAACGTGCCCGCCCTCCAGTCGGAAGTCGACCAGGCGAACGCAGCCGGGGCGGACTATCTGATCTCCGTCCATGTGGATGCCGGAGCTCCCAGTGGGGTACTGGGCGTGTATTTCACCGGCGACACGGCCTCAGCCCGCTATGCCGCGAGTCTCATGAAAGCCGTGGCCGCTACCATGGGCATGACCTACCGCGGTCTCTATTCCTCCACGTTCTACCTACTCAACCCCGATCGGAACTTCGTCCCTATCCGGGTGATCCTCGAACTGGGTGACAACGTGGCCGACCGCCAGCTGCTGCTCAGCGAGAGCGGGCGGCAGCGGATGGCCGAGGCCTTGGCCAAGGCGGTCCGCGAGCTGACGCCCCCACCCACAGACCCCATCCGCTACGAGCAGAACGACTTCCGCCTCTCCTACACCGGCACCTGGAACAGCACTTCCACCGCGCTTGCCTTCGACGGCAGCTTCAGGTACTCCAACACCTCCGGCTCCTCGGTGACGGCCACGTTCAAAGGCACCTCCCTCGCCTGGATCGCGAAGATGAGCCCGGTCTACGGCAGAGCCAGAGTGACGGTGGACGGCGGGGCTCCACAGACCGTGGACCTCTACGCCCCGGCCGAGCAGTGGAGGGCGAAGGTGTGGGAGACCGGTATCCTGGACCCCGGCACCCACACGGTCAATATCGCCTGGACCGGCACGAAGTCCTCCGCCGCCACGGCCACCAACATCAGCGTGGACGCCTTCGAGGTGACGGGAGTCCTGACCAAGGCGGACGCGCCTCCGCCCCCACCTCCACCCGCCTTGACCCGGTACGAGCAGACCAGCGGCAAGATCGTGTACAGCGGCCCCTGGACCACCTTCACGGCGACGGAGGCCTCGGGCGGTACCTACACCTACGCTGATGCCGCCGCGACCGCCACCATCTGGTTCTCCGGCACCCGTTTGGACTGGATAGCGACTACCGGCACCACCCAGGGCAAGGCCGAGGTGGTGCTCGACGGCGGGGCCCCGGTCACCGTCGATCTGTACAGCCCGAGCACGCTGCGCCAGCAGACGGCCTGGTCGACGGGCGATCTGGCGGACGGCACCCACACCCTCACCGTCAGCTGGACCGGGCAGCGCAGCGTGTCCACCGGTGGCACTCGGGTCAACATCGACGCGGTGGACGTCAAAGGCACGCTGGTCCAGGCACCCGCGCCCGCCCGCTACGAGCAGAACCACTCCCGCCTCGTCTATACGGGCACGTGGACTCCCTCCTACACCAGCTACGCCTCCGGCGGCAGCTTCAGGTTCTCCAACACCTGCGGCTCCTCGGTGACGGCCACGTTCGACGGCACCTCCCTCACCTGGATCGCCAAGAAGAGCTCGGTCTACGGCAAAGCCAAGGTGAGCCTCGATGGCGGCGCCCCGCAGACGGTGGACCTGTACTCATACGCCACGAAGTGGAAGCAGAGGGTGTGGACCACAGGCGTCCTCGACGCCGGCCTCCATACGGTGAGGATCGAGTGGACGGGCACCAAGTCCTCCGCCGCCACCGCCACCAACATCAACCTGGATGCCCTCGAGGTGATGGGGACCTTGGAGCCGCCGCCCGCCCCGCCGGCCCCACCGACCGTCACCCGCTACGAGCAGACCAGTGACAAGATCGTCTACACCGGCACCTGGCTGGACTTCACCGCCAGCGGGGCCTCAGGCGGCAATTACAAGTATGCGGACTCGCCCGCCACGGCCTCGGTCAGTTTCACCGGCACTCAGCTGGACTGGATCGCCACCAAAGGCTACACGCAGGGGCGGGCCGCACTCAGTCTGGACGGGGGCGCCCCCGTCGTCGTCGACCTCTACAACCCGACGACGGAGCGTCAGGTCACGGTCTGGTCCAGCGGCACCCTGGACCCAGGCACTCACACGCTCGTCATCACCTGGTTGGGAGAGCGCAGTGTCTCCACAGGGGGTACCCGGATCAACATCGACGCCCTGGATGTGCTGGGGGTGCTCGACTGACCCAGGATCGCCTTCGGGCCGCCTGTAGTAAGATATATCGCGATGAGCCGGGGATTCGGTCCAGAGAGATTCGTGCGGCACGGGCATCGGCCGGGCGCTCCCTACTTCGAAAAGGGAGGCATCAAGTTCGCCATCCTCGACCTGCTCAAAGACAAGCCTCGCCATGGCTACGACATCATCCGGGAGATGGAAGAGCGGTCGGGGGGTCTCTACAGCCCCAGTCCCGGGGCCGTCTATCCCACGCTTCAGGCCCTGGAAGATCAGGATCTGGTGGCTTCGGTCACCGACGAGGGCAAGAAGGTCTACTCCGTCACCGAAGCCGGTCTTGCCTTCCTGGAGCAGCACAAGGAACGAGTCGCCCGCCATCGGGACCGCTGGGCCGCCCACTGGGGTCCCGGTCCGCATGGCGAGAGTGGAGCCGCCCTCAGCGACATGAGGGACGTCTTGGGCGAGGTGATGGCGGCGGTGCGCAGGAGCGCCGGAGATCCCGGCAAGATGGACGAGATCCGGCGGGTGCTGGAGGAAGCCGCCCGCAAGGCAGGGGAGATAGCGGATCGTTAGCGCGGCTCGGCGTGGCGCAGCCCCGCGTGGCGCAGCCCGGCCCGCCGCTGGGTCCGGCCTACGCCACCGCAGTGGCCTCTATCTCGATGAGCCACTCCGGCTGGGCCAGTCTGGCTACTCCCAGCAGTGTCGACGCCGGTTTGCATCCGGCCGCTTTGAGGCGCTCCCCCACCACCGGGACGGCTTCCAGGAAAGCCGGGACGTCTGTGACGAAGTAGTTGAGCCGGACGACGTCGGCCAGCTTGAGCCCGGTCTCGGCCAGCACGGTCTCCAGGTTGTCGAGCGCCTGCTGGAACTGGGCCACCATGTCTCCGGGATGGAGGGTCATCCCATCGCGGTCTACCGACACCTGCCCGGCGCAGTAGACCGTCCGCCGTTCCCGGTGCACCTCGATGGCCTGTGAGAAGTCGAACTGGTCCTGCCAGGTGCCGGGGTTGATGGCTCGCTTCTCCATAATCACGTCCCCCTCCTCAGGCTGAGGCCACGAGGCTCTTGACGGCCTCGGCTACTTCTTCGGGCATGTCGTAGTGCAGACCGTGGCCCCCGGGGATGAAGAGCGCCTGTGTGCCCAGCTTCCCGGCCAGCCAGTTCGCCGCCTCGCCGAAGAACGGCGGGCTTTCGAGGCCGCAGAGGACGGCGATGGGCCGCTGAGCCGCCGCCAGTTCCTCATCGGAGGGGCGGTAGTACTCGAACACGTCGAACTCGTGCTCTATCCAGGTCTGGTCCGCCGCCAAACGGGCTCGGTAGTCGGCAGGGAGTGCATCGTAGACGATGTCGCCGGTGAGCATGCGCAGGAAGGGGACCTTGCCGTTGGCGGTCGCCTGCTGGAGAAAGCTCAAGACCTGGGCCGAATCGGCCATGCCCGCGAAGAGAGGCGGTTCATGGACCATCGCCATGCGGACCACCTCTGGGTGCCGCAGGGTCAGGGCCAACCCGATGATCGCCCCGGAACTGTTCCCCCAGACGTAGGCGGGGGCCATACCCAGCGCCTCCAGCAGGGCCGCGGCATCGGCGGCCTGCTCCTCCACGGTGGTCCCGGCGAAAGCGGCCGGGCGGGGGGACCGGGAGAACGCGCGGCGGTCATAACAGATGGTGGTGAAGTCGTCTTCGAGCAGGGGGACCACCTTGCCCCACTCTCCCGCGTCACCTTCGGCCCCGGAGACCAGGAGCAACTCCGGTCCTCGCCCCCGCACCTCGTAGTACAAATCGGTCCCGTTCGCCCGGACTGCTCCGGCCTTCTTCGCTTCCGCCATGCTCGCTCCTCTCGGCGGCGTGGTGCGGCCCCCGCAGGGACCGGCTCTTGGGTCTATTGAACAGATTGGAGGCGGAGAGCGCAAGCCGGGTGGACGGGCCCGGTGCCAGGTTGTACCATGCGGACAGCGCTGCCGAAGTCTAGGGGGGTATCGGGGGACCATGAGCGGACAGCCGACCTCGCAGCGGGCGGGGCCACCTGGCCGTCTGAACGGGGCTGCACCGGGGGTTCCCTCCGCTCGGGCCAAGTCCGGGCCGGGGCATAAGGTCCCCATCAGCCCCGAGCGCTGCGTCGAAGTGCTCGGGACGCTGCAAGAGATCAGCAAAGCCACTCCCGACCTGGACGGTTGCCGACGGCTCCTCGAGTGTGTGTCGGACGAACTGAGAGCCGAACAGGGAGTCCTCATCCTGTGCAATCCCCTCACCCGGGAACTGGACTTCGTGGTCCACAACCAGGACCCCGCTGTGGCCAAGGGTTACGCCGATTACTACTGCGATCTGGATCCCACCGGTTTGCCCGACTACGTCAGGGGCCGCAGCTCACCGGTGGGCGCGCCTCCCATCGGCCGGGCCGTGTCCAACCTGGCGGATGTGCTTGACTACAGCTCCTTCGTCTCCACGGAGTTCTACAACGACTTCTTCAAGACCGCCGACATCCACTACGACCTGGTGGCCTTCGTGTCGCCCAACCCGTCGGCGCGGGCCGCTCTCTGCCTGCATCGGGCCAGGCGGGGCAGGCCCTTCTCGGTGGTCGAGGTATCCCTGCTGGACATGATGGCCCCCTTCGTCGGCAACCACCTGGAGCGGATGCTCTCGGCCAGCCTGCGCACCACCCTCGACACGAGCGGGGGGGAGGGGGTCATCGTCTGCGACACGGCGGGGCGGGTGCTCTTCTGCAACGATGCCGCCCGGGCGCTGTGCGCCGCCAAAGGGGGGCTTGACGGGCTGGGCCTGACCGCCGAGGCCTCCTTCGTCGGCTACAGGCTGAGCAACCCCGATGTCTTGGCGCAGGCCGGCGATTTGGGCGTCAGCTCTCGCGACGTGACCCTGGAGCAGGGGACCCCAGGACGCGTCATCACTCTGGAAGCTCGGCCCGGGCAGGGGCTGAACCGGACCGAGCCGCTCAAAGAACGTTTCGGGCTGAGCGATCGAGAGATCGAGGTACTTGAGCAGTTGATGACCGGGGTGAGCAACAAGGAGATCTCGCAGTCGCTGTTCATAGCGGAATGCACCGTCAAGAAACACATCCAGAGCATCGCTTCGAAGGTGGGCGCGCGTACGCGCACGTCTATCGCCCATGCGGTGAACCAAGAGCTGAGTCCGAAGCGCTGAGAACTCGCAGGCCGCTCTCAGAATCATACTTTCGGATACTTGCCGGCCCTTCGCTATTCTGCTGATACTAGGGTTCGGGCGCGACTGCTTAGGCGGCAAGGAGGTGACCAGGCGGGGGAATCGCTCTATCGGTCCAAGCAAGACTCGCGTGACTTGAACACTTCAGGGGGGAGAGATGACGACAGGCAGACGGACTCTCATGCTGATTTGTATGGCCGTGGCGCTGGGCGCACTGATCCTGGCCGTGGCCGCCTGCGGCGAGGAGGAGACTACGACCACCGCCGCTCCGGCCACCACCGCCGCTCCGGCCACCACCGCGGCTCCGGGTACCACCGCCGGTCCCACCACCACCGGTGCGCCCAGCGGGGAGACCAAGACCCTCAAGATCGGCACCATCATGCCGCAGACAGGTCCTTTGGCCATCCTCGGCCTCTCCTTTACCAGGGCCTGGGATCTCTACGCCGACGACGTCAACAACGCGGGCGGCGTGAAGATCGGGAACGACACCTACACCATCCAGTTCATCCACGAGGACAGCAAGGGGTCCGCGGAGGGCGCCGGTACCGCGGCCAGCAAGCTGGTGAACCAGGACAAGGTCGATCTGGTCATCGGGGCCATCCTGGAAAGTGAGATGGCGGCCATCAACCAAGTGACGCAGGCCGCCGGCATCGTGTACGCGCAGGCGAACGCCAACATCCCGGGCGCTCCTCAGGATGTGGGCCCGGACAAGCCGCTTCAGGTCCGCCCGTTCATCAACCACGACGATACCCAACCCATCGATCTCGACTACATCATCCAGACCTATCCGGAGGCCAAGAAGATCGCCCTGTCCGTGCCTGACATCGGCTATGACGACATGGTCGCGCGGCTCGAGACTCAAGTGGCCGCGCGGGGCATGGAGATCGTGGCTATAGAGAAATGGCCCTGGGGCACCACCGACTTCGTACCGGTGATGACGAAGCTCAACGGAGCCAACCCGGATATCATCTGGGCCATGGTCAGCGGCCAGGCCAATGACCAACTCAAGGCCGCGCGGCAGCTGGGCTTCAAGGGCGTCTTCGTGTCGAACTCGCCCTTGGGGGCCGACGTTTTCCAAGTCACTGTCCAAGACCCCGTCGCACTCACCGACGTCATGTGCAATAGCGTGGATGTGACCCATCCCACCCCGGAGATCCAGAAGCTGATGGACGCCTGGAAGGCGAAGTGGCCCAACGACCCCTTCATCTCCGATGCCGTCCATGCCTACGACATGCCCTGGGTCATGGTCCAGGTCATGCAGAAGGCGGGCACGACGGATGCGGCGACCGTGGTGAAGACCATGGAAGGCATGACCAACTCCGGCGATCTGCAGACGCTTCATGGACCCGGTTACATCGGCGGTTTGGACCGCTTCGGGGTCAATCGGGTGCTCTACCGGCCGCTGCCGCTCAGCCGGCTTATGAACGGCGAGATCGAGTTCATCGGATTCAAGGCGCCTATCGAGGAATAGACCGTCTTCGGAGAATCGCGTCGGCGACTATTCTGAGTGAACCTTAACGCACGGGAGGGCCGGTCATCAGAGCCCGCGGGTGGTCTGCCGCCCCGCTGGCGAAGAGGACCGGCCCTCCTCCGACCCCGCCAAGGAGCCTGATTGGATTCCCTGGATCTCTGGTTGCAGGCGATCATCAACGGGATAGCCCTCGGCTGGCTGTACGTGCTCATGGCGCTGGGGCTCACCCTGATCCTCAGCATCATGGGCATCCTGCAGCTCGCCCACGGTGAGATCTACATGCTGGGGGCGTTCGCCGTCCACTACCTCGTGGGCAAGGGGCTGGGGCTCTACCCGGCGATCGCGGTGTCGATGGTGATGCTGGCGGTGTTCGGGATCCTCTTGGAGAGGGGTCTCTTCCGGCCGCGCCCGGGCCGGGATGTGGTGCTCAGTTCCATCGTCATCTCCACCGGTCTGACGCTCATACTCACCAGCGCCATCATCGTCGCTTTCGGTCTCTACACCAAGAGCCTGCCCTTTCTCGTCTCCGGCTCGGTCACCGTGTTCGGCGCCACCGTCCCCGGCGACCGGCTGCTGGCGATCGGCTTCTCGGTGGTCGCTCTGCTCCTCCTCTACGCCTTCCTCAAGCGAACCCGGCTGGGGCTGGCCATGGTCGCCAGCGCCCAGAACCGGGAGGGGTCGTTCCTCAAGGGCATCAATCCCAACCGCATGTCCATGTCGGCGATGGCCATCGGCTGCGCGCTGGCCGCATTGGCGGGAGCGCTGGCCGGCTCCATCCTGCAGCTGCAGCCCTACATGGGTGCCCTGCCCATGATCAAAGGCTTGGTGATCATCGTGCTGGGCGGCCTGGGCAGCATCCCCGGCGCGGTGATCGGAGGTCTGGTCCTCGGCCTCATCGACGGCATCGTCCCGGTCTTCTTCAGCCCGGCGGTGGCCGCGGTGGGCCCCCTGGTCCTCGTCATCCTGCTCCTGCTCTTCAGGCCTAAGGGCCTCCTCGGCCATGACTAGGCGGAGCTGGGCCAAGATCCTGCTGTGGGTGGCGATCGTCGCCGTCGTCCTCCTCATGCCGCAGCTCCTCTCCGGCAACCGCTACTGGCTGACGGTCCTCGGCCTGCTCGCCATCAACATCCTCATGGTGAGCAGTCTCCGCAGCATCACGCTCATCAGGGAGATCTCTCTGGGGCAGGTCGGCTTCGCCATCATCGGGGCGTACACTCATGCCACCCTTATCATGAAGGGGGACGTGCCGTTCTGGCCTGCGCTGATCTTGAGCGGACTCTTCTCCGCCGTGATAGCGCTGCTCTTGTCCTACCCCTTCCTCAAGGTCAAGGGCATCTACTTCTCGATCCTCACCCTCCTGACGGCAGAGACGTTCCGGTTGCTGGCCTACTACTGGACCTCGCTCACCGGGGGCTCGCTCGGCCTGACCGGGGTCCCCGGCCCGGGCACGCAGCGGGTGCCGTTCGTCGGCGAGGTCGATTTCGAGCGGCCCGAGAACTACTACTACATCGCGGCGGGCGTGGTGATCGTCGCCCTGCTCATCCTCTTCTACATGGAACGCGCCTACATCAGCTTCCAGTGGCGGGCCATCAAGGACGACAGCACCCTGGCCGGGGCGGTGGGCATCAACGTCATCGGCTACAAGACGGTGAATTTCGTGCTCGCCGCCTTCACGGCCGGCATCTCCGGGGCGCTCTTCGCCTCGTTCCAGCACAATCTCAGCCCCGACACCACCTCCCGCTTCGGCGTGACCATGTCCATCTACCTGCTCGTCTACATGGTGGTGGGAGGCAAGGACTACTTCATCGGTCCCCTCATAGGGACAGGGGTACTCACCCTGCTGGCCGAGTACACCCGCTCCTTCCAGGAGTACCAGCCGATGATGACGGGAGCCATCGCCATCCTGGTGATGATCTTCCTGCCTATGGGCCTGGCTGGGATACCCACGCAGATACGAGACCGGCGACAGGTGCGTCGCCTCCGGACTGCCGCGGCCGCCTCCGGCCCGGGCGGGGCGACGGGGCCCCCCGCGGGGGACCGGCGAGACGGCGGTGAACGGCCATGAGCCTGCTCGAAGTCAGCGAGCTCTCCAGGCACTTCGGAGGTCTCGCCGCCGTGAACAAAGTCGATCTCACGGTCGACGAAGGTGAGATCGTCGGCCTCATCGGTCCTAACGGGGCGGGCAAGAGCACCATGCTCAACCTGATCGACGGGACCCTCAAGGTGTCGAGCGGTACCATCCGCTTTCGGGGACACGACATCACCAAGCTGCCCCCTCACCGCAGGGCCCGTATGGGTATCGCCCGGGTGTTCCAGAAGAACGCCCTGTTCCGCAGCATGACCGTGCTGGAGAACGTGCTGGCAGGCTCCTATCTGCACACCAAGCACGGACCCCTGGCGGTGATCGGGAGGAGTGTCGAGCGGGTCAGAACCGAGCCCGAGGTGCTGGAGCGCTGCATGGACCTGCTGAGCCTGGTGGGGCTGACGGATAGGACCCATGAGCTCTGCGTCAACCTGCCTCACGGCAGTCAGCGGGAGCTGTGCGTCGCGGTCGCGCTGGCGTCGGACCCCACCCTGCTCCTGCTCGACGAGCCACTCACCGGCATGAACGCCGAAGAGACGGCGTCGATGATCGAGATCATCAAGGAGATCAACCGCACGCGCGGCACCACCGTGATCGTGGTCGAACACAACGTCCGGGCAGTCCTGGGCCTTTGCGCGAGGAGCGTGGTGCTCAACTACGGCCAGAAGCTGATGGAGGGGACACCTCGGGAATGCGTGGCCGATCCCGCGGTCATCGAAGCCTACCTGGGGAGCGACGCCGATGTGGCTTGAGCTGCGCGACGTGGCCGTGCGGTACGAGGGCGCCGAGGTCGTCAAGGGGGTCTCCCTGCACCTGGAGGAAGGCGAGATCGTGACCCTGATCGGCAGCAACGGGGCGGGCAAATCCACCATCCTGCGGGCCATCTCGGGGCTGAAGGCCCCGGTGAGGGGGGAGATCCGGTTCGAGGGAGTCAGGATAGACGGGGAGAAACCGCAGACCATCGTCAAGATGGGCATCGTGCAGGTGCCCCAGGACCGGGGGCTTTTCCCCTACATGACGGTGGCCGAGAACCTCAAGATCGGTGCCTACCTGCGCAAGGACCGCAAGGCCACGGCCAAAGACCTGGAAGAGATCCTGGGGCACTTCCCCCGACTGCGAGAGCGCGCCCGTCAGCAGGCCTCCACGCTGAGCGGCGGCGAGCAGCAGATGCTGGCCATAGCCACCGCTATCATGTGCCGGCCGCGCGTACTCCTGCTGGACGAACCGTCGATGGGCCTGTCGCCGCTCATGGTCACCGAGATCGCCAAGATCATCCGGGAGATACACGAGACGGGCACCTCCGTGCTGCTGGTGGAGCAGAACTCCCGGCTTGCCCTCAAGCTGGCGATGAGGGCCTACGTGCTCGAGACGGGCAATATCGTGGTGGAAGGCTCGGCGAGCGAGCTCCTCCACAGTGAACACGTGCGCAAGGCGTACCTGGGTGAGTGATGTCGGAAAGGAGAGTCGCTGCTGTGAGCGGTTGGGCCGCTGATGCCATTTATGTGAGCGGGAAGGTCGTCACCCTGGACGCTGCCGACACGGTGGCCGCCGCCCTTGCGGTCAAGGGTGACCGCATCCTGGCCGTGGGGTCGAACGATGAGATCCGCGGCCTCGCCGGCGCCTCCACCGAGGTGGTGGACCTTCGTGGCAAGATGGTCCTGCCGGGGATCAACGATTCCCACACGCACGCGGCCATGTACGGGGGCAGCCGGCCGCCCCTCACCCTGGACGTCGGCTATCCCACGGTCAAGTCGATCGCCGACATCAAGGAATCGGTGCGGGCGCGGGCGGCGGAACTCAAGCCGGGCGAGTGGATCCGCGGCAACGGCTGGGATGAGGGTTACCTGGAGGAGTGCCTGGCCGACCCCGGCCGCCACATGAGCCGGGCCGACCTGGACGAGGTGGCTCCCCACAATCCAGTGTACCTGGTGGATTTCACCCAGCACCAGCTGGTCGCCAACAGCCGGGCTCTGGAACTGGCCGGCATCACCCGCGACACCACCACCGAGCCCGGCTCCGAGGTGGTCAAGGACCCGGTCACCGGCGAACCGACCGGTGTCTTGGTGGAGCTGCCGGCCCAGGGAATCCTCATGCGGGCGGTCCCGGCTTGGACGAGGGAAGAGAAGCGGGCGGCCATCCTGGCGATGATGAAGGAGATGAACGCGCGTGGCATCACCAGCGTCACCGATGCGGCGCTCGGCCCCGGTGGTCTGGCCTACCAGGGCGGGCTGCTGGGCTCGGAGTGCATCAGCGTGTACAACGACCTGCACAACGAGGAGGCCATGACCGTTCGCGTCACCGTTCTCTATCTGTTCGGGGAGTACGGGGCCATATCGCTCAAGGACTTCCAAAGGAGCATCCTGGAGATAGGCCTCCACAGCGGGTTCGGCGACGAGTGGCTGCAGATCGGGGGGATCAAGCTCTTCGCGGACGGCATCCCCCAGACCAAGACCGCCTGGCTGAACGATGACTACCCGGACGGCGGCAACGGCAGCCTGGTGCTGCCGGGCGCGACCGAGGCGGAGCGTGTCGAAGAGCTGACCAAGATGATCGTGTTCGCGCACAACCACGGCTTCCAGTGCGGCATCCACGTCATCGGCGACCGGGCCATCACCGCCTGCCTCGACGGCTTCGCCCGGGCCAAGCAGGAGAACCCCTGGGACCTGCGCCACTACCTCATCCACTGCGACCTGGTGACGCCGGCCGACATCAGGCGGATGGTGGACCTGGGCATAGGCGTGAGCACGCAGCCCATCCTCAAGTGGGTGTTCTCTGACGTCATCGACCGCATGCTGGGCATCCGGCGGTCGGAGTGGCAGTTCCCCGTCCGTTCTCTGCTCGATGCCGGCGTGCACGTCAGCTTCTCCTCCGACGCCCCGGTGTCGGAGCCCGATTGGCTGCAGGGGGTGGAGGCGGCCGTCCTGCGGAAGTCCAAGGCGTCAGGAACGGTGCGAGGTCCGGCCCAGCGCGTCTCGGCGCGCGAAGCCGTCCGTCTCTATACCGTGGGCGGTGCCTGGCAGGACCACATGGAGACGCGCAAAGGCTCTCTGGAGCCGGGCAAGCTGGCCGACTTCTGCGTGCTCGACCAGGACCTGCTGGCGGTGCCGCCCGACGAGATCCACGCCATCCAGAACGTGGCCACGGTGGTGGGCGGCAGGCTGGTGTACGAGGACGGGCTGTAAGGGGGCGGGGCGCGGCGGCGGCGGCCGCCGCCGCCGCCGCGCCCCGCGGCGCCGATCAGCCGGCTTCCCACCGTGCCCGGCTGTCACCCGCATGAAGCGCTCACGGGAGTTGTCCCGGCCGTGATCGTATGAAGGCAGCACGAACGGCATCTCGTGGAGGTTCTCCACCATGGTGGGCAATGCGTCCCAGGGGACCGAAACCACCACGTTGCCCTCGGTGCCCACTTCGCGGGCGATGTGGCCGAAGGTGAGGCCGGTCACCGAGAAGTTGATCTTGCCGGTGACGTACGGGTAGACGAGCGTCCAGGCGCAGCCCAACACCGGTGTCCCCTTGCTCTCGTACATCTGGCCCGTGGTCCAACTCATGGAACGGAGGACGATCTCCATCTGCCGGGCCCGCCCCGACAGCACGAGGACGTCGGGATCGAAGGTCAGCAGGTCCAAGGGGGCGAAGACGGTGTAGTTGCAGGTTCCCGGCTCCAGCCTGGGGATGACGTCGTAGATGCGGCGGTTGGCCCGGGCCTCCTTGAAGATCTCCAGGCATGGCCCGATCTGCCCGCTCCAGTAGAAAGGCTCCACGTCGACCATGCCCAGCGGCACGGGGCCGGCACACTCGTGGTCGGCGAAGCCGGCGTAGAAGACCTTGCCCTTCTGGGCTTCGGTCACCATCTCGCAGAGGCCCAGCGTGCGTTCGAGCCGGGGGACCCCTTCGGGCTCACCAAAGAGGAACTTCACGCCCACCGGCGGTCGCTCCAGCTCCAGCTTCTTGAAGACCGACAGGTCGCGGCTCAGGGGTGTCAGTTCGCTCATGGAGGCTCCTTGTCCGCCCGGACTAATAGAGGGATCGACTAGAGGGATTGGAAGGTCTTGCTTACGATCTTCCACTCTCCATCGACCTGGAGGAGGTGGAAGTAGTTGACGAAGCTGTAGGCGCCGAAGAACCCGGTCTCCTCCAGCCGGAGGCTGGCGGTGAGGCTGGAGGCATGGACGTCCAGTATCTCCGCCTTGTACGGGGCTTGCTGCGCTTGCATCGACGGCCGTCCACCCAGATCGAGGAAGAAGGGCTCAGGCGAGCCGGCCAGCAGGTTCTCCCCCAAGTAGCCGCACATGGCCGCGGCGGGATGGAACAGATACCTCAAAGTGGCCACGTCGGCCCGATAGACGGCGTCAACATAGCGCTCCATGGTGGCGCGGACGGCGGCCGCGTCTCCCGCTTCAGAACCACCCATACGGTCTCTCCCTTCTTGCGTTCCGCTCGGCACGGCTGACGCCGCACCCGTCTCATTGTAGAACGGGCGGGGCCGGGCGTCCCGCCCGGGCCCCGCCCCCGCCCCCTGTCCCCCTGCGCGGCCGGCCGGCACGCGGCCGGCCGCGTCACGAGGCGGTCCTACCTTCTCCCTCGGGCTTCTCTTCGACCGCCTCCAGCATGATCCACTTCTTGCCCCGCCGCGGGTAGAGATAGGCGTAGTAGTAGATGAGCGCGCCTACGGCAGCCCCGATCACGATCACCAGGTCTTTCCACTGCAGCTGCGTGAGCTTTACCAGCATGTAGACCACGCCGATCAGCGCGATGCAGGGCCAGACCGGCCACAGCGGCATCTTGTAGTGCTGGGGCAGGTCCTTGAACCGTACCCTCACCACTATGGCCGACAGCGCGATCAGAATGTAGGTGAAGGCGAGAACGACCCCGGTGAAGGTGATGACCGCGGTCTTGGCCGTCGTCGCGCAGAGGATGGCTCCGATCACGGCCATGGCCAACGCCGCCACCCAGGGCGACTTGAACTTGGGATGCACCAACGACAGCCAGCGGCTGAACGGCTCGGGCCAGACCTTGTCCCGACCCGACCCGAAGACGATCCGGCTCATGAGCACCACGATGGCCAAGCAGCCGTTGAATATGGCCACGAACACCAAGAGGCTGATAACGGTGTTGACGGTCTCGTTGCCCAGTTCCGTCAGGATGTACTGCATGGGCGACGGCGCCGCCATGAACTCGGAGAGCGAAGGCGCTCCCACGATGGCCGCGGTGATGGGGATCAGCTCCACCGCCACCGTGATGAACAGCGTCCAGAGGATGGCCCGGGCGATGTTCCTGCGGGCACTCTTGGTCTCCTCGGAGAACACGATGGCGCCGCCATACCCGTTGTAGGCGAAGATGGCGAAGACCACGGCGCTCATGATCATGCCGAAGGTGACCGCCTGCTCCACCCCGCTCTCGTCGAAGATGACAGGATCGAGCAGCACCATGCCCGATTGGTTTACGTTGGCGAAGCCGAGGATGGTGATGGCGAGAACGGCGACCAACTCGATGCCGAGGAGCACTCCTTGGACGATGGAGTTGGTCTTGATCTGGAGCACGGCGATGCCTCCCACCACCAGCATGATGACGGCTCCCACCAAGTTCTGGTTTGCTCCCTCCCAGATCACCGACAGGTACTGGCTGGCGCCCAGGGCGATCGAACTGGGGATGACGATCACCGAGATGAGCATGAACACCAACGAGACGAAGCCAAGCGGCCGCCCGAGGATCCGGGCGACCAGCGCCCACTCCCCGCCCGTGACCGGGAAGGCCGTGCCGGCTTCAGCGTACGAGAAAGCCATCCCCACGCCGATCACCCCGGCGATGATGAAGGCCCAAAAAGCCCCCGTGCCCGCGAACAGGAACGCGACGGGGGCGATGATGAACACCGAAGCGGTGGGCGCCACGCCCGAGATCGTCATCATGACGTTGTGGAGGACCTGCAGTCCCCGCTCCAACTCCTGCTTGTAGTGTTTGGCCTGCGGCTGGCTGGATTCTTCCACTGTGTCGGACCTCCCCCTGGCTCGAACGACGCATCAGACCTTTGATCGGATTGCCGCGATCACCGCTCCCGTGCCCGCCTTTGCGGCCCCCTTGCTCTCGTCATCAACACCTCCCGCGTCAGGTGACCACGTATTCGGCCAGATGCCACCTAGGCCAGGGTGATCCGGTGGGAAGCGATCAGCTCCCGCACCCGGTCGTGGGGCAGGGCCGGCACCCAGTGCCCGTCCCACCCGGTCATGTCCTCGTTCGCCACGAGGACGTTCAGGACCGCCTCCTCCACCGCGAACACCACGGCGGCGAACAGCGGGTCGGCTTCGCCCCAGGGCAGCCAGGACTGGCTCTCCCGAGTCTGGGGCCGCCCCAAGATGGTGGCGGCTCCGGTAGTGACGCACCCGGGGTTGCCGGTGGAGAAGGCGAGGAAGATGTCCCCGGAAAAGTGGGAGCTCGTCGTGCCGGTGCGGGCCAGACCCATGGGGACCCGGCGGGCCAGCGCCTTGCACTGACCGGGCAGGAGAGGGGCGTCGGTGGCCACGATGGTGATACACGAGCCCGCCCCCGGCGGCAGCAGCCAGGAGGCGTCGTCCAGGGGGTTGCCCTCGGGGATGTGGACGCCGATGGGTACCCCGGCGATGGTCAGCTCCGGCCTCCAACCGAAGTTGGCCTGCATGAAGACGCCCACGGTGTAGGTGGTGCCGCCGAACTCGACCAGCCGGGAGGCGGTGCCCGACCCTCCCTTGAAGCCGTAGCAGATCATCCCGGTGCCGCCGCCGACCGAGCCTTCCTCGACAGGCCCGCTGCGGGCCGCGTCCAGGGCGGCGAAGGCGTGCTCGGGCTTGACGTGCTGCCCGTTGGTGTCGTTGAGGTAGCCGTCCCACGTCTCGGCGACGACGGGGAGCATCCAGAGCTTGGCCAGCCCGGGATGGCGCTCGGTCAACCACATGTCGGCGCCGGTGTGGACGGCTCCCACAGAATGCGTGTTTGTGATGAGGATGGGGGTGGAGAGGAAGCCCGTCTCCTCGATCAAGATGGTACCGGTCATCTCGCCGTTGCCGTTGAAGGAGAACCAGCCGGCCTGCACTGGATCGGGCGTTCCCTGCCGGCCGCGAGGATGGATGGCGGTGACCCCGGTCCGGACCGGTCCCTGGCCCGGCACCAGCGGGCCTTCGCCGGAGATGAGGGTGGTGTAGCCGACTTCGACCCCGGGCACGTCGGTGATGGCGTTCCAAGGACCGGGCGTGCCCTGCAGAGGTATCCCCAGCCCGCGGGCGCGCAGGCGGCCGGAGGGGGTGCGCAGCAGGGGATCGACGTGAGGTCGGTTCGCTGCAGGCCCCGCATTTGTCGCAGGTCCGTCGCTCGTCATGGGCCCTCCTCTCACGCTCTCGTGCGGGCGCAAGAGGCAGACGGCGCAGGCACGCTCACGCTCGCCAAGTCCCCTCGTGACCGCGTGACGCCCCAATACTTGCAGAAGGTCTACAAAGAATCAAGAGGCTTTTCTGCCCCATGGAATGAGCGATTAAGTACCAGGACTCCAGCAGTAATGAAAGGATTGGCTGGGCGGCGGGCGGGAGCGACCGACCGCCGGCCGAGCGGCCCGGGCCCAGCGGCGGGCAGCGGGGGCCGTCCGGAGCCTACTCGGGCAGGTCGACCCCGGTGGCCAGGCGGGCGTAGGCGAGAACCATCCGCTTCGCCTCGGCGTGATCGAAGCCCTCGTCGCGCTGCATCATGCGGATGCCGCAGATGTCTTCCAGCGCGACCAGGGTCTGGGCGATACGGTGTACGTCGTCCGCGAGTTTGAACACACCGGCGGCGACCCCCAGCTCCAGGATGCTCTCGTACAGCAACTCCTGCTGTTTGTAGAGCCTGGTCATGAGCACCGAGAACAGCTCGCTCTCTCCGGCCAGGCGCACGCCCTCCCACAGGAGACGGGTCTCCTGGTCGTCCGGTCCCGAGGCCACCCCGGAGTCGATGGTGGCCACAAGCCGCTCCACCGGGTCCTCGATGGCCCGGGCTTGATTCATCCTTTCGGTGTAGAAGCGTTCGATGGCCTTGCGATGAGCGTCGCGCAGCAACTCGTCGACGTCGCTGTAGTAGTAGCGCACGGTGTTGGGGGACACCCCCGCTTCCAGGGCCACGTGCTCCACCCGGACGGCGGCGGCGCCATGCTCCGCGATGGCGCGCTGCGCCGCTTCGGTCAGCTGTTCTCGCCGGGCCGTCTGGTTCTTCTTACGCGCCATCTGCCGCGGTCCTCGCCGCCGGGGTCCTGGTTCTCTCGCTGCTCTTCTGTCTCATGCGTAGTCGCCCGTGTTCAGACCGATGGCCAGGTTCAAGATAGGCATCTTGATCATAAGGGCGTTCAAGGGTCCGTGCGCCAGGCCTTTGGGGACGTAGATAAGCGTCGTCGTGTCGATCACGAAGCGCTCGGCCTCGTCTCCTTCGCCCATGAACCACTCGATTCGGCTGCCGCCGAAATCCTTGGTGTCGCGAGGGTTCGCGCCGACGAAGAGCACGATCTCGTCGAACGGATGAACGTGGGCGCCCAGCAGACCGGGGGGGCGGGGGACGTCCCAGATCCACATGACGTCGAGCCACGTGCCCGCTTCTGCGAGTAGATCCTTGTCCAGGTACACCTCGTCGGGATAGGTGATCCCCGATACCGCAGTGAAGTCAGTGGGCAAGGTCGGTCACCAGCTTGGGCTGCATGATCACGTATTTGCCGTACTTGCCGCTTTGCATGTCATGCTCCTGCCATTCGCCGGGGCGGAGACGCTCACCCCGGCCGCCCCGGGCGACCTCCAACCGCCCCTTCAACGTAGCACAATTCCTCGGGGAGCCTGTGCTAATAATCGTGGTCGACAGCTGTTCGAGCGGGCGGCCGCGAACCGAAGGCCGGCGCCCAGGGGAGGGCATGTGGCCCGGCTCACCACGAAGGACGTCTGTGACATTCTGGAGCAGGCACGGCTATTGGGGGCCACGGCGGCCGGTGTCGCCGCCGTAACGGATCTGCGGCGGGCGCCGTCCTTCGCCCTGGCTGCGGCCGGGCGCGGTCCGGCCGACGGCCGTCCCGGCCCCGCGCCGGTCGTGTGGCCCGGCGGGGCGCGCAGTGTGGTGGTGGTCACCCTCGCTCATTCGCTCTCCCGGCCCGAGATGGATTGGTGGCAGGGCCGGGTCGATCCGCCGGGCAATCGCGCGCTGGCCGCGGTTGTCAGCGGGCTGTGCGGATGGGTCGCGGCCGAGTTCGGGGTGGTCGCCTCACATCTTCCCTATCACGTGGAAAGGGGCGGCATCTATCTCAAGGATGCCGCGGTGCTTGCCGGGCTGGGCCGTATCGGCCGCAACAACCTGCTGGTGACCCCTGAGTACGGCCCCAGGGTGAGGTTGCGGGCCCTGACCCTCGACGTCGACCTACCCTCCACCGGTCCCTCCGGCTTCGACCCTTGCGCCGGCTGCCCCGCTCCCTGCCGCAGCACCTGCCCCCAGGGAGCCTTCAGGGCCGAGGGGCCGCCGGCCGCCGGTTACGAGCGGGCCTTGTGCTACCTGCAGATGGACGCCGACGTCTCTGCGGCGGCGGCCGAGGGTGACCGTGTTCCTGATGATCCGGCGCGGCCGTCGTCCCCCATCATCAAGTACTGTCGGGCGTGTGAACTCGCCTGCCCGGTGGGGGTCAACTAGGCGCGGGGGGAGTCTCCGTCTAGCAACGGCGGTCAGCGCCGGCGGTCTGGCTCCGTGCTCCGGCGGTCTCGCGTCGCCGCCCCTATCCAGGGGAACCAAACCCCCGCCGTGAGCTTCCTACCCACCAGTTTGTTCTTGCGCGACCAAGGGAAGGCTGTAGCCATGATATGCGTACACCCCGACGTGCATCGTCCCAAGGGGGCATCATGCCGGGTCTAGCAGCGCGAGCCGCTATGATCGCGGCCGCCATCGGCCTGATAGGTGCGATGACTGTGTTCGGCGCCGCGTGTTCAGCAGATAGAGAGGTGGATACCGTGACATCAGCGACGACCGGGACCGGCGGTGCGGGGCCCGCCGCGCTTCCTCTCATCGACCTGGAGGCCCCGACGACCTTCAAGACGGCCACCTTCGCCTTCGGCTGATTCTGGGGCGCCGAGGCCCAGTTAGGGTGCCTCCCCGGAGTCATCAGGACCCGCGTCGGCTACACCGGTGGGACCAAGGAAGACCCAACCTACCACTCGCTGGGGGATCACACCGAGACGGTGCAACTGGACTACGATCAGGCGACGACCAGCTATGAGGAACTGGTGCAGGCCTTCTTCGCCGCCCACGACGCCAGCTACGCCTCTCCCAGCCGGCAGTACATGTCGGCCATCTTCTGCGGCAACGCTGAGCAGGAGAGGATAGCCCGGAGTGTCGTGGCACGCATAGAGGCCGAGACCGGCAAGACCATCCGGACCCAGATCCTCCCTCTCGGCCGCTTCTACCTGGCCGAGGACTATCACCAGAAGTACTACCTGCAGGGCGATCGACAGCTGCTCGCGGAACTGCGGAGGATGTACCCCGACTTCTGGGAGTTGGTGGACTCTCCGGCGGCCACGCGCATCAACGCCTACCTCTACGGTTGCGCTTCAGCGGAGCAGGTGAAGGCCGATCTCAACCGCTTGGGGCTTTCCGCCGAGGGTCAGAAGCACCTGGCGGCCGTTGCCGGGGAATAGGCGGGCCCCCGCTCCCGAGCCCGCGTTCGCTTGTCGGCGCTTGAGTCGGTATGATTCACGCCTGATGGAAGCAGAGAGCCACATATTTCCCCCGCCTCGCCAGGAACGGAGTAAACGCTCGCTTGAGCGGTTCCTGGATGCGGCCGAACAGGTGATCCTCACCGACGGCTTGGATGGGCTGAACGTGTCAGAAGTGGCGCGGCTGGCCGGGTTCTCTGTCGGCGGCCTCTATTCTCGTTTCCCGAACAGGCTCGCTCTACTGGAGGCCGTGCGGCACCGCTTCCTGGCCAGAGTGGAGGCGGCGCTCGAGGCCGAGTTCGCTGCTCACAAGGGGACCCAAGCGTCGCTCGCGGAAGCCCTGGAAACGTCCATCCGCCTGCTGTTCCGGCACTTTCTGGCCGAGCAGGGCCTGTTCCGCGCCTTCTTCATCGAGACCCCCAAGAATCCCGGCTTTGAAAAGGGGGGCGAGAAGGCCACCGCCAAACGCAGAGCACTGTTCCGGGAAGCGATCATGGCCCACGCGCACGAGATCCACCACCCAGACCCGGAGGCGGCGATCGAGTGGATCTTCACGGTCTTCATGGCTCTCATGAGGGAGCGAGTGGTCTACGGTGAAGGGGCGGGCATCACCGGCGGATACACCGACGAACGGCTTCTGTCCAATCTCTGCCGTTACGGGCTCTTCGTCCTCACCTATGAAGAGCCTTCTCCGCTCGATAGCTGACCTATACTGGGCGGAGTGATCGACGAGACCTACAGAGGATTCGAGCAGGGACCGATACGCCCCCCCAGCGAGGCGCGGAGTCTGCTGATCCGGGTCACCCGCAACTGCCCGTGGAACCGGTGCAAGTTCTGTCCGGTGTACAAGGGCACCGAGTTCAGCCGGCGCCCGCTCGCTCACATCCTGGCCGATGTCGAGGCGGTGGCCGCGGCCATCGCCGCCATCGATCCCTCGGCCGTGCGGCTGGGGGAGCGCGGAGGCGCGTCCACCGACGCAGCTGCCGGGCTCCGCGACCCCAACGCCGAGTATGCGGCCTGGACCTGGTACCGCAACGGCATGCGCTCGGTGTTCCTACAGGACGCCAACCCTCTGGCCGTCCCGCCGCGGGAGATCATCGCCGTCCTTCGCCTGCTGGAGGAGCGGTTCCCCAGCATCGAACGGATCACCACCTACGCCCGGTCCAAGACCGTAGCCCGCATCGACTCCGCCGACCTGGCCCAGATGCGGGCCGCCGGACTCGACCGCGTCCACATCGGCTTCGAGAGCGGCTCCGACGAGGTGCTGCGGCTCATGGACAAGGGCGTGACCAAAGCGGTCCAGATCGAGGCGGGCCGGAAGATAAAGGCGGCGGGCATGGAGCTCTCCGCCTACTACATGCCGGGCCTGGGGGGTCGCGACCTCTGGCGCGAGAACGCCCTGGAGACGGCCGACCTCATGAACCAGGTGGACCCGGATTACATCCGCCTGCGCACGCTCGCCGTGCCTGACCGGGCCGACCTGTTCGAGGACCTGGTGGCCGGCCGGTTCGTCAAGGCCAACGACGTCGAGACCGCTCGGGAGATCCTCCTCTTCCTGGAGAACCTGGAGGGCATCAGCAGCACCATAGTCAGCGATCACGTGCTCAACCTGTTCGAGGATCTCAGCGGCAGGCTGCCGGAGGACCGCGAGCGCATGACGGCCGAGCTGCGGGCCTTTCTCGCCCTCGACCCCCAAGAGCAGGTCCTCTACCGTATCGGACGCCGGTCGCTGATCTTCGCCGGGCTGGCCGACCTGTACGATCCCAGGCGGCGGGACCGGGCGGAGCGGCTGGTGCGGGAGATGGGGGCGACCTCCGATACCGTGGATGCCATCAGCGACCGTCTGGTCGAGCGCTTCATATAGCTTGAGCCAAGGAGCATCCGATGCCGTACGAGACCATCTTCACCATCGACGCCTCCAACATCAAGTTCGGGACCGGGGCCACCCGAGAAGTCGGCTACGACATGAAAGTGTTCGGCGCCCGCCGGGTGATGGTGGTGATCGACCCCAACCTGACCGGGAGCGAGACGGCCGCCGTCGCCTTGGCCGCGCTCAAGGCCGAGGGCATAGACACCGTGGTGTACGACCAGGTGCGTATCGAACCCACCGACGTGTCGTTCAAGGCGGCCATCGAGTTCGCCACCGCTGGTGGGTTCGACGGCTATGTGGCCATCGGGGGAGGCTCCACCATCGACACGGCCAAGGTGGCCGACCTGTATGCCACCTATCCCGCCGATCTGCTGGAGTATGTCAACGCGCCCATCGGCAAGGCCACTCCCGTGCCTGGCCCGCTGGCGCCCCTCATCGCCATCCCCACCACTGCCGGCACCGGCAGCGAGACCACCGGGGTGGCCATCTTCGACCTCACCGAGATGCACGCCAAGACCGGCATCTCTCACCGGGCGCTGCGGCCCCGCCTGGGCATCGTCGATCCCGACAATACCCGCACCCTGCCCAGGATGGCGGTGGCCTGCACCGGCCTGGACGTGTTCTGCCACGCGCTGGAGTCGTTGACGGCTTTGCCCTTCGACAAGCGGGAGGCCCCGGAAAGCCCTCGCCTGCGTCCCGCCTACCAGGGGGCCAACCCCATCAGCAGCATGTGGGCTGTCAAGGCGGCCGAGATCGGCTCCAAGTTCATGGTGCGGGCCATGGAAGACCCCGGCGACACCGAAGCGCGGACCCAGATGATCCTGGCGTCCACCATCGCCGGTGTCGGTTTCGGCTCGGCCGGGGTGACGCTGCCGCACGGCATGTCCTATCCCATCTCGGGGTTGGTGCGCGAGTATCGGCCCGAGGGGTATCCGCAGGACCACGCCCTCATCCCCCACGGGATGGCGGTGAGCCTGGGCGCGCCGGCCGCCTTCCGCTTCATGGGCCCGGCCAACCCGGAGGCCTTCCTTCTGGCCGCGCGGGCCATCGGGGTCGACACCAGCGGGGCCGGGCCGGATGACGCCGGCGATATCCTGGCCGATGCCTACACCGCCATGCTCAAACGCGTGGGCATGCCGAACGGTCTGTGCGCCGTCGGCTACACCGAGGATGATGTGGACGCCTTGGTGGAGGGAGTGTTGCCCCAGCATCGGGTCACCAAGCTGTCACCCCGGCCGGCGACGCCCGCTGACTTCCGCCGCATGTTCCTGGAGTCGATGACCCTCTGGTAGGGCGGGCGGGCTTCCGGCCTCGGTGAGTGCTCAGGTCTCCAGCGGAGGCGGCGCCGGCTCCGCCGGCGCCGCCTGCTGCGGCATGGGCCCCCGGACCAGTGACACCGCGGTGCCGCCGATGCAGAGCACGGTCATGATGGCGAACGTGATCCGGGTGGCCGTCAGAAGTTGGGGGTAGTCGGCCGGCCGGATCTCTTCCCGGCCCACCACCAGGGCCAGGACCAACGTGGCCAACGCGATGCTCATGGCCTGCCCCACGACCCGCATGGTCCCTAGGCTGGCGCCTGCCACGGTCACCTGGCGCCGCTCCACGCTCCCCATGATGGAGGACTGGTTGGGGCCGGAGAAGAAGGCGTAGCCGGTCCCCAGCAGGCACACGGCGGTGATGATGTACCAATAGGGGGTGGCCGTGCCCAGGAAGGTCAAGGCCAGCAGACCGACGACGCAGAGGCCCATGCCGAAAGAGGCGAGCCACCGGGGCTGTATACGGTCGGCCAGCCGCCCGGCCACGGGCGAGAACCCCGCCTGCAGGGCCACTCCCGTTATCAGCACCAGGCCGGCCGTCTGGGCGTTGAGGCCCTTGATGAACTGCAGGTACAGACTCATGAGGAAGGTGACTCCCCACACGGAGATGTAGCTGATGACCGCCGCCAGGTTGGAAAGAGCGAACACCCGGTTGTGCCGGAAGAGGCTCAGCTCGATGATGGGGTTGCTGACGCGTGATTCCCACCAGAGGAAACCGGCCAGGCCGAGCGATCCTCCGGCAAACAGCACTATCCCCTGGACGGTGGGGAGCCAGGAGAGGCCGAGGAGCACGGCGGCAAGGGACGTCCCGTAGGCGAGTGATCCCTTCCAGTCGAAGCCGGTGACCCCTTCCTTCCACTCGGCTCGGCGGAGCAGCCACAAGTCCAGACAGAGATTGACGAACATGTAGGCGGCGGAGAACACGAAGATGTTGCGCCACCCCAGGTTGTAGACAATGACGCCGCCGAGAACGGGGCCCATGGTCTGGCCCAGGTAGGCGGCCATGACCATGATGCCCATGGCGTACCCGCGCCGGCTGGGCGGGTAGACGAGGGTGACGATGGCGGTGGAGGTGGCGAAGATCATGGCGCTGCCCACCCCTTGGGCGATCCTGCACAGCACCAGCCAGGCGTATGTATCGGCGAACACCATGAGGAGCGCGCTCAGGAAGACCACGACCAGGCCGAGGACGAACACCAACCGCCGCCCCGCGATGTCGGCCACCTTGCTGAAGGGAAGCAGGAACACCGCAGTGGCGAGGATGTAGCTCAGGGGCAGCCAGCCCAGAGCCACCGCACTGAGGGCGAACTCGTTCTGGATGGTGGGCAGGGCGATGTTGATGGAGGTGGTCATGAAGGCCGCCGCCCAGTTGGCCAGGGCGACGACCAGGAGCACGTGACCGCCCTCCACCGTGGCGGCGGCCTCCTCCGAGAAGAACGTGCGGACCCGGGTCTTCAAGAGGGCGGCGATCTAGCGGCCAATCCCGAAGTAGCGGCGGGTGGAGCCGGCGAAACAGAGGAGCACTACCGCCACCCCGATCAGGCCCATGACGATCTGCAGTGTGATGCCCATGCCGGCCAGGTAGCCGAGCAGGACCACCTCGGTGACGATCCAGACGATGAGTCCCGCGCCTGCCGCGACGGCGAGCCACCACGCCCATCTCTTGCGCATGACGATCCCCGGGAGAACCAGCAAGGGGAACACTCCCACCACGACCAGCAGGATCAGCCCTGGATAGAAGTAGTCGGTGAAGGGGCTGCCCTCGAGTATGTCGAGCGGCATCCCGATGTTGTCGATAGGGTCCTGCACCAGGCCGATGCCTCCCCCGATGGCGCCGACAGCCTGTACAGCCAGCAGGACGATGAGGGCCCGCACCGTCGCGGGGCGTTTGGCGGACAAAGAGCTGTTCATGTGCCGGGAGCCTCCAGGGGTTCGCGTGCGTCAATGCACAGGCGCGTGTATACCTCGGGCGGGCATGCCTCGGGCGGACGTGCCCCTGGGGATTCTATCGCGACGGACCCCTACGGAGAAAGGAACCAGGCGGTTGTCGAAACCCCGGCCCCGGGGTATCATGGAGAGGAAACATTGTTCGAAAAACCGTCCGCCGTTTTATTGAACATAAACTGTTCGTTTCACGGCGGGCTGAGGAGCGATATGGAGCCATCAGGGGAGGGAACAGCCCGTCTTTCGCGGCGGGAACGGCGCCGGCTGAACACGCGGGCCGAGATCCTCGAGGCCGCTCGCGAGCTGCTCTTGGAGGTGGGTCCCGAGGACCTCAGCCTTCGCCAGGTGGCTCGGCGGGCGGACTTCAGCCCGGCCGCCCTCTACACCTACTTCTCAAGCCGGGACGAGCTCATCGCCGCGCTCTTCGCGGAATGCTTCGAGCGCCTGGACGCCTACGTGCGCCGGGTGCCGGCCGATCTGCCTCCCGACAAGCGGGTGGTCGAGCTGGGCATGGCCTACATGGATTTCGCCCTCCACAACCCCATGGACCTCCGCTGCATGATGCTCTCCACCTCGCTCGACCTGCCGCCCTCGAGCGGCAAAGCCGTGGGCGTTGGTTTGGCCCGCCTCATCGGCGAGACTTTCCGTCAAGGGGTGGAGCAGGGGGTGTTCAGACCCAAGATGCCGCTCTCCCCCCAGGAGATGGCCTACGGAGCCTGGGCCCTAGTGCACGGCATGGTCTCCATCTCCGGACTGGATCTGTCCGAAGTAGCCGGAGAGGTCTCGGCCGACCCCCGCCGGGTCTTGGAGGCTTTCGTAGAGCTGCTCACCGCTCCCGCTCATCACTCTTTAAACGTGACCGAGGTACATGATGTTCGAAGCTATCGGTAGGTTCTCGTATCGGTTCAGATGGCTGGTCATCGCCCTCTGGATCGTGCTGTTCGGCGTCAGCGTGGCGGCTACACCGTGGCTGGCCGACGTGCTCAAGGGCGGTTTCTCCAACCCGGGCGCCCCCGGCCAGCGGGCCGCGGCCGTCATCGAGGGTACGTTCGAGCAGGGTCCCACCAACCTGCTCATCCTCTTCAGCAGCGACACGCTCCAGGCCACCAGTCCTGAGTTCCAGGCGGCCGAGAAGCAGGCGCTTGCTGGACTGACCGCCGCCCAGATCCCTTCGCTCGAGAGCATCCAGACCTACGCGACCACGGGTAGCCCTCAACTCATCTCCAGGGACGGCAGAAGCTCGGTGGCCGTGCTGAACTTCTCCGCGTCGCAGGCCGAGATCCAGAAGGAGGTGGACAAGATCCGGGAGCTGCTCCGGGACACCCAGCTCCAGGCCTACGTCACCGGAGAGCCGGCGGTCAACGCCGACCTCACCCAGTACTCGTTCAGCGACCTGCGCAAAGTGGAGCTGTACGCGCTCCCGGTGGCTCTGATAGCGCTCCTCTTCGTGTTCGGCAGCCTGGTGTCGGCCGCGCTGCCGGTCATCACCGGGGGCCTGGCGGTGACCGTGACCTTGGGCGGCATGTGGCTCATCTGGCAGGTCACGAGCCTGTCGATCTTCGCCATGAACGTGGCCACCCTGCTCGGCTTGGCCGTCGCCATCGACTACGCCCTGCTCATGGTCTCCCGGTTCCGGGAGGAGTCCCACAAGGGAGCAACGGTCAAAGAAGCGGTGATCGTGACCTCGGCCCGGGCGGGGCGGTCGGTGTTCTTCAGCGGGGCGGCGGTCATGGTGGGGGTGGTGGGCCTGACCTTCTTCCCCTCCCCGGGGTTGCGCTCCATGGGCATCGCCGGAGCTCTGGTGGTGTTCTTCTCGGTGATGGCGACCATCAGCTTCGTCCCGGCTCTGCTGGGGGTGCTCGGGCGCCGGGTGGATTCACTCCCGGTCATCAGGTTGCACGCGGCCCGCGAGGCCCGCACCTGGAAGCGCTGGGCCGGCCTGGTCCTCAAGCGCCCGTGGGTGACGATCGCGGTCTCGGTGGCCATCATCGCTCTGCTTGCCGGTCCGGCCGCCACCCTGCGCACCCAGATGACCTCGGCCCAGACCCTGCCTCCGGCGGCGGAATCGCGGCAGGGACTCGAGATACTCGACAGAGACTTCGACCGGGAAGCCCTCTCACCCACCTCGGTGCTGTTGACCTGGGAGGGGGAGCCGGGCATCGACATGTTCCGAGCGGGGACGCTCTTCTTCTACGGGCAGCAACTCTCCGGTCTGCCGGGGGTGGCCTCGGTCCTCAGCCCCTTCACCCTGCCGGGGGTCGACGATCCCACAGCCCTGGCTGCGCTGTGGCCCCAGTTCGAGAAGCTGCTGAACGATCCTGACGGCTTCGTGGTGCCCGCCGGCGGGGTGACACTGGACGGGGGAGTCACCATCAGCGCTCAACAGCTCGAGCAGTTCAAGCAGTTGGTCAAGGCGTCGGTGGCACCGGGGGCGGTGCTCTTCAGGGTGGTCTCGCAAGAGCCGGTGGCCTCGGAGGCCACCCAGGCGCTGGTCGGCGACCTGCTGACGGCTACGCCGCCGGCCGGGTACACGGCCTATGTGGCCGGAGAAGCCGTCTACAACTACGACTTCTTCAAAGAGCTCAACACCTGGTTCCCCTGGGTGATCGTCTGGGTGGTGTTCACCAGCTTGGCCGTGTTCGTCGTGCTCCTGCGCAGCATCGTGCTGCCGGTGCTGGCGGTGGTGGTCAACCTTCTCACCATCGCCATGGCCTATGGGCTGCTGGTGCTGCTGTTCCAGGGGGACGCTTTGGAGAAGATCCTCCACTTCACCGCCACCGGGGCCGTCGACGCCGTCATCCCGGTGGTGATGCTGTGCGTGCTTTTCGGGATCACCATGGACTACGCCGTGTTCATGCTCACCCGTATGCACGAGCGCTGGAGGCGCACCCACGACAACCGGGAGAGCGTGACCACCGGCCTGGTGCGGACGGGGCGCGTGATCGTCAGCGCCGCGCTGTTGGTGGCCATCGTCACCGGGGCTTTCGTCTTCACCAGCATCGGTGAGACCAAGATGCTGGGGTTGGGCATAGCCCTGGCCATCATCGTGGACACCATCCTCATCCGCCTGACCTTGTTGCCCGCGCTCATGATCTACCTGGGCGGCGCCAACTGGTGGTGGCCGGGAGCAAGCGGGTTCCAGTTCAAGAAGCGGATCGATCTGTTGCGCGGATTCGGCCGCAGACGAGGGTCTCGGCGGGCGCCCGGAGCCGGCAAGGTCGGCCGTGTGCCCAGACCGACCGGGACCCTGCCCCGGCCGGGTACCGGGGGAGCAGCCTGACGCGGCGGCAGGAGGCGGCGGAGCGGCGCCATCGGGAGCCGGCAAGGGCGCCGTCTGGGGCCGCGGCGGGCAGCGCCGGTCCTACGCCGGCAGCAGCACCGAGAAGGTCGAGCCCACGCCCTCTTGACTGGTCAGTTCCACCCTTCCTCCGGCCCGCTCGGCCAGGCGCTTGACGATGGCCAGGCCCAGGCCGCTGCCCTCCAGGTCGTGGGTCTCCCGCCGTTTCTCCCGGAAGAACTCGGTGAACACCTGGTCCAGGTTCTCGGCGGCGATCCCGATGCCGGTGTCCTCGACGTCGATGCGGACCCACTCTCCTTCGTGCCGTCCGCGGATGGTGACGCTGCCACCCTCCCGGTTGTACTTGACCGCGTTGCCGACCAGATTGGCTAGGATCACGTCCAGATCGTCGGCGGGCAGCAGCACCGGCGGGAGGTCCGGCTCCATGTCGACGGCGCCGGTGATCTGCCGCGCGGACATGCGCTCGGCCTGCCCGGCCAGGGCCCGCTCGGCGGCGGGCGGCACCTCGAGCAGCTCCGGCTCGCCCTGGGCCTCGGCCTGCTCGCTGCGGGAGAGGGCCAGCAGGTCACTGATGAGCTGCACCAGGTCGTCGATGCGCTCCTCGGCCCGGTGGAGCATGGGCAGGTAGGCGTCGAGGTCGTCCCCGAGGCTCTTGTCGGTGGTGACCTCGATCAGGCTGCGGACGGCCCCGAGCGGGGATTTGAGCTCATGGACCATGGTGCGGATGAAGCGCTCCTTCTCCAAGGCCAGACGGCGGATCTGGGAGATATCGGAGAGGGTGAGGATTCGTCCCAGGGCGGCCCCGTTCTCGCCGCGGAAGGTGACGATGCTGGTCATGAAGGTCCGCTCGTCCAGAGGGAGCTGGCCGATGGTGCGGTCCTTGAGCGGCGCCTCCAGTTGTTCCACCAGGGGGGCGAGCGGCCCGGCGCCGAGGACCTCGGCGGCCGGCCGGCGCAGTATCTCCTCCTCGGCTCGGTCGAGCAGGGCGGTCATGGCCTGGTTGGCCAGGACGACGTCTCCGTCCCGGTTGACCACCAACACGGCGTCGCGCAAGGAGGAGATGAGGGAATGGGTCTGGGTCTTCTCCTCGGCCAGCGCGAGGAGGCCGGCCTCGTGCTCCCGCCTCAGGCGCTCGGCCTCCAGGCGGGCTTCCTTGCGGCGGACGAGGGTCTCGACCACGCCGAGCAGGTCGTCGGGCAGGAAGGGCTTGGGCAGGAAGAAGTCGATGCCTTGGAAGGTGGCGGCGCAGGCCAGGTCGATGTCGGCGTAGGCGGTGATCATGCAGGTCATGACGGTCCGGCCATCGTCCAGCATCTGCTTGTGCAGGGCGAGTCCGTCGGTGTCGGGCAAGCGGTGGTCGAGCAGGACGATGTCGTACTGGGCGGCGGTCAGCCGGCGGAGGGCCTCCGCTCCCGTAGCGGCCTCGTCTACCGCGTAGCCTTCCAGCTCGAGCAGCTGGTGCACCGCCGAGCGGACGCCGTATTCGTCGTCCACCACCAGGATGCGTGCCGCTGCCACGTTCCTCCTCCCTGTCGCTCTCAGGCGGACGGGTCGCCGGCGGGCTCTTCCCGGCGCAAGAACTCCTCGGCTACGGCCAGCAGTTGCCTGTCGGTGGCCGGCTTGTCCACGAAGCGGTCGAGGCGGGACCAGGTGAGCAGCTGCTCTCCTTCCTGGTCGAAACGGCGGCCGGTCTCCCGGGCCACCCCACTCAGCATGACGAACGGCGTCTGCGCCAGATGCTCGCGCTTGCGCAGCTCGTAGGCCAGGCGGAAACCGCTGTCGTAGCGCTCCATCATGAGGTCGAGGAAGATGATGTCGGGAGTGACGGCCTCGAGCAGGTCGAGAGCCTCCCGGCTGCTCTCTGCCGTATAGACGACGTGGCCCCGGCTGCCGAAGAAGGCGGCCTGGGCGGTGAGGAAGTCGCGGTCGTCGTCCACGAAGAGGATGGTCCAGGAGGGTGGCGTCTCCATGTTCATCGAGGACTCCTTTCCCCGGTTGGGCGCGTGACCGGGATCTCGATATGGAAGGTGGTGCCGGTCTTGGGGTCCGTGTCGAACCAGATGTTGCCGTTGTGCATCTTGACGATGCCGTAGGAGATGGGCAGGCCCAGACCGGTGCCCTTGCCGATGCTCTTGGTGGTGAAGAACGGCTGGAAGATCTTGTCCTGGGCCGAGGCCGGGATGCCCGGTCCCTGGTCGGCCACGCTGAAGCGGAGCCGCCCCGTCTCGGGGACAAGATGGGCGGAGACGCGCACCGTGCCGGAGCGGCCCTCCATGGCCTCCACCGCGTTCTTGATGAGGTTCACCAGCACCTGGGTCATCTGGTCGCGGTCGAGGTCGGCGGTGAGGCCGGGGGTGACGTCGGTGACGATCTTGATCTCCCGGTCGGAGCCGGGGTTGAGGTTGCAGGGGGTGGCGTCGACGGCGGAGGCCACTAGGTCGGCCACCGGGACCGAGTCGATCCGCACCCGGCTCTGCCGGGCGAAGTCCAGCAGGTTGCCGATGATCTTCTTGCAGCGGGCCGACTCCTCGGCCATGAGCCTGAGGTCGTGGTCGAGGTCCAGCCCCAAGTCCGCGCGGTCTTTGAGCTTCCGCTGAAGGATGTGGGAGTAGAGGAGGATGGTGCTGAGCGGATTGTTGAGTTCGTGGGCCACGCCTGCCGCCATCTGCCCCATTGAGGCCAACTTCTCGCTGTTGACCAGGTGGCTGTGGATGTCGCGCAGGTTGCTCCAGGGCACCTTGAGTTCGTGGCACACCCGCTCGGCCTGATCGATGATGAAGGGCAGGCACATGGCCTCCTCGGCCATGCCCGCGAAGACCGCGGCGGCCTTGGCCCGGCAGGTGGGATAGCCGCAGGCCCCGCAGTTGAGCTCGTCCTCCGGAAAGAACTTGTTGGTGCGGGAGAGGATGTCGCGGATCTCCTCCTCGGTGGGTTCTGTGGTGCGCTGGTCGGCGGGTTCGAAGCTGCGGGTCAGGCAGAGGGGCCGTACCTCGGCGGTGTACAGAGGGAGGTCGCCGTTCTTCTGACGGCCGAGACTGTCGGCCGCGAATTCGGCCACCCGGCGCCGGCGGAGCGCGCCGGGCTCGTCGCTGCCCACGCCAGGGCCGGCGTAGCAGCCCTTGCACATGAGGGCCTCCACCAGCAGGGGGCCGTCGCCGTTCTCCGGCAGGTCGGCCAGGGTCTCGACGGTCTCGTCCTTGCCGCTCACCACGATCAGCCGGGGGTCGAGGATGCCGTCACCGATGCCGGCGCTCTCCAAGAGGCCCCCAGGGATCGGGTAGACCCGGGCGGTCCCGGCATGGGGCGGGTCGAACTCGCTGGGAGGAGCCGTGACCGGATCGATACCTCGGGCCCGCAAGACGGCGTTGAGCTCGGTAAGGGTAAGGACCTCGTCGATGACCCCGACCACCTGGTGATCGAGGATCTCCGCTTTCTTGGCCACGCAGGGCCCGATGAACACGCAGCGGACGTGTTGGCCGTAGCGCTCCTTCACCGCCAGCGCCGTCGCCACCATGGGCGACACGATGGGCATGATGCGGTCGGTCAGTTCAGGATGGTACTTGCGCACGAACTCCACCACCGCCGGGCAGGCGCTGGCGATGTGGAGACCGGCGGGGTGCTCTCGCAGGTAGTCGTTGCAGGCTTGGTTGACCAGGTCGGCTCCGTAGGCCACCTCGACCACGTAGGTGAAGCCCACCTTGCGCAGAGCGCCGACCACCTGGGCCGGTGGGACCGAGAATCCAGCCGGGAAGGAGGGGGCAAGCAGCGCCGCCACCGTCCCGCCCCGGTCGAGGAGCCAGAAGGCGCCCTCGATGCCGCTGTGGTAGGCCTTGGCGCCCTGCGAGCAGACCAGGGTGCAGTTGCCGCAACTGATGCAGCGCTCGGCCACCACCGAGGCCTGGCCGTCCTCGATGCGGATGGCCTTGGCCGGGCAGTCGCGCACGCAGGTATAGCACCGGCGGCAGTTCTGCTTGATCGTGCTGATGATGCCTTCCATCGGTCCTCTCGTCAGTGGGCGCAGGCCGCCTCCGGCGCGCCTGCGCCGCCCTGGCCGGTACCGCCTGCCTCGCCTGCGCCGCTGCGGTCGGTGTATTGACGGTGGAGCAACCGGTGGGAGACCTCGCTCAGCGGTCTGCCCAGGTGCTTCTCATAGAGCGCGGCCACGCTTGTGTTCTCGCAGAGGGATGAGCTGCTCGCGGGACAGACTCTCGCGCGACTGCTCGGCGCGCTCGGCGAGGATGGCCTGGACGCAGCTCACGGTCACTCCTCCTCGAGGGGCCAGGGGGTGCGGGCCGCCTTCGCCCGCTCCAGCAGCATATCGATCCGCTCCGCCAGCTCGGCCAGCCGCACCGGCTTCTGCATGAAGCTCTCCGCCGGCCAGTCCTGGCCCATGAGCGAGGCCAGCACCTTTTCGCGGACGTCCTTCTGCACGTTGAAGCCGGACAGGATGACGATGGGTATGTCGCGAGTGGGCCCGTCGGTCTTGAGGGCGCTTGCCAGGACCATGCCTTCTTCGTCGTAGTCCATCATGACGTCGAGGACGATGAGATCGGGCCGGTCCTCGACGATGCGCTCGTAAGCCTCCCTGCCGTTGCTGGCGGTGGCCACCCGGTAGCCGCGGGCCCGCAGGAACGCCTCGATCGACATGACCAGGTCTCGGTCGTCGTCTACTACCAGTATCTTCTTGGTCTCCATGGTTTCCTCCCTCGCGCTCGCCCGCTTGTTCAGTTACGCAGTTCACAGTGAAGCAATTCACAGCACGATCCAAAAAAAAGACGCCGAGAGGCCGTCCATCTAACCGTCCTCGCTGCGGCTGAGGAAGGACAGCTTCTCGAGCTTCGCCGAGATATCGATGCGCTCCATGAAGCATCCCTCGGGAACGGTGGTCATCTTGGGCACGAAGTTGAGGAAAGCGCGGACGCCGGCCGCGGCCGCCCGGTCCACCACCTGCTGCAATCCCTCAGGCCGGGACGTCAGCACCAGGATGCGGATATCCATGTCCCCCAAGACGGTCTCCAGGTCATCGAGGCTGTAGCAGCGACGGCCGGCGAAGACCCGGCCCACCTTGGCGGGGTCGATGTCGAACGCCGCCGCGATGCGGAAGCCCCGCTCCTCGAAGCCCCGGTAGGAGAGGAGGGCCCGGCCCAGGTCGCCCACGCCGGCCAGGCCCACGTTCTGCATCTTATCGGTGCCGATGATCCGGCTGATGGTGCCGATCATCTTGGCCACGTCATAGCCTCGGGCGATGTTGCCGTAGCTGCCGAAGCTGGCCAGGTCGCGCCGGAGTTGGGCGGGAGTGACCCCCACCAGGGCAGCGAGCTGATGGGAATGGATCGACTCGACCCCCTCGTGGCTGAGCTCTTCCAGCTTCCGCCGATAGACGCTAAGGCGCTCCACCGTGTGGAGGGAGACCCGCTGCTCTTTCTTCGCCGCTGGGGCCATGCTGTGCTCACAATGGTCGCTGCCGTCCATGTACTGTGAATTAAATCACAGGTTTAATGATCATGTCATGCGCAGTGTGAAGCAAGCGACCGTTGGGGCTTCTGGGCGGTTCGGCGCCCGATCGCCCAGTCCACGCCATTGGTACTGTAGGCGGGTTGCCGCTAACATGAGCCACGGAGGTGTGGTGATGATGCGCGCACTTGAACAGAATCGGCAGGCCGTCATCCAAGCATGTGAACGTTTCGGAGTGACTCGTCTGTACGTGTTCGGTTCCTCTCTTCGCGAGGACTTTCGGCCCGGCGAAAGCGACGTCGACCTGCTGGTTGAGTTTGAACCCGATGAGTCCTATGCGCTGGTGGATGCCTATTTCGGCCTGCTCGACGAGCTGCGCGGGCTTCTGGGTGATGTAGACCTGGTGATGGTCGGGGCGGTGAAGAACCCCTATATCGCCCGCGCCATCGACCGCGAGAAGAAGCTTCTCTATGCAGCGTGACCAGCGCGCCTATCTGAACGACATCGTTGAGGCCTGCGAAGCGATCGAGCGCGCACTTGTCGGCCAGGACCTTGCGGCCTATCGTTCAAACAGATTGATTCGCTCGGCGGTGGAGCGCGAGTTCATCATCGTGGGCGAGGCCATGGCCGCTCTCTCCCGCCAGGATCCGAAGCTGTTTTCGCAGATCACGCATGCCCGCCGCATTGTCGACTTCCGGAATCAGCTTGCCCACCAGTATTCGGACGTTGATGACACCATCGTGTGGCTCATTGCCCAGCACGACGCACCCGTCCATCGCACGGAATGCGCGGCCCTGCTAAGGGATCTGGCCGAGCAGGAACTGGCTTAAGAGGCCGCTGTGGGAGTGCGTCCCACAACTCTGTGGTGGCGGCGGCCTAACACGCCTCCGCCCTCCTGCTCCGGCCCTTGCTCTACCTGAAGTACTTCTCCAGGTCCACGTCCATGAACCGCGAGCGCTCGAACCGTTCCCGCAGGTCCCAGGGCACCGTACAGTCGAAGATGGTCTTGCAGGTGATGCCCGGTCCTTTGAGCAGGGAGTTGTACTCGGGCGTGCCCGAAGGGTCAAGCGAGTGGCCGCGCACCCCGGGGATGAAGACGGTGTCCACGTCGCCCTGGTAGCGGGTGGTCATGGCCCACATCACGTCGTTCATGTCGAAGATGTCGACGTCGTCGTCCACCAGGATCACGTGTTTGAGCTCGAAGAAAGCGGTGAAGGCCGCCAGGGCCGCCTGGCGCTGCATGCCCTCGTCGTGGGCATGGCGCTTCTTGACCTGGAGGATGGCGAGGTACTTACCGCCGCCGGAGGAGGCGCAGTAGACGTTCTTGACGAAGCCGGGGATGGCGTCCTCTACCAGCCGGTAGATGCTGGTCTCGGTGGGAAGGCCGGTCAGGGTGACGTGCTCCTCGCCCGGGCCCACCAAGATCTGCAGGATGGGGTCCACCCGGTGGGTGATGCCGGTCACCGTGAACACGGCCAGGTCCTTCTGGGCCGTCCCCACATAGCCGGGGAACTCCGGCATGGCCCAGCCCAGGCCGGTTATCGCGTCCTCGTCGACCCGGTCGTTCACGCGGAACTCACCCTCCAGCACCAGCTCGGCCCGGGCGATGGCCTTGGTGGGCTGGGTGACGCAGTCCACCAGTTCCACCGGTCGGCCGCGCAGACCTCCGGCTATGGTGAGCTCATCGAACCCCAGCGGGGTGGTCGGCGCCTCGAAGGATGTAGCCACCAAGATGGCGGGGTCGATCCCGATGCTGCAGGAGGCGGGCAGCGGCTTCCCCATGGCCCAGGCCTTCTCGAGGAAGGCCCCGATGTGCCGGCCCACGCTGATGCTCACGCTGATGCGGTCGGCGGTCTGTACGCACATGCGATGGATGGTGACGTCGGACACCCCGGTCTCGGGGTCCTCGGCCCGCAGGAGGCCGAGGTTGAAGAACGGTCCGGCGTCCTTGGGAGTGGACTGGATGGGGGGAATGGCCGTGCGCAGGTCAAACGGCGGCTTGATCACCACCTCCTGGCAGGGAGCCTGACCCGCCGGCACCACCACCGGCGCGATCGTGTTGCCGAGGGCGTCGAGCATGTCGAAGGCCAGGTGCCGGGGCTCGCTGCCGAGAAGAAGGGCGGTGCGCTCGCGGCTGGCAAGGATGCCGGCCACCACCTTCCAGGCGGGGAAACCCTTGACCGTGTTGAACATCATGGCCGGACCGATCTTGGTGGGAGGAGCCGTGGGCGTGCCGGAGCCGACCCGCCGGTAGACGCCGGCGACCTCCAGGTAGGGGTCCACCTCTACGTCGGTGGAGACGAGCTGCCCCGGCTGCTCTGCCAGGAAGTCAAGGGCGGTGCGCAGGTCGGTTATCTGAGAGCTGTCCATGCGGCGTCCTCGCGAGTCAGGATGTTCCTAGTACGTGCACTATATCAGAATCATAGTTCTGATTGTCAATGTAGTGAACAGTTGCTCAGTTCGAGATGGGGTCGCTGACAGAGGCGGGCGTCCCATCCGGCGCTGGGGTTAGAATAGAGGCGCTGCCTATGTGTCGATGGGAGGAGTCCATGGGCCAAGAGATCATCGCGGTGGTCGGCGCCGGCAACACGGGAGCCAGTTGGGCCGGATTGTTCGCCGCGTACGGGCATGAGGTCCGGCTGTTCGACGTGCGGGAAGGGGCCGCGGCGGCGGGGCGCACG
>CAYNPL010000001.1:126940-150392 GCA_964399135.1 uncultured Gaiellales bacterium
GGTATCGCCGAAGTCCATCGCTACGCTCCCGTGGCGTGGCGATCGGCCACGGCCGGGTCCCGCTCCGCCAGACGCGCGATCAGCTCGTGCTTCCAGTGCCGCGCGCAGCCGAGCGCCAGCGCCAGCAGCTTGGCCCGGCGGTAATAGAGGTGACAGTCGAACTCCCACGTGAAGCCCATGCCGCCGTGCGTCTGGATGTTCTCCTTGGCCGCGAGCCAGAAGGCGGCGGCGGCGCTCACGCGCGCCGCCGCCGCGGCCCGCTTCCTGGCCGCCAGAGGGCTGGCCGAGCCCGGCCCGGCCGAGGCGGGCATTGCCCGGCTCTCAGCGCCGCCCACCCTGGCCGCGGCGGTGGCCGGGACGGCGCTGGTGCAGGAATGCGTGCCCGACCGGGTCGACCTCAAGCGCGCCGTATTCGCCGACGTCAGCCGGGCCGCTCCCGATGAAACGCTGATTGCCACCAGCTCCTCCGGGCTCTCCATCACCGCCATCCAGCAGGATGCCCGCCTGCCCGGCCGCACTCTGGCCGCTCACCCCTACAACCCGCCCCATCTGGTGCCGCTGGTCGAGCTGGCCCCCGGGGAGCTCACCGATCCGGCCGCCCTCGAGCGGGCCCGCGACCTCTACGCCCGGGTGGGCAAAGAGCCGGTAGTGGTCAACGGCGACGTCCCCGGCTACATCGCCAACCGGATGTCGGCGGCGCTGTGGCGGGAGGCCATCGAGCTGGTCCGCTCCGGTGTGGCCACGGTGGAGGACGTCGACAAGGCGGTGCGCTACGGGCCCGGTCTGCGCTGGGCGGTCATGGGCCCCCACCTCATCTACCATCTGGGCGGCGGCCCCAGCGGCATCCGCGGCCACGTGTCGCATCTGACCGCCACCAAGGAGGGCATGCTGCGCGACCTGGCCACCTGGACCACCTTCCCGCCCGACACCGCCGACCTGCTGGCCGACGGCCTCGAGGCCGAGACCGGCGGCAAGAGCCTGGCCCAACTGGAGGCCGAGCGGGACGAGGCGCTGGCGGCGGTGGTGCTGGCGCTGCGGGGCAGGCGCAGGCAGGAGAATGGGGATGGAAAGGAGAATGTTGTCTGAGTCTATGGTGCACCTTCTGGGGTTTCAAAGCCAATAGGCGGGGCGTGACACAGGTTGACGAAGGGAGGATCTCGTGGCGCAACAACAGAGCGGCTTGAGCTGGTGGGCCAAACTGGCTCTTGTCATCATCGTCATTCTCATCATCGTCATTATCGTGTTGCGAGTGGTCTGACCTCGCGGCCCGGCGTCGGGCCTGCGACGATGATTTGATAGGCGCCGCTCCGCCGGGGGGCGCCCCGAAGGGCACAATAGTTGGCTGAAACCCGCAGACAGCGCTTCAGCGCCGGTCCCCGGTTGCTCATCGCCGCCACCGCCGGCGCGATAGCTATGGGAGTCGTTCTCATCTACGGAAGGGAGGGGAGCCAGCCCGGCTACCTGTTCTTCTTCTTCCTGCCCATCGCCGCGGTATCGGTGGTGTTGGGCAAGAGGGTGGGTCTGATCATGGCCCTCTTGACCGCGTTTGCCACGCTTCTGCCGACTGTCTGGCTGGGTCTCGACGATGTCATCGGTGAGGCCGAGATGGCCGGGGAAGGACCGGTGATCGTCTTTACCTGGGCGGTCTTTCTGGTGGCCATGGCCTACCTGGTGGGCTGGGTCTCGGAGCGTGGTGGCAGTCTAGCCCTCTCCCAAGGGCTGGGAGGGCAGGCCATCAGGGCTATAGAATTGGAACGAAAGCGCACCGGCCAAGACATCCACGACGGCATCGCCCAATACGCGGCCGCCGCGTACATCGAGACGGAGGTCCTGGCCGACATGACCGCCGAAGCCGATCCGCAGGTCCGGGGACAGGTGGAGCGGATCAAGCAGTCTTTAGGTATGCTCGTGGCGGAGGCCCGGGCCATGATCGGGAATCTGCGGCCCCCGGCGCTGGACCCCGACGACTTCAACGCGAGCCTGTCCGCCCTTGTCGAGAGCCTGCAGAAGAGGACCGAGATTCGGTGCGACCTGGAGCTGGAGGGCGACTTCGGACTGCAAACTGATTCTGCGCGCATCTGCGTTTACCGAGTGGTGCAGGAGGCTCTCGCGAACATCGAGCAACATTCCGGGGCGACCGCGGTTCGGGTGTGGGCCCGTGCCGGCAAGGGCGGAGTCGATCTCATTGTGAGAGATAATGGGAACGGATTCGATCCTGAGGCCATCAGTGCCCTGGAGGGCGAGCACTTCGGGTTGTCCGGGATGCGCGACCGGGCCGAATACCTCGGAGGGCGTCTGACCACACGGAGCGCACCGGGGGAGGGTACGAGCATAATCCTCCACATCCCCAAGTATCGAAGAGGCGAAGATGTCCGGTAGGACAGAACCGTCTGCTGCGCCGGTCAGGGTCGCGGTGGTGGACGACCATGAGTTGGTGCGCTCGGGGATATGCAATGCGCTCAGCATGAGCCCCGACATCACCGTGGTCGGAGAGGCGGGTGACGGCTGGGAGGCGCTCGAACTGCTGGAACGGGAGCCCGTCGACGTGATGCTTCTGGACCTCCATATGCCCCGCATGGACGGATTTGACTGTCTCGACGCCGTCGCCGTGAAGTGGCCCGACCTCCGGGTGATCGTCCTCACCGTGGACGAGGACCCCGAGGTGGCGGCCGAAGTGATTCGCCGGGGTGCGGCTGCCTATGTGCCCAAGTTCGTGCGGCCCGGGGACCTTGCCGCCTTGGTCAGGCAGGTGGTGGGCGGTGCGGTCCTGATGGGCGGTGGCAGGCTCGCGGATGCTCTTCCCGGCCACGACAGGGTGGCCGCCCCCCGCCACGTCGGCTACGGGCTCACGTCGAGAGAGCTAGAGGTACTCAGCCTGGTGACTCAGGGCAAGAGCAACGCCGACATCGCCCGGGAACTCTTTGTTACCACGAAGACGGTCAAGTACCACCTTACCGGCATCTTCTCCAAACTGGGGGTGCGTAACCGCACCGAAGCCGCGGCGTTCGCCCTCAGTCACGGCCTGGTGAGACCTCACGATCGGTGAGTTCTCCGGCCCTCACCATCGGCATTTCGGTCGCGACGTTCGTCGTCGGTCTGGGTGTGGGGATGCTGCTGACGGTCGCCATCGACCGATTCCCCGTACGCCTCGAGGAACAGGAGATTCCCGCTCCTCGGCCTCCCCATCGGTATCGCCGGTTCGTCGTGCCGGGGCTCGCCGGGGCCGGGTTCCTCCTCTCCTACCTCCAGTTCGATCTGTCGTGGCATCTCCTGCTGGCATGCGCCTTCATCGCCGTCATGATCGTCATCTCATTCATCGACCTGGACCACATGATCATCCCCAACGTCATCGTGCTCCCGGCTGCCGCCGTGGGCCTTTGCGCCTCCATCGCCCTGCATCCCAGCCAATGGTGGATCTACTTGGTGTCCGCCGTGGGGAGCTCTCTATTTCTTCTCGTGCTGGCCTTGATCTGGCCGGGCGGCATGGGGATGGGCGACGTCAAACTTGCGCTGCTCATGGGGGCAGTGCTGGGCCCCATGGTGATAGTGGCCTTCTTCCTGGCCTTTCTTGTGGGCGCTGTGGTCGGCGTCGGGCTGATCGTCACGAAGCGCAAGACCCGCAAGGACGCCATCCCCTTCGGGCCCTATCTCGCCCTAGGCTCCGTGATCGCGCTGCTGTACGGGCGATGGTTGCTCGGAGCCTACCTTGAGCTGTTGAACTGATTGGTCGGCGCGGGCGGCCGAGGCCGTTCACAGCCTGGACCTTCGGCTATGACGAGCCGACATGGACTGGACCTTGGTCCGCCAGAGACTGGACGGTTGCATCGGGACAGCGCCGCCTCTGCGTACTAGCATTGTTGTTGCAGTCGACTTATCTACGCTGAGTCCCCAACAAATCAGCGGCACTCTGAACGGAGGGAGGTGAATCATATGTTGACCATGCTTCGTACGTATCTTCGCGCTCTCCTGAAGTCTGAGCGGGGCGCGACGGCCGTGGAATACGGCATCATGGTGGCCCTGATCGCGGTGGCGATCATCACTGCGGTAAGCTTTGTTGGCGATGCGCTGGAGCGGACGTTCACTACCGTGGCAAATACCATTCCGTAAGAGTTGCGTCTCCGCATCGAGTGGCGCCTGCCGGCCCGGCCCCAAGGATGACACGAGGGGCCGGGCTGACACTATCGAGGGGCTATCAAGTCTATCGGGACATGGTTGCCAATGAGCCATAGAGTCCAAATGGCGCGGTGGTGAATCTTTCGATCCTAGGTTGGTTGCCAGCCTTCCTCAGTGGCTCCATAGGGGCCACGGCTGCCGAATTCGCCATCATGGCGTCGGTCATCGCTGTGGTGATCATGCGGCCTTTACGTCCCCTGGGCCTGAGCGTGAACGGTCTGTTCGCGTCGGCCGCGGATGCGATCCCCTAAGATCCCGCGCTCGCCCGCTGGCTTCCAAATCGGCGCAGAGCAGGGCTTCATGACGGGGGATTTGTCTGGCCGTCGTGCTCGGGTCGTTTACATCCGGTGGATTTGGAGCATAATAGTGTTCATATGAGAGCGATTCTCGACAGGCGTAGAAGGCTCTGGTCTCAAGCGAAACGGCAGCGAGGCGCGGCGGCCGTCGAGTTCGCCCTGGTCCTTCCCATCCTGCTCGTGCTTCTTCTGGGCATCATCGATTTCGGCCTCTACTTCTACAACGACCTGCAGTTGACTCAAGCCGCCCGCGACGCGGCGCGCTATCTCTCGGTAGACAACTCGGCATCTGCCCAGACCACAATCTCCGATGCCGAAGCGCGGCTGGTCTCGGCGACGATGTCCGGCTGGGCACCCCCGGCGGTTCCTGGCCACGGTGAAAGCTTCACGGTGCAGCTCGAGGCTACCTACAGCTTCATCACGCCGTTGCCGACCCTCATCCCCGGCCTGGGCAGCGATCTGGGCATCAACGCTTCTGCCATCATGCGCCGCGAGTAGGGACGGGAGGCGGACGTGCGTGTGAGCGACATTCGATCCGAAGAGCGGGGGGCCGTCGCCATCATCGTGGCGCTGTTCTTGGTCGCCCTCTTGGTGCTCGTCGCGCTGGTGGTTGACCTCGGAAACCTGTACGATCACGACCGCGAACTGCAGACCGCGGCAGACGCCGGCGTGCTCGCCGGAGCCCAGGAGCTGTTCTACTCCAAAGGGAACCTGGGCGCTGCGGAAACGGTGACCCGGACGTACGTCCAGAACAACGCGGCGCCTTTGTCCAGCGTCGTCTACGACAACGTCGAGTACGAACTGCTGGAAGTCACGAACCGCTCGGTGGAGGTCCACCTGCGCGAGGACGGGGTGCCGTTCTCCTTCGCCCCTGTGATCGGCAGGACTCAAGGGACCGTGAGGGCGAAGGCTCGGGCGGAACTCATGTACCTGACGGGAATGCCGGGGCTCTTCCCCATTGCCCTGCCCTACACGCACCCTCACCACTTCAAGATCATCTATGGCGGCGGCGGGGATCAGGACACCCTGGTCAACCCAAATTGGTACACGGATGACGATATGGGCCTCTACCAGACCTCGCCCGTTACGGAGACCTTCAGTCTTTCCCCGGGCCTGAACAGCGTGTCGCTGATCGCCCAAGACCAGAACAACCAGGACCAATACTCCTGGCCCGACATCGGTAGCATCTATGTCCCTCCGACGGGGTCGCCGATCGCGAGCGTGAGAGTCACCCGCGAGATCTACGTACCCCAGTACCCAGACGACGTCACCGCGAACCTCAGCGAGACACTCACCGTTCGCATCGTGGCCACAGACCCTGTCACCGGACTCCCCATCGCGGAGAGCAAGGCCGAAATCCAAGTGCAGATAGCCAACAAGAAGTACGATCTTGCACTTACCGATCAGGGCGGGGGAGTGTTCGTAGGGTCGCTGGATCTGCCTACCCCCTCGTTCACGAACGGGATGGCGACAGTGACTCTCAAGACCAAGGCACCCAACAACAGTCCCTTCCCCAGCGGTGTCACCATCGGCTCATACACCTGGTACGAGCGCGGCTACAGCCTGGTGTACGCTTCCTGGAACAGCACGTCTAGCGCAGGCGGCACGGTGGATGTGACCGCCGAGGTCCAGACCAAGGTCTTCAAGTTCGGCTATCCCATTATGCTCAAACCTGCTCTGGCCAACGAAGGGACCTATCAGGGCAACGATTTTTGGGCCAGTGTCATCGTGCAGCAGACCCTGAAGACCGAGCTCGAAGTGGCTGTGGGCGTCCAAGAGTTCAATCCGGCCTGGGGGCTGGAGCCCGATGTCGGAGCCGGAGGTAACAACAACGGCATGATCGACATCGGCGAGTACCTGCCGTACGACAACGGTGTCTCCGTGGGCCACTGGAATTGGCTGGACGATTGGTTCGCCACGTACCAGGCCAACAATCCTGGCAAGCCTCTGATGATTTACATGCCGATCGTCGATCCGGGTGACAAGAAGACGGGCTGGCGGATACAGGCGTTCGCCGCCTTCAACATCTTCGAGATCAGCGGGGACGGCAACCGGATCTCGATTGTTGGCCAGTTCGACAGGTGGATCGCAAGCGGAGACTGGACCAGCGAGAAGCCCCCCAGTGGCCTCTACGTCGAGACCGCGGTGCTGACGAAGTAGGCGGCTCTTCGCCGCATGCTCGGTCCAGCTTATGGGCAAGGTTCTTTCGCGGCCCCGTGCAGGGATTGGCCGCGTCATCCGATATATATGTTCGGTAGCAGTGCGTTTTGGGTAGCCCCTGGGCAGGGCAACGAAGGAAGGGAGTCGGCGTGCGACGGAGGACGATCGCTATCATCGCGGCCGTGGTATTGGCGCTCGCGGCTGCCGGTCTCGTAGTATGGTACGTCTCTTCGCTGCGAAGTGAAGAGGGCATCGCCGAGCCGACTCAGGTTGTGTTGGTGGCGGCCGAATACATCCCGGCACGGACGAGCGGCGAAAGCATCGTCGCCAACAACTTGGTCGAGCGCAAGGAGATCGTGGTCAGTTCTGTGACGCCCGGGGCCCTCACCAGCGAGGCGCAGCTCCAAGGGCAGGTCCTGACCGTGCCCGTTGCTAAGGGCCAGCAGATACTGCAGACGCAGTTGGGTGCTCCGGACGAGCAGAGCCTCTCCTACCGCATACGAACGGGGATGAGGGCCGTCAGCATCGCCGTCGATCGCAGGAACGCGGTGGGAGGCGCCATCAAGGAGGGCGACCGGGTGGACGTCATCGCCACCTTCGACGCCGATCAGTTAAGCGCCGTGCAACTGATCCCGCCGACCACCGTGCCGACGGTGCCGCCGGCGTCGCCCGAGAGCACACCCACGACTCTGCCACCTACCTCGCCGATGAATCTAGGTCTGGTCCTCTCCCCCGATGAGATCGCCAGGATCAAGGACCTGACAGGCTACGACCTGAGCCAGGCCGTGTCCAGTGTCAGCATCACCATCCTGCAGCAGGTGGAGGTGCTCGCGATGGACAATCTGCTGCCCATAACCAGGCGCAGCGAGAGTGACGGCGTCTTGAGCGGGGGCGACGGGACCACTCGTGAAGAGGTGCCTGATTCGCCGGTGATCACCCTCATGGTCAGCCCGGCCGACGCCGAGAAGATCGTCTACGCGCAGACGTACGGCAAGATCACCTTCACTCTGATACCCGCTCAGGATACGACCAAAGTCGATCCGATCGGTCGTTCCCTCCCCAACATGTTCAGGTGATCCTGGGTGAAGCTACTCGTCGCCATAGCCAGTGAGCAGGTGCGGTCGGCCGTCGTCCGCGAGTTGCAGGGCCAGAGGGACATCGACCCCGTCATCGAGTGCGGTGACTCTGAATCGGCGCTGCGGATGGCCCAGGAGTCCTCTCCCGACGTGGTCCTCATGGGCGTCGATCTGCAGCCGGAGGACGGGTTCGAGACCGTGCGGAACATCGTGGCCCACGTGCCGGGAGTCAGCGCCGTGCTGGTGGCGGTTAACCCCGCTCCTGCCGATTTCCGCAAGGCGCTGCAGGTGGGAGCGCGCGACCTGCTCGAGGTGCCGGTCGACAAGAAGGAGTTGATAGCCGCCCTCGAGGGCGCCGCCGAGGTCAGCAAGGGCAAGCGGGCGGCGCTTCAAGGTATCGCCGCCCAGTACGCAGCCCAGAAGGAGCAGAAGGTCGCCAAGCGCATCGTGGTGTTCAGCACCAAGGGCGGCACCGGCAAGACCTTCGTTGCCACCAACCTGGCGGCGGGGCTGGCTCGGACCGGTAGGAGGGTGGCGCTGGTCGATCTGGACCTACAGTTCGGCGACGCCGCCATCGCGCTGGGGCTGGTGCCACAGCGCACCATCTACGACCTGGTGCAGGCGTACACGGAGTTCGATGCCACTCTGCTGGACGAGTTCATGGTCAAACATCCCTCCGGGCTGAGCGTGCTCCCGGCTCCGCTCTATCCGGACGAGGCGGAGCGGATCATGACCACCGATGTGGAGGCCGTGCTCAACGCCGTCCAGGCCGCGTTCGACTACGTGGTGATCGACACCCCCCCGTTCTTCGAGGAGCGGATACTGGTGGCTCTTGACTGGGCCGACTACGTGCTGCTGATCGCCGGTCTCGACATCCCCAGCGTCAAGCACCTCAAGACGGTGTTCAGGACCATGGGGCTCATGGCCTATCCCGAGGAGAAGCTGCTCATCGTCATGAACCGGGCGGACTCCAAAGTGGGCCTGGAGGTGGCCGAGGTCGAGAAGCACCTGGGCAGGCGGGTCAAGACGTCCATCTCCAGCTCCGTGGAGGTGCCGCGGGCTCTCAATGCTGGGGAGCTCCTCCTGCTCACCAAGCCGACCACCAAGGTCGCGCGCGAGCTGGCCGGCCTGGTGCAGCTCTTTGTAGAGCCCGAGAACGATGGGGCCGGCAAGGCCGGCGAGCCGGGAACAGGCCGCGGGCTGTTCCGTGGACGATAGGAACCACAGGGTAGGGAGTCGCACCATGGGTCCTAACGAGCGCATCATGAACGGGCAGCAGACCGGAGAGCCCCGGCTTCCCGATCCCCCTGCCGTGGCCGGCCCCGCCCCGCCCAAGGACCGTGCCGACGCAGCCTTCGACCGGCAGACCGAGCTCAAGAGCGCCATCCACTCGCAGGTGATCCAGGACCTAGGACCGCGCCTCTACAACCAGACCCTGCCCGAGGCGGAACTTCGGCGCCTGGTGCGGGCGAAGATCGAAGAGGCCCTCATCGCCGAGCAGACTCCCATGCCCCGCAGCGAGCGCCAGGAGATGGTCGACGAACTGATGGCGGAGGTCCTGGGTTATGGGCCCATCGAGGAGTTCCTGCACGACCCGACCATCACCGAGATCATGGTCAACGGGTACCGCGACATATACATCGAGCGCGGAGGCAAGCTCTTCCGCACCGACAAGCGCTTCAGGGACAACGGCCACCTCAACCGCATCATCCAGAAGATCGTGGGCCAGGTGGGCCGGCGGGTGGACGAATCGTCCCCGTATGTGGATGCCCGTCTACCCGACGGGTCGCGGGTGAATGTCATCCTGCCTCCGGTCTCGGTCCGGGGAGCTGCGCTCACCATCCGGAAGTTCTCGGCCGAGCCCTACACCGCTGAGGACCTCATCGGCTTCGAGACCCTCACCCGGCGGGCCAGCGACTTTCTCGCCGCGTGCGTCAAGGGGCGGCTCAACATCTTGGTGAGCGGCGGTACCGGCACGGGCAAGACCACCACGCTCAACGTCATCTCCAACTACATCCCCAAGGACGAGCGCATCGTCACTATCGAGGACGCGGCCGAACTGAAGCTCTGGCACGAGCACTTGGTGAGCTTGGAGTACCGGCCGCCCAACATCGAGGGCAAGGGTGAGGTCACCATACGCGACCTGGTGCGCAACGCCCTGCGCATGCGGCCCGACCGCATCATCGTCGGCGAGATCCGGGGGGGCGAAGCCCTCGACATGCTCCAGGCCATGAACACCGGTCACGACGGCTCCCTTTCCACCGTGCATGCCAACTCGCCCAGGGACGTGCTCTCCCGGGTGGAGACCATGGTCCTCATGGCCGGGGTGGACATCCCCATCCGGGCCGTGCGCGAGCAGGTGTCGCGGGCCATCCACCTCATCGTCCACCAGGGCCGTCTGCCCGACGGCTCCCGCCGTATCACCCACATCACCGAGATCCAGGGAATGGAGGGCGACGTCATCACGTTGCAGAACCTCTTCGTCTTCGATTTCTCGGCGGGGACCGACGAGAACGGCCGCTACCTGGGACGGCTGAAGAGCACCGGCATCCGCCCGGGCTTCCTCCAGTTCCTCAAGAACAACGGCGTGACCATCCCTGACGACACCTTCGCCTTCGAGACGTATGACACGGCGATCGTCTAGCACGAAGGGTCGTCAGCGCCGGCTCGCCGGACTCGTCGTCGGCCTGGCCCTTCTGTGCAGCCTGGCCGTCGGCGGCGTGGCCCTGGCGGCGCCCGGTGACCTTACGCTCGCCATCGGTCCTCTCGATCTCGCCGCAGCCCCGCGGGCCTCATTCGTATTGCAGTTGGGGGGCGCGTCGGCTCTCACAGCCGGCGATTTGACCAAAGATTCCGTCCGTCTGCTGGTCGACGGCATAGAGGTCCCGGTCGATTCGTTCGCCCCCGCAGGCGAGGGAGTGGCGGTGCCTATCCAGACGGTACTGCTGATCGATGAGTCCGGCAGCATGCAGGGAGAGGCCATCGCGGCCGCTTCGGCGGCGGCCGCCACCTTCATCGACGCCATGCGTCCGGACGACACGGCAGCGACCCAAGCCTTCAACGAGGAGTTCCGCACCCTGCAGGACTTCACCGGCGACAAGGAGGCGCTCAAGGCATCGCTCGCCGGCTTGGACCCGAGGCGGGAGACCGCTCTCTATGACGCGCTCATCAAGGCCCTGGCTTCGTTCGGGCCCGATCCCTCGGGCGCCGCGCGCTACGTGATTCTCCTCTCCGACGGGGGAGACACTGCCAGCACGGCCACGCTCCTGGACGCCATCGCGGCGGTACGCGCGAGCGGCATCTCCGTGTACGCCATCGGGCTGAAGACCGACGAGTTCGACTCCAACCCCTTGGAGCGCCTGGCCGAATTGTCGGGGGGGCGGTACCTAGAGACTCCCGATCCCGAGGCGCTGGTGTCGCTCTACGGCACACTGGCGAAGGAGCTGCAGAACCAGTACCTCGTGGGCTTCATGCTCCCGCCCTCCTCCGCGGCGGCGGGCGACCTGACGGTCGAAATCACCGCCGGCGGAGAGACTGTGACGGCGGAGCGCGGCTTCTTCTATCCGACCACTACCACGGCCCCCGTCGATACGACCACTACCACCCAAGGGTCCGCGGTGACGGTGCCCACCACCGACGCGGCCGGCAGCGGGATAGTCGATCGCTTCTTGCGCTGGAGCGCCAGTGACTTCGTCGTAGGCGCGCTCGTTTTCTTACTCGTGCTCGCCATGCTCTACGTGTTGTCCGGGGTGTTGTTCCCCAGGCGCGATGTGCTCGCCGAGTATGCCGGGGCCATAGATAGGCAGTCGGCCCTCCAGCCCCAAGCGGAGGGCGGGGCGGGGGGCAAGCCGGGCGTCCTCGACCGCACCGCAGGCCGCCTGCTCGCCCTCCGCGGCTACCAGGATCCCCTGCAGCGGATGATCGACGACGCCTCCTTGAAACTGAGGGCCTCCGAGTTCGCCCTCCTGCAACTGGTCGGGGTCGTCGTGGTGGTGATACTGGCCTGGATCCTGGGGGCCCCGCTCCTCTTGGTCTTGGTGCTCGCTCTGGCGGTCGTCTTTGTACCCCTGCTGTGGCTGAGTTCCAAGGGCACCGCCCGGCGCAATGCTTTCGACAACCAGGTGCCCGACACGCTTATGCTGCTGGCCGGGTCGCTCAAGGCCGGGCAGGGCTTCGAGCAGGCTTTGGGAGTGGCCGCCCGCGAGTCCCCGGAGCCCACGGCTTCAGAGTTCCAGCGGGTGCTCACCCAACTGCGTCTGGGGGTGCCTCCGGAGGACGCCCTGCGGGAGGTGGCCGACCGGATGCGATCGGAGGCTTTCGATTGGGCCGTACTGAGCACCGTCATCCAGCGCCAGGTGGGCGGCAACCTGGCCGAGATCTACCAGTCGACTGCAAACGTGCTCCGCGAGCGCGACAAGCTGCGCCGCACCATCAAGACCTTGACCGCCGAAGGCAGGCTCAGCGCCATCATTCTGATCATCCTGCCCTTTGCCATCGGGGGCATGATCTCCATCGTGAACCGTGCGTACCTGGCCCCGCTGATCCAGACCCGGATGGGCAACGCGATGCTGGCGCTGGCGGCGGTGCTGATGGTCATCGGCATCTTCTGGATGCGGGCGATCATCCGGGTGGACAAGTGAGGGAGAGGGTGTGATGGAATACGGCGTGTACGCGGGGGTGTTCGTCCTGCTCTTGGGCATCGTGGCGGTCGCGGTCTGGGGCACGCGCAAGACCGGGACCAAGGAGAAGGTCAGCAGCTCGCTCGAGAGGCTGGAGACGTACGACGCCCAGGCTTTCCGCCGGGCCGAACTGGATCAGCCGGCCGGCCAAAGGCTGCTGGCGCCCATGGTGCGCCGGCTCACGGGAGTGGCCCGGGGCATCACTCCGTCGGGCCAGATCCGTAAGCTGGAACGCAAGATAGAATCCGCCGGCCGCCCCGGCAACCTGGATGTCAATGCGCTGCTGGTGCTGAAGTTCGTCTCCCTGGTCATCGGGGTCGCGATCGTGGTGGTCTTGGCGGCGCTCAACGTGATCCCGCTCATCTGGTTCGTCATCCTGGCTGTGTTCGTGGTGGTCTTCACCTTCTACCTGCCCGATATCATCCTCAACTCGGCCATCAGCACCCGCAGGCAGCAGATCGCCCGGGCCCTGCCCGACTTCCTCGACCTGCTCACCGTGAGTGTTGAGGCCGGCCTCGGCTTCGACTCGGCCATGGCCAAGATCGCCGAGCGCATGCGGGGGCCGCTCAAGGACGAGATCCTCATCACCCTGCATCAGATCAGGATGGGTACGACGAGGGCGGCCGCGCTGCGCCAAATGGCCGAGCGCTGCAACGTGGACGAATTGACCACCTTCGTCACCGCCCTCATCCAGTCTCAGCAACTCGGCATCAGCCTGGGACAAATCCTGCGGGTGCAGGCCGAGCAGATCCGCACCATCCGGCGGCAGCGCATCGAGGAAGCGGCTCAGAAGACCCCGGTCAAGCTGCTCGTCCCTCTGCTGCTCTGCATCTTTCCGGCCATGTTCGTGGTGATCATTGGCCCGGCCGTGATCCGGATCTACGAGGCCCTGCTGAAGTAGGGGCCTAGTCGGCCTTGATCTCCCCCCGGATCGCCTCCACCGGGTTCTCCTTGTTGCCCACGCTCACGTAGGCATTGCCCTCTTCGATGAGGGCGATGAGGTCGCCGAGGGTTCCTCCCTCCAGGCTGCCGGTGAGGTCGTCGGCGGTGAGGGTGCCCTCGGCCAGAGTACCGGTGAAGGCACCTTCTTCAGCCGGGCCGGCGAAGAGATTGACCACGGCCGCCCCCTCTTCCCCGGGAGCGCCCTCGAAGATGGCGGCCACGGTGGGGTCGGTGAGGGAGTCGACTCCCAGCGAGAAGGTGAGGGTGTCCTCGGTGGGGTCGTAGCTCAGCAGGAGAGTGCCGGTGGCCTCGGTCTCCACCGGCGGCACGGCCTCGGCCCCAGTGAGTTCGGCCACATAGGTGGCTTGGACCAGGGTGGTGGAGGTGGTCTGCGTGGAGCCGGTCGACTCGGAGGTGGAGGTCGTGCTGGTGGAATCGTCGGAGCCGCTGCAGGTGGCGACCAGGACGATGATGATCACGATGAGGACCAGGAGGCAGGCGAGGGCCACCAGCCGCCGCCGCTGAATCTGCTTGCGACGTCGCTCCCGTGCCCTGTCTCGGGGCATCGGTCCACGGCCGCTGTCTGGTCTCATAGGATCCTCCAGGGGGAGAAGCTTGCGATCAACTGAAGCGCGTCAGCGCGGTAGTTTACTCCATCGCCACCGGAACGTGCGTCCCTGCCGTGCGAGAATAGCGGCGGTAGACGAACAAGGAGGTCGTCGGATGGCAGGCATGCGGGAACTCACGCCCGAGGAGAAGGCGAAGCCCTACTCCAAGTACTACGACCGTGAGCACGCGGGGCCGACCCCGGAGTTGGCTCCTTTGCTTGCCGGCCACTCCCATGGACGCGGCCGAGAGCGGCAGCGGCTAGGTGGCGGTCCGCCATCCCATGCCGCGCTACATGCCCCAGATCCATGCTGAGATGGGCGGGGTCGTCGCGTGAAGATCCTGGTCCTCAACTGCGGTAGTTCATCGGTCAAGTACGAGCTGCACGACCCGGTGGCCCACGTGGCCTTGGCCGAGGGGGAGGTCGAGCGTATCGGCGAAGAAGGGGGGGTCCCCGATCATGGGCGTGCGCTCGAGCTCGTCCTCGCAGCCCTTCTCGACCCGGCATCCGGCGCGATCTCCAGCCTGGCCGAAGTGGCTGCGGTCGGGCACCGAGTGGTCCACGGGGGCAGCCACTTCACCGCTCCGGCCCGGCTCACCCCCGAGGTGGTGGCCAAGATCGAGGAGTGCGCCCCGCTGGCGCCTCTTCACAATCCGCCGATCCTGCTCGGCATCAAAGAAGCGCTCCGTCTGCTCCCCGACACCCCGCAGGTGGCGGTGTTCGACACCGCTTTTCACGCCGGCATCCCCCCGCGGGCCCATGTCTACGCTCTGCCTTTCGAGTACTACCGTGACCATGGGGTGCGCCGGTATGGGTTCCACGGCATCTCCTACCAGTACGTGAGCCGGCGGGCGGGCGAGCTGCTGGGGGGCGATCCGGCCCGGCTCAAGATGGTCATCGCCCACCTGGGCAACGGGGCCAGCATGGCGGCGCTCAAGGGAGGGCGTGCGGTCGACACCAGCATGGGCATGACGCCTCTGGAGGGCCTGGTGATGGGTGGCCGGGGCGGCGACGTGGATCCCGGCGTCCTCCTCTATCTCCTGCGCGAAGAGGGGCTCTCGACCGGCGCGCTCGACCGCATCCTCAACAAAGAGAGCGGCCTTCTCGGGCTGTCAGGTGTCAGCAACGACATGCGCGACGTGCTGAGCGGGGCCGCCGCCGGGGACGAGCGCTGCCGCCTGGCCCTGGATGTCTACTGTTATCGGGCGAAGAAGTACATCGGTGCCTACGCCGCCGCCCTGGGCGGTCTGGACGCCCTGGTCTTCACCGGAGGGGTGGGCGAGCACAGTCCCGATGTCCGCGCCGCCATCTGTGAAGGCCTGGGTTTTCTGGGCCTGGAGCTCGACGCCGGGCTGAACCAAGCCGCCCGCGGAACCGAGGCGCCCATCGGCCGTCCCGGGTCGCGGGTGCAGGTGCTGGTAGTCCCCACCGACGAAGAGCGCCTCATCGCCGAAGAGACCATGGCCGTCGTGATAGGCTGAACGAGTCAGATAGCGGTTTGAACCCGCAGCCCCAGACACCGACACCTCAGGGAGGCCTCAGGTGGAATTCAGGGATATCGTCGCCCGTCGTTATGCCACCAAGCTGTTCGAGCCGCGTCCCGTGCCCGAAGAGACCATCCAGGAACTGCTCGAACTGGTGCGGTGGGCTCCGTCGGGACTGAACATCCAGCCGTGGAGGATCAAGGTAGTCTCCGAAGCCCAGACGAAGGCCTTGCTCGAGCCGGCCACTCCCGACGAGCCGCAGGTGATGAGCTGCTCGCACCTCCTGGTGTTCTGCGTCGACACCGATTTCGCCGCCCTGAGCGAGCGGCTCGGCCAAGCCATGAAGGAGCACTCCATACCCGATCGGGTTTGGGATATCGTCATGGGCATCGCGGCGGAAATGGGCACCTTGCCCGAGAGCGAGAAGTCGGCCTGGCTGCAGTGCCAGGTGTACATCGCCGCCACCTACGCGCTGCTGGGGGCCACCTCTCTGGGCTTGGATTCCTGCCCGATGACCCATTTCATCCCTGCCGAATACAGCCGCATCCTCGGCCTGCCGGCCCACATCCAGCCCGTGTTGCTGGTGGCTCTGGGGTATGGGGCTGACGAGCCTCACGGCAAGTGGCGCTATCCGCTGGAGGACATCCTCCTGTAGCTGAGGGGCGCAACGGGCCGGGCGGGCGGCGGCGGCGCGGCCGCGCCCCTCCGGCCTGCGGCCGCCCCGCCCTACCGCGCCCGCCCCATCAGGTAGCCGCCCAGCCCGGTGACCCACATCAAGGTGGGATAGGCCACCCAGCGCTCCACGCCGCCCCGGCCCAGGCCGGCCATCGGCCCATCGTCGCCCGTGACCATGTACATGAGCAGGGTCCCCAGCGACACCACCCCCAGGAGCACCGCGAAATAGCGGAAGGGGCCCGAGGTGACGGTCAAGGAGACGATCGCCGCCACCGCCCCGGCGATGAACGTCAGCATGGCGAAGATGGCGTGCACGTCGCCTTGGTCTCCGGGAAAGACCCCCACGCCCAGCACCCCCAGTCCGAACAAGGCCATCAACACCGGGGCGGCTACGCGCCGCGTGCCCTGCCACAGGCAGTAGGCCGCGGCGATGACGAAGACGCCGCACACCATCATGGCCGTGTTGAAGATGGTGGCTGAGGGCTCCTCGATGATGCTGTCGGGCGGCCGCGTGGCCCCCAGGTCGCTGATCTCGTTGCCTGAGGTGCTGTAGCCCTCCGGATAGAGGGCCTCGGCCGTGATGATGCCCATGAAGGCGACCACGCCGGCCACGAACAGCAGTGCTCCGGCCACGGCCAGAAAGCGTGGGCGCATCAGCCTGCCGCGGCTCCGCGGTGAGGTCTTGGGGGTCATGCGGGCTCCTCTCGGTCCTGGGGGTAGCGGGCACGGTCCGGCCCCATTGTAGGTGGTCTGCGGACTGGGCATCGCCCGATGTGTTCGATGGGTCGCACGTTGCCTCTTGCGCGCGGCCGGGGGCGGCCCTATAGTGGACGTATCCGGTCTAACCGACCGGTTGGTTAGCGTCCTCTGGGGGGAGCCATGAAGGTCGTCATCATCGGCGCTGGTGAGCAGGGCTATGTGTTGACTTGGAACCTGGCCAAGCATCCAGCGGTGGACGAGATCGTGATCGGCGATTGGGACCTCAGCCGGGCCGAGGAGGTCAAAGCGGCCTGGGGAGCCGGTAAGACCACCGCCGTTCACGTCGATGCCCGGGACATCGACCATGTGGCCGGGCTGGCCCAGGGCGCCGATCTCATCCTCAACGCCGTCATCCCCGAGTGGGACGATCCTCTGATGAAGGCCGCGCTCAAGGCCAAGACCCACTACCTCGACATGGCTACCCGCGTGGAGGGTGGCACCATCGATGACGGCTTTCTGTTGCAGATAGCCCTCGACGACGATTTCAAGGCCATCGGCCGGACGGCGCTCATTCACACCGGCATGACCCCCGGCGTGACCAACACCCTGGCCGCCATCGGCTACGAAGAGATGGAGCGCTGTGAGGCGGTTCGCATCAAGGCGGGCGGCTACTTCAAGTCCGAAGTGCCGGTGCAGGTATGGTCGCAAGAGACCTACTACATCGATTCCCAGACTCCCACGCTGTACTACGACGACGGCAGATTCCTGCGGGCCGAGCCCTTCGCCGGCTGGGAATACGTGGACTTTCCCGCCCCGGTCGGCCGTCTGGCCGCGGTTCTCCACGAGCACGAGGAGTGCTCAACCCTGCCGCGCTTCTTACCCAAGTTGGGCGACAAAGGGCTCAAGCACCTTGACTTCAAGCTGGCCGGCGGCGAAGAGGGCATGAAGAAGGCCAAGATCATCGTCGAGACGGGGATCGCCAGCCCCATACCGCGGGATATTCGAGGGCAGAAGGTGCGTCCGATCGATGTGCTCGTTTCGGTGCTGCCTCCCTCGGCGCCCAAAGAGGAAATCGCCAAGCTGGCGGCGGAGGGGCGCATCGTCGATGAGGGCGCCTACATGATCGACCTGTACGCCAAGGAAGGGGAGCCGGCCACCGAGACGTTCTGGGTATTCCCTCCTAACATCCAGAAGGTGACGCAACTGGTACCCGGCGCCAACCGTATCTCCTACGGCACCTCCACGCCCGCGGCCATCTATGCCGGCTATCTGCTCGACGGGACCATCACCCAGCGGGGAGTGCTACCGCCCGAAGGACTGTCCCGCGACGTCCGCCTCAAGTACGTGGAGGACCTCAAGCGTGCGGGCCTGCGCATCGCCCGCAGAAGCACGCGTTGGCTCTGATCACAGACAAACGAAGGGGGGCCTATGGCGAGTACAAGCGCTGACGTCAAGATTCCCAAGGAACTCGACGGCAACACCAACCTCATAGCGGGGACCTGGACGGAGGCCGAGTCGGGTGAACGCTTCACCGTGCGTAGCCCGGTGACCGGGGCGGTGCTGGCCGAGGTGCCCAAGAGCGGTCCGGTCGATGTCGACGCCGCTGTGGCAGCCGCCAAGGGGGCCTGGCCGGTCTGGCGGAGTACGCCTGTCTACAGACGGTCGGAGATCGTCTTGCGGATGGCGGAGCTGATCCGAGAGCGGGCGGAGACGATCGCTCAGGTGCTCACCGTCGAGCAGGGCAAGCCCTATGCCGGGGAGGCTCTGCCCGAGGTCATGGAGACCGCTCTCAACTTCCAACTCGCGGCTGAGGACGTCGTCCGTATGGAGACGCCCATCATCCCCATGCGTGACCCGGCCAAGCGGGTGCTCACGTTCCGCGAACCCTATGGGGTCATGGCGGTGATCACGCCCTGGAACTTCCCCACCGTCATCCCCTCGGAGTACTTGGGGCCGGGGTTGGCCGTGGGCAACACGGTGGTGATGAAGCCGGCTTCCACTACTCCCCTGTCGATGATCCTGGTGGCGAGGTGCATCCAGCAGGCGCTGGACGAGGCCGGGTTACCCGGCGGCGTGTTCAACCTGGTCACCGGACCGGGAGCCACCGTCGGTGATTATCTGGTGGCTCATCCCGACGTAGCCTTGATCGGCTTTACCGGGGAGACGGTCACCGGCGAGGCCATCTGCTCTCGGGCCGGCATCAAGATGACGCTCATGGAACTGGGCGGCAACGGGCCGGTCATCGTCTGCGCCGACGCCAACCTGGCCGAAGCCGCCAAGGCGGCCGCCTTCGGCTGCTTCTACAACGCGGGGCAGGTGTGTTGCGCGACAGAAAGAATCCTGCTCGACAAGAAGGTCCACGACGAGTTCGTGGCCCTGCTCCTCCAGGAAGCCAAGGTCTACTCCCCCACCGACCCCATGGACCCGGCCGCCACCATGGGACCGCTCAACAACGAGCCCACCGCGGCGAAGACCGAGGAGCACTTGGAGGACGCTCGGGCCAAGGGGGCGACCATCCTGCTGGGAGGCGCTCGGGAACCGGGGCGCCCGACCCCCCTGTACTTCCCGGCGACCGTCATCGACGGGGTGACTCGGGATATGCTTCTCAACCGGGAGGAGACCTTTGGGCCGGTGGCGCCGGTGATCACGTTCGAGACCGATGAGGAGGCGGTCGAGATCGCCAACGAGACCGGCTATGGGCTGCAGATGGCGGTGTTCACCTCTTCGATAAAGCGTTGTTTCTGGTATGCCGACCGGCTGCGGACCGGTAATGTGGTGTTCAACGATAGTACCGACTACTGGGAGGCCCACGAACCCTTCGGGGGCGGGGGTGGCACAAGGAGCGGCCACGGGCGTCTGGGCGGCCGCTATACGTTGGACGATGTGACCCACCTGAAGACGGTGGCCATCGATGTGGAAAAGACGCTCTAAGGGACAGGGGGCAGACATGAGCAGCAAGAAGATCTCGGTCCTGGTGGCGGCCTTGCTCGCCCTCCTGCTCGTCGCCTTGGTGGCGGCGTGCGGCGGCGAAGAGACGACCACCACCACGGGAGGGGCCACGCCCACCGGCGAGCCCATCAAGATCGGGGCGCCGCTGCCGCTGACCGGGGCCTATGCCGCGGACGGCGAGCACATGAAGATGGGCCTCGAGATGGCGGTGGCCGACCTCAACGCAGCGGGGGGCCTTCTGGGCCGGCCGGTGGAGCTCAAGGTGTTCGACATCGAGGAACTCCTCCCCGAGACTGTGGCGGCTTCCAAGGACTACCTCATCGACAAGGAGAAGGTCGACGTGGTGGTGGAGGGCTACGGTGGGTACGGCCCCGATTTCGAAGCCTACGGAGCCAACAGTGACGTTCCTTTCATTCACGGCAGCGGCTCGGTGAGGGCGGCCGACATGGTCAAGACCGACCCGGCCAAGTACGGCAACATGTTCCAGGTCTTCTCGGTGGAGGCCGACTACGGCAGGCGGGCCTGGGAGGGCATGATCCAGTTCGAGGATACGTACACCTATCCCAACAAGAAGATCGCCATCCTGCATGGTGACTTGGAGTGGGACCTCAACTACACCGCGGCGGTAGCGGCCGAGGCCGAGAAGGCCGGCTGGCAGGTGGTCATCAACGAGACCTTCCCCTACGGCACCACCGACTGGGGTTCGATACTCACCAAGATCCGCTCTGAGAAACCCGCCGCCATCGTGTGCTCAGTGCTGTCGGTGGCGGACATCAGCTCCTTCGTCAAGCAGTTCATGGAGAACCCCACGCCGTCGCTGCTCGACATCTCCTACATGGTGGTCTTCACCGAGACCCAGGAAGCCGTCGGTGATGATCTGATCGGTGTGATGGGCTATGTGACGAGTTACGTCACTCCCAGCCCCGAACACGACGAGTGGAAAGCCCGTTTCGAGGAGATGTTCGGCATGCCGGTGCCGCTCACCACTCCGCCCTCCACCTACGATTCGGTGATGATCTGGGTCGAAGCGGTGAAGGCCGTGGGCGATCCTACCAAGTACGCCGAGATCGCCGACCACATCAGGGCGAACAAGTACACCGGCCTGCTCGGCATCTACGACTTCAACAACCCCGAGCAGACGGTCAAGTCGGGTCCGGACTTCCCCATCGCCTATGCCCAGTACAAGGGCAATGGTGAACTGGCCTTCTTCGGTACCGACGAGTTCGTGCTGCCGCCGTGGATCGATCCGGCCTGGCCGGAGAAGTAGTCGCTGGGTAGACGCCGGTCCGGGGCGCGCGGCGCATGCGCCGCGCGCCCCGGACCGAATGGACCGAGGCTCCCGCATGCCGCTGCTCGTACTCGAGAACGTGACCCAGAGGTTCGGCCAACTGGCCGCCGTCAACGATCTCTCCTTCGAGGTGGAGGAAGGTGAGGTGTTCGGCATCGCCGGGCCCAACGGCGCCGGCAAGACCACGGTGTTCAACCTCATCTCCGGCTTTCTGCACGGCTCCGGTCGCATCCTGCTCGACGGCAGGCGCATCGACGGTCTGCCGCCGCACCGCGTCACTCATCTGGGGGTGGCGCGCACCTTCCAGATCCCTCAGCCCTTCCACTCCATGACCGTGGTGCAGAACCTGCGCATGGGCGAGCACTTCGGAGCTCGGGGCCATGCAGACGGCAACCGCCGTCAGGCGGGCGGCGGCCACCGCCACGCGCCCTGGAACGATCTGTCCGAGCTCATAGCCTACGTCGGCCTGGAGGGCAAGGAGGCGCGACCGGTCGCTACCCTGAAGCTCTACGACAAGAAGCTGACCGTACTGGCCTCGGCTCTGGCTACGCGCCCCCGGCTCATCATGCTGGACGAAGCCCTGGGGGGACTCAGCGCCGTGGAGGCGGAACTGAGCCTGGCCCTGTTCGAGCGGCTGAACAAGGAGTGGGGTCTCACGGTCATAATGATCGAACATCTGATGAGCGCTCTGACCCGCTCATGCGATAGGCTGCTCATCCTCAACAACGGCGAGAGGCTCTGTGTGGGCGACCCCCGGACCGTGGTGGAGGATCCCGCCGTGATCGAATGCCTGGTGGGGGGCAAGCGTGCTTGAGGTAGAGAACGTCAGCGCCTTCTACGGCCAGTACCAGGCCATCAAAGACATCTCCCTTCAGGTGGCCGATGGGCGACTGGTCGCGATCTTCGGTCCCAACGGCCACGGAAAGAGCACCTTGCTCAAGACCATCTGCGGGTTGATGAAGCCGGCCGGCGGGGTCATCCGGTTCGATGGGCAGGAGATTCAGGGTCTCCCCTCCCACAAGTTGGTGGAGATGGGCATCGTTCTCATCTCCGAGGAGCGCCACCTCTTCCCCGAGATGACCGTTATGGAGAACCTTCGCCTGGGCGCTTACGCCCGCAGCGCGCGCAAGAAGGAAGCGGAGAACCTGGAGCTCGTCTTCGGGATGTTCCCCAAGTTGAAGACGCTGGCCAAGAAGCGGGCCCTCAGCCTCAGCGGCGGGGAGGCCCGCATGCTCGCTATCGGCAGGGGTCTGATGTCCGACGCCAGGTTCCTGGCCATTGACGAGCCCTCCTTCGGGCTTGCTCCCATCCTGCGGACCCAGGTCTTCGAACAGATCGTGGCTCTGCGCGATCAGGGCATGAGTATCCTCCTCGTTGAGCAGACCACCGGCGATATCGCCGAGCAGGCGGACTACATCTACCTTCTTGAAGACGGCCGCATCGTGTTCTCGGGCAGCAAGGAGGAAGCCCTCCACAGCGACACGGTGCGCAAAGTCTTCCTCGGCATCACGTAGGCGGCGGAGCGGGAGCGATAGTGCGGGAGTTCATCGAAGTCCTCATAACCGGCATCACCATCGGGATCGTCTACTTCCTGGTGGCGGTGGGCTTCACGCTCTGCTACGGCGTCGGCCGGGTGCTCAACTACAGCTACGGGTCGTTCTTCACCTGGGGGGCCTATCTGGCCTGGGTGCTCGCTGTCGGCTACGCCGGCCTCAACTACTTCCTGGTCTTCCTCATCGTGCTCCCCATCATGTTCCTTTTCGGAGTAGCTGTCGACCAGGTCCTCATCCGCCCGTTGCGGTCCCGGCCCGAGTTCGAATTCAGCGTCCTTCTGGTGACCCTGGGGCTGGCGGTGTTTCTGGACAACCTGGTGCTGGTGATCTTCGGGGCGCGCACCAAGTCGCTGCCGGAGTTCCTGACCGGCAGCGTCAAGATCGCCGGGTTCACCATCAGTTGGCAGCTTATCGCTATGTTCTTGTTCGCTCTGGTGGTGGCCGTGGTGCTTTTCGTCTTCATGGCCAAGACCCGCACGGGCATGAGCATGCGGGCGGTGGCGCAAGACCCCACGGGGGCGCGCATCGTCGGAATCCCGCTCTACCGGGTCTTCGCCATCACCTTCGGCATCTCGACCATGCTCTGCGGCGCCGGCGGCATCCTCTTGGCCCCCCGGTTCTTCATGACCCCGCTGGGCGGCTGGACCTTCCTGGTCAAAGCTCTCATCATCGTCATCGCCGGGGGGCTGGGCAGTATCAAAGGCACCCTCTATGCCGCGTTCATCCTGGGCGTTCTCGAGGCCATCGTAGGCTGGCAGCTCGGCCTGCTGTGGGTGATGCCTTTCTGGTTCCTGGTCCTCTTCTTGATCCTCCTCATCAGACCCGCCGGCCTGTTCGGACTCATCGTGGTCTGCATCCTGCTCATTGTCGT
>CAYNPL010000002.1:0-114684 GCA_964399135.1 uncultured Gaiellales bacterium
GGGCCGCCTCCAGGGGAGGCGGCCCCTCGTCTCTTGGGTGGGGCCGCGCGGGCGCGGGCGGCCGCGCGGCCCGGTGCGGACCGCAGACCCTCACAACCAGTGCGACGACGAGTGTGCAGGCGGCTGCCAAGGGGGGAAAGAAGGTGAGGCGGTTGAAGTATCTCTGCGCCGATGGTTCGCTGGGGTCGCGGCCGAGTATGAAGGCCGGGATCGTCATGGTCGCCACGGCCACCGCCGCCAGGAGGCCGCGGATTATCCAGGGGCTGGGTTGCAGCAGGGCGACGGCCACGATGGCGACCGCCAGGACCATGATCGCGCGCGCCGCCACCCTGGGCCCGTGGACGGTCGCCAGGGTGGTGATGCCGACCAGCCGGTCGTGGGTCACGTCGGCCAGGTCGTTGGTGAGGTTGCGGGTCGCCTCCCAGGCGAACAAGAGAAAGAAGAAGGCCAGGGCGCCCCAGGTCGCCTCCCCCACGGCGAACCAGCCAGCCAGCCCTCCGACCGCGACCATGGTAGCGGCCGGGACGACCTTCAGCCACGTGCGTCGGCGCAGGCAGCAATAGAGTATCTCGAGGACGGCGCAGGCGATGAACAACCAGGCGCACAGGGGCCGGAGCAGGTAGGCGGCGACCAGCCCCACCACTCCCATGACGGCCACCCAGGTGACCGCTGCCCACAGGGGCAGGGCCCCCGCCGCCACCGGGTGACGGAGGGTCAAGACGTCCATGTGGGTGACTTCCGGTCTCCAAGCCAGAGGGTCGGGGGAGGACAGGCGGATCTCTTCGCGGTCCGCCCGCAGGTCGAGCAGGTCGTTGAGGGAATAGACACAGAGGTAACCGGCCACCGCGGCCAGCAGCCCCAGCAGGCAGACCCGCAGGGAAGGGAAGGTCCCTAGAGCCAGCATCGCCCCCAGGACGGGCTCCGACACCGACAGCAGAGCGGAGCGGCCGCGGGCCAGATCGAGCAACAACAGCATCTTTCGCATGAGAGCACGGTAGCACCCGCGGCCGGGTCCGCGGAGCGCTTCTTCCGAACAGCGGGTGATCGGTTTCGGCAGGACTGGTTGATATCACCGAGCCGGTGCCTTAAAGTTCTGAAGGGTCGGTACCTCGCCGGCCGGGCAGCCCTGGAGTGGAGGATACGTGAAGGAGGAGTGGTGAGAGGTAGAAAGACAGTGCTTCTGAGTCTGGCCGTGGTCATGGTGCTGAGCCTGTTCGCCGCCGTCGGCTGCGGCGGCGGGGGTGACGACGAGGAAGCGGCCAAAGCGGCGCTGACCGCGTCCCTGACCAAGATCGAGGCCGCTGTGGCCGACCTGACGGCGAAGGGCACAAGCGGGTCCTTGACCGTGGCCGAGATCAAAGCCACCCGGGATGCCATGAAGCCCGAGGTGCAGACGGTGATCGACTCCGCCAAGAAGATCAAGGACGCCGATGCGTCCAAGGTCGAGCAGGCGTGGACCGATATGGACAGCGCGGTGACCGCTCTGCCCGACACGGCTACCTTGATGGAGGCCGCCGGCGTGCTCATGACCAAGGTGACTCCTCTGATGACCGCCTTGGCCGATCTGAAGACGCTCATCACTCCCGCCGAGTGACACCTGGGGGCGGGGGGCGCGGCAGGCCTCTGCGCCAGCCGCGCCCCCCGCTTTCCGGGTTGCCGGCGTCAGCCCCGATCCCTGATCGCATGTTCCGCATCGGTGCGACCTCCTGCGTCGTCTCTGGCGGCATCGCGGCGAATGTGGAGTTCCTCGGCCCGCGGGTGGACGACGTCGAGCTGGTCCTCTTCGATACGGACGACTATGGGGAGAACCTGCCGGACCCGGCCGCGGCGGCCAGGTTACGGGAACTGGCCGAGGCCCACGGTCTCACTTACACGGTCCACCTGCCCCTCGACCTACATTGGGGACAGGGGCTGGGCGCAGCCGACCGCTCCCTGGTGGCCGCACGCCGGGCCGTGGCGCGCACGAAGAGGCTGCAACCACACGCGTACATCGCCCACCTCGACGGCCGGGGCCTCCGCGATGACGCCGGACTCCCACTCTCGCATTCGCGCCTAGGGCGGTGGCGCCAAGATGCTTGCCGGGCCCTGGAACTGGTCGCCGGGTGGCTGGACGATCCCAGCATGCTGTGCCTTGAGAATCTCGAAGCGTGGGATCCCGAGTCCTTCTCACCTGTGCTGGATGTCTTGCCTGTGGGGCGGACCATCGACGTGGGCCATCTTTGGCTTACGGGCGTGGATCCCGTGCCTCATATCGAGCGGTGGCTGGGACGGGCACGAGTGGTGCATCTGCATGGGGTGGCCGGACGCGACCACGCCTCGCTCGACAAGATGTCGGCGGACCGGCTCGATCGGGTGTTAGAGAGGCTTGCGGGGGAGTTCGCCGGTGTGGTCACATTGGAGGTGTTCGACCCGGTCGACCTGGAGTCATCACTGGCGGCAGTAGAGGCATCGCTGAGGCGTATCGGAACAGCGAGAGGGAGCGAGGTCGCTTCATGAGGATCGGTCTGGCACAGCTCAACTCCCGACAGGACAAAGAGGCCAATCTGGCGGCCGCGGGCGAGGCCATCGCCCACCTGGCGACCCGCGGGGTCGATCTGGTGCTGCTGCCCGAGATGTTCAACCACCTGGGGAGCGACGAGGCCAATGCCCAGGCGGCGGAGAGTATCCCGGGACCGAGCAGCGAGTGGGCGGCCCGGCAGGCCCGGGACCACGGTGTCTTCCTCCATTGCGGCAGCGTGATCGAGCGGCGGGAAGACGGCAACTACAACACCAGCCTCGTCTTCGACCGCGCGGGGACGGAGGTGGCCCGCTACAGCAAGATCCACCTCTTCGACATCGTGTTGCCCGACGGCAGCCAGTACCTGGAGTCGAATGCCATCCGGCCCGGTGACCACGTGGCGGTGTTCGACTGCGAAGGCGTCACCATGGGCTTGGCCATCTGCTATGACCTCCGCTTCCCTGAGCTCTTCCGGGCCCTGGCCGACAGGGGTGCGGAGGTGATCCTGCTGCCGGCCGCCTTCACCGTCGCCACCGGGATGTATCACTGGGAGCCGCTGCTGCGGGCCAGGGCCATCGAGAACGGCTGCTACGTGGCCGCCGCCGGACAGTGGGGCCAATGGGCGCGCGGCAAGCAGACCTACGGCCACAGCCTCGTGGTCGACCCCTGGGGAACGGTGACGGCCCAGTGCCGCGAAGGCGTCGACACGCTCGTGGCCGAGCTCGACCTGGACTACCTGCGCTCCGTCCGCGAGCGCATGCCGGTGCTCAGGCACCGGCGGCGGGACCTCTTCCGGTGACATCAGCGTTTTCCCCGCTATTATGTAACAAATCGTGGCACTATGTCACATCGGACCCAGGGGTGGTGGATGCGCAGCATGTCGATCAGGGAGTTGAGGGATTCACTCTCGTCTCTTCAGGCGATCGTCGAGCAAGAAGGAGAGGTGATCATCACCCGCCACGGCCGGGAGCTGGCGAAGCTCGTGCCACTACAGCCCAGACGAGGCGTGCCCAGTCACGCCGACCTGCGTTCGTCGATGCCGTTCATGGCTGTGGGCAGCGAGGAGCTGGTGCGGGCCGATCGGGAGAGGGGCTAGCTTGACGGGCGTCTACGCCGACACCAGCGCGCTGGTCAAGTGGTATGTCAACGAGGTCCGCTCAGAGGAAGTCGAGGCCTATCTGGCCCAGGCAGCTCCGGCCTACATCAGCCTCCTGACCAAGACCGAGATGCGGTCGCTCCTCGCCCGCCGCCGGCGCGAGGGCCACCTCGACGCCGACACGCAGGCCAGGGTGGTGGCCACGTTCGAAGGCGACGTAGCCATGGGCCACCTGGTGCTGGTGCCGCACACGGTGGAGTCGTTCTTGATCGCGGAGTCGATCGTGGGCGCCCAACCCGCCGTGCCGCTGCGGGCTCTCGACGCCCTGCATCTGGGGGTCGCGCGGGCGAACGGCATCGGTACCATCGCCACCGCCGATCGAGTGATGGCCCAGGCTGCCGGCATCCTGGGTCTGGACTGCCGCACCTTCTTCTGACCAGGCACCCCAGCGTCGCGAAGCGCCGCCGGGAGAGGGCCCGCTACCCCGGAGTCCGCTCAGAAGTCCATCTCGAAGTGGAACACCCCCTCGTGCAGGGTGCTGCGCACCTTCATGCCGCTGTGGTTGATGACCGCCTGCATGGCCTTGTTGTCGCGCATGACCTCGGCGGTGAAGCCGGAGATGCCGTTGCGCTTGGCGATGGTGGCCAGGTGCTTCATGATGAAGCTGCCGATCCCTCGATTCTGCCAATCGTCGCGCACGACGAAGGCCACCTCGGCCCGGTTGGTCTTCTGGTCGAGGTAGTAGCGGCCGATGGCGATGATCTCCTCGCCGTGGGCCTCAGGAACGGTCCCCACGATGGCCACCTCGTTGCGGTGGTCGATGTAGACGAAGTTCTGCAGTTGCTTCCGGGGGATGCGCTTCATGTGCGACATGTAGCGGTAGTACACGGTCTCCTGGGAAAGCGAGTAGAAGAGGTCGCGGGTGGCCGGTTCGTCGGTCGGCTCGATGGCGCGGAAGGTGATCAGCGTCCCATCGTCCAGGAGCATGGTGGTCCGCACCTCTTTGGGACCTACGAACAAACGCCCCTCCACATCGGCCATCTCGGGTCGGACCCACCGGTACTCGATGGCCTTGGCCAGTAACTCTTCCCGGAAGTCGGGATGGGCGATGGTGATGAGGGCCATGGCGCGCTCCTGCACGCTCTTGCCGTGCAGATAGGCGATGCCGTATTCGGTCACCACGTAGTGGACATATCCCCGGGTGGTGACCACGCCGGCGCCCGGCTGCAGGGAAGCCACGATGCGCGACTTGGTGCCCTTCTCAGCGGTGGAAGGCAGCGCGATTATGGCCCGACCGTCTTGGGAGCGGCCGGCGCCCATGTTGAAGTCGGACTGGCCTCCGATGCCCGAATAGAACTTGGTGCCCAGGGAGTCGGAGCACACCTGGCCGGTGAGGTCGATCTCGAGCGCGGTGTTGATGGCCACCATCTTGTTCTGTTGGCCGATGACGTAGGGGTCGTTGACGTACTCGGTGGGGTTGAACGAGAACAAGGGATTGTTGTCGACGTATTCGTAGAGACGTTTGCTCCCCATCGCGAAGGAGGTGACGATCTTGCCTCTGTCGGTGGACTTGAGGGCTCCAGTGACCACACCGGCTTCGACCAGGTCGATGATGGCGTCGGTGATGACCTCCGTGTGGACCCCCAGATCCTTCTTGCTCTTCAAGAACTCCACCACCCCGTGCGGGATGCGGCCGATACCCACCTCGAGGGTGGAGCCGTCCTCCACCAGAGAGGCGATGTACTCGCCGATGGAGCGGGTGATCTCCTCCGCCTCGGGGGACGAAGCGCCGGTGCGGACGTTGTCGACGAAGCCCAGGTCGGTGGTCTCGATGAGGGGGGCGTCGATCGGCACCAAGATGTCAAGGTCGTAGACGCTCACGAAGCTGTCGCCCAGGGTCCAGGGCATCTGGGGATTGACCTGGGCGATCACCAGGCCGGCGTTGGCGGCCGCGGACTTGACGATGTCCACCGAGATGCCCAGGCTGCAGCGCCCCTGCAGGTCGGGCGGGGTCACTTGGATCAAGGCCACGTCCAGGGGCATCCTCCCGCTTTCGAACAGGCGGGGGATGTCGAACAGGGCGATGGGCGTGTACTCGCCGTATCCCTCCTGGATCATCTCCCGCACGTTGGCCGAGACGAAGAAGGTGTTGACGAGGAAGTGGTCGGCCAACTCTTTGAAAGCGTAGGGGGCCGCCCCTATGGTGATGGCGTGAAGGACCTCTGTGTCGGCCAGCTCCCTGTGTCGGTCGACGAGGGCCTGCACCAGCTGGAGAGGTTGGGCTCCACCGGTGCCTATGAAGACCCTCTGGCCGGGCCGGATGCGGGCGACCGCCTCCTGAGCCGTGCAGATCATGCTCCGATACTTGTCCTGCCAGGCGGGATCGTAGTCGGTCTTAGGTGAGGCGCTCACAGTCCACCTCCCGGGGCCAGTTGGATTCGGGCGTCGGCAGCCACCGACTCCTCGCCCAGAGGAGCGACGATGAAGGGGTTGATGTCCAGTTCAGCGATCTGGGGGAAGTCGGTGACCAGCTGGCTGATCCGCTGGAGCGCCTCCCCGATGGCGGCCAGGTTGACCCCGGCCTCGCCCCGCACCCCCTCTAGCAGTCTGTACGAGCGGGTGCCCATGAGCATGCTCATGGCCTCGGCCGAGGTTATGGGGGCCAGGTGGAAGGTGACGTCCTTCATCACCTCCACGAAGATGCCGCCCAGCCCGAACATGAGCATCGGCCCGAACTGGGGATCGCGGGTCATGCCCAGGATCACCTCTCGCCCCTTGGGCACCATGTGTTCCAGGTAGACGCCCTCGAGGAAGGCGTTGGGCATCTTGCGGGGGATGCGCAGCATCATCAGCTCATAAGCGTCCGCCACTTCCTGGGCGCTGTTGAGGTTGAGCTTGACCCCACCCACATCCGACTTGTGGATGATATCGGGAGACACGATCTTCATGGCCAGCGGATAGCCGATACGCGGCGCCGCCTCCACCGCTTCGTCCACCGTGGTGACCAAACGGCCGTCGGGTACGACGAAATCATAGGCGCGCAGGATATCCTTGGCTTTGGCCTCGCCCACGTACAGACGCCCGGTGCGGAGTTGCCGGGAGATGATGCGCTCGACCCGCCGCCGGTTGACGGGAAAGCGGGTGACGATCCGCGGGGGACGCAGACGCCAGGCGGCGTAATCGACCATGGCCTTGAGGGCCGCCACCGCCCGCTCCGGAGAGGGGTAGTCGGGCAGGTTGGCGGCGACCAGCTCGTCGCGGCCGGGCATGACGTCGGCGCCGCCCATGAAGGTGGCAAGAAGAGGTTTCTGCCCGTTGGCGTAGGCGGCGATGGCGCGCGCCGTCTCCAGCGGCTTGGTCATGGCCTGGGGGGTCAAGATGACGATGACGGCGTCCACCGAGGGGTCGGCCTGGGCCGCCTGCACGGCGAGGGCATAGCGCTCGGGGTCGGCGTCACCGAGGACATCGATGGGGTTGCCCACACTGGCGGCGGCCGGAAGCTTCTCGCGCAGGTCTTCGGCGATGTCAGGGTGCAGCGAGGCCACCTTCATCCCCGCATTCTCGACGGCGTCGGCGGTCATGATGCCCGGGCCGCCGGCGTTGGTTATGATGGCCACCCGGTCGCCCCGGGGGATGGGCTGCATGGCCAGGGCGGCGGCGAAGTCGAAGAGCGATTCGAAGGTGTCGGCCCGGATGATGCCGGCCCGCTTGAAGGCCGCGCCGTAGGCGATGTCGGCTCCGGCCAGGGCACCCGTGTGGGATGAGGCGGCCTTGGAACCGGCCGAGGTGGTGCCGGCCTTGAGGATGACCACGGGCTTCACCGCCGCCACCGACTCGGCCACCCGGATGAACTCGTCGCCGGAGCCGATGCTCTCCAGATAGCCGACGATGACCTTGGTCCGCTCATCATCGGCGAAGGCGGCAAGCAGGTCGGTCTCGTTGAGATCGGCCTTGTTCCCGATGCTGAGGAGCGTGGCCAGACCCATCTTGCGGGCAGCGGCCCAGTCGAGGATGGCCGTGCAGAGGGCGCCGGACTGGGAGAGGACGGAGATACCTCCGGCGGCGGGCATATGGCTGGCGAAGGAGGCGTTCATCTTGTGGTGGGTGTTGATGAGGCCGAGGCAGTTGGGGCCCATCAGCCGCGCGCCCGACGAGCGGCACAGGTCGGCGATCTCTCGCTCCTGCCGGGCTCCCTCCTCGCCCACTTCCTTGAACCCGGCCGTGATGACGACAATGGCCTTGGCCCCAGCCCGCAGGCAATCGATGACGGCCCCTTTTACGGCGGCGGTGGGTACGGCGATGACACCCATGTCAATGCTCTTACCGTACTCCTCCAGGCTCGCGTATATCTTCTGGCCGAACATCTCCCCGCCGGATGGGTTGACCGGGACGATAGCCCCTTCGAAACCCCCGTGGACGAGATTGGCTACGACAGCGTAGCCCACTTTGCCCGGCGTGCGCGATGCCCCCATCACCGCCACGGTCTTCGGATAGAGAAGAGACTCAAGCATTTGACCTACCATGTCCTCTCGATGTGATGGTCCGGCGGCGCATGCCGATCGCGCGACAAGCCGACGACAGATGATACTACGTCGGATACAATGACCGGCACACGCGGCCTTCGGCTACTACGACCATCCGCACCCGCATCGCGAGGTCACGCCCGTGCACAACGCTTGGAAAGCTCTGGGAGCCGCGATAGCGATCGTGGCTCTGTGTGCGCCCCTGATCTTCTGGCCCGCCGACGACCCTCAGATCAGGGCCACGGGCGTCTCGGGGGTCACCGTCACCGTGCCCGCGACCGTAGTGGTCTCGACCACCGTCCCGCCGTCCGAGACCACCACGACCACCACCGAGCCCTCGCCGGAGCCGACGACCACAACTACCACCACCACGGAGCCCATCACCATCACCGTGGCCGCGGCCGGGGACGTGTTGACCGACCAGGCCGTCATGGAGTCGGTCTTCAACGAGCGGACGGGAGCGTACGACTTCAAGCCGATCTTCACTCCCATCGAGCCGTATCTGGCCGGAGCCGACTATTCCATCGCCTGCCTCGAGCCGCGCCTGGCCGGTCCTGAGTACGGCTACAGCGATTCTCCCTTGTTCAACGCTCCCCGCGAGTTGGCCTTCACTCTGCGGGCCCTCGGTGTCGATCTGGTGGCCACCGCCAATCGCCACTCCCTCGACTTCGGTATGGACGGCGTGGTGGGGACGCTCGATCGGCTCGACGCCGCCGGCCTTGCCCACGTGGGGACCTACCGGTCGCCGGGGGAGCGGGCCACTCCCCGCCTGGTCGACATCCGCGGGGTCACAGTGGCCTTTCTCGACTACACCGATCAAGTCAACCGCGGCCTGCCCGCGGAGGAGCAGGCCGGCTTCGCCGTCGGACGGGTGGACGTGGACACCATCCGCCAAGAAGCCATGACCGCGCGCTCCTGGGGAGCCGACGCCGTCATTGTGGTGCTCAACTATGGAGAGCAGTCGGCCGACGGGCCCACCGAAGAGCAGACCCTGCTCACCCGGCAGATCCTCGCCGGCGGCGCCGACGTGATCATCGGCTCCCGGCCCGCCCCGCAGACGATCGGACATTTCGTCACCTACGCCAGTTGGCGAGTCACCGACAAGTTCGTGGCCTATTCCTTGGGGAATCTCATCTCCTCGGAGCGGGAGCAGAACGCCGACACCGGCCTGGTCGTGTACGTGCACTTCGAAAAAGACGGTCTTCGCACCCGTGTCACCGGGGTGAGCTATCTGCCCGTCTACATACAGGCCGACTCGGGGGAAGAGCCGGTCCGCTACCGGGTACTCCCGGTCCTCCCCGGCTTGGAGCCGGAGACCGATGTGCCCCTCACGGAAGAGGACCGCCAGCGCATGGCCCAGATCTGGGAGGAAACCCGGGAGCTGCTGTACCGCCCGGATGAGGGTATCGTGCCGCTCGACCCCCGCAGTCTGGGGCCGTGACGCCCGCCTCTTCCACCGCGGTTCTGGTAGCATGCTCGGACCATGTTCGAAGTCGAAAGGAACACCCCCGTCGACGGTGCCCAGTTGGCCGAGTTCTTTGGACGCTGCGGTTGGCAGGAAGAGGAGGCGGGCGCGAAGCTGGAGTGGGCCTTGGCTGCCTCGTCCGAGTGGGTGGTCTGTCGCCTGGACGGCCTGCTGGTGGGATTCGGGCGCACCTGCCGCCTGGGTCCGGCCAGCCGGGTGCTGTTCGACGTGGTTGTCGATCCGCGCTTCCAGTCGGTAGGTCTGCGGAGAGAGATCGTCAGGCTTCTGACGCAGAACGTGAGCAGCCTGGAAGAGGTGTCGGTGTTCAGGGAACGTCCAGTGGGGCTGCCCGACCGCACGGTACCGGCCGGGGGAGGGCCGGTGGGGGTGTATGCGCCCCCTGCTCCCGAGGGCGCCTACCTGGGCCGGCGGCCAAAGACTGAGGGAGGATGAGAATGACGGCCTATCGGGTCACCTGCATCCCTGGGGACGGCATCGGCCCCGAGATCATGGCTGCCACCAAGGTGGCGGTCTCCGCCACCGGTGTCGCCATCGAGTGGGTGGACATGGAAGCCGGCGCCGGCGTCATGGAGAAGTACGGCACCCCCTTGCCGCAGGCCGTCATCGACTCCATCCGGGAGACTCGAGTCGCCATCAAGGGGCCCATCACCACCCCGGTGGGCTCGGGCTTCCGCAGCGTAAATGTGGGGTTACGCAAGGAACTCGACCTCTACGCCAACCTGAGGCCTGCCGTCAGCATCCCTGGGGTGAAGTCCCGCTTTGAGGACGTCGACCTGGTGGTGGTGCGCGAGAACACCGAGGATCTGTATGCCGGGGTGGAACACATGGTCGGCCCTGACGCGGCCGAGTCCATCAAGATCATCACCCGTCGAGGCAGCGAGCGCATCGCCCGTTTCGCCTTTGACTACGCCAGGCGGGAGGGCCGCTGCAAGGTCACGGCCGTACACAAGGCCAATATCATGAAGCTGTCGGACGGCCTTTTTCTGGAAGTGGCGGGCCGGGTGGCCGCCGACTACCCCGACATCGAGTTCGAGGACCGCATAGTCGACAACATGTGCATGCAACTGGTGCAGAAGCCGGAGCTGTATGACGTCTTGTTGTGCCCCAACCTCTACGGAGACATCATCAGCGACCTGTGCGCCGGGCTGGTGGGCGGTCTGGGGGTGGCGCCGGGAGCCAACATCGGGCAGGATATCGCCGTCTTCGAGCCGGTACACGGCTCTGCCCCCAAGTACGCCGGTCTTGATAAGGCCGACCCCACCGCGCTCATCCTGTCGGCCGTGCTCATGCTGAGCCACCTGGGAGAGCCGGCCGCCGCGCGCGCGTTGTTCGACGGCGTGCGCGCCGTCATCGGCGCCGGCGACCGGGTGACGTACGACCTAGGGGGCACCTCGGGCACCCAGGACATGGGGAAAGCCATCGCCGAAGCGGTGGCGTGTCTCCGCTGAAGCCGCGCGATGGGTGGCACCCGGGTGCCGCTCGCCCCGCTGGCCGCTCGCCCCGCTCGCGGTCTACCGGCCGAGCCCTCAGGCGGGAGGCCGGCCCTCCTCGCCCCAGCCCCGCATGACCCAGTACAGACGCACTCGCCGTTGCAGTTCTTCCCGGTCCACGGGCGGGGCGGTATCGGTGGGCTCGAGGAAGAACCGCTCGGCTATGGTGTCATCGGCCGGGGTGCAGCCCCAGATCATGTTGAAGCGGCGGATGCGCGTGATCGTCTCGGTAGAGAGGGCCTCGAGTTGTTCCTTGGTCACCGGCGAGCCTCCCAACTGCTGGGCTGCCGAACGGAGCAGGTCCCAGCCCACCAGGTCGCGGTAGAAGCGGCAGAAGGTGAGGCTGTCCAGGATGAGCATGCGGTCTTCCCAGTCGATGTAGGTGCGGACATAGGCCTCGTCGTCCAGATCCTTCAACAGACCACCCAACTCGGGCTTGTAGAAGGTGGCCCGTAGGTGGCACGCGCCGCGGACGCTCAGGGCATAGCTGAGGGCCATGCCCCGTAATCTCCGGGGCTCGTAGCCGGCGGGGTCGAGGCGCTTGCTGGTGATGGTCCGGTCGCTCATGCCGAAGGCGGCCAGGGCATCGTCCATGCCCTCAGACAAGGTCTCGCCCAGGGGGGTCGACCGGGCGGCGATCTGATCCAGCAGGTGGCCGATGGCGTCGACGTCGCCGGCCGCCGGCCCTTCGGGCAGGCGGCCGGCCTCCCGGGCCTTGATGGCCACGGCGGCCAGGTTGGCTCCGCTCATGGTGTCTATGCCCAGCATGTTGCAGCGCTCGTTGAGCTTGGCCACATCGAGGGCGCGCTCCACCAGGCAGGACCCGCCAAAGGCGTAGAGGGTCTCGTATTCGGGGCCGTGGATCTCCCGTCCGGCCTCGGGCCCGGAGGTGAGTATCAGCCGCTTCCGGCAGCGGAGTTGGCAGGGTATGCAGGTGTCGGACTCGATGGTGGCCCACTCCGGCCAGTGCTCGGCTTCCAGAGTGGCCCGGTGCGGGGCTGTGCCCTTGGCGAAGAAGTCGGTGGGGAACGCGCCGGCCTCGTTGACGAGTGCCACCATGACGGGGGTGCCGAACCGGCGGTAGTTGATGGTCGCCGGTGACTCAGTGGCCAGGCGCGAGATCTCCTTGCGCGTGGCCGCGAACTGCTCTTGGGTGTCCACATGGCGCAGCCCGGCTGACGTCACGGTGACGGCCTTGAGCTTCTTGCTGCCGAACACCGCCCCCAGGCCGCCGCGGCCCAGGGTGTGGGCCTGCTCGTGGATCACACAGGCCACCTTCACCAGGTTCTCCCCGGCCACCCCTATGGAGAGGGCGGCCGAGCGTCTGTCCAGACCGGCGAGCAGCTCGGCTTCGACGGCGAAGGTGTCCCTGCCCCACAGATCCGCGGCCGACCGGAACTCGGCCCCGTCGGCGGTCAGGTGCAGGTGGACCGGGTCGGCCGCTGCTCCGGAGATCACCAGAGCGTCCCAACCGGTCTCCTGGAAGGTGCGGGCGAAGGAGCCGCCGCAGTAGCTCTCCAGCCAGATGCCGGTGAGCGGGCTGCGGGTGAACGCGCCGAACCGGTTCGACCCAGACACGCCGTAGGCGGAGATGAGACTGGGCGCCACCACGATCACGTTGTCAGGCGACAGCGGTTCGGCGGCAGGGTCGAGGTACTTCTCGAGCAGGCGGATGGCGAGGACCTTGCCTCCCAGTCCGAGAGTGCCGGCGGCGTCGAACTCCTCGGTCCGCCATACGCCGGCCGTGAGATCGACGAAGAGCAGCCTCTTCCTGTCCGCCATCACAACCTCCCTTCGGGCTACTGGACCGGCGCGGCCGAGACCTGAGCCATGGTCTCCTCGACGATGTCGAGTCCCCGCGCCAGGGTGTCGTCCTCGATGGTGAGCGGCACCAAGATACGGACGACGTTGTGGTAGGTGCCGGCTCCCACGTTGACCACCCCGTTCTGGTAGAGCTTGGCCCGGAAGGCCTTGGCGAAGTCACCCGCAGGCTTCTTGGTCTGGGGGTCTTCCACCAGCTCCATGGCGGCCATGGCCCCGATTCCGCGCACGTCACCGATGACCGGGTACTCCTTCTGCATGGCCTTGAAGCGGGCACGGATGCGTTCGCCGATCACCGTGGCCCGCTCCAGCAGGCCCTCGCGCTCGATGATGGCGAAGACCGCCAGTCCGGCCTTGCAGGCCGTCGGGTTGCCCCCGTAGGTGGTGCCGACCCCGCTGGGGTGGACGGTGTCCATGATCTCCTGCCGGCCGGTGATGCCCGAAATGGGGAAGCCCGCCCCCAGGGCCTTGGCCGTGGTCATGATGTCGGGAGCCACCCCCCAATGCTCCATGGCGAACCACCTGCCGGTCCGGCCCATGCCGGTTTGGATCTCATCGGCGATGAGGAGGATGCCGTGCGCCTCGCAGATCGCCTTGATCTTGCCCATATACTCGGGCGGAGGCACGATGAAGCCGCCTTCCCCCTGCACCGGCTCGGCGATCACCGCGGCCACCTCTTCAGCGTTCACCTGCTTGGCGAAGGCCTGCTCGAGCAGCGCGGCGCATTCGCAGCCGCAGGCCGGGTAGGTGAGGCTCAGGGGGCAGCGGTAGCAGTACGCGTAGGGGATGCGGTAGACCTCTGGCGCATAAGGGCCGAACCCGACCTTGTAGGGGCTCACCTGGGAGGTGAGGCTGAGGGTCATGTAGGTGCGCCCATGGAAGGCGTCGTCGAAGGCGATGATGGCTTTGCGGCCGGTGGCGTAGCGGGCGATCTTGATGGCGTTCTCCACCGCCTCGGCCCCCGAGTTCATGAAGAACGTGCGCTTGGGGAAGTCGCCCGGGCAGTGCTGGTTGAGCTTCTCGGCCAGTCTGAGGTAGGACTCGTAACCGAAGAGCCCGAAACACATATGCGAATACTGGTCGGCCTGTTCCTTGACCGCCTCCACCACCTGGGGGTGGCAGTGGCCGACGTTCATGACCCCGATGCCGGCGGCGAAGTCGATGTACTCCCGGCCTTCGACATCGGTGATGCGGGCGTTGCGGGCGTGGGCCACGTAGACGGGTGCCGTCGCCGGCACACCGCGGGGGATGACCGTGGCCCTGAAGTCGTTGAGTTCCGCGTTCGTCATGACTCCTCCACCTGTACGCACCGCGGCGAGCGCGACCGCGGTTTGGACCCCGATGCTCACCGCGAGCGTATCACGGCCGCCGGACCCGCGCCTTGAATCGCTCTGTTTGTCTAGTAAACTACGTGGGCGTCCCTTGTCCGGCCAGCTGTCCATTCCATCCGTCACGTTGGGAGTCGTCTTGGAAGGCATCAGTCAACGCGTGTATTCCGGTCCCGCCCGTGCCCCTCACCGTTCGTTGCTGCGCGCTCTCGGCGTGGGACGCGCCGATGGCGACCGGCCGCTCATCGGGGTCTGCAACTCGTACAACGAGCTCATCCCGGGGCACATGCACCTGAATACCATCGCCCAGCAGGTCAAGTACGGGGTCTATCAGGGTGGCGGTGTGCCCCTGGAGTTCAATGTCATCGGTGTGTGTGACGGCCTGGCCATGAATCACGAAGGGATGCACTACTCCCTGGTATCCCGCGAGGTCATCGCCGACTCGGTCGAGATCATGGCCAAGGCCCACGGGCTCGACGGCATGGTGCTCATCCCCAACTGCGACAAGATCGTCCCCGGCATGCTCATGGCCGCCGCCCGGCTCGACATCCCGGTGGTGCTGGTCTCGGGCGGGCCGATGCTGGCCGGGGACTACCAAGGCCGCAAGGTGAGCCTCTCCCAGATCTTCGAAGGGGTGGGCAAGTACTACAGCGGCGAGTTCACCACCGAGGACCTCTGCGAGCTGGAAGATGCCGTCTGCCCTACCTGTGGCTCCTGCGCGGGGCTGTTCACGGCCAACTCCATGGGCTGTGTGATGGAGACCCTTGGCCTCACCCTCCCCGGCGACGCCACCATCCCGGCTCCGTTCTCATCCCGGCTGATCCTGGCCCGTCAGACCGGGGCGGCGGCGGTGGAAGTGGTACGCAAGGGCTGGACCGCCCGGCGCTTCCTCACCGAGGCCAGTCTTCGCAACGCTCTGGCCGTCGACGCCGCGCTGGGATGCTCCACCAACACGGTGCTCCACCTCATGGCCATCGCCAATGAAGCTCAGGTGAAGGTCGAGCTCGACTGGTTCAACGAGATCGCCGACCGCACCCCCAACCTGGTCAAGCTGGCTCCCACGGGCAGTCATCACATGGAAGACCTGCACCGGGCCGGCGGCGTCATGGCGGTTCTCAACCGCCTGGGCGAGGCCGGCCTGGTCGACGGCACCGTACCCACTATCGCCGGGGTCGACCTGGCCACCCAGTTCAAGGCGGCTCCCGTCAAGGACGAGGAGGTCATCCGGCCGCTCGACCGGCCATACCGGCAGACCGGCGGCCTGGCTATCCTCTTCGGCAACCTTGCGCCTCGCGGTTCGGTGGTCAAGGAGTCGGCGGTGCTGCCCGACATGCTGGTCCATCGCGGGCCGGCCATGGTCTTCGATGACGAGCCCAGCCTTATGGACGCCATCGAGAAGGGCAGGATCATCCCCGGTTGCGTGGTGGTCATCCGGTACGTGGGCCCCAAGGGCGGCCCGGGCATGCCCGAGATGCTCACCCCCACCTCGGCGCTGGCGGGCGCGGGCTTGGGCGATGTGGTGGCCCTGATCACCGACGGGCGCTTCAGCGGGGCCAGCCGGGGGGCGAGCATAGGGCACGTGGCGCCCGAGGCCTACGACGGCGGCCCCCTTGCCTTGGTGCAGGACGGGGACCTCATCAGTATCGATATCCCGGGGCGCAAGCTGACCCTGGAGGTCGCCGAAGACGAGTTGGCACGGAGGAAGACGGCGTGGCAGCGCCCGGCTCGCGAGTATGCGGGCGTGCTGCGCCGCTACGTAGCCTGCGTCTCCGGAGCCGAGACCGGGGCGGTACTGGATGGCGGAGACACCGGTTCCTGAGCCTTGCCGTCGCGGCCTCTCCCGGCTCCGGCTTTCGCCCGGTCTTGACGGCCGGTAGACAGTCCAGGCGCAACAGAAAGCAAGAGCGGAGCACAGCATGAAAGCTGCCAACGTGATCCTCGAAGCGCTCAAGCGCGAGGGGGTCGACACCATATTCGGGTTTCCCGGGGGAGTGTTGCTGCCCCTGTACGACGCCCTCTACGATTCCGACCTCAGGCATATCCTCGTGCGTCACGAGCAGGGGGCGGGCCATGCCGCCGACGGCTATGCCCGGGCCTCGGGCAGGGTGGGGGTGTGCATGGCCACGTCCGGGCCGGGCGCGACCAACCTTGTCACTCCCATCGCCAACGCCTACATGGACAGCGTGCCGCTGGTGGCCATCACCGGCCAGGTGAGCCGCCACCTGATCGGCCTCGACTCCTTTCAAGAGGCCGACGTCACCGGCATCACCCTGCCCATCGTCAAGCACAGCTATCTGGTCAAGAACTCGGCCGATCTGCCCCGGATCATCCGTGAAGCGTTCTATATCGCCTCCACCGGCCGCCCCGGTCCAGTGGTCATCGACATCCCGGTGGACGTGACCAAGGAGGAGATGGACTTCGATCCGGACGTGCTGCCGGCCCTGAAGCTACCCGGCTACAGGCCCACCCTCAAAGGTCATCCCAAGCAGATACGGGAGGCGGCCCGGGTCATCGCGGCGGCGGAACGGCCCGTGATCTACGCGGGGGGCGGGGTGGTCATCGCCGGCGGCTCCGACGAGCTGCGGGAGCTGGCGCTCTATGGGCACATCCCGGTGGCGACCACGCTCACCGGCAAAGGCTGCTTCCCGGAGGATCACGAGTTATCTATGGGCATGGTGGGCATGCACGGCACCCCTTATGCCAACTACGCCCTTAGCCAGGCCGACCTCATCTTCGCCGTGGGGGTCCGCTTCGACGACCGGGTCACCGGCAAGCTGGAGGCGTTCGCTCCTCACGCCAAATACATCCACGTCGACGTGGATCCGGCGGAGATCTCCAAGAACGTCGCCATCGACGTTCCCATCGTGGGCGACGCCAAGCGGGTCTTGGCGGCCCTGCTGAGCGAGCTCAAGAAGGTGGAGTTGTCGCCCGACCGGCATCTGCCCTGGATGGAGCAGGTGGAGAGATGGAAGCGCGACCATCCCCTCATCATCCGGGAGCCGGAGGACGGCGAGATCATGCCCGAGTGGGCCGTCAACAAGATCTGGGAGGTCACGCGGGGAGAGGCCTTGGTGTGCACCGAGGTGGGGCAGCACCAGATGTGGGCGGCCCAGCACTACCTCTGCCGTCATCCCCGCCGCTTCATCAGCTCCGGAGGATTGGGGACCATGGGGTTCGGTTTCCCCGCCGCCATAGGAGCACAGGTCGCCTGCCCGGACCAGCTCGTGATCGATATCGCCGGCGACGGCTCTTTCCAGATGACCCTCCAGGAGCTGGCCACCGCGGTGCAGCACGGGCTGCCGGTGAAGGTCTGCATCATCAACAACCAGTGGCTGGGGATGGTGAGGCAATGGCAGGAACTGTTCTGGAACGGTCGTTACAGCCAGACCTGCATGGAGTGCCAGCCCGACTTCGTCAAGCTGGCCGAAGCCTACGGGGCCGAGGGGCACCGGGTCAGCCGGCCGGAGGACCTGGAGGAGGTGCTGCGGCTGGCCTTCGCCAGTGAGGGGCCGGCGGTCATCGACATCCGGGTCAAGCGCGAGGCCAACGTCTACCCGATGATCCCGGCCGGGGGCACGGTCCACGACATGATGGAGCGGGAGCTATGAAACATACGCTCTCAGTGTTGGTGGAGAACAAGCCTGGTGTTCTCACTCGGGTGGCGGGCCTGTTCGCCCGGCGTGGTTTCAACATCGACAGCCTGGTGGTGGCCGAGACCGAAGACCCCGCGCTCTCGCGGATGACCATCACCATCGACGAGCAGGACCAGCCGGTGGAGCAGGTCACCAAGCAGCTTCACAAGCTCATCAACGTGCTCAAGATCACCGACCTCGACCCGGCCGGCAGCGTCGAACGGGAGCTGCTGCTCATCAAGGTCAGGGCCAACGCCAAGACGCGCTCCGAGCTCATGCAGATCGTTGAGATCTTCGGGGCCAAGATAGTGGACGTCGGTCCTGAGGTACTGCTCATCGAGATGACCGGCACGCGGGAGAAAGTCAGCGCCTTCATGAACATGCTCGCGCCCTTTGGGGTGGTCGAACTGATGCGCACCGGACGCATCGCCATGAGCCGCGGCAAGAAGGCTACGTAGACAGGTCATAAAGACGCACAGGAGGTGGCGGGCAGACATGTTGTACGAAAAAGACGGTGATCTGGGACTTCTCGACGGGAAGACGGTGGCCGTCATCGGCTTCGGGAGCCAGGGACACGCCCATGCGCAGAACCTGCGCGACAGCGGGGTCAAGGTCGTGGTGGCCGAGGCCGCGGGGACTGCAGCCTGGGACCGCGCCGTGGCCGCCGGCTTCGAGGTCATGACCGCAAGCGCGGCCGCCGCCATCGCCGACGTCATCATGATGGTGGTCCCCGACCAGACTCAGAAGGTCGTCTACGAGACCGCGGTTCGCGACAAGCTCAAAGACGGCGACATGTTGATGTTCGCCCACGGGTTCAACATCCACTACAGCCAGATCGTTCCGCCCAAGACGGTCGACGTCACCATGATCGCTCCCAAGGGGCCCGGCCATCTCGTCCGCCGGGTCTACACCGAGGGCGGGGGCGTGCCGGCCCTGCTCGCTGTCTATCAGGACGCCACCGGCAAGGCCCGCGACCTGGCTCTGGCCTATGCCAAGGGCATCGGCGCCCTGCGGGCGGGCGTGATCGAGACCACGTTCAAAGAGGAGACCGAGACCGACCTGTTCGGCGAGCAGGCCGTTCTCTGCGGCGGGTGCAGTGAGTTGATCCGTGCTGGTTTTGAGACTCTGGTCAACGCCGGCTATCAACCCGAGGTGGCCTACTTCGAGTGCCTGCATGAGCTCAAGCTGATCGTGGACCTCATCTATGAGCACGGCATCACCGGGATGCGGTACTCGATCTCCGACACCGCCGAGTACGGGGACATGACCCGGGGCAAGCGGGTCATCAGCGACGAGGTCCGGGAAGAGATGGAATACATCCTCGAAGAGATCCAGACCGGCGAGTTCGCCCGGGAATGGATCCTCGAGAACATGGCCGGCCGTCCCGTTTACAACGCCATCAAGAGAGAGGAGTCCGAGCACGAGATCGAGGTCGTCGGCCGCCAGTTGCGGGCCATGATGCCGTGGCTGGGCAAGGGCGGCAAGCTCGAGTAGGGGATCGGCCGGGCTTTGGCAGCAGCCTGACCTCACGAGCGACCTCGCCCTCTCCCGTAGCCCCGCCCTAAGGGGTCTGCTGCTCCAGCGACGTGCGGATGTGCAGCATGAGCGCACGGGCTGCGCCCGTGGTCGAGCGGTCCTTGCCTCGGACGAGGTTGAAGGACCGGGTCAGGCCGCCCTCGATCTCGATGATGGCGAGACCGTCCCCGTGCGTCCCCTCCAAGGCCATGCGGGGGAGGATGGCTATGCCGAGTCCCCGGCGCACGAAGTTCTTGACCGACTCCAGCGAGCCTGTCCGGTAGGCCACTCTGGGCTCGAAGCCGGCGCGGCGGCAGGCGTCTATGGTCTGGATGGTCACGTTGAAGGCTTCGGAGCCGAAGATGAACGACTCCAGGGCCAGTTCCGGCAGAGCCACGCTCGCCCGGGAGGCGAAACGGTGGCCGGGCGCCGTCACCGCCAGCATGTCCTCCGAGGGCAGAGGGATGGCCTCCAACGACTGAGGCGACCCCGGGGCCGTGACCACGGCGAAGTCGATGCTGCCCTCGAGGACACCGCTTATGAGCTCGGCGTCGCCGGCCTCCACCAGTTGGACCAGCACCCGGGGGAAGCTGGCTCGGAAGGAAGCGATCAGGCCCGGGACCACATAGGTGGCGACCGAAGGGTTGCAGCCCATCCGGACCTCTCCGGCTTCCACCCCCATGTGCTCACGCAGGACACGGACCGCCTCGTCGGCGCGGAAGAGCACGGCCTGGGCCAGGGGAAGGAAGATCTCGCCGCTGGGCGTGAGGGCGATCTTGCGCCGCTGCCTGTCGAAAAGGCGGGTGCCCAGCTCCGTTTCCAGCCGGCGCATCTGATAGCTCAGCGCGGGTTGGGAGACGTGCAGAATCTCCGCCGAGCGGGTGAAGCTCAGCGTCTCGGCGATGCTGACGAAGTACTTGAGCTGGATCAGTTCCATGGGATGTATAGAAGAGATTTATACCATATATAGAAACAATATATTGGACTTATGGGCTGGACTCGTCTAGAATCCGTGACGGCTGAGCACTGAACTAGAGCGATCACACGGGAACCCCCCCTCCCAGATCGCGACAGAGCTGAGCAGCTTTTCCCGCGGTATAGCCGACTCCTCCCCCCAACGGAGTCGGCTATGCTACTTTGGGGACCGCGTCCCGCCCTGCTTACGCGGCATGCCGCCGCGGAGATCGGAGTCTCTCCAGCTTGTCCGCCGCCCACACGACCACGCCCACTCCCATCGAGGATGTGCCGCCGTCCCCCCGGTGGCGCCGGCTGAGGCCGCGGAGCCCCGGCCGGATCCGGCTGCTCGCCGAGGCCGGTCTGGTGACGGCCGCCCTCATCTGGGGCTTCAACTTCATCCTGGTGAAGATGGCCATCGGCCAGATGCCCCCTGTCTACTACGTGGGACTGCGCTTCTTGGTGGGGGCGGTGTTCCTGGTTCCCTTCTCGTGGCGGCACATGCGCAGGTTGAGCCGGCAGGGATGGCTCATAGGGCTGGGGGTGGGAGTCTTGCTCTTCGGCGGGTTCGTGCTGCAAACGGTAGGCCTGACCTCCACCTCTCCCGGAGTCTCCGGATTCCTCACCAGCTTGTATGTGATCATGGTGCCCATCTTCATCGGCCTGGCCACCGGCCGCTGGCCGTCGCCCATGGTGTGGGCGGGAGTGGTGGTGGTCACAGCGGGCTTCGCCGTGCTGGCTCTCTACGGGGAGCTGGCCTTCGGCTGGGGCGAGGTCTTCACTCTGCTGGCCACCGTGTTCTGGGCTCTGCACATCCTGGGGGTGGCGTACGGTTCCACGCGGATGAACGCAGTGGCCTTCGTGCAACTGCAGCTCGCCACCTGCGCCGTGCTGTCCCTGGCGGGCTCGTTCGCCTTCGAACGACCCCTCCTCTTTCCAGGCTGGGAAGCGACGGGCGCGGTGCTCTGGACCGGGGTCATGGGCAGTCTGGTGGCGTACGTCCTCATGGTCTTGGGGCAGCGCTACACGCCGCCCACCCTGGCCGGGGTCCTCATGAGCTTGGAGGCGGTCTTCGCCCTCGTCTTCTCCCTCATCGTAGGCTACGACACGCTCACCGCAAGGACGCTGCTGGGCTTCGCCATCGTCTTCGCGGGGACGACGGTGGCCCGCATCGGTTCCGAGAAAGCGCCGGAGCTGGCCGCCGAGCAGGCTCCGCCCGCGCCTTAGCGCGGGCTGCCGCCATCAGGCCTGGGCGACTTCGCTGATGAAGCGGGTCACCTCGGCTGCGACTTCGTCGAACTCAGCGGCCGCGGCGGCGGCGATTCCTTCGCCGCCGCCGCGGCCGCCCGCCTTCCGTCCGCGACGGAGCGAGTGGTCGCCACCCTCCACCACATACAACCAGCCCGGGTGGTGCAGACGGGCCAGGAGCGGGCGCAGAAGCTCAGGGTCGCACAGGGGATCGCGGCTGCCTACGCAGAACAGACTGGGCACCCCGATCCGCCTGAGCGGCTCGACGTTGAGGGCGTCCTTGCGACCGGGTCGGTGCAGGGGATAGCCGAGAACGACCAGACCGGCGGCGGACAACCCCTCGCCCTCCTCCCCCCGGGACAGCAGTTCGGCCGCCAGTCTGCCTCCCATCGACTTGCCTCCCACGAAGACGGGGGCGGCGGGGGCCGCAAGCTCGTCGACCACGTGGTCGTAGACGCGCCTGAAGGCGTTCTCGAGGACGGCTGGTGGGTCAGGGGAAGAGGCGCCTCGCTCGGAGTAGGGGAAGTTGAAGCGGACCACGGTGATGCCGCCTTCGGCGAGGTGCCGGGCAAGCGAGGCCAACAGCGGGTGGTCCAGGTCGTTGTTGGCTCCGTGGGCGAGGAGCAGCACAGGGGTCTCGTCGGAGGGCCGGGCCGGCATCTCCACCTTGGCCGTGACGGCCGCATCCTCAGTCACTCCGATCGAGACCACCGCTGATCCGGGACGTGACATCGCGCACCCCCTTGTCCGCGAAGGCGACGACTGTGTTTAATATACAAGCGGATACCCCGAGAAGGGGATACCCGGAGGAGGACCGATTGGAACGGATCATCGGCAATCTAGACAAGGCCAAGCTCAAGCTGGACGAGGCGTTCTTCTATCTGGACGAGATCGAGGAACTGATCCAGGAGGATGAACTCAGCGAGGCCGCCGGCGCCAAGGTGAGTCAGGCCGCCGAACGGCTCACCAACGAGTTGGCGGGGCTCAGCGGGAAGGTGGCCGAACTGCAGACCATCCTTCTGGCCCTCGAGCAGCAGGGGGAGTCCGAGGCCGATGCGGCCGCCGGTCCCTCCGGCGACGAGCCCGTAGGCTAGGGACCCCGGTCCTTGCTGGTTCCCGGGCCCGGACTGGGCGCGGCCCCCGCGGGCGGGCGGCCGCCGCTGCTCGTCAGCAGTTGTCTGGTCGGACTCTGCACCCGGCTCGACGGAGCCTGCCGCTCCTTCCCCGCCGTCACTGCTCTTGCCGCCGGATTCTGCCTGGTCCCGGTCTGTCCCGAGCAGTTGGGCGGGTCTCCCACCCCCAGGCCGCCGGCCGAGATCGTGGGGGGAGCCGGGGCCGAGGTGCTGGACGGGCAGGCTCGGGTGATGACCGCCGCCGGCGAGGACCTCACGCCGGCGTTCGTGCGTGGCGCCCAGCAGGTGCTGGCCGTCGCCCGCCTGACCGGTGCCACCGCGGCCGTCCTCAAAGCGCGCAGTCCCTCGTGCGGAGTGGGCGCCACCTATGACGGCACCTTCAGCCACCGCCTGCGGCCGGGTTCGGGCGTGACGGCCGCCCTGCTGGAACGGGAGGGTCTGGCGCTCCACACCGAAGAGGACTGCGGGCGGCTTCTCGATCATTCGTGATGTTCGGGGATGTACTCCTCCAGGACGGGGAAGTCAAGTAGCCCCTTGTCGGTGGCGGCCCGCATGAACGAATCCACCCACCAGAAGATGTTCTGCGTGCGGATGTTCCTGCGCAGGCGCTTCATGCGGTAGTTCCGCTCGCCCGCGCTCATGTAGAAGGCCTGGTGGATGGCGTTGGCGGTCTGCTCCACGTCGTAGGGGTTGACGACCAAGGCTGCTCGCCCCAGTTGCGCCGAAGCCCCGGCGAACTGGCTCAGTATGAGCACGGAGTCCTCTTCCACGCTGCACGCGCAGAACTCCTTGGCCACCAGGTTCATGCCGTCCTTGAGCGGGGTGATCAAGGCGATCTCAGCCGCCCGGTAGAACGCCACCAACTCCGCCGGCGGCAGGCTGCGGAAGAAGTAGTGCAGCGGGATCCAGCCCAGGCGGGCGAAACGCCCGTTGATCTCGCCCACCAGGCGTTCTATGTCGGTCTTGAGCTCATCGTACTCGGAGATGCCCACCCGGCTGGGAACGACCACCTGGAACAGCTGGATGCGCCCATGCAGATCGGGATAGCGCTCGAGGAGATTGGCGAACGCACGCAGCCGTTGGGGGATGCCCTTGGTGTAGTCCAGCCGGTCCACCCCAAGCACGATCTGCCGGTCCTGGTAGCGGGTGCGGATGGCGCGCACGCGCTCTTCCACCTCTGGCGCGACCGCCCGGGCGGCGTACCCGGCCGCGTCTATGCCGATGGGAAAGTAGCCTATCCGCATCTCACGGTCGTCCACCTGGACCACGTGCAGATTGTGCTCCACCCGGACCCGGGCGTTCTTCACCAGCATGCGCACGCATTGGATGAGGTTGCGCCTGTCCCTCATGGTCTGCACGCCGACCAGGTCGTAGGCCAGCAGAGCGTTCAGGATCGCCTGGCGCTCCGGCAGCTTCATGAAGATGTCGGGTGGCGGGAAGGGGATGTGAAGGAAGAAGGCGAGATCGGCGCGACAGTCCGCCTCGCGCGCGTGCCGGGCGACGTCCATGAGGTGGTAGTCGTGGACCCAGACGAAGTCCTCATCGTGGCAGTGTGCGGCCAGGGTCTGGGCGAACTTCCGGTTGACGTCCACGTAGACGGGCCAATACTCGGGATCGAAGTCGCAGCGGGATTGCAGATCGTGGAACAGAGGCCAGAGGATCTCATTGGAGTAGCCGTGGTAGTACTTGTCGATCTCTTCCTGGCTGAGTATGACCGGTTCAAACGCGTACCCCGTCCCTCTGGACGCCGTGCGGAGCACTCGAGCCACGTCGGAGACCTCCTCGGTGACCCCGGGCCAGCCGATCCAGATGCCGCCCCGATCCCGTAGCACGGGAAGGAGTGCGGTCACCAACCCGCCCGACCCTGGCTTGAGCCCCCAGTTCCCATCTTCGCCCCGCTGCAGCACGTAGGGAAGACGGTTGGAGACGACCACCAGTCTCTGCGCGGATCCTTCGGTCACCGGACCTCCTTGGGCGCGGGCGGCGAATGGGTTCCTAACCCAGCTCGACGCGGTCTTCCATGCCGTGTATGAGGGTCACCATCAACGTGAGGTACTCGCGCAGATGGCGGGTGATGAGGAAGTTCTGCCTCACCAGCTCGCGGGCGTTGCGGCCGATCTGATTTATGCGCGGCCGTTCGAACAGCAGGTAGCGGATGCGCATTGCCGCCCCTTCTGGCGTGTCCACCAGAAAGCCGGTCCGGTGGTCGAGCAACTGCAGGCGGATGCCGCCGGTGTTGCCGCCGATGACCGGCTTGCCCTTCCACATGGCTTCGGTGACCGTGAGGCCGAAGCCCTCACGCAGCGACTTCTGCAGCACGATGTCGGCTCCGGTCTGCAGGGCGTTTATGGTCCGATCGCTGTAGTGCCCGGAGGAAAGGACGTGGATGTCGGGGTCGCCGCCAGCGGCGGCCAAGACTTCTTTGAGCACGGTCTCGCCTTCGGGGTCGTCCGCTGCTCGCCCGCCGGCCAGCACCAACTGCAGGCTGGGGACGAACTCGGTGGCCAGCTTGTACGCTCGGATGACCCCCAGCGGGTCTTTGAATTGGTCGAAGCGGGAGACCTGCAGCAGGATGGGACGGCGGTGGTCTATGCCGAAGTCGCGCAGCACCTTCCTGACCTCTTCGACCGGCAGAGGGATGTTCTTCTCGCTGAGCGGATCGATGCTGGGCGGGATGAGGAACACGGGGTGCGGCATGGGCTGGGCGAACGCGGCCAGCGAGAAGACGCTGGCGTCATACCCCACCAAGAACCGGCGCAGGTACCTCCATACCGGCCGGTGGGGCCGGCTGAGGTCGATGTGGCAGCGCCATACCCACTTGCCCCGCCGGGCCGGACAGTGACCCAGGAGCGGCGCCGGCTGAGGGTCGTGTATGAACACCACGTCGGCCGCTTCTAGAACAGGGCGGAGGCGCTCGGCGTTGGCTGCGTTGACCTCCTCGTAAGTGCGCAGGAGGTTGTCCGGCACTGTGATGGCCCTGCCCTGCAGAGCGTTGTGGAACGACTTGGTGCAGGTGAAGAAATCCTTGGTCCCCTCGATGACCTCCCAGCTGGTGTCCAGTCCCAACTCCGACATGAGGGGAACCAGTTTCTCCAGGATCTCGGCCACGCCGCCCCCTTGGCGGGTGGAGTTGACGTGGACCACCCTCAGGCCGGACAGGCGCGCGGCGAGTTGGCGCAACTGTTCCACGGCGTCGCGCCCGGCGTAGGTCGCATATCTGTCGAGCAGGGTGGAGTAGGGGGGCGTACCCGTCATGCGTCTTTCCCTCCATGGCGGTCGCTCCGGCGCCGGGCCGGGGACGGTCGGAAGAAACGCTTGAAGACCCGGACCAGACGGGAGCGCAGCACGACCAGAGACTCGAAGTACGGATCGATCTCGGCTATGTCGTCGCAGAGAGGCTTGTACTCCGGTCCCAGGCCCATCAGCCAGGCCCGGAAGTCATCGACCGCGATAGGTTCACGGCGGCGGGCGTCGATGAAGTGATAGAAGATGCTGCCCACCGACATCTGGGGGAGGGTCGACACCAGCTCTTGGGGATGGATCAGCCGGCGATGGGTGTCGAACACGACGATGACCGAGCGGGTGAAGTGGAACTGCTGGTCGGCCCGGGCGAAGAGCACGACCTCCGTCTCGTCGAGCCTCTCGTCGATGACCTCGATCAGTTCCTGGCGAAGGGCCTCCATGTCGGGGTAGTCGGCTGGATCGATGACGGCCAGGCGCTCAGCGATGCGGTTGTCATGGAGGCTGTGGTGGCACCAGGCGGCGAAGTCGTTGTTGTACTCGCGATCGGAGAACTCCGGGCGCATGAGGGTGCCCCAGAAGTGGTGGTAGATACTGCTGGGGTGGACGTCACGAAGGACGTCCCTCAGCTCGCGGAGCGTCTGGGCCCGGCGGCCCGTCGCGATGGTGGCGAGAGCGCAATCCTTGATGGCGAAGTCTACCAATCCGGACCTCCTGCACCCCCACCTAGTCTTGCTGATACCCAGCCGGGTGCCCTTCCTAACCAGTGGAGACCAATATGAGGGGCTACGCCGGCCTGCCGGTCGCAAGGGCGTCCAATAGGATCGCAACCTCCTCGTGGTCGCGCACATAGTAGCGGGCGCGGGTGGGCCGCCGGGGAGGGCCTACGACCACGGTCACTCCGGAGTGTCCCACCGCCGCGAACATGTCTTCGTCGGTGAGGTCGTCTCCCAGGCAGATGGGGCAGCAGGGGCGGGCCGCCGTCCCCAGCCTTTCCAGGAGCCAAAGGACGGCCTGGCCCTTGTCCCAGTGCCCGGGCGGCCGGAACTCATACAACATCTTGCCCTCGCTCAGGCGGAGCCGGGGATGTTCCAACGCCACTTGGCGGACCGATTGCTCCACCGCGGTCCGGAGTCCGTGAGGAACGAGACGGTAATGCACCGAGATGGAGAGCCCCTTCCTCTCGATGACAGCCCCGCTGATACTCGTCAGACGTCGCTCGAGATCGGCGGCCGCCTCCCGCAGTGCCGGCTTATACTCGGTCCCCACCTCGAGGAACACCCCCGACTCGGGCGGGCCCAGGATCTGCTGACCGTGCTCGGCGGCGTAATAGGCGTTCTCGATGCCGATCTTGTGCCGCAGCTCGGCAAGGGCGCGCCCCGAGACGAAGCACACGGGATGGCGGCCGGCCAAGGAGTCTAGGATGGCGCGTGTCCCCGGCGGCAGCTCGGCCAGCTCCGGGCGCAGGGCGAGGGGGGCGAGCGTACCGTCGAAGTCCAGAAAGAAGCAGGGCCGCCGTCCTCCAAGGTCGGAAGCGATGGCGGACAGGCTTCCCAAAGCTCGACTCACCTTCGGCCGGCCCATCAACAGCGGTCACCTCCGCACGGTCGATAGCGTCACGACCACGGGCTCCGGGCGATTATCCTTCAGAAGGGCTCTCGATGCATCCAGCCCTTGCGGTGGCAAAGATAGACAAAACGTCGTTCTTTCGCTTGCGTTTTTCCCCCCGGCGTACGTATGATGAAATGGCATCGGCAGGAAGCTCTCCCCGCGACGTGCAGAGTGCTTCGATTACTCGTCCGTCCGCAGGTGCATCCGAACGCATGCGGTTGTGTCACTGGTATCTGTGGAGGACATGATGAGCACGGCAAGGCTGTACGTCGGTAACCTCTCCTACGGCACCACCAAAGAGACCCTCGAGAGGACGTTCGCCGCCCACGGCGAGGTCGTTTCGGTGAACATCATCACCGACCGGCAGACCGGGCGGCCCAAGGGCTTCGCCTTTGTCGAGATGGCCACTCCCGAGGAGGGCGAGGCGGCCAAGGCGGCTCTCAACGGCACCGACCTCGACGGACGCACCATCAACGTCGACAACGCCCGCGAGCAAGAACGCCGTCCGAGCGGCGGCGGCTACGGGGGCGGTTACGGCGGCGGTAGCCGCGGCGGCTACGGCGGTGGCGGCGGCTACGGTGGCGGCGGTGGCTACGGCGGCGGCTACGGCGGCAGTAGCCGCGGCGGCTCCGGCGGTGGCGGCAGCTACGGCGGCGGTGGCTCGGGATCAGGCGGCTCGCGCTGGTAGCAGCACACGGGGTCGGCGGACCTCCACGTAGGTTCTTGACGGAGGCGCCGGGTGACCGGCGCCTCCGCTGTGTATGGAAGCGGCCGCCGCCGCCGGTCAGATCCCGAAGCGCTCCAGCAGACGGGCCAGCTCGACGGGGTCGGGGGTGGGGGCGGTGCAGGTGGTTCCTCGACAGACCCAGGCGGCGCTGTGTCCCGGTCCGGGCTCCCGGGCCTCGAGCAGAGGGACGACAGAAGGCCGCCCGGCCGGCCGGGCGGCAACGACCGCGAGCGGACGAAAGCGCCCGGTCACCACGCGTAGGAGCTCTCGACCCTGCCCACTCCGCAGGTCCCCGACCAGGGCCACCTCGGTGAGGCCGGTCTCAGCCATCAGCGTCGCGACCAGCCATTGCCCGGCCATGGTGGGGGCCGCCGCGGCCGTGGCCGCCATCGCGTCCAGAGCCTCGTCGGCGAGGCTCCAATAGCGGCCCTCACCGGTGAAGGCAGCCATCTTGAGCAGAACGGTGGCGGCCATCGAATTGCCCGCCGCGGTTGGGCTGTCGTGCAGGCCTCGAGGCCGGGTGATGAGGGCCTCGTGCCCGGGACCGGTGTCGTAGAAGCCGTCGCCGGGGTCCGAAAAGCGCTCAGCCAAGGTGTCGCACAAGCGCTGGGCAAGAACGAACCAGGGCTCGGCGAAGGTGGCCTGGTAGAGGGCGAGGAATCCCTCAGCCACACAGGCGTAGTCGTCCAAGAAACCTTCTCCGGAGACGCGGCCGGCGGTGATCGAGTGGGCGAGGAGCCCAGAGGTCTCGAGCAGGTTGTCGCGGATGAAACCGCCGGTCTTCAAGGCCGCTTCAAGGTAGCGGGTCGTGCCGAGGGCCGCACCGGCCTCGGCTAGAGCGGCAAGGGTCAGGCCGTTCCAGGCGGCCAGGATCTTATCGTCGCGCGCGGGCCGCGGGCGGCGGCCGCGCGCCTCCAGCAGCTTCGCCTTGATCCGGGCCACATTCGCAGGGGCCACATTCGCTGCGCCGGTCCCGCTCCCGGCCGGTTCGCCCGCTCCGCGGTCGTTCAGGTGGAGCACACTGGCCCCCTCCAGATGTCCCTCGGCACTCACCCCGTAGGTCTGCTCCGCGATCTTCGCTTCTTCCGGGGTCAGTGCCTCGCGCAGCTGTGCCGGCGTCCAGGTATAGAAGGCCCCCTCCTTGCCCTCGGAGTCGGCGTCCTCGGCGCTGTAGAAACCTCCGGCCGGATCGCGCATGTCGCGCAGGAGGTAGTCCAAGGTCTCCTCGGCGACCCGGCGGTAGCACGGCGCACCCGTCGCCTGCCAGGCGTGCAGGTAGCAGCGGGCGAGTTGGGCGTTGTCGTACAGCATCTTTTCGAAATGCGGCACCAACCAGGACTCGTCCACCGAGTAACGATGGAAGCCGCCTCCCAAGTGATCGTAGATACCCCCGGCCGCCATGGCGTCGAGGGTGGTCTGGATCACTGTCTGAAGTTCAGGTAGAGGTTCAATGGTCCGCTTGGCCAGGAGGTACTCGATCACCAGCGGCTGGGGGAACTTGGGGGCCGTCCCCCAGCCGCCCTCAACCGGGTCGGCCGACCGTTCAAGCTCCGCGCTGGCTTGTTCCAGGAGCCGGCCGCGCGGGAGCCCGCCCTTCCGCTGGGCCTCCGGGCGGGTGAGGTGTCGGCGCAGTTCCTCGGCGGCCTCCTCCACCTGGTCTCGCCGGCTGGTCCACAGTTCGGCGATGGAGGTCAGCACCTGCCGGAAAGAGGGCATACCGTAGCGCGGAGTGGGCGGGAAATAGGTGCCGCCGTAGAAGGGCACCCCCTCCGGCGTCAACCACACGCTGAGCGGCCAACCTCCGTGACCGGTCAAAGAGGTGACGGCCTCCATGTAGACCGCGTCGAGGTCGGGTCGCTCTTCTCGGTCTACCTTGATGCTCACGAAGTGGGCGTTCAGGAAGGCGGCCGTCTCGGGATCGACGAAGGACTCCCTCTCCATGACGTGGCACCAATGGCAGGAGGAGTAGCCGATGCTGAGGAAGATGGGCTTGTCCGCGGCCCGGGCCGCGGCGAGGGCCTCCTGGTTCCAGGGGTACCAATCCACCGGGTTGGTGGCGTGCTGCTTGAGGTAGGGGCTGGTCTCGTGGATGAGATGGTTAGCCATGATGTCTGTAGGCATTCCCCTCGAGAGCGGTTTGTATACAATGGGCTTGAAAGCGGCGGCGGGATGGACGGCCGCGACCGGTGGATGGCGCCGACGGAGGCGGGTATGCCCAGATTCGTGGGAAAGAGGTCAGTCCCGTGGTGGTGGAACGTTCTGGCCCTGATCGCGCTTGTGATCATCATCATCGTCGTACTCCAACTGGCCGGAGCGATAGATCTGGGCGGTTGAGCCGCCCGGCCGCTTAAGGGGGAGGTGAGTCATGGTCAAGGCAGCAGACCTGCTGGGACGAGCGGTGGTGAGCCGGGAAGGGGGCCGCGAACTCGGCAAGGTCAAAGACCTGGTGGTGGACCACTCCGGCAAGCGGGTGCTGGGGGTGGTGGTGTCCGAGGGACTGCTGCGCGGTACCAAGGTGGCGCTATGGCCATCCGTACTGGCGGTAGGCCCACACTCCGTGGTCTTGGACTCGGCCAGGAGCGTGGTCGATGCCGGCGACGCCCCCGAGATCAACAGTGTCCTCGAGAAGGGTACCCACATCCGGGGGCTCAAGCTGCAGACGACCGAGGGCAAAGAGCTCGGCAAGATCGAGGACTTCCAGCTGGACGAGGAGAGCGGCACCATCTTGGGCTACGAGTTATCGAGCGGCCTCTTTGCCGACACCTTCGGAGGGCATCCGTTCCTACCGGCACCGCCCACTATCGAGCTAGGCAAGGAGATCGCCTTCATCGCGCCCGAAGTCGAAGGCACCATCCAGGAGTCGACCGGAGGGATCAAAGGGGCCTTCAGGCGGGACAAGACGCCCGCGAGCGGCGAGGAGGCGGCAGAGCGTGAGGCGCCGCCGCCGGTGGGGACGGCGCAGCCGGATGAGCCGCCCATAGCCTCTTCAGAGCAGCCGCCGCAGCAGGGCTAGCCCCTCGGGGAAGTCCTCCTCACCGAAGCAGTAGTGCATCCGGGTGAACCTTCCGCGCAGGCGGTTCACTTGGGATTTCACGTGCGCGTCGTGCTGGATGACGGCCGCCATCAGTGCGGCCAGCTCGGCGAAGCCCTGGGGAGCCATGCCGAACCGGGTCATCTCGGCCACGCCCAGGCGCAGGGCGCCCGCCGCTGTGAAGCCCTCCTCGTCAGGGGCGGCCTGATAGTTGCAGATGATGTCGTTCGCCTCCAGGCGCGCGGCCAGTTCCGGGCCGCGCCCGTACCCCACCTTCACGATCACCTGGTGCGTCTCCGTGTAGCCGAGCGTGGGGTCGCCGGCCACCTGCAGACCGTTGTCGGCCAGCGCCCGCGCGAAGGCCTTGGCATTGGCGATCACTGCTGCCTGGTAGGCGTCCTTGAACTCGTTCATCTCGTAGGCGGCCACCAGCAGGCCGAGGAGGGTGCCCAGGTGGTGATTGGAGACCGCACCCGGGAAGGTCCGGCGCCGGACGCTCTCCCACAACTCGTGCCGGTCATCTCCCTCGCGCAGGCTGCCCGCGATGAGGCCGCGTTGGGTGCCGAAGAAGGTCTTGTGCGTGGAGCCGGTCACTAGGTCGGCTCCTTCCGCGAACGGGCGCTGGAAGTGCGGCCCCACCAGGCCGAGCACGTGGGCCATGTCGTACATGATGACGGTGGCGAACCCGTGTTCGTCGATGAAGCGGCGGACCTCGGCCACCGGTTCCTTGTACAGCACCATGCTCTTCCCGAAGATGATGAGCTCGGGCCGGTACCGCTCGATCGCCTCCAGCGTGGCGGCCACGTCGAGCCGGTAGGGATCGCCGGCAAGAACGGGGAAGTTGACAACGGCCGGCCGGTCGGTGCGAGGATCGATGGCCACGTAGTCCTTGAGAGCGCCCATGGGCTGAGCGCTCAAGTGCCCGCCCCGGCCGATGTGGTTGTTCATCACCATAGCCAGCCGGCGAGGCTCGGCCTTGCGGTCCCAGCGGTTGAGGTAGTCCACCAGCGCTGAAAAGACCACCGTGTTGGCCATCTGGCCGCTGATCACCCGGGTTTCGGCCTCGGCGCTGTCCAGGAAGCGGCACAGCTCCGCCTCCAGGGCCCGCTCCACTTCGTCGATGAACCCCGTCCCCTGGTAGTAGAACACGTCGAGGTCGGCGAACGCCTCCAACCGGCGGTGCTCGGCGTATCGGAAGGCCGGGTCGGAGATGGAGACAAGGCGGACCAGGGGGGAAGGCGTCATCTCGGAAGGGATGAGGTTGACGCATTCCTCCTGGCGCCAGCGATGGTTCTTGACCGTGCCGGCCAGGAGACGGCCGACCGCTTTGCGGATGTCCGGGGCGGCCGGCCGGGAGGGCGGGGAAGGGGGCTGATAGACGATCGGCCGGGCGAAGGGGGGAGCGTCGCTGCGCAGATGATGGGGCACCACCACCGCTTCCAGCAGACGACCCCGGACGTCGATGGCGACGGTATCACCCTCGTCGATGTCGCTGCATAGCAGAGCCAGGCAGATGGAGCGGAGCTCGTACTCTTCCCCTGGATGCGATCGCAGGCCTTCTCCCACCGTCTTCCAGTAGGGGACCATGGTGCCGCTCGTCACCCAGCCCACGGCCGACCCCTCCCGCAGGACGGGCGAAGCGGCTCGGGCCACTCCGCGGCTGAGCACGGCGAGTGGCCGGGTGAGGTAGGGCAGGTCGGCCTGCAGTGAATGGTCGTGGGCCAGGAGGCGCCGGTAGGCCTCTCGCTGCCGGACCAACTCGTTCCTGCCGATGAAGTCGCCCTTGAGCGCGGACGTGCTGACGGCGAACGCGGCCAACGGGGAGGAGAAGACCGGGATCTCGCGGCCCTCGGGATCGAAGCCCAGCTCATGCCCATACAGGGGCAGGCCGGCCTCCAGCCGCAGGGTGTCCCGCGCCCCCAAGCCACAGGGCACCGCTCCTCTTTCGACCAGACGATCCCAAAGCAAGGGAGCAGCCTCCGCCTCCAAGAACAGCTCGAAGCCGAGGGGCTCTCCGGTATACCCGGTGCGGCTGAGAAGCACCCGGCTCCCGACCATGCCGACGAGAGAACACTCGTTGCGCCGTGGCTCAGGCAGAGTGCCGCTCTCCAAGAGCCCGGCGACGAACTCGCGCGACCGTGGTCCCTGCAGCGACAACATGGCCAGGGAGGCGGTGCGGTCCCGGAGGGTCACTGCGGACGGCTCCGAGGACGGTTTCAGCCAAGCCTCGAGCTGAGCCTGAAGGTGGGCCATGTCCTTGTCGTGGTTGCCGGCGTTGACCACCAGAAGGTATTCATCGGGAAGGAACCGGTAGAGGTAGGCGTCGTCGACGGCCCCGCCCGTGGCGGAGGGCAGGAAGGTGTATTGAGCCTGCCCGGGTTCAAGGGCCGCCGCGTTGTTGCTGAGCACATGCTGGAGGAAGCCGAGCGCGCCGGGGCCGCTGAGGGCAAGCCGGCCCATGTGCGAGACATCGAACAGACCGGCGGCGCGGCGGGTGGCCAAGTGCTCGGCAACCACCCCCCCGGGATACATGAGGGGCATGTCCCAACCGGCGAAGTCGACCATTTTGGCGTCTAGGGCGAGATGCTTGCCGTGAAGGGGGGTCTGCCGGCCCCGGGCGGGGGCGGTCTGGACCGTGCGCGTTTCGGTCATGGCCTCCGCTCCTTTGCCGGTCCTTGCGAGTGCAGCCGCCAGGCCATGACGGCCCCGATGACGGCGGCGATGGCCACGTAGAGGAGGGGATAGAACCAGCGGGGCGCCGTCGCCTGGGGCAGCACCGCCCTGAGGAAAGTGTTACCCAGCCGGAAGAGGGTGAAACCAAGAGCGAACACCAAGAAGGGGAGGCCGTCGGGGAAACGAGGCCGGCCGTGGGGGTCGCGGCTGCACATCATCCAGAGGGCAAGCCCTCCGAAGGCGAGCGCCGCCCCCATCTCGTAGAGCTGGGTGGGGTGAACGGGCAGGACCAGGCCGGTGAACCCGAGCAGGCCGCTCTCACCTGTGGCCACCTGCTGGGCCCAGGCCGGGCTGCCCAGGGGGAAGGTCACCCCCCAGGGCAGGGAGGTGGTGTTCCCGAAGCAGCACCCGTTGAGGAAGCAACCAACGCGCATTAGGACGATGCCTGCGACGAGGGCGGGCACGGCACTGTCGGCCAGTCGCCACAGGGGCAAATGGAACGTACGCGCAAGCACGACGGCTGTGACCAGGGCCAGTATCAGCCCTCCGTACAGGGAGAACCCGCGGAACTCGAGCCCGAAAGCCTCGACCCGGCCGGAAGCATAGAGATCCCAGTAGAGAGCGATGTCGAGCAGACGGGCGCCCACGACGCCCACGCCCAGGGCCGCCGCGAAGGTCAGGAGAGCCCGCCACCAGGAGATACCTCTCTTGCGGGCGACCAGGGTGCCGAGAGCCAGGGCGCTGACCCAGGCAAGCACGTAGAGCGTGCCATACGCCCGGAGAGCCACCTCCTGGCCGGCGATGCTGAATGTCGCCAGCACCGGGTGCATTGTCGCGGCGCTATCCCGCGGCCGTCGAGGCGCCGGGTTTCATGGAGCTTCCTTCCGCCAGGTGGTCGACCTCAGCCCCCAGGATACTCAGTGCGGAGCGCTCGGCGCAATGCGGCCCGACCAGAGGGCCGGGCGGGCCGGCCCCGGGGTGGGGCAGGTCGCTGCGGGCCGGCCCGCGGTGGGCCGGCCGCAATGCCTACGGCAGCTTGGGCAGGAGGTTGTAGAGCAACTGGGCCAGTTCGGCCCTGGTGGCGGGCCCTTGTACGGCCCAGGTACTCAAGGTCCCGTCGGGACCGACGATGTTGTCCAGGAGTCCGTTGAACTCGGCGATCCTCAGGTACTCCTCCATGAGCGGAACGGGATGGTCGAGGGTACCCGTGAAGGAGAGCGGCGGTGCCTCGAGGTTCTCGCCCGCCCCTATGACCGCCGCGGCCACGGCCAGGTCACGAGCGATGCGGTAGAGCGGCCGGAACGTGCCGTCGGAGAAGGGCTCCATCAACCCGTTGAGTGCCGCGACGGCTACGTAGTGGTAGGGATAGAGTTCGCCCTCGAGATGCACGACGGGGGGCTGGTCGGCAAAATCGTAGAGGTCGGTCTCCGTTACCGCAAGCCCCAGAGCCGTCACGATCATCTCGGCGTACTGCTGGCGGATGGCCCAGTCGTCCGGCCCGAAGTTACCGTCTCCGTAGCCGTCCATGATCCCCTCGTCGGTGATCTTCTCGATGGCGGTGAGGTAGTGGTGACCGGCGGGGACGTCGGGGAACTTGGTGGCCTCGGAGGCGGGGACGGCATAGTAGAGGCCGGAAGCGCCGTACCAGGCGATGCGGGTGCCGTCGACCTCAGGAGCCCTGGCGGTATCCCCCGACCGGGAGATCTGCGCCGTGGACCCGGTGGAGATCCGGTAGGCCATGACCGTGGAGGGGAGCTTTGTCTGCCAAGCCACCAGGTCGCCTTCGATGGACGGCGCGGTGTTGCCCGCCCCGCCCTTGGTGAGGACCTTGGTCTCGCCTGTACTCATGTCGTACAGGTTGATCTGGTACGAATCCCAGTCGTCGGTATCCTCAGCCGTCCACACATCGCCCGCCGACCAGACGACCACTCCTCCATCGATGCGGGGATGCTCGTTGGCCGCCACGCCGGTGGTGATCACTTGGGTGATTCGGGTGGCCAGGTTGTACAGAACTATCTGGCTGGCGTTGCTGCCCGATTGAGGCAGGCTCTGGACGCAGACCAGGTAGTCCTCCCAGAGGTCGGGGTCGCGATAGTCAGCGCCGGCAAGCACCAGGCTGGTGGTCTTGGCGCCGATGTCGTAGAGGTAGATGCCCGGCGCAGCCTCGGGACCGAGCATGCGCTTCTCCCACACCACCCTGCCGTCGTCCACCTGGGGATTCCAGTCATTCGAGTCACCCGGGTCGGCGTTGGATGTGATCTTGGCCAGGCTGCCGGTCTTGGTGTCGTACAGATATATGTCGCTGTAGCCACCGGTGCACCCCCCCTGGAAGGCCACCCAACGGCCGTCTGAGGAGGGGTTGTAATAGGAGCCGGACGGAGAGATGGGGATGGGGACGTTCTTACCGGCCACCAGGTCGTACACGAACATGCGGGATTCTCCCTTGCCCGCGCCGGTCCAGGCCAGGTAGTCGCCGGTGGCGGTGATGAAGGATGGCTGCATGCCCTGCACCGGGGTGTCGATGGTCCGAATCTGCCACGAAGCGGCGGCGAGGGCCGCGCCCGAGGCGGCCGTCAGCAGGATGCCGACGGCCAACACCAGCGCCCCCATGATCCAAAGCGGACGTGAGACTCCCCGCCTCTTGGTCCCTGTCATCATGTCGACCCCCAGGCCTCCCAGACCGGTGTCGCGTCGTGTCGTGCCATTCTCCCGCCTTGGCCCATTCGGGTCAACGGACGGCCGCTCCTACCAAAGTCCGAACTTGACCACAGTGCCCTCAGTCCGTACGGACAGGCCGCCCGGGTCCCTCTTCCCCTAATGTCGGTTGGAGGCGCCCCCGGCTTGAGAGACCGCAGATAGGTGGCGCCGCCGAAGCGGGGTCAGTCCTCGGGGATGTCGGCCACAGGGTCGAAGTACATGGCCGCCACGTACTGCCGTTGGAAGTCGGGGTCGATGGCCAGTTCCACGAACTCCACGTTCTGGGCGGCCCAGGCGGCCTCTCGCCTCTTGGCCAGGCTGATGAGGGCGAAGCGGGCGCCGTCGCCGGCCGCGTTGCCGACCGAGATCACGTCTTCCGGGGCGCACTCGGGCAGCATGCCGATGGCGAGGGCATGGTGCTTGTCGATGTAGGAGCCGAAGGCGCCGGCCAGCACGATGCCGTCGGGCTTCTCCACGCCGAAGCGGGAAAGCAGGATCTCGGCGCCGGCCCGCAGGGCGGCTTTGGCCAACTGGATGGAACGGATGTCCTTGAGGGAGACGGTGATCGCTTTGCCTATGGCCGTCTCTTCCGGCCACGCGATCACGAACTTGCGCGGGCGGCTATCTTCGAGCAGCACCCGCTCGTGCACCAACGCCGGGTCGAGGTTGCCGTTGTTCATGATGATCCCCGCCTTGAGCATCTCGGCGGCGGCTTCGATGATCCCCGAACCGCAGATGCCCCGTGCCCTCACCTCGGCCGCCGGGTAGCCGGTGTGCCAACCCTCCAGGCCGATGACTTTGAAGCGAACGTCCAGGGTCCCCGGATCGATGCGGACGCGCTCGATGGCGCCGGGCGCGGCCCGCATCCCGAACTCGATGTGCGAGCCTTCGAACGCCGGTCCGGTGGCGCAGGAGGTCGAGAGCATGCGGTCTCTGTTGCCGAGGACCAGCTCTCCGTTGGTGCCGATGTCGATGAGCAAGAGAACCCGGTCCTGCTTGTAGGGCTCCTCGGCGAGGATGACGGCCACGTTGTCGGCGCCCACGAAGCCGGCCTCCACCGGAAGCACGTGGAGGCGGCACCTGGGGTGGAACTGCAGGCCGATGTCGGCGCCGAGCGTGTCGACCGCCCCCTGCACGGCCGGCACGAAGGGCGAGACGCCCAGGGCCTTGGTCTCCAGCCCCAGGAAGAGATGGTGCATGGCGGTGTTGCCTACCATGACCACGTCGTAGACGTCCGCCGGCGAGGCCCCGGTGCGCTCGGCCGCTTTGCGGCCGAGATCGTTGATCTCACCCACCACGTTGCGCTGCAGTTCGGCCAGCCCGCCGTCGTGGTGAGCCACGTAGTGCAGGCGGGCGATGAGGTCGTCTCCGAAGGCCACCTGCGGGTTCATCGCCGACTCGGTGGCCAGTACCTCGCCGCTCTGCAGGTCGCTGAGGTAGGCGGCGATGGTGGTGGTGCCCACGTCCACGGCCAGACCCAGAAGCCTGCGTTCGTCAGCCGCCGGTCGCACCCCGATGACGGTGCGTCCTCGCCACACCAACACCTCCACATCCCAGGCGGCGGTGCGCAGGATCCCCGGCAGGACCTGCAGTACGGCGAAGTCGAACTCGAGGTCGGTGAGGCCGTGCTGAGTATGGAGGGCAGCCGCCAGCCGCTCGGCGTCGGCGAGGGCGTCCTTGAGGGTCGGCACATCCAGGGTGACCCGGTAGGCCCGCACCGCCGGGTCGAGCGGCACCGTGCGGTCCCCTGCCTCTTTGCGCACCACTTGCTTGGAGCGCCTGCTCTCCTCCGGGACGAACACTCTGACGGTGCCGGCGACCTTCGTCTGGCAGGCCAGGCGCATCCCGGCGGCCAGGGCATCGGCGCCAAGCGCCTTCCGCTCGAGGTCGGTGGGCGGCGACACCGTGTCGGGGAGCGTCTCGATGCGCACCCGACATTTCTTGCAGGTACCCTTGCCCCCGCAGGTGCTCTCGATCTCGACACCCAGATCGCGGGCGATCGACAAGAGGTCCCGTCCCGGCTCGGCCGGGCCCCGCCGGCCTGAGGGCTGGAAGGTGACCGCGTGCTCGACGGCCTCCACCACCGCTTCGGGCTTCGCGCCGGCATCCGCACCGGGATCGGCCATGTCAATACCTTCCGTATTCGCGGGCGGCCTTGACCAATTGGAAGACGTTCACCGGCGGCGCGTGTGGCGGCACGTCGCAGCCGGCCATGAGCACGTACCCGCCTTTGTGGTGCATGGCGGTCTCGATGCATTCCCTGGCTTGGGCCAGCACTTCCTCCGGCTTGCCTTCCTGGATCAAGGTGGGGTCGACGTTGCCGGCGATGATCTGCTCGGGGAAGGCCTCCATGGCCACGGGCAGGTCGACTTCGCGTCCAAAGCTCATGATGGTCTGCTTGGTCACCGGCACCTGCTGCCAGAACTTGAGGTTCTTGTTCTGCTCGCCGCACACGTGGATGAAGTAGGTGCCGATGCCGAGCTCCAGGGTCCGGCTGTTGATCTTCTGCAGGTACGGGAGCACGAAGGTCTCGAACTGCTTGGGAGAGATGAGCATGTTGGTTTCGGTGGCCGCCCCGTGGAACGCCATGAGACGTTCCGCCCCGAACTCCTTCACGTAGTGCTCGGCCACCTTGATCAGGAAGTCCGAGACCTTGTCGAGCACGATGTGCACCAGGTCGGGCTTCTTGATGAGCCAATTCATCATGCGCTCCTCCCCGATGACCGAGCCGGCCCAGGTGAGGGGGGCGCCTATCTGGAGCGTCACCGGCATGCCGTGCTCGGCCTGTCTGCGGGCGAGGCCGAGGGCGATGGGGAGAGCGCCGGCTGTCGTGATGTCCTGGGGCACCTGGAGGGTGTGGACGTCATCCTCGTTCTGTATGGGGGTGCGGGTGACCACCGTGGCCCCCGAGTACTTCTTGACCGGGAACTCCACCTCGCCGCCGAACTCCCAGCCGCCCGCGGAGGCGTAGGCGTAGAGGGGACCGCCGTCGTACCCGTACATCTCCTGGCAGAGGGCCTGGCAGCGGAAGCTCTGCTCGGCGTCCTGGAACACGCTCGCTATGGGCTCCCCGCACACCACGGCGCAGTGGCCGAAGAGAAAGGGGATCACCGGCACCCGGTCGGGCCGCTCGCCCTTCATCAGGGCGGCCATCCGTTCCGGACTGCTCATGGTCTCGCGCCACATGATCTCTTCATCCTTCCTTGCTGATCTGCATGGTGACGTCCCGCGGCAGGGCGAGCCCTGCCGCGACCTCGACCGCCTTCACCAAGCCGGCCGGCACCGGGCAGGCGGCGTGGGCGCAACACTCATAGGAGGTCTGCAGGAGTGGCGGCAGCCCGCCCCGCAGACCGATCTGCTTGAGGGCATCCACCTCCACGGGCTCGGGGGCGATGCGTCGCACGTGGGGACAGCCGCTCTCGATCTCCACCCGCACCGTGTAGCCGTTCGTCTTGGCGGCGGTGACCCTGGTCAGGTGGCCGCATACCCCGGCGTCGATGTCGACTCTGGCCACGTCGGGTCTCCCGGGCGCACTCAGGCGGCCTCTCGGGCCACCAGCCGCAGGGCCACTCGAGCCGCCTCCATGGCGTTGTCACCGTAACCGTCGGCTCCCCACTCGTCGGCCAGGTGCTGGTTGAGCGGGGCCCCGCCGATCATGATCTTGGTCTGGGGAAGTTTGGCCTTGAAGGCGGGCATGTAGTCCTTGATGGCGATGATGGTGGTGGTCATCAGCGCCGAGAGGCAGAGGAGGTCGGCATCCACTCTCTGGCACTCGTCGATGAACCTGTCCATCTCTACGTCTCGACCGAGGTCGTGGATCTCGAAGCCGCTCACCTCGAGCATCATCTTGACCAGGTTCTTGCCGATGTCGTGGATGTCGCCCTGGACCACGCCGATGACAACGACGCCCTTCTTGGCGCTGCCCTCGCTCCCGGCCACCACCAGCGGCTGCAGGATGCCCAATCCGGCGTAGAGGGCCTCAGAGGAGACCATCAGCTCGGGTACGTAGCACTCGCCCTCTTCGTACAGGCGGCCCATCTCGGCCATGCCCGCGGCCAGGCCCTCCATGATGGCCTTCTGCGGATCGACCCCCGCCTCCACCGCCTGGTTGGCCGCCGCCACCGCTGCGTCCTCCTCGCCGGTCATGACCGCCTGCTTGAGCTGCTCCAGAATGGTCGCTTCGTCTGTCATCTTCGCTGCTCCTCGTATTCAGTAGCGTCCAAAATCGCGACAGGCCGTGACCATCTGGCCCACGTTCACCGGCGGCGCCTGGGGCGGCACTTCACACCCGGTCATGAGGGCGTAGCCACCGGGATGGTCCTTGCCTGCTTCGATGCATTCTCTGCACAGGGCCCGCACCTGGTCGGGGGTGCCCTCCTGAACCGTGACCGGGTCGACGTTGCCCATGATCACACACTGCGGGAAGGCCGCGCCGGCCGCGGCCAGGGAGACCTCCTTACCCACGCTCACCATACCGCGCTTGCCATAGCTGAGCTCAGACCAGAAGGGCAGGTTCTTGTTCTGCTCGCCGCAGATGTGGCTCAGCACGATGCCCGTACCGCGCTCGGTGAGGTGGTCGTGGATCTCCTTGAGATAGGGGAACGCGAAGGTCGCGAACTGCTTGGGCGAGTACAGCTTGTTGGTCTCGATGCAGAGGTCGAACGCCATCAGACGCTCGGCGCCGAACTCTTTGATCCAGTGGTCGGCTTTGCGCAGGATGAAGTCGGTGATCACCCGCAGCACATGGTGCACCAGGTCGGGCTTCTTGATGATCCAGAGCATGAGCCGCTCTTCCCCGCACACCGAGCCGGCCCAGGTCAGGGGCGAACCCACCTGGAGGGTGACGGGCATGCCCGCCTCGTTCTGCAGACGGGAGAAGGCCAGAGCCACCGGCATGGTGCCGACGCTCAGGATGTCGTCGGGCACACGCAGGTTCCAGGCGTCCTCCTCGGACTGGACCGGATTCTTCTTCATGAGGGGAGCCCCGGTGTACTTGCGATAGGGGAACTCGATCTCGCCGCCGAACTCAGCGCCTCCCGCGTTGGCCCAGCCGTGGAGCACCAGGCCGTCATGGCCGTACAGCTGCATGGCGTTGCGTTGGCAGTTCAGGCTTTCGGCGGCGTCGTCATAGACTTTGGCGATGGGCTTGCCGTTGACGACCGCCGTGTGGCCGAGAATGAACTGCAGGCAGGGTACCCGGTCGAGCGGCTCGCCCCGCACGAGAGCTTCCCAGCGCTCCTGCGATGTCATCTGGTCGCACAGCACATCTGCCCCCTTGTGATCGGCGGCGCCCGGACGGGGCGCCGGTCTGCGTTGCCGGCGGGTGGTGGCGGTCTACGGTGACGGTCCGGCCACCGAGATTGTCACCGGGCCTGCTCGATTATAGGGGTTCCGGAGCGCGGGGGCGGGGCGGGTGGGAGGAGGTCGGCCGGTGGTAAGCTCTGGCACGGTGAGAAAGCGCGCTTGCGCAGAGGGGGGAGAAGACCATCATGACCTCTGACGAAGTCTACGCCGTGCACGAGAAGCGCATCCGCGACGCGGTGGCCCTGAAGACCCCCGACCGGGTGCCGGTGGTGCCCAACGGCCCGGCCTGGCCGGGCCGGGCGTTGGGAGTGCCCATCTCTGAGATAGCCACCAACCCGCCGGTCTCCCGCCGGACCATCGTCGATGCCTACAGCGGCCTGGGTGACATCGATGGCATCCAGAGCCCCGCCTACCATGTGTGCACCCTTTCCATCCAGTGGCTGTCACGGGTGAAGGTGCCGGGGCGCGACCTGCCCGCGGACGAACTGTGGCAGGTGGACGAGGCCGAGATCATGGCGGTGGACGATTACGATTCCATCATCGACGAGGGCTTCGCCCCCTGGCTGGAGCGCTACTACCGGGAACGGCTGCCCGGTACCCTGGAGGACATGGCCGCCTTCAGCGCCACCGTCCCCGAGGCTCTGGCGCTGTGTCGGGAGCGGGGGGTGGTCCCCATGACCCCGGTGGTGGCCACCATCCCCTACGAGTACTTCTGCGGCGGGCGCTCCATGAAGGAGTTCCTCCTCGATCTCTACCGACGGGGTGACCAGGTGCAGGCGGCCATGGACGCGGCTCTGCCCGTGCTCATCGACAACATGCGGGGGGCCATCCGGGGCCTGGGGCTAATGGGTCTGTGGATCGGGGGCTGGCGCTCGGCCTCGGAGTTCATCGCCCCTCGCCTGTGGGAGCGGTTCGTCTTTCCCTACTACAAGCAGATGGTCGACGCGGCCGTCGAAGAGGGGGCCATTCCCGTACTCCACTTCGATGCCAACTGGACGCGGGACCTCGAGCGATTGAGAGAGCTGCCCAAAGGCCGGTGCGTGCTCTCCCTGGACGGCAAGACAGATATCTTCAAGGCCAAGGAGGTCCTGGGCGACCACATGTGCCTCATGGGAGACGTGCACCCCAGCCTGTTCTCTCTGGGGACGCCGGAGGAGGTCACCGCCTACTGCAGGCGGCTCATCACCGAGGTCGGCCCCGGCGGGTTCATTCTCTCCTCCGGGTGTGACGTGCCCATCGACGCCAAGTACGAGAACGTCAAGGCCATGGTGGAGGCGGTGCTTTAGGCAGGCCTGCTGCCTGCCGCCGAGTCAGTGCCGTCACGCGGGAGGCTGGACGCCGGTCGCCCAGCCCGAGGCTCGCTCGACGGCACGCTCCCAGCCCGCGCGCAGTCGCGCCCGTTCTTCCGCCGTAGTGCGGGGGTGGAAGACCTTGTCCGTCCCCGCCAGGTCACGGACCTCAGCTTCCGACCAGAAGCCCACGGCCAGCCCGGCCAGTGCGGCCGCCCCCAGGGCGGTGGTCTCCTGCACCCGGCCGCGGGCGACGGCGATACCGGTCACATCGGCCTGCAACTGGAGGAGGAAGTCGTCGTGCGCCGCCCCTCCATCGACCCGCAGGGCGGTGATCTCCAGCCCGGCCGCGGTAATGGCCTCCAACACGGCGGCCACCTGCAGGCAGATGGCCTCTTCAGCGGCCCGGGCGATGTGGGCCCTGGTGGTACCCCGGGTGAGGCCTATGAGCATACCGCGGGCGGCCGGGTCCCAGTAGGGAGCCCCCAGGCCGGTGAGGGCCGGTACGAACAACACTCCGCCGCTGTCGGGGACGCTCGCGGCCAAGGGACCGATCTCGTGGGCGTTCGCGAAGAGGCCGAGCCCGTCCCGCAGCCACTGCACAGCCGCTCCGGCCGTGAAAACGGAGCCCTCCAGGGCATAGCGGACGGTCCGCTCGTTCGCACCGGTGGGGGCGAGGACCCAGGCTACCGTGGAGAGCAGCCGGTGGGGGGCAGCGACCGGGTGAGGCCCGGTGTTGGCCAGGAGGAAGCAGCCGGTGCCGTAGGTGTTCTTGGAGTCACCGCGTTCGAAGGCGCCCTGGCCGAACAAAGCCGCCTGTTGATCTCCGGCGATCCCGGCGATGGGGACGGGCGCTCCCAGCCAGCCGGGGTCGGTGGCTCCCACGATCCGGGACGACGGACAAAGCCGGGGCAGGCACGTTGCCGGTATGCCGAAGAGATCCAGCATCTCGTCGGACCACTCCAGCCGGGCAAGGTCGAGCAGCAGGGTGCGCGAGGCGTTGCTGTAGTCGGTGAGGTGCTTGCGTCCCTTGGTGAACCGCCACACCAGGAAGCTGTCGATAGTGCCCGCCCTCAACCTGCCCGTCCGGGCCAAGCCGGCGGCCTCCGGCCGCTTGGCCAGCAGCCATTCGAGCTTGGTGGCGCTGAAGTAGGGGTCGAGGCGGAGGCCGGTGATTCGTTCCACCTTCGGACCGTGGCCTTCCTCCTCCAGCTCCGCGCAGCGGGCCGCGGTGCGGCGGCACTGCCATACGATGGCGTTGCCGAGCGAGAGGCCGGTCTCGGCGTCCCACAGCAGCGCCGTCTCGCGCTGGTTGCTGATGCCGATGGCGGCCAGGTCGGCGGCTTCCAGCCCGGCGCTGCGCAGCGCGTGCCGGCAGGAGGCCAGTTGGCCTCCCCAGATGTCCTCGGGGTCGTGCTCTACCCACCCGGGCTCGGGATAGTGCTGGGGGAGCTCCCGCTGCCCGACCCCCAGGACGGCACCGTCGCGGCCGAATATGATCGCCCGGGAATTGGTGGTGCCCTGGTCGACGGCCATGATCGCCTGGACTCGGCTCATACACGTACAATAGGGCAGGCCGCGCAGGAGACACAAGCCGGAGGCGGTACCGGCCAGCGCAGGGGCCGGCCGGGAGGAGGTGGAGCGCATGGAATGGAACGAGCCCCTGTATCAGGAAGGCCGTGGGGAGAGCGGCCGCGTGGGGGTGCTGCTCATCCACGGTTTCGGTGGTTCGCCCCGTTCTCTGCAGGAGATGGCCCTGCGCTGCGTCGATGCCGGGTACAGCGTGGCCTTGCCCCTTCTGACCGGCCATGGGCGCACCCCCGAGGCTCTGGAAGCGGCGAAGTGGACGGAGTGGACGGCCGATGTGGAGGGGGCTTTGGGTTGGCTGCAGGCGCGTGCGAACCGCGTATTTGTCTGCGGTCTTTCGATGGGCGGGACGCTGGCGCTCTGGCTCACTGTCCGTCATCCCGAAGTGGCCGGATTGATCACCATCAACGCCCTCATCAGGCACCCGCGGGAGAAGGCCATGCTGGTCTTGGGCTGTGTCGGCATCCCCCGCTGGAGCGATCCTGTCGGCAACGACGCCATGGCGCCCGGCGTGGACGAACGGGCCTACGGCAGGCTTCCCGTGCGGGCGGCGCGGCAGCTCGCTCTGCTGTCGCGCGCGGTGAGGGCGAGTCTGGACCGGATCGTCTGCCCGGTCCTGGTGTTCTCCTCTGCGGTCGATCACGTCGTCCCTCCGCAGAACCAGAGCGAGCTTTTTGCCGCGCTCGCGTCTACCGACAAGGAGTTTGTCGAACTGGCCGACTGCTATCACCTGGCCACCATGGACCAAGGCAGGGAGCGGGTGTTCGCGAAGACGCTCGACTTCATCGCCGGGCACGCCGGCTGACGCCTCCGCCGGAGAAAGCCTGCGTCGGCTGAGGGCCGCCTGGGCAGAAGGCCCCGCGGGCTGCGCCTGGCTGGCCGTATGACCAAATGGACCGCCTCTCGCTTTGGACAGATGGCGATTGCATCCTGGAGGAACGGGGATAAAGTTCTGAGTTCGTGCCTGCGCCGGCTCGGTGCGACGGCGGAGCAGGCAACAGTAGGGGTGGCCACGCAAGCAGGAGGTCCGATGGAATGAGCTACTCGCACACTGGTTCGAGCGAAGCACTGGAGACCCGCAACCGTTCTCGTGACGTCGCCGCCTCAGGGGTGTGCACGCGGTGCATGGCCGACTGTCAGGGCAATTGCGACGTCTTCCGCTCGTCCTTCCGGGGCCGGGAGGTGGTCTATCCCGGGCCCTTCGGCGAGATGACCGCGGGTGGGGACAAGGAATACCCGGTCGACTATTCGCACCTCAACATCCTGGGCTTCGCCATGGGGGCGAAGGCCATCGATGAGGCCAACCCCGACAAGGCCATCTTCCCCGTGGTCGACACCACGGCGGTGTATGGCCACATGCATCCGGTGCGCATGCGCATGCCGGTGTTCACAGGCGCTCTCGGCTCCACCGATATCGCCCGCAAGTATTGGGAGTCGTTCGCCATCGGAGCCGCCATCTCCGGGATCTCGCTGGTGGTCGGCGAGAACGTCTGTGGCATCGACCCCGAGGCTGAGTTCTACAAGGACGGGCGGATCAAGCGCTCGCCCGAGATGGAGCGCCGGGTACGCATCTACAAGGAGTGGCAGGAGGAGTACGGCGACATCATCGTCCAGCTTAACGTGGAGGACACCGCCTTCGGGGTGGCCGAGTACGTGGTGGAGAAGCTGGGCGTCGAGACCATCGAACTCAAGTGGGGCCAGGGCGCCAAGTGCATCGGGGGCGAGATCAAGATCCGCGACCTGGAGCGGGCTCTGGAACTGCAGAAGCGCGGCTACATCATCACTCCCAACCCCAGCATCCCGGCGGTGCGCAGGGCGTTCGAGACCGGGGGTATCAAGGAGTTCGAGCGCCATTCCCGGCTGGGGTTCATCGACGAAGAGACCTTCCTGCGTTCGGTGGAATACCTGCGCCGCAACGTGGGCGTCAAGCGGGTGACTCTGAAGACCGGGGCGTACGGCTACCCTGAGCTGGCGCGTGCGATCAAGTGGTCGTCCAAAGCCCGGGTCGACCTGGTGACCATCGACGGCTCGGGCGGCGGCACCGGCATGAGCCCCTGGCGCATGATGGAGGAGTGGGGCGTGCCCACCTTCTATCTGCAGGCGATGGCGTACGAATGCGCCAAGCGGCTGGCCACCCGGGGCGAATGGACCCCCGACCTGGCCATGGCGGGAGGCTTCTCCACCGAGGACCACATCTTCAAGGTACTAGCCATGGGCGCGCCCTACTTCAAGGCGGTGTGCATGGGCCGGGCTCTCATGATCCCGGGGTTCGTGGGCAGCAACATCGAGGGCGTGGTCGGCGCCGGCAACCGCCAGGGCTTGTGGAACGAACTGCCCACACCGGTCAAGAAGTACGGGCAGACCCCGGAAGAGATCTTCGTCACCTACTCCACGCTCAAAGACAGGTTCGGGGCCAAGATGGACAAGATGCCTCTGGGCGCCGTGGCTCTCTACACCTTCGTGGACAAGCTGCGGACCGGGCTGACCCAGTTTATGGCCGGGGCCCGCAGCTTCCGCCTCGACACCTTGAACCGCTTAGACGTCATCGCCTTGACCGAAGAGGCGGCCAAAGTCTCGGGGATCCATTACGTCATGGACGCTTACAAGGAAGAGGCGGAGCGGATCCTCGACAGCTGAGCCGACGCGACCGATGCCGTCCCCGCCCGCGCCGCTGCGCGCTGAGGCGGGCGGCACGACAGGCATGACGCGGGGGCCGGGGCGCGTGCGCCCCGGCCCCCGCGCTTCGGTCTTGGTCACTGGTCTGTGGTCACTCGATCCCCAGGCGGGCGGCTTCCTCGGGCGCTTGGGCCTTGAGGAGTTCGAAGTCGGCGTACTGGGTGAGGATATTGAAGCTGGCCAGGAGGTTGGCGAAGTCCTGGTCGCCGGTGGCGTATCCCTCGTATAGGGCCACGTACCTCTCGAACCAGGCGGCGCCGGCGGCCGCGTCCAGAGCGGCCACGATCCTGGCGTTGGCCTGGGCCTTCTCGCCGGTGTCGAGCTCGGCGATCTGCCGTCCCAGGTCCACCAGCTTCTGCACGTACTCCTCCTTCAGGTCCGCGATCTGGGGTGTGGCGGTGGCGACGTCCGGCTTGCTCTCCAGGATGGCGACCAGCTTCTGCATAGCTTCCGCCCAGGCAGCGCCCACGGCACTACCAAGCTCCTCCCCGGACACCCGGGCTGTCTGCGTCGTGACCGTGGCTCCGCCGCCCCCGGCCGGGGGGCCAGGGGCGGCGCCTGGACCGCCACAGGCGGCGACGGCGAGGGCGAGACTCAGTAGGAGGGCGGCCGCGGCGGTGACGACCAGGTCTCGGGCCGGTCGCCGTCCACTGAGGGTGGAGGTGGTTCGAGACATGGTGAGCTCCTTTCCGAGCGCTGCGATGCCGAGCCTCGACCGCAGCTGATCAGAGGCCGGCCGTCGTCCCTATGGCATGCCGGGCCTTCACGGCAAGGATGCGCAACACAGCATCGTCGAGGCGCTGCTGCGCCAGCCGCCCTGTAGCTACCGCCTCCACGATCGCGTCCAGGATGGCACGCTGGCGGTCGGTTGTTCCTGTGGCTACCAGCAGGTCACACCCCGCCTCCAGCGCGGCCACCGCTGCCGCTCCCAATTGGGCGGGGGTGGCACGCTCACCCCGGCCGGGCCGGCTGCCGGTGGCGCCTCCCATCTCGAGGTCGTCTGTCACCACCAGTCCGGAGAACCCGAGCCTCTCCCGGAGCACGCCGCCGACTACCGTCTTGGAGAGCGAAGCTGGAGCGGAGGGGTCGAAGGCCGCGGCCACGAAGTGCCCCATCATCACCCCCTCGGCTCCGGCCTCGATGGCGGCCCGGAACGGCGGCAAGTGGATGAGGCCGAAGTCCACCAGACCGGCTCGGGAGACGGGGGAGGCCAGGTGGCTGTCGCCGTCGGCGCTGCCGTGTCCGGGGAAGTGCTTGACCACCGCGATGAGGCCGCCGTTCTCGTACCCTTCGGTAACGGCAGCCACGAACTCCGACACCAGCCCGGGCCGGTCCCCGTAGGTCCGCTCATACAGGAAGGAATCGCTGTCGTGCACCACGTCGGCCACGGGAGCGAGCACCATGTTCACCCCCTGGGCCAGCAGCCCGGTGGCCGTCATCAAAGCCAGCGCCTTGGCCACCGGCGGCGACGACCCGTCGCCCAGAGCCCGGGCGGAGGGCAGGCGCGGCACCCCCGAAGTGACCCGGCGGACGACGCCCCCTTCTTGGTCGACGGCGATGAACAGACCGGGTGCTCCCATGCCGGCGACGGTCTCCTGCAGCGACGCGGTGAGCGCGGAGAGCCGGTTCATGTCGCCGATGTTCTCGCCCAGCAGCAGCAGCCCGCCCGGGGGGCCCGCCGCGAGCAGCGCCCGGGTGGAGGCGGTGGGGGTCGCTCCGTCAAATGTCAGCAGCAGGACTTGGGCCGCCTTCTGGCGCAGAGTCATGCGACCGAGGGCGATCTGTGCCTCAGACAGGGCCGGGGCGGTGGAGAGGGTGGTGGGGGCCGTAGGCAGGGGTTGCGCGGTCGTGAGGGCGGTCGATGAACCAGCGGCGGTGGGGATCGCGGCGGCGCGGTCGTCACAGGCGGGTATTCCCAGCCCCATGACCACCATGAGGAGGGCCAGCACCGCGGAAAGCAGCAGTCTGTGGCGGCGGCGACTCACCGGGAAAGCATACCGCCAAACCGGCCGGATATACTTATCTTGACGCCCATGCCCGAGCTGCCCGACATCGAGGCCTATCTGGAAGCGCTGAAACCGCGCGTGGTGGGCAGGCTGCTGATCCAAGTCCGCGTGGCTCGGCCTTTCCTCCTGCGCACGGTTAAGCCTCCACTCAGTGCGGTCGCCGGCGGCCGGGTGGCGGCAGTGTCGAGAGTGGGCAAGCGGATCGTCCTGGAGATCGACGCGGCCTCCGGCGGGCCTGACGCCCTGCCGGAGACGCGCGGGCCGGACGCCAGCGCCCCCGCGGCTTCCCGCGGAGGGCCGTCCCCGGAGCCGTTCTTCCTGGTGATCCACCTCATGGTAGCCGGCCGTCTGCACTGGAGGGCCCCGGGCGCCGCCATCCCTCGGGGGTCCGGCCAGGCCGCCTTCGACTTCCCCACCGGAACCCTCCTTCTCACCGAGGCAGGCAGCAAACGGCGCGCCTCGCTCCACCTGGTCCGAGGTTGGGAGGATTTGGCCCGTCTGGCCCCGGGCGGAGCAGAAGTGGCCGACCTGTCCGTCGAGGAGTTCGCCGCCCTGCTCGGCCGGGAGAACCACACCCTCAAGCGGGCCCTCACCGACCCCCGGCTGCTGAGCGGGATCGGCAACGCCTACTCTGACGAGATCCTGCATCGGGCCCGACTCTCGCCCCTGAAGCAGACCAAGACGCTCACCGTGGCCGAGTTCGGACGTCTGCATGCGGCGGCCGCGGCGGTGCTCGGCGAGTGGACCACTCGGCTCAAGGAGGAGGCCCGTGAGGCCTTTCCCGAGAGGGTGACCGCGTTCCGTCCCGGGATGGCGGTGCACGGCCGCTACGGCCTGCCCTGTCCCGTGTGTGGGACCTCCATCGCCCGCATCGTATACGCGGACAACGAGTGCGACTATTGTCCAGGCTGCCAGACCGGAGGCCGGGTGCTGGCCGACCGCGCTCTTTCCAGGCTGCTCAAGGACGACTGGCCGGGAACGCGAGGGTAGCCCAGCGGGAGTGGACGCTGTTGACGAGGCTGGTACAATGGGGCCAAGCGTGGAAAGGAGGTGGTCCCGATAGATAGTATGCCTAAGCGCGGCGACCAGTGGACCGGAGGTGGCGATCGCCTTTAGTCGTTGGATACCCGACTGACGCCTTCCGACGGCGCCTTCGGGGTCGCAGCGCTCTCAAGAGCTTTGGAGGCCGTCTCGGTGACGAGGCGGCCTCCGGCGTTCAGGGGGATCTCGGGAGGCATGCCGCCGCTCGGGCGCTCGCCGACCCTAGTCAGTGGGTCCGCAGATACTCCCCCAGAGCGGCGGCCATGTCGGCCGCCTCGAGCTCGTAGAGCGTCGCGTTCTCCACGGTGGCGGCGGCCGGGTCCCCGATGTGCCCCCAGGGGGACAAGTCCCGCCAGCGGCCGCCCGCTTCCGCCTCTTGGAATTGGCGCATCGTCTCGGGCACGGCTTTGATTGCCGCCAGGTCCACTCCCGGGGCCAGCGACTCCGGATACCAGCGCATGATGAGACTGGTCTCCCGCTCGCCCGCGTGCACGTCGAGACCTTCGCTCCGGGTCAGGCGCAGCCGTTCGGCCCGGGTGCGGTCGGACTCTCCCGCCCGGATGACGGCCTCTTGCGGTAGGGGCAAAGGCATGCGGAAGGTGGACTGGTAGGCCGCGTCGACGAAAGTCTGGATCATGCCGCCCAGGAGGTAGACCGTCTGCACTCCCTGGTCGCGCAGGGCTTGGATGGTCTCCACGATCACCCGGTTGTGCTCCGGGTCGCCGTGGTGGTTCACCACGAACTGGCGCTGGAAGCCCCAGGAGGCGTAGTTCTGCAGGGTCTCGGTCAATACCGCGGCCATGGTCTGGGGCCGGATGGTGAGCGAGCCGGGGAACATCCCTGTGGTGGAGTTGAGGCCGTAGTAGAAAGGCGGGGCGATGAGCACGGTGGTGCCCGCCCGGGCCAGCTCGTCCCGGATGAGAGAGCAAAGCAGGTGGGCTCCGTAGGTATCGGTGGCCAGGGGTAGGTGCCGTCCATGCTGCTCGATCACCGCCACCGGGACCAACAAGGGCGTGTCGCTCCGGCCCGCCGCCTCGATCTCGGGCCAGGTCATGTCGGCGATGGTGCCCCTGAATACGGAATACCCGCTCATGCGGCCGGTCCCGTGCCCAGGCCGTCGCCGGACTGAGCCTGCAGAAGGGGGGCCAGCCGATCGCAGGCCCAGCCCACGTAGTCCGAGCAGCGGTGGCGGATATCGCTGGCCTTGAACTCCTTGAGGGCCTCGGGATCGGAGAGGTCGTAGCCGGTGAGGTCGCGGCAGCGGCAGGCTCCGAATTGCTGGCCGAAGTCTCGGATGAGGGCTTGGAGCTGATCGGCGGCAGAGGGGGGTTCGGGGATACCGCGCTTGCTCTGGGCCCGGTAGAGTGCCCCCAGACTCAGAGCGGACCCGGTGAGGGCTCCGCAGGCCTCCCCCATCCCGGCCACCCCGCCCCCGAGATACTTGGCGATAGCGAGCAGATCATCGTCCTCTCCGGTCAGGCGAAGGGCGAAGTGCAGCACCGCCTGGGCGCAGTTGATGTGAGCCGGGCTTTGGTCTTCGAAACGAGCCAGGGCCTCTGCCTTGGCCTGAGCCGCCGTCGCGTTCGCCATGGACTACTCCTTGCGGTCGAGGTTCAGCATCCTTCTTCCAGGTCGGTGAGCAGGTGCACCAGGAACGCGGCGCTCGAGCCCAACAGGATCACCGCGCCGGTGATGACTATGCCGAGGCTGAAGCTGGCCGCCTGTCCCATGTATCCAAGGGCGGCAGGCAGCAATCCGCCGCCCAGGAGAAAGGCCAAAGGCGGGGCGAAGCCGTTGGCCAGGCTGCGGAAGGTGGGCTGGACGATGCGGGACAGCGAAGCGAAGGCTGCTGGGAAGAAGCCCACCGCCAGGGCGGCCATGAGGAAGATGCTGACCACCATGGCCGCGCCGGACAGCAGCCCCACCAAGATGGTCATCAGCCCGGTCAGGCTCAAGAAGATGGCCATAGTCGGCTTGGGACCGAGACGGGAGGTCACCAGGCCGGACAGGAAGACCACCACCAGGGGGGCGATGTTGGAAAGACCCAGGATGGTGTTGGCCTCCGCAGAGGACAGGCCGCGCTCCTCGGTGAGGTAGAGCGGGAGCATGGTGTAGACGCCTACTTGGGCCCCCATGCCGAGGGCGAACAGGAAGATCATGAGGTAGAACGAGTGGGTCCGCAGGACCGGCCCCAAGAACTTCGGCTTGGGGGGATCGCCCGGGAAGGCCCCCACCCCGCCGAAGAACACGAGGAAGGCCACGCCTGCGAGGGCGGAGGCGCCGGCGATCCACAAGAGGGTCTCGTTCCAGGAGAACCAGGTGAGTAGTCCCACGGCGATGAGGGGCCCGGCCACCAGACTGAGGGGGGGTGCCAGTTGCTGCACTGAGAGGGCCTTGCCCCATTCGTCGGGCCGGACCATGGCGGTGATGGTGGCCGCCGAGGAAGGCATGTGCGTGCCCGCCAGGAAGCCGAGCACTATGAAGGCCGCTCGGAGGCCCCACACCGATTCGGAGAAGTACGCTCCCACGAGGGCGAGGGCGATCCCGAACAGTGACAGGGCCAGAGCCCCTCGGTGGCTGATGCGGGCGGAGACGAAGCCCGCCGAGGTGGAGCCGAAGAGCATCCCCACGGCGCCGATCAAGAACAGGGAACCGGCCTGTCCCGAGGTCATCTCGATGTCTTCCTGGATGGTGGGCAGCAGGGGGGAGAAGATGAATCGGGAGACGAACGTCACGAAGAACATGGCCGTCAGGAACACGACGGTGCCGACGACCGCACGGAAAGGCATGGGGGTGGGACAGGCTTTGCTCATGTGTCCAAGAGTAACATCCGGCGAGGGCGGACCCACGGTCGCTCCACCTTGCGTCCCAGCCGCGGCGCGTCTGCCGGACGGCCTGATGGGTTGCAGTCGTGGCCTGCATCCATCATAGTTTGCGGGCGGGCATCGAACTTCGGGTTGCCCTTGAGGCACAGTGTGATCGGAGGTCTACGCATGGGCAGAGTGGAAAGACTGACCAACAGCACCACGGGAGGCCCCGTCTTCGTCGACGTCCAGGACGGCAAGATCCTGAGGATCATTCCCATGGATCTTACCGATTCCGACAACGAGACATGGAGCATCGAGGCGCGCGGGCGCACCTTCACCCCGCCTCGCCGCACCACCGTGATGCCCTACACCGCCGGACACAAGTCGATGATCTATTCGCCCAAGCGGGTCCTCACCCCGCTCAAGCGCGTGGACTTCGATCCGGACGGAGAGCGCAACTGCGAGCGGCGAGGCGAGTCGGGTTATGAGCCCATCAGCTGGGACGAAGCCCTGGACATCGTCTGCCGCGAGATCAACCGGGTCAAGCGTACGTACGGGCCTGGATCGATCCTCACCACCTGTGGGTCGCACCACCTATGGGGGAACGTGGGCTACCGGCACAGCGCCTACCAGCGCTTCTCCAATCTTGTGGGCATGGTCCAGGCCGCGCACAACCCTGACAGCTGGGAGGGTTGGCACTGGGGCGGCATGCACATGTGGGGTTACAGCCACCGGCTTGGTATCCCCGAACAGTACGATCTGCTAGAGGACGCTCTCAAGCACACCCAGATGATCGTGTTCTGGTCGGCCGATCCGGAGAGCACCGGCGGCGGCATCTATTCGGCCTTCGAGAGCACCGTGCGCCGGTTCTGGCTCAAGGAACTGGGCGTGAAGATGGTCTTCATCGACCCCTACTACAACCACACGGCCGGTCTGGTCGCCGACAAATGGTTCTCGCCCCGCTTGGGCACCGACGTGGCTCTCGGCCTGGGCATCGCCTACACCTGGTTGACCGAGGAAACCTACGACAAAGAATACGTGGCCGGCCGGACCGTGGGCTTCGAGCAGTGGAAGGCCTACGTGCTGGGTCAGAGCGACGGCGTGCCCAAGACCCCTGAGTGGGCGGAGAGCGAATGCCGCATCCCGGCCCGCGACATCCGGGCCTTAGCGCGGGAGTGGGGCAGCAAGAAGACCATGCTGGCCGCCGGTTCGTTGGGTGGCTGGGGCGGCGCCTGCCGATCGGCCACCGGAAACGAGTGGGCCCGCACCATGATCGCGCTGGCGGCCATGCAGGGCCTGGGCAAACCGGGTAGCAACATCTGGGGGACCTCCCAAGGCTGCCCCGCCGACGAATCGTTCCTCTTCCCCGGCTATGCCGAGGGCGGCATCGGCTGCGACCCCGACAAATCGGCCGCCGGCTTCCGGTGGGCCGCCCACATGTTCGCCAACCGGCAGGGCGCGACCCGCAGCGCCCACGACTCCACCGAAGGGCAGGTGATCTCCCGCCTGCGTATCCCCGAGGCCCTGATGCATGAGCGCATGGAGTTCCGGGGCAAGGGCTTCTGCGGGTCGTCGATCGAGAGCCAACTCCAGAAGTACGAGTATCCCGCTCCGGGGTACCCCTTCATCACCATGTACTGGCGCTACGGCGGGTCGTTCTTCGGGACGATGACCCAGACCAACCGGTATGTGAAGGCGTACCGCAACCCCAAGCTCGAGTTCGCCGTGAGCCAGCCCATCTGGTTCGAGGGAGAAGCCAAGTTCGCCGACATCATCCTGCCGGCGTGCACCAACTTCGAGCGCTGGGACATCAGCGAGTTCGCCAGCTGCTCCGGCTACATCCCCGACAGCTACACCCAGACCAACAATCGGGTGGTCACCCTGCAGAAGAAATGCATCGAGCCACTGGGCGAGTCGAAGTCGGACTACGACATCTTCGCCGCCGTGTGCGAGCGGTTGGGCATCGGCGATCTCTTCAGCATGGGGGGCAAGGACGAGTACCAGTGGACCAAGGAGTACTTCCACGCCACCGATTTGCCCAAGATCATCTCGTGGAAAGACTTCGAAAAGAAAGGGTATGTCGTCATCCCCTTCCCCAAGGACCACAAGTCGACGCCGGCCATGCGCTGGTTCGCGGAAGACCGGGTGCGCGACACGCCCGACTGGGCCATCCCGCAGGACACCGTCGGACTCAAGGGCCTGCAGACCGCGTCGGGCAAGATCGAGTTCGTCTCCCACAGCCTGACCCGCTTCGAGGCCGGCGGCAACATCGACCCCGAGCGGCCGGTAATGGGTCCGCAGTTCATCCCCAGCTGGGAAGGACACCACACCGCAGAGCTCTACGAGAAGTATCCGCTGCAGATGGTGTCACCGCATCCTCGCTTCAGCTTCCACACCATGGGTGACGCCAAAGAGAGCTGGATGAACGAGGTCAAGGACCACCGCACCCTGGTGGACGGCCACTACTACTGGAACATGCGCATCAACACCCAGGACGCCGCCGCCCGTGGCATCAAGAGCGGCGACCTCATCCGGGCCTTCAACGATCGGGGCGAGGTCATCCTGGCGGCCCAGGTGACCGAGCGGGTACCCTCCGGCACCGTCCACTCCTACGAGTCGTGTGCGGAGTACGATCCCCTGGGGGTCCCTGGGGAGTCGGCCGACCGCGGCGGGTGTGTGAACATCCTGACCAACATCCGTCTGATCACCCCGTATTCCGGCGGCATGTCGAACAACTCGTGTCTGATCCAGGTCGAGAAGTGGGAGGGCGGCAAATGAAACGCTGGAACATGATCGTCGATGTCGCCCTCTGCCACGACTGCAACAACTGTTTTCTGTCGTGCAAGGACGAATACGTCGGTAACGATTTCAAAGGCTACTCAGTGGCTCAACCCTGGTTCGGCCAGCGCTGGATGAACATCGAGCGCAAGGAGAGGGGCCAGTTCCCCATGGTGCAGGTGGCCTACCTGCCCACCCCCTGCATGCACTGCGACAAGCCCCCGTGCGTGACCAAGGACGGCGCCGTGGAGAAGCGCAAGGACGGCCTCGTCCTCATCAACCCCAAGAAGGCGAAGGGACGGAAAGAGATCGTCTCCTCTTGCCCCTATGGGGTCATCTACTGGAACGAGGAAGCCCAGCTGCCCCAGAAGTGCACGGGCTGCGCCCACCTCATCGACGACGGCTGGACCGAGACCCGCTGCACCCAAGTCTGTCCCACCGGCGCGCTCAAGTTGGTGTTGGCGGAAGACGAAGTGATGGCCGCCAACGTCAAGGCCGAGGGACTGGAGGCCTACCGGGCCGATCTGAGCACCAGCCCGCGCGTCTGGTACAAGAACCTGTACCGGTGGACCAAGTCGTTCGTGGGCGGGACGGTGGCGTACCAGGACACCGATGACTGCGCCGAAGGGGCGGTCGTGCTCTTGTGGTCTGGGGGGATCAAGGTCGCCGACGCCACCACCAACAACTATGGGGACTTCATCTTCGACGGCCTGGAACCGGGGAAGTACGAGGTCAGTGTCAACGCCGCCGGTTACAAAGCGGCCGGGCGAGTGGTGGAGGTCGAGGAGAGTGTCAACCTGGGCGTCATCTTTCTGGAGAAGTAAGCGCCGGTAGGGCGAGTAGGGGCGGCGGGCGGTGCCGTCCGGGCCCCCCCCCCCCCCCCCCCCGGCGCCCCCCCGGGCGTGGGGCCCCGCCCCCCGCGCCGGCGACACGGAGGGAGGGAGGGAGACCGCACAGGCAAGAGCCGGGACCCGGCCAGGAATCGGTCTGGGACTACCCACGGCCCCCCCGGCTGGAGCCGACGTCCCGCCACCTGCAGGTGATCTTCAACGGTCGGGTCATCGCCGACAGCGTGAGGGGCTTGCGCGTGCTCGAGACCAGCCATGCCCCCACCTACTACTTTCCCGCCGAAGATGTGCGGATGGAGCATCTGATCCCCTCCCCTCGCCGCACCATCTGCGAGTGGAAGGGCCAAGCCGTCTACTACGACGTCTCCGTGGACGGCCGCACCGCCGCGGCCGCAGCTTGGAGCTACCCCGACCCCACCGAGCCCTTTGCGGCCATCACAGGCCACATCGCTTTCTACCCGCACGAGATGGACGCCTGCCTGGTCGATGGAGAGAGGGCGCGGCCTCAGCCCGGGGCCTTCTACGGCGGCTGGGTGACGAACGATGTGGTGGGGCCGTTCAAAGGAGGCCCCGGGAGCTTCGGTTGGTGACGGCCGGCTGGAGCGGCGCCGGCTAGGCACATTGCGGACCCGCAGCGAGGTCCGCGATGGTGGTGCCGGCGAAGAGATCGTCTAGGAGTCCGGCTGCCTTCTCCCACACCGGCCGGGTGGGGCAGGTGGATATCCGGTCGCAGTGCCCGCCGGCTCTGCAGGGGGCCGGCATGATGTCGCCCTCGACGGCCTTCAGCACGTCGGCCACGCTGATGGCCTCCGGAGCCCGGGCCAGGCTGAAGCCGCCCTCCCTGCCGCGATGGCTTACCACCAGACCGCCAAGCCGGAGCGCCATCATGAGTTGCTGCACGTATCCAGGGGAGATGGCTTCCGCCTCGGCTATCTGGAACTTGGTGAGAGAACCGGCGGGATAGACTGAGGCAAGCTGCACCATCATCCTCGTCGCGTATCTTCCTCTGGTTGAGATAGTCATCATGGCGGTGCCTTAATCCTTCAATAGCTTATCGATAATATAATCTTACAGAGTATACAACAACCGGCGCCGACGCTTTGCGGCGCCTGACGGTGGCAGGGCCGCTGTAGCAGGCTAGGTGTAGATGTCCCTGCGATCGAATGCGATTATCGCTCCGGCCACCACCACAGCAGTCGCCGCCAAGGTGGCGAGCGCTGCGATCCAAGGGAAGTGTCCTTCAAGGGGGTTCCCCAGCTGGTGGAACAGCGAGATGGTCCGCAGAGGCTCTATGCTCTTGGAGACCTGGGCCAGCTCGGAGATGACGTACATGGCCACCAGGACCACCCCGGGGATGGTGATGGCAAGGAACGACCGGCGGACGAACGCCGAGAACAGAAGGGCCAACGCTCCGAAGAACAGGCAGAACGGCCACAGCACCAGCAGGCCCATGGCCAACCGGCCCGGCGACAGATCCACCTCGGCCAGCGGTACCGCGACATAGGTGAGGACCCAGGTGATGACGAGCACACCGGCCAGGGCTGCGGCGGCAGTCCCCAAGGCGGCGATGATGACGTGCCGGCGGGGCAGGGGATTGCTGAGAATAAGGTCGAGGGTCTTGCGCTCTTCGCTGCCGGCGACGGCCCGGGCTCCGATGGCCATGGCCATGAACGGCAGCGCCAGCGGGATAATCGAACCGACGAACTCGATCTCCAGCCAGCGCTCGATGGTCATGGGGCCCTGCAGGCCGCCCATGAACTGTTGCATCTCTTGGGAGGCCTGCTCCAGGTATTGCTCGAGCAGGCCGCTCATGCTGGGGAACAGAGCCACGTAGAGCGCTCCCAAGGCGCCCAGGGCGATCCCCCAGATCGTGATGGACCGCACCCGGTTGACCAGTTGCTGGGCCATGAGCGTCCACCAGGCCGGGGTCCCGCTCACGGCTGGTCCTCGTAGTAGCCCAGGAAGACCTCATCCAGGCTGGGGGACTCCACCACCAGGTCGACCAGGGTGTGCCGCGCCGCCAGTTTGATGACGGCGTCGATGCCGTCCGCCACCCGCATCCACAAGGTGGTGTCGTGGGCGTAGACGTCGCTCACCCCAGGGAGCGCAGCGAAGGGGCCGGGGTCGACAGGGGTGGCGAACACCAGGGTGACCCGCTTGCGCCGCTTCTCGAGCAGGGACTGGGTGGTCTCCAGGGCGGCCAGCCGGCCTTCTCGGACGATGGCCACTCGGTCGCACACCCGCTCCACCTCGCTGAGGATATGGGAGGAGAGGAACACGGTGCGGCCTTCGTCCCTCGCCTCCCGGACGATCTGCAGGAACGTGTCCTGCACCAGAGGGTCTAGGCCGGTGGTGGGCTCGTCGAGGATCGCCACCTGGGGGCGGTGGAAAAGCGCCTGCACCAGGCCCACCTTCTGCCGGTTGCCCCGGCTCAGGCGCCCGGCGGGCAGGTCGAGGTCCACACCCAGACGCTCGGCCAGCTCGGCGCCGCGCCCGTATCGGTCATGCCCCGCAGACGCGCGAAGTGCTTGACGAGGTCGCGCCCGCTCACGCGCACTTCGAGACCGAACTCACCGGGCAGGTAGCCGACCTTTCGCCGTATTGCCACGCTCTCGCGCCGTGAATCGAGACCCAGCACCGCTGCCCGCCCGCTGGTGGGGTGGAGCAGGTCGAGCAGCAGGCGGATGGTGGTCGTCTTGCCGGCGCCGTTGGGGCCGATGAAGCCGAAGACCTCACCGCCGCCCACCTCCAAGTCGAGGCCGGCGATGCCGACGCGGCTGCCGTACCGCTTGGTGAGCCCCTCTGTGACTATCGCTGGCGGCATGCCGGGGAGAGTACCACCGGGGAAGGCTTGTTCCCAGCCGGGGGCCGGCCGCGGTAGCGTAGCCGCGCGGCTGGCCGCAACGGCCCGGCCCTCCGGGCCGGCCCGGCTCCGGGCTAGCCCTGTTCGCCGGGCAGCAGCGGCCGGAACCAGAGGTTATAGTCCTTGCCCTCGCTCTCCCACAGGGTGATCTGGGTGGCCTGGTCCAGCAGCGGCCTGAGCGTCGCCAGGTCGTCCCCCGTGAGGATCACCTTGCGCAGCCCGGGATGCACCTCCTCACCGGCGGTGGCCAGGTCGGCCAGCGGCCAGACCAGGCGGTTGGGTTGCACATCATTGGGATCGGGGGTGTAGGCGGCATCCACGGGGCGGCTGAACACGGCCAAGGACGAGAACTCGTACGGGGCCCAGATGACCTCCTCCGAGGTCAGGGCCAGGGTGCTGAGCTTGCCCTGCAGAGCGCTGACGGCGGCACGGGCCTGCTGCTGCTCCAGGGTCAGGCCGCCGCCGTCCTCGAAGCCGAGCGCATAGATCTCGGAGCGGTAGGTGGTGCCGTCGGCGTTGATGACTATGGTGGTGGTGGGTACGTCGGCGACCCCCGGGGAGCCGTAATCGACACCGTTCTGGAACAGGCCGGCCTCCTTGGCCGCCGAGAGCAGCACCTGGATGACGTCTTCGGAGACCTTGGTAGTCTGCAGGTTGGGCAGGGCCGGGCCGGGGTATATCGCGATGGTCGGGCCGGTGACGATCACGGTGCCGTCTCCGTAGAGGGTGAACTCGGGGAGGAGGGTGTAGTTGTACTCGATGGGGACGAAACCGCCTCCGGTGACCACCTGCATGACGATCTGGTCGGGCCCGGTGGGATGACTGATGGTGCCGGCGGCTCCTGTCGTGGAGGTGGTATCTCCATCGCCGGAGCCGCCGCCGGTGCCACAGGCTACGGCCGCGATCCCCACGACCCCTACCAGCACGAGCGCTCCAGCCAGGACGAGCGCCCCTCTTCTCGCGAACATAATCGACCTCCCTTTGCCGGACGCGATGGTGCTTCGACGCCTCTCTCATTGCCGGCCGTTCCCCGCGCGGACCCGCCGCGGTCGGTCGATTCGACGTCCCGGCCACCGGCGTGATATGAATACCCGGTGAGCCCGCGCAGCAGAGAGCATCTTTCGCACACCCCCGACGGTCTCCTGCGGGGTCGGAGCGCCGATCTCCTGGCTCTGGCGCTCCTCTCGGCTGTGGCGGCCGGCACGTTCGTGGTGGCCGTCGTGGCCGTCATCACCCCCGAGCTCATCGAGATCTACTCGTTCACGGCGAGTGAGATCGGCCTGCTGACCTCTGTTCTGATGCTGGCCGGCTGCCTGGCGTGGATACCCATGGGGGTGGCCGCCGCCCGCTGGGGCGGGCGCACGCTTGGCCTCGGCATCGCCCTGATGATCGCGGGGTCGGTGGTGTTCGCCCTCAGTTCGTCGCTCGGGGGGTTCCTGGCGGCCCGGCTGCTGCAGGGTGCCGGCGCTGCCGCCCTGGTGCCGACCTGTACGGCCCTAGTGGCGAGGGACGTCGTGCCCCGTCTGCGACAGAGGGTTTCCGGGATTTACGCGGCCGGGGCCGGCCTGGGCGTGGTTCTTGCCATGCTGGTCATGCCCAGCATCCAGGGGGCGGGAGGCTACCGAACGGTTTCGCTGGCCGCGGCGGGCATCGTCCTCCTCCTGGGAGCAGGGGCGCTTGCCCACCCGGCCGTGCGTGCCATCCCTGCGGAGGCCGGCGAAGGCGCCTCGGTGCGAGCCGCCTGGCGTGGGCTTGGTCCTGCGGCCTCCAGTCCGCGCCTGTGGCTGTTGGCCCTCATGAACAGCGGAGCGGCTGCGGTCGCCGTCTGCTTGGTGGTCTGGACGCCCATCTTCCTGCAGGACCAGAAAGGGGTGAGCCTGGCGGTCGCCGCCTACCTCAGCGCTGGGCTGGGAGTGGCCCACGCTCTGGGCGGTCAGGCAACCGTCGGTCTCTCGGCTCGATTGAGCAGACCGCTGACCCTGTTCGTCTCGCTGGCTCTGGTGACGGTGCTCACTGCGCTGGTGCCCGCGCCCGCCGCGACGGCAGCCGCCTTCATTCTCTTTTCTCTCGCCATGTTGTTCTCGGCGACGGTGTCGCGGCCCAGCCGGGCTTCGCTGCTCGAGATCGTGACTCCCGGCGGGACCGAGCCGTCCGCCGGCTTCCTCGGGCTCACCGCTGCTCTGGGGACCGTCTTCGCGCCCTGGTTGTACGGGGTGGCTCTGGACGCCTATGGCACCGGACCGCGCGATTCCGGCTACCAGACCGCGTTCCTGGTGGCGGCCGCCTTCGCCGCCGTGGGCGTCGTGTGTGCCCTGCTCTATCTTTTCACTGCGAGTAGACGGCCCGCTTGATTCGCCGCGTCCTGCTGGTCCGCGTCCTGCCGGTGGTGGTCCGGTCTTGTCCCATGTTGGATCGAGGGGGGCGGGCCGGAATGCCGACCCGGGAGTCCCCCAGGCGGGGGCGCTACTCGGTGTCCAGCAACTGGAACCCGGTGGCGGGATCACGCCTCCGGAGGGCGCGGCTGCCGGTGATCTCGATGAGAACGACCTCACCTATCAGCCAGGTCTCCAGCCCGGCTCGAGTGCATCCCACGGTGGCGTTACCCTCGCGACCGGCGGCCGCGTGCATATGCAGACAGGGCATGCGGTTCTCATCCGGGGCCAGGGTGCCGAAGGCGAAGGTCTCCCGGGCGCCCGTGAGGGTGTACACGAGAGGCACCACGGCGTCGTCCCGGGTGGCGTCGGGGCCGACGACAAGCCGGCTGCCGCCGGCGGTCCCGCCTACGTAGAAAGCCACCGCATGGCTGATGTCGTGGTCGCGGGCGAAGGCCTCGATGGTGTCGTTCACCACGTCCCCGTCTTCGAGCCGGAGCACGAAGACCCGTCCTATCGATCCTTGGTCGTATTTCATGGCCCTCGTAGTATGCTCATGTCGATGGCGTCCAGACAAGCCGGAAGAAGCTTAGAGGAAAGGTGGGAGCATGGCTGAAGCGATGGAGACCCCAGGCCGGTTGCAGGGGAAGGTGGCCATCGTGACCGGTGGCGGTGGCTCCAACAGCATCGGGCGGGCCATCTGCCTGCGCTACGGCCGGGAGGGGGCCAAGGTGGCCGTCCTCGACATCAACGCCGAGGGCGCGGCCCGGGTGGCCGACGAGGTGACGGCGGCCGGCGGTACCGCCGCCTCGGTGCCGTGCGACATCACCGACCTGGCCCAGGTGGAGGCGGCGGTCAAGCAGGTGGCCGACACCTGGGGCGGCCGCATCGACATCTTGGTCAACAACGCCGCCTTCTTCGGGGGCATGGGAGCTTGGCGGCCGTTCGACGAGTGGACGGTGGAAGAATGGGACAAGATGCAGGATGTGAACGTCCGCGGCATGTGGTTCATGGTCCGCGCCGTCTTCCCCTACATGAAGGCCCAAAGCTACGGCAAGATCATCAACCTGAGCTCCTCGACCTTCTTCGAGGGCGTGCCCGGCTTCATCCACTACACCACCAGCAAGGGCGGGGTCATCGGCTTCACCCGGTCGCTCGGCCGTGAACTGGGCAAGTTCGGCATCCGGGTGAACGCCATCGCCCCTGGGTTCACCATCTCCGACGCCCAGCTCGAGCTGACCAAAGACTATCAGGACTGGTACGTCCGCAACCGGGAGAGTCAAGCCCTCAACCAGCGCAACGAGATCCCCGAAGACCTGGCCGGGCCCGCCTTCTTCCTGGCCTCGCCCGACAGTGACTTCATGACCTGCCAGGCTCTGCTGGTGGACGGGGGAGTGACTCCGCATTAAAGTATAGAAGTGGGCACCAGCGCACCTGGGGCAGGCTTTCACCCGCTCCCAACCTGCCAGGTGGGGAGGAGGACATGTCGTATCAGGTCGAGCGCTTGCGCGGATTCCGCCTTCTGAACGGGCTGGAGGAAGCGGAGTTGGAGCAGGTGGCCAAGATCGCCACCGAAGAGACGTTCCCGGCCGGTACGCGGCTTACCGAGGAAGGGACGGCCGCCGACCGGCTCTACCTGTTCCTCGATGGCAGGGCCGAGGTCCGGGTGGGTCTGCCGGAGGGCCACGAGGGAGTCCTCGACGAGGTGCGGGCGGGGGAAGTGCTCGGCTGGTCGGCGGTGATGGCACCCTACCGCTACACGGCGTCAGCTTGGGCCAAAGAAGAGGTGCACGCCATCGTCCTTCGCTCTGAGGAGCTGCGCCGCCTCTTCGACTCCGAGCATCATCTGGGCTACTGCGTCGTCCGCAACGCGGGCGAGATAGTGGCCCGCAGGTATGGCCGGGCCATCGGCGGTTGGGAGGAGCTCAGGGACAAGGACCTGCGGGCGCTGCATGGAGCCGAGCGAGTCATCTGGGAGAACGGCGACATTCAGCTCACCACGGAAGCCATCTTGCTCGAGGTCGGCAGTGGAAGCCCGGAGGTGATACCGCTGGAGACGGTCCTGGGGGTGGAGGTCGACGGGGACTGCCTGGTGCTGCGCGCCGTGGGGGGCGATGCCCGCACCGGCGAGCTGGCGGACGCGGCGAGGCTTGCAGCCCTGGTATCCGACGAGGTGCGCAGGCTCCGCCTGCCCCACCGGCGGGTAGGGGAATAACGGAAGCGGGGCGAGAAAGGGGGCAGCGATGATCGACGTCCCACTGAGCGCTAAGGAGATCGAGATCATCCGGTTCGTCGTCGAACGCTACCGTAAGGCGATGATCTTCGAGATCGCGAACACCGATTCCCACGAACTCAAGGTTCAACTGCGGGAGCGCGAGGAGCTTCTGGAGGCCTTGATACAGAAGCTCGACTCCTTCCTGGGTGAACCCGGTCTCTCGGCCGAGATCTGATCTCCTGCCACGACGGGCGCCGCATCGTGCCGTCTAGGGTATCCTAGGCGCATGACCATGCTTTACCGCCCTTTCGGCCGGACCGGGGAAAACGTCTCGGTCCTTGGTTTCGGCTGTATGCGGCTGCCTGTGCTGGACGGGCAGCGTGACCGCATCGACGTCCCCCTGGCCACCGAGATGCTGCGGTACGCTTTGGACCGGGGCGTCAACTACGTCGACACAGCCTTCCCCTACCACGGGGCCAGCTTCGATGAGACCCCGGGGACGAGCGAGGCCTTCACCGGCGAAGTGCTGCGTGCCGGTGGTTACCGGGACCAGGTGTTGCTGGCGACCAAACTGCCCGGCTGGCTGGTCAAGAGCCGGGACGACATGGAGCGTATCTTGGCCGGCCAGCTGGAACGGATGCAGACCGACCGCATCGACTGCTATCTGCTCCACGCGCTCAACGGCGCAATGTGGCAGAAGCTGGACGAGCTGGGAGTCCGGGACTTCCTCGACGCGGCCAAGGCCGACGGCCGCATCCGGTACGCCGGCTTCTCGTACCACGATGACCCGCCGGTGTTCGCTCCCATCGTCGACGCCTACGATTGGGACTTCTGTCAGATCCAGTACAACTTCCTCGACGTCGACTTCCAAGCGGGGGCGTCCGGGCTGAGATACGCGGCCGAGCGGGGGTTGGGAGTGGTGGTCATGGAGCCGCTCAAAGGAGGGAGGCTCGCTCCGCCTGTGCCCGACCCCATCCAGGCGCTCTGGGACAAGGCTCCGGTGCGGCGCTCGCCGGTGGAGTGGGCTCTCCGCTTCGTGTGGGACGATCCCCGGGTGAGCCTGCTGCTGAGCGGCATGTCGACCATGGAGCAGGTGGTGCAGAACGTGGCGGTGGCCGGGGAAGGCCGTCCGGGGTCTCTTTCCCCCGCCGAGATGGCGCTGATCGGAGAGGTGCGCGAAGCCTACAGGGCGCGGACCGTCGTGGGCTGCACCGGCTGCAAGTACTGTCTGCCCTGCCCCGCCGGTATCGACATCCCCCTCGTGCTCTCTTGTGTCAATAATGCCTCTCTGTTCGACGATCCCGCGGGGGAGCGCATAGGCTACGACATCGAGGTGATGCTGGGCCACACCACCCGGGCTTCGGAGTGCACCGAGTGCGGTCATTGCGAAGAGGCCTGCCCCCAACACGTCGCGGTGATCACCGAGATGGCCAACGCCGCGCAGATGTTCGAGCAGGCCGCCGGTGCCCCTGAGGGAGCGGCGGGGTAGGTCCAACCTTGCCTCGCAGGAAGGGCTGGGCAGGCGCAGCAGGCGGTCCAGGAGGCAGGGTCGGCTCTGCGGGCGACCCACTGACGGGGACGGCGCCGCTGTCCTAGAATGGCAGCGAGAACCACCGGCGGAGATGGCGACAGGCGCGGCTGTGCCGGCCGCAGCGCGGCGAGGAGATTCTACGTGAAGAGAAGGGTGGCGCGAGCCCAGAACGTCAGTCGCATGTGCCTGGTCTGCGGCGTTGAGAACGTCGCCGGCTTCAGGGCCCGCTTCTTCGAGTTGGAGGGCGGAGAACTGGCCGGAGTCTTCCGCCCCCGGGCCGAACACCAGGGTTACCCCGGCCGGCTTCACGGAGGGTTGGCTTCCGCCCTGCTGGACGAGACCATCGGCCGGGCCATCAACATCGCCGACACTCACACCTGGGGGGTCACGGTAGAGTTCTCGGCCAAGTTTCGAAGGCCGGTACCTCTGGACAGGGAAGTCAAGGCCGTGGGGAGGATCATCAAGGACAGCAGCCGCCTCTTCGAAGGTACCGGGGAGATCGTACTCGACGACGGCACCGTGGCCGTCGAAGCCTGGGGCAAGTATCTGAAGCTGCCCATCGAGGAGATCGTTGACACCGACTTCAGCAGCCGGGAGTGGTTCGCCGATCGTCTGCCGCCGCCGGCGGAGATCGATCTGGGCGGAGAAGGGGGACCGGAGTGAGCGGGGACCAGGCCTGGGTGCCGTTCGCCCTGCTGGAGGCGTTCATGGTGGACGTTTTCAAGGGGGTAGGGGTCCCCGACGAAGACGCCCGGGTTTGTGCGGAGGTGCTCATCGGGGCCGACAAGCGCGGCATCGACTCGCACGGCGTGGGCCGGCTGAAGCTCATCTACTACGACCGCATCGTCAAGGGGGGCATCCAGAATCCCGTCACTCAGTTCGAGGTGGTCCGCGACTGCAAAGCCACGGCGGTGGTGGACGGACACGACGGCATGGGCATGGTCATCGGCAAGCGGTGCATGCAGATGGCCATCGACAAAGCCCGCGAGCACGGCCTGGGGATGGTGGTGGCCCGCAACTCCACCCACTATGGCTTCGCCGCCTACTACCCGCTCCTGGCGGTCGAGGCCGGGATGATCGGGCTCACCGGCACCAATGCCCGTCCTTCCATAGCTCCCACGCACGGGGTAGACAACATGCTGGGGACCAACCCTCTAGTCTTCGCCATGCCCACCGACGAGGAGTTCCCCTTCACCAACGACTACGCCACCTCCATCGTGCAGCGGGGCAAGATCGAGCAGTGGGCCCGGGAGGGCAGGTCCTGTCCCCCAGGATTGGTGATCGACCGAGAGGGCCACTCGGCCACCGACCCCGCCGAGATCCTGCAGGGTCTTGTCAGGGGGACCAGCGCCTTGGCTCCCATCGGCGGCCTGAGCGAAGAGACCGGCGGCCACAAGGGCTACGGCTTCGCCACCGTGGTCGAGATCCTCTCAGCGGCGCTCTCCCAGGGTGCCTATCTCAGGATGCTGGGAGGCAAGGACGCCCAGGGCAAGGATATCCCCATCCCCCTGGGGCACTTCTTCATGGCCATCGACATCGCCTGCTTCACCGAGCTCGACGCCTTCAGGAAGACCACGGGCGACATCCTGCGCTCGCTGCGTGCCTCCACCAAGGCCCCGGGAAAGGAGCGCATCTACACCTGTGGGGAGAAGGAACACCTGGCCTGGCAGGAACGCAAGGACAAGGGTGTGCCCGTGGACGCCGCCCTGCAGAAGTACCTCACGACCAAGCGCGACGAGCTCCACCAGTCCTACCGGTTCCCGTTCGAGTCGGAGTAGCCTACCCGAGCAAAGGAGGAAGCCATGGCCGGCTGGTTGAAGTCCTTGTTCTCGCGACCGCAGCCGTCCGGTCCACCTCAGGTGGTGCGGCGCTTCGAGGCGGGAGATCCCGTCCTCACCCAGGATGTGACCTTGACCGCGTGGGGCGAACTAGTGATCGAGGCTGTTGAGCCCCAGGTCTATCGGCTCTACGAGGTGTCGGATCCCGAGGTGGAGGCGTGTCTCTTGACCTACCGGGCGAGATTGCGCTCGGAGAGCCTTGAGGGACGAGCCTATCTGGAGATGTGGTGCCGCCTGCCCGGCCGGGGCGAGTTCTTCTCCCGAGGGTTGAACCAACCGCTCAAGGGGACCAATGACTGGGGTGAGTTCGAGATCCCCTTCTACCTCAAGAAAGGGGAGCGGCCGGACCTCATCAAGCTCAACCTGGCTGTGGAAGGCACGGGAAAGATCTGGGTCAAGGACGTCGAACTGCTGAGGGCGGACCTCTAAGGGGATTGTGGAGGAAGAGGCCAAAGCCCGGGCCCAGCCCGGGCTCTGGCAACGGTTCGCGTCCACCCGGTCCGGCGCCTTCAGGGGCAGGCGGGGCCCGGAGGCCGAGCCCGGATCAGATCGCGCCCGGGCCCCCCATGAACGGGCCGAAAAGACCGGGGTTGTTCATGAGGTCCTTCTGCAGCTCGTCCCAGGGCTTGGCCGAGGGCGGCGCCGCCACCTTCACCGACGCGCCCGGGTCGAGGGACACGGTGGCGCTCAGCGTGACCGCGTTGACGCCGGCCGCGTCCTCCCCGGCGGGCGGGACCATCCGCGCGTTCAGGGCGGCTTTCTCGAACAGAAGAGTGTCTTTCGCCACCCAGACGTCGAAGGTGAGGTCCTCGAACATCGAGCCAACCTGGTCCACCATGCCCTGGAGCTCCTTCTCCGGCGGCAGCAGGGCGGCGGGATCCATGAGACTCGAGTCGGTCCCGGTCTGCCCCATGAGGCCGGTCAGACTGCCGCTCTGGATCAGCTTGAACAGGTCGCCCATCAACTTCGCCACGTCAGGGGCCCCGGCCACGTGGTAGCAAAGGGTGCCGTCGACAGTCTCCTCCCCGACGAGCCTGAGGTCTTTCATCCAGGTGGCCGGGTCGATGCCGGCCTTCTGCAGCATGCCCTCGACCGCAGCTTGATCGGGCTTCTCCCCGCCCGCGCCCATGGCCTGCGGCATCATCTCGGCCGGGGCCTCGTACCACTGGCCCCCGATGTTCAGGTAGATCTTCTCGTCGACCATCTTCATGCCCAGGGACATGTCCTGGCCGCCCGCTGAGAGGTCCAAGGCGAACTCGGCAGCCATCGGGTCCATGCCCGCCGCGAAGGTGCCCGCCACCTTGATAGGCCCGCCCATCAGGGCCTGCTGCCCGGCCGGCAGGGTCGCCGTGTCGGTGTCGAGCGAGACCGCCATGTCGAAGCTTCCGGTCGCGCTGTTCATCTTCTCGGAGGCGACTGAGGCGGCCTCGAGGATGCCTTCGGGGGTGGAGAGGTCGGCTCCGGCCGGAGCCGCAGTCTGGGAGGCGGTCCCGCAGCCTACAGCGGCGAATAACGAGAGGAGGGCGACGAACAGTAGGGCTATCGACAGTCTTCGCACGATGACTCCTTTGTCTAAGGCGACTACGTCACTGTATCGGCGGTGCCGGTCTGTTTCTTCAACCATTATAGTGGGTCATGATGGTGGGTCGCGCGCGGCGCGACGTACAGGCCGCTCCGCGGCGCTTGGACGAGAAGGCGGGCCCTGGGGTTGCCGGGGCATCACAAGAGACTGGAGGGCGGACGCATGAAGATCGCGGTAGTCGGCTACGGCAACGTCGGTCGCACCCTGGGGCTGCGCTGGTCTCAGCGGGGTCATGAGGTGGTCTTCGCCGTCCGAGACCCGGCCAAGCCGGAGGTGCGTGGATTCATGGAGTCCAATCCGGGGGTGACGGTCGGACCCCTGGAGGAGGCGGTCCGGTCTGCCGAGGCGATGTGTCTGGCGGTCCCCTACGCCGCCGCTCTGTCGCTCGCCCCGCTGGCCGATGTCTTGGCGGACAAGATCGTGATCGACTGCACCAACCCCATCGGGCCTGGTCTAGTCCTGTCCGTCGGCCTCACCACTTCCGGCGCGGAGGAGATTGCCCGGGCGTTGCCGGGTGCGCGGGTGGTCAAGGCCTTCAGCACTACCGGCTGGGAGAACATGGCCGACGCCACCTACCCGGGCTACGGAGACCTGAGACCTCTGATGCCGGTGTGCGGCGACGATAAGACCGCCACCACTGCGGTCTGCCGACTGGCGGAAGACCTTGGTTTTGAAGCCTGGGACTGGGGACCGCTCTCAGGAGCGCGCTACTTGGAGCCGTTGGCGATGCTGTGGATAGTGCCGGCCCGAGCCGGAGGCGAGGGCCCTGACTTCGCCTTTGCCAGACTTAGGCGGTGAGCATGGTCTTGGATCAGTCCCTGGCTGCGTTCTTCCGGCGTGGCGCGCGAGTCACTCTCCGAGATCCTAAGCAGGCGTGGCGGTTCTTGCGCGTGGCTCGCTGGCAGACCGCTGCTGCGAAGCAACGCGGCCGTTGGCGCCACCTGGGCCTTCAGGTGCCCCCGATCATCATCTTCAGCATCACGGACACGTGTGATCTCCAGTGCATCGGCTGCTACGCGAAGGCCTTCCACGGTGATGAAGGAGCAGCCTCAGGTGAACTGAGCGATGCCCGCATGCAGGGCGTCGTTGGGGAGGCGGCTGCCCTGGGTGTGTCGTTCTTCGTCATCGCGGGGGGAGAACCCCTGATGCGACCTTCGATTCTGACCATCGCCGAGCGCTTCCCCCGAGTCCTGTTCCTCCTCCTCACGAACGGGATGTCCCTGGACGAAGCGACGGTGGCCCATGTCGCCCGTCTGGGCAATCTCATCCCCCTCCTCAGTCTTGAGGGGACGGCGGTGGAGACCGACGCTCGCCGAGGAAAGGGCACTCATGCCCGCCTCGAGGAGGCCATGCGGCGACTTAAGGCCGCGGGGGTCTTCTTCGGCTGCTCCGTGACGTTGACCAGCGGCAATCTGGAGACAGTCCTGGACGACCTGTTCGTGAGCGACCTGGTGGAGCGCGGGGTTCGGTTCTTTCTGATGCTCGACTACACTCCGGCGGATGCGACCACAACCGACTGGGTCCTCACCGAGAGACAGCGTGCCCTGGTGGGAGCGCGCCTCGATGGGCTGCGTCACCACCGCGCTCTTTTCGTGGCTGTTCCCTGGGACGAGTTGCAGGTGGGCGGCTGCCTTGCGGCCGGCAGGGGTTTCGTGCACGTCAACGCTAAGGGTGACCTCCAGCCCTGCCCGTTCGCGCCCTTCTCGGATGCGAGTGTTGCCGGCACGCCTTTGAGCGAAGCGTTGCGCTCTCCCTTCCTGGCTTCACTTCGTCAGCGGCCCGAACTGACCAAGTATGAGGGCGGTGGCTGCGCGCTGTGGAAGAACCGGCAAGAGGTGGAGGAGCTGCTGGGAGCTGTCACGGCGAAGGAGGCGCCGGAACGCTAACGCCGCATGGTCTCCTCGATGGCGGCCACGCTCTTGGGTATCGCGCTTGTGAGGTCCCGGCTGCCGGTGTCGGTCACGAGCACGTCGTCCTCGACGCGGACGCCGAATCCCCGCTCGGGCAGGTAGATGCCGGGCTCTACGGTGATGACCATACCCGGACTGAGCGGGCCGTCGGGGGTGACGTCGTGCACTTCGATCCCCACCGGGTGGCTGGTGCCGTGGATGAAGGCGTCAGCGTAGCCGGCCCTCTCGATCACGGCACGCGCCGCCGCGTCGACCTCGGTGTAGGTGGCACCCGGTTTGACCGCCTCGATCGCAGCAAGTTCCGCTTTCAAGACGATCTCGTAGACCTCGCGCTGTTCGGCGGTGAAGACGCCGGAGGCCGGCAAGGTACGGGTGACGTCGGAGGCGTAACCTTCGAAAGAGGCGGCGCAATCCATGACGATAAGATCGCCCTCCCTTGCCACCGCGTCGCCGTCGCGATAGTGAAGGATGGTGCTGTTGAAGCCGGTACCGACGATCAGTTCGTACGCCGGGTCGGCGTCGTGGGCTCGATAGGCCGCTATCAGGGTGCCGGCGATGGCTCTCTCGCTGATGCCTGGGCGGATCATGCGCATGCTGTCGGTGAAGCCCGCCGCCGTGGCCACAATGGCCTGCTCGATCAAGGCCAGTTCAGCCGGCGACTTGACCGCCCGCATGGTCGGCAGCAACTGTGTCTGGTCTTCGATCGCCACCCCCGGGATGCGCTGGGCGATCTTCTGGAAGATCTCCAGATCGGGGGAGAGGTCGGCGGTGTAGAGGGCGAACGGGTGCAGGCAGGCCAACCGCTTGGTGCGACGGGCCGCGTTGGTGAGGGCTCCGGGGAGATGACCGCTGCGCTTGATGTCGGTGAAGCCGGTCTTGGCCTTGAGCTTCGAATCGAGGGGGTCCCGGGGACCGTCCCAGCGCTCGGCCTCAGGGTCGCGGCTGGGAAGAAAGAGGCTGATGCGCCGCCGGGGATCCTCGGCGGACGGGTCGAAGAGGACGGCCGCCCCGCTCTCGAAGTCGAGGCCGGTGAGGTACCAGAACATGCGGTCCGTTTTCCACCGGCCCTGCAGGGAGGGAGTGGAGACCTCCTCACCTGCGAGGACAATAGCCGCGGCTCCGGCGAGCGCCTCCAGCACCCGGCTGCGCCTGGCTGCATATTCCTCCAAGGTTATGGGGAGAGGGACTGTGGCCATGGCGAAGATGTTAGCACCCCGGTCGTGCCCCGGGAGCCCCAGGTTCCCGCCCTAGGGCCGGGCCTGGTGGCCGCTTCGGCTGCCTGTACGCCCGATGTACGCCCAGAGCGCACCACCCGGACGCTCTTGCCGCCCGCATGCTGCGTGATTTTTCCCGTCCCCGGGTGATTGACGGCGCCCCCTTGTGCGAGTAGAGTACCTAGCAGAGTCCCGAGAGTTCAGCGCAGCACCAGTAGGAACTGACAAGGGGACCCGCAGAGGAAACGCGGAGGTAAATGGCCGCGGAGTACAGCGAAGCGGGGACGAAGTGAGGGCCGTTGATAGGTGCGAAGCGGGTTCACTCGGGACTCGCTATTTCTTCGGGTCGACATCGCGGCCCAGCTCCACCAGGCGCTCTGCCACCAGTAGGCAGTCGACCGGCCAGAAGGCTCGGGGCCGTGGACGTCTGACACCCGGCCGCCCCCTCTCCGGACGGCAGGCCAGGAGGCGGTCCCGCCACCGAGCGGGGACCGCGCTCGCGCCGTGAACCGCGCCCAGCAAGGCTCCCGCGATGGCGGCGTTGGTGTCGGCGTCGCCGCCGCGCATGACCGTGTCGCACACACCCTCCTCCAAAGTCTTGGAGTGCAGGAGCTGCCAGAAAGCGTTCCCCAGAGCTGTGAGCACCCAGCCTTGGCGGTGCGAGTAGTCGTCGGGCGGCCGGCGGGCGGCCCGGGACAGACACTCTTCCACGGCCGGGTGGCCGGCGGGACCCGCCGCCATGGTCGAGGCCGCACTGTGGACGGCCTCGGCGTCCGCACCTCGGGAGACGGCGGTGGCTATGGCGGCAATAAAGGCTGCATTTGCAGCTGAACAAACAGGGTGGGGGTGGGTGAGGACCGCGTCCTGCCGAGCCCATTCGGCCGCGACGGCGGGCGCCGCATGGCCGAAGACTCCCAACGGGCTCACACGCATGAGGGCTCCGTTGGCCTGGCTGCTGGGATCGGCCGCCGACGCCGCGACAGCGGCCACCGCGGCCGGAGCCTCGCCTCGGGCCAGGGCCTGAGCTGCGGGGGACAAGGCCTTCGCGGTGGTGCGGCCGCAGTCGAAGGGGGGAGAGGCGAACCAGCGGGCGTACGCCACTGCCGCCTCTGCCTGTTCATATCGGCCGGCCCTGATCACCGAGCGCGCCAGCATCAGGGCCATCTCGGAGTCGTCGGTGGGCTGACCGGCCAGGGTGTCCCAGGTGCCTCCGTCGGCCAGATCGCGCACCCCGGCTGGGAAGAGGGCCCGGATGGTGCCGGCGTCCTTGAATTCCACCAGGCTGCCCAGCGAGTCGCCCGCCAGCTGCCCCAAGAGGCAGCCCTGGGCACGGTCGAGCAGTCCGGCGGGGAGAGGACCGGCGCCTCCGGCTCCGCCGGAACCGAGCATGTGCTCTCGATCCGTCAGCGGGTATATGTCATCCAGGTCTGTCGTATCCAAGGCCTCCTCCTTGCAGAATCCCCGCCGCTGATTATTCCCGACTCGCCGGACACGAAGCACCGATGTACGCCCAGAGCGCACCACCCGGACGCTCTTGCCGCCCGCATGCTGCGTGATTTTTCCCGTCCCCGGGTGATTGACGGCGCCCCCTTGTGCGAGTAGAGTACCTAGCAGAGTCCCGAGAGTTCAGCGCAGCACCAGTAGGAACTGACAAGGGGACCCGCAGAGGAAACGCGGAGGTAAATGGCCGCGGAGTACAGCGAAGCGGGGACGAAGTGAGGGCCGTTGATAGGTGCGAAGCGGGTTCACTCGGGACTCGCTATTTTTGGGCTGAGATCACGGCCCAATGCGGCCAGCTTCTTGCCTTTCTGCGTGCCGCGCTCCCTGCGAGCCCGGCTTTCCTGTCCGGGGGGCCCGCTAGACTCATCGCCTCGGTCTTCATCACTGCATCGATCTCGGGCCGGCGTCGTCGACGGCGCCTGGGCGCGGTCGGATCAAACGAGCGAGAGGAGTCCCGTGCGACGCAGCCTGATTGCCTACCAGCGAGAGGTAGACGAGAAGGCCACACCCTTGGCGGGCCTGGCTCCCGGCCCGATGTGCGAGGCCGAGGAGTCGATTCTGCGGTTCTTCAACACGCTGACCTTGGTCGGTCTCACGGCCGAGGAGCTGGTGGAGCTCGGCGTTGTCGGGATGGAGCGTGTCGGCGACCGTGCCGGCGACCGGAGGGACCTGGTCGCCATCTTCATGGACGGCTTCCTGCTGGCCAAGTACGTGTACTTCCGCGAGGCCGTTCCGGTGGAGTGCCAGGACTAGGGTCAGGCCGGGCGTAGCGCGGGTAGGCGTGTGCCTGCGCGCGGGCGCTTCCGGGACGGATGCCTGTGGGCCTGGGGCAAAGGGCGGTCTCTGCTTACCGCCCAACCTTCGGCCGCAGGCTGACGAGGTATTCGCGGATCTGCTCGTCGGAGCGGTGCTTTGCCGGGTCGAAGCGCTCATGGTGAGTCATGGAGTCGCGGTCGCGCACCAGGCGTGGCGCAGCCTCTCCGGCGGGGTGACCCACGCAGAGCATGTCGTAGATGACGAGATCCTCAGGGATCCCGAGGAGGTCTTTGACCATGGCCGAACAGTACCCGCTACCCACCTGGCTGACCCAGTGGCAGCCAAGCCCGAGCGACGTCGCCGCGAGCGCCATGTAGAGGAAGGCGCTGGCGAGAGCGGAGACGAAGTTCGCCTCGCCCCGCTCCAGATATGCGAGCAGGGGGAACGACTTGCTGACCCGGCGGTCGCCGCATACCAGGATCATGACCGGGGCCTTCTTGAAGCCCGGTTCGGTGACGGGCCGGGCCGCCGATGGCCAGCGCAGTTCGGGCGGGCGGGTGAGTTCTGCCTTGTGGCCGAGCTCCATCATGTCGCGGACGATCGAGGCTATGGCGTCCTTCGTCTCCTGCTGGCGGATGACGATGAACTCCCAGGGCTGGGAGTTGGCGCCGGACGGCGCCCAGCGCGCGGCCTCGATGATCTTGTCGACCAGGTCGTCGGCGATCGGGTCTTCGGTGAACGCCCGGATACTGCGCCGCGTCTTCACCAAGTCGAGCAATCCGTCGTAGTCCATCGCCTATCGCTCCTGTCTGTTGTTGGCACCGCCCGGTCGATGTAATCACAACAACCTGATCGTCGCCACCTGGTCGGTCTCGAGCCGGTTCGCTGCCGGACGCGTGCGATGATACCTCGGCCGCGCATTATCGTGCCCGACCCGCTATCATCGAGTCTCATGAGGACGGAACCACCCAGCGGGTCGGTCGAGCGGGGGACGGGCGACAGGGAGCGCCTGGAACTGGTGCGCTGGCTGATCGACAGCTATGACCAGCGCAAGGCGTCGGTCGCCGGCAGGGCTGCCATCCTGCTCAGCGCTGATGCTCTCCTGATCGCGGCCACCACTCTGCTGATAGAGCGGATCTGGTCCCAAGACTTCGGGTACTCGACCGCGGAGCGGTCGGGTCTGGCTGCCGGCGCGGGGTTGACTCTCATCCTCCTCGTGATATCGGCGGCCGTCGCCACCAACGGTATGGTCAACGTCTGGAGGACCCATTGGGGCCGTTTCGGAGGCAACCCGCCCAGTCGCCTCTTCTTCTACCCGCGTCAGACCTCAAGAGGTTCGATGCGGCCCGCGGCTCCGGGTTCGAGGAGTTCTCGCAGGTGCTCTGGACGATCAGCGAGAAGGACTTCGCCGCCGAGGCCATGGGACATCTGTGGGTCATCACGGGTGAATACCGGGAACGGTATCGGACGTTACGCCAGGCGACCCGGCTATTCGTGGCCGGGATAGTCCCCTTGGTCGTCGCCGTGGTGTTTGTGCTCTACAAGTCGATCCACTAGAGGGCACCGGTGCGCTTTCTCATCTTCGGCCGGGGTAGGATCGCGGAGAACAAGTACGTGCCCGCCCTGAGAGAGGTCCTGGCCGCCCGCGCCCACGGTCCCCGGCTGGATACCGTCTTCGTGGACGTGGGCCGGAGCGACGCCCTGGAGGTCCGAGACTGGGAGCGGGTGATCGGCTCCGCTCTGGGAGACATCGACAAGATCTTAATCCTTTCGCCCCCCACGGCCCACCTTGCCAACCTCCGGTCGGTCGTGCGGGCTTTTGCCGGCGCCGGGCTGGCGCTGCCCGAGGTCTACCTCGAGAAGCCCGTCTATCTCAGCGGGGAGGGGCGGGCCTGGACCGCTCTGCTGGCGGAGCATCCCGCTCTAAGGCAGCGGGGATTCTACATCGACCATTACCGCTACAAAGAGCCGGTGGCCCGGCTTGCTGGCGAGAGAGCCGAGGTCCTTGCCCGGACGGGGCCGCTGCGGGAGATCGGCTGGGTGTCGTTGGAGGCGCAGCCGTTCTGGGACTCGCCGGCCTTCGCGCAGGGCTATTTCCTCGAGCACTCCTGTCACTTCGTGGCCATGATGAGGCAGGTGTTCCCCGAGCTGGGGCCGGCGACGCGGTTCACCGGGGCCATGACGCCGTGCCGGCTAGCTGACTGGAAGGCTTGGGTCCAAGAAGAGCGGCCGGCCTCCTGCGGGGCCGACAGCGCGGCGCTCCTCTACCTGCAAATGGAGGGAGCCGGCCCGGCGGGGGCGGCGGGCCTGCCTGCCGTGGGGGCTACTGTCACGGTTATTGTCGGCAAGGGCATGGTGGACAAGAAGTTCCTTCACCTGCGGGGCGAACGAGGCTGTTGCACGCTGTGGTTCAACGAGGGCCGGCTGGTGCTGGGCGCGGCCGCCGGCGCGGAAGAGCGGCGTCTGCCTGTGGTCGACTCCTACCTCCAGGTGGTCCAAGATGTCCTGGCCGAGGGCGATCGCAGGCGACTGCTCTCTCTGGAGGAAGGAGTGGCCGAGCAAGAGGCTGTCGTCGCCATGCGGAGCCGTTTGCCACAGGACGCGACCTTGATGGCCCGCTACCGGGTGGGAGAGATCCCGAGCGAGATAGCGGCGGAACTCACGCGCATGGGCGCCTGAGCAAGCCCCGCCGGGGACGGAGACACTGCAAGAGCAGGTGAAGGGGGAGGAAGTGATGACAGCATCACCCGAACAGAGCGCACATGACCGGCAGAGCTTCGAGGCTCAGGGGTCGGCCTTTCTCAAACAGAACATCTCGGAGAAGCCTGAGTTCGACTACGCCGAGAACCGGCCGCCACGTTCGCATAGGCTGGCCGGGCGGACGCTCACCCTGGCCCGGCGGGACAGTGGGGCGCGCTACAGGTACGCCTTCGGGGAGGGTGAAGTGGAGGTGGAGGCTCTAGCCTGGCCGCAGAGCGGGTTGCGCTTCAGCGCCGGCTACGAAGCCTTCGAGATGGCGCCGGACGTCTTCTTCGTCACCTACCTGGCCAGCGAAAAGGACTCGGTCGCCATGGCCCTGGACCTGGTCAACGGGGTGGCCACGGTCATCATGGGAGAGATGACCGAGGAAGGCATCATATCGACCGTGGCGGCGGCGCGGGTGGAGGAGGTCCCCGTCGAATGGACGCCGGCCTATCATCCGCCCTTCTCGCTGGGGGGGACGCGCTTCCTCAACACGTACGCCCACAACGTGGCCTACGAGCACATCTACCTCACCGGGGTGTATGAGACCTGGCTGGGGGTCAAAGGCCCGCAGGCCGGCCAGGCCGACACCGAGGAATACCACGCCTTCAAGATCGCCGATGGCGTCTACCTGCTCTACTGGAACGAAGGGATCCTCACCGCGCAGATGACGTTCCTGTTCAACTTCTTCGACGGCCGGTGCGTGGCCGAGCTGTTCGCCCGGGTGGAGGGCGAACGGGTGCACAGCACCATCGGGGCGTACACCCATCTGATCCACACCAAGTTGCCCGAGCTGCCCAACGTCACCCGGCTGGACATCTACGCGGGGGATTGAGGGGTTCTGGGAGGCCGGCGCGCCGCCCTCCCTAGGCGCGCACCTTGCCGTCGAGCATGTGGATCACCCGTCCGCAGGCTTCAGCCACCCCGGGGTCGTGGGTGACGAGGACGAACGTGGTCCCGGTGGTGCGGTTGATCGCGTTCATCATGGCCACGATCTCCGCGGAGCTGGCTGAGTCGAGGTTCCCGGTGGGTTCGTCGCCGAAGATCACTCTCGGTCCGTTCACCAGCGCCCGGGCGATCGCCACCCGCTGCTGCTGCCCGCCCGAAAGTTCGTTGGGGCGATGCCGGTGCCTGTCGCTGAGATGCACGTGTTCCAGCGCTTCAGCAGCGGCGTCGCGGGCGGCCGTTCGGTTCTTGCCCGCGTACTGAGCGGCGAGGGCCACGTTCTCCAGAGCCGTCATGCTCGACACGAGGTTGAAGGTCTGGAAGATGAACCCGACTTCTTGGCGACGGAGTTGAGTCAGCTCCCGCCCGGCCAGGGTGTCGACCCGGCGTCCGTCCAGCCACACCTCGCCCGTGTTGAGCGAATCAAGGCAGCCCAAGATGTGCAGCAAGGTGGACTTGCCCGAACCGGATGGTCCCATGATGGCGACCATCTCCCCATCCTCCACCTCGACCGAGGCTCCCCGCAGGGCGTCGACGTAGTTGTCCTTGCTCATGACGTAGCGCTTGTGGATGTCTTTTCCGTGGATGACAGTGGCCATTGCGGTCGTCTCCATCCCTTCCTATTCGTAGCGGAGGGCATTCACGGGCTTCATGCGGGCGGCGTGCAGCGACGGGTAGAGGCCGCTGACCAGACCCAGGATCACCGCGAACGCCACCGAGCCGATGGCGAGCCGGGGGGTGATCAGGAACAGGTTGAGGTTAGATGCCTGCAGGGCCATGTTGCCGAAGGTGATGGCGATCCATCCCAGCGCCAGACCGGCGACGCCGCCGATGAGGCCGATGACCCCCGCCTCGGTCAAGAACTGGCGCACGATCTGGCCGTCCGAGGCGCCGATGGCCTTACGGACCCCGATCTCGCGGGTGCGCTCGCTGACCGACATGGTCATGGTGTTGATGACTGAGAGGCCGCCGACGACGAGGGAGATGATCGCCACTCCATAGAGGATGGCGTTGAGCACCTGAGTGGCGCTGGCCACCTGCTCCTGGAAATAGCTGGGGCCGGTGGCGGTCACCCCATCCACGGTCTGGTTGATGAGAGCGGCCAACTCTTCGGGGTCGGTGCCCGGCGTGGGGTAGACGGTGTAGGAGTTGACCAGGTCGCCGGCATCGATCTGGTTGCGCACTATCTCAGGCAGGTCCTGGACGAACATGCGCTGTGCGTCGGGGAGCGTCATGAAAACAGAGGAGTCGGGGGCGGTCAAGGTACGCTCCATGATGCCGACCACGGTGAACTGCTCACCTCTGATGGTGACCGGTCCCCCGACCCGGGCGCCGAGCCTGTCAACGAGGTCGGCCCCAACCACCACTCCGCCCACGTCGGCGGGAGTGAGGGCACGCCCGGCCGAGTAGGTGACCTTGAAACTCTCCAAGGCCTCGCCGCGCATGTCGCCGCCCATGAGAAGGGGCGGCATGCCGAACGACATGGAGGAGTCGGGATCGAGCAGAGTGCCCACCGTTGCCGAAGCTTCGGCCACTCCGGGTACGGCCAGTATCTCGTCGAGCTTGTCCAAGGAGAGGATGCTGGTGCCGAACATCGAGGCCGACCCTTCCGCCGAAACGGTGACCTTGTCGGCGTAGTAGCGGGTGCCGCCGGAAACCAGCAGGTTGATCTTCTCGGCCATGCTGCCCATCACCACCAGCGCCAGGACACCGATGGTGATGCCGCATATGGTCAAGAAGACCCGCAGCTTCCTGCGAAAGACGTTCCTTAGCACCTGCATGCGCATCTCCCATCGGTCCAAGGCCGGTCAGGGAGGCCGGCCGCTCGTCTCCATCCAAGCACAGGAGGGTAGCAGAAAAGGACCGAGGCCGTGCTAGAGACGGCGGGAGAGGCGCGGTAGAATGTCGGGGCCTTCACACTGTGCCGACGAAGACGGGGGTGTCCGCCGACATGGTCCGAACCATCGATCCGCTCGTTTCCACCGGCTGGCTCGAAGCACGGTTGTCCACACCGCCGGCCGGGGAGGTCGCTGAGGTCTCCGGTCTCGTGGTCATCGACATCCGGGAGCCTCACCTGTTCGCGGCCGGACACATACCCGGCAGTGTCTCCATCCCGTTCAGCCCCGTCTCCGATTGGGCCGTCTCCGACGACGAGCTCTTGATGGAGCTCCCCCCCGACCAGGACCTCTTCAGGCTCATCGAAGACAACGACCTCGCGGGTGGACGCCCGGTGGTCTTGGTCGGCACCCTGGAGCCGCCCCCGGCGCCGCCCTATGCCCTGTCCGACGCGCCTCGGGTGGCCACCACCCTCATCTATGCCGGGGTGGACGACGTGGCCGTGTTGGAAGGCGGTTATCCCAAGTGGGCGGCCGAGGGCCGGGTGACTGTGACGGGGGCCCCGGCGCCTCCCGGGAGCCCCGGCACGGCGGGGGACGCCACCGGGGCGGGCCCCGCGCCGGTTTCATACCACGGCCCCGTCAAGGCTGGGATGTTCGTCTCCACGAGGTACGTGAAGGAGCGGCTGGGCAAAGCGGTGATCATCGACGGCCGTGATCCCGACGAGTTCTTCGGTGTGAAGCCCTGCCCCTTCGCCGGCGTGGGAGGGCACATCCCCACCGCCCGCTCGCTGCCGGCGCGGTGGATCTGGCGGGAGGACGGCACCTATGAGTCGCGGGAGGTCCTCGAGCAGATGGTGGCCGGAGTCGTGGGCGCCGACAAGGACCAGGAGATCATCACCTACTGCGGGGTCGGCGGGTATGCGGCGGCCTGGTGGTTCGTCCTCACTCAGATGTTGGGCTACGCGAACGTCCGGATCTACGATGGGGCGGCGGAGGCGTGGGTGAAGGAACACGTCATGGTCTCCTTCACTTGGTAGGTTCGTCCCCTGTGCGAGGACCGGCGCCCCTGGCGGCCGCTGCCCGGGTTACTTCGGCGCTGCTGGGCGGGCTCCGCGCTATCGTCGGCCGTGACAACGTCCTCTCGGCGCCGGTCGAACTGCAGACCTACGAGTACGACGCCTACGGCGAGCCCTCCCTGCCGGGGGCGGTGGTGTTCGTGGGCTCGCGGGACGAAGTGGTGGCGGTGGTCAAGCTCCTGGGCCGGGCGGGGGTGCCCTTCGTGCCGCGCGGCTACGGCACCAACGTGAGCGGCGGCTCGCTGGCCCTGGGCGGCGGCGTGGTCATCGAGATGGGGCGGATGAACAGGATCGTCGAAATCGACCTGCCCGCCCAGCGCGTCACCGTGGAGCCGGGCATCTTCACCGCCGACATCTCCGTCGCGCTCGCCCCGTCCGGCTACTACTACGCCCCCGACCCGGCCAGCCTCAAGGCCTCCTCTGTCGGCGGCAACATCGCCGAGAACGCGGGAGGGCCGCATTGCTTCAAGTACGGGGTGACCTCCAACCACGTGCTCGGCCTGGAAGTGGTGCTGCCGGATGGCGACGTGGTCTGGCTGGGGAGCAGGGAGGCGGTGTGCCCGGGCCTCGACCTGCGAGGCGTCTTCATCGGCAGCGAAGGCACTCTGGGCATCGTCACCGCCGCCGTGCTGCGCATCCTCAAGAAGCCGGAGACCGTGATGACCATGCTGGCGGTGTTCTCCTCGCTGGAGGAGGCCGGCGAGGTGGTGTCGGCCATCGTGGCCGCGGGCCTGGTCCCGGCCACCCTCGAACTGATGGACCGGCCCACCATCGCGGCCGTCGAGGACGCTCTGGCCTGCGGGTATCCTCGGGACGCGGGGGCGGTGCTCTTGATCGAGTTGGACGGTTTGGCCGACGGCATGGCCGACCTGGCCGAACGCATCGGCGCCATCTGCCGAGCCAATCACGCCCTGGAAGTGCGGGTGGCCGGGGACGAGAGCGAGCGTGCCGCCCTGTGGCGTGGCCGCCAAGGCACCTTTGGTTCCATCACCCGGCTGGCGCCCAACTACATGTCTTTGGACGGCACCGTTCCCCGCACCAAGGTGCCCGAGGCTCTTGGCCGCATCGGCCGGCTGGCGCGAGCCAACGGGCTGCAGGTCTTCTGCGTACTCCACGCCGGCGACGGCAACATCCATCCCTGCTTTCTGTACGACGGCAAAGACCGCGAGCAGAAGGAGCGGGTGGAAGCGGCCAGCATGGAGGTGCTCCGCATCTGCACGGCGCTGGGGGGGACGGTGAGCGGCGAACACGGGATCGGGGTGGAGAAGCTGCCGGCCATGAGCCTGGTCTTCGGCGATGATGAGCTCCGGGCCATGCGCTACGTGAAGCAGGCCTTCGACCCGCGAGGGCTGTGCAACCCAGGCAAGGTCCTTCCCGAGGCGGCTCCGAGCGAGGCGGGGGTGGAGCGATGACCCCGCCGGAAGCGCCCGACCCGATCGGGGTGGACCTGGCGAGGGTCGGCCGCCTCTTCGTCGAGGAACTGGCCCGCTTCGAATCCATGCACCCTCGCTCGGGGGAGCAATACGCCTGGGGGCTCCGCCACTTTCTGTACGGGGTTCCCCTGCACTGGATGCAGCAGTGGCCGGGAAGTTGGCCCCTCTGTGTGGCCGAGGCAGGCGGTGCCCACCTCACCGACGTCGACGGCCATACGTATGTCGACTTCGCCCTGGGCGACACCGGGGCCATGTTCGGGCACGCCAACCCGGCGGTGGTTGAGGCGATAGCCGCCCAGCTCAGGCGGGGGTCCACCATGATGCTGCCCAGCGAAGACGCCGCCGTGGTGGGGGAACTCCTGGCTGACCGTTTCGGTCTGCCCTACTGGCAGGTGACCACGTCGGCCACCGACGCCAACCGCTTCGTCATCCGGCTGTGCCGAATGGTGACCGGCCGCGAGAAGATCATCACCTTCAACTGGAACTACCACGGGAGCGTGGACGAGACGCAGGTGGAACTGGACGGCCGGCGGATGGTGCCGCGCACCGGGGTCCACCCCAACGCTATGCAGCACGAACAGACCACCCGCCTGGTGGAGTTCAACGACGTGGGGGCGGTGGCGAAGGCCCTCGGCCACGGCGACGTCGCCTGCGTGCTCACCGAGCCGGCGTTGACCAACGTCGGGATGGTGCCCGCGCAGCCGGGCTTTCACGAGGCCCTGCGCCGGCTGACCCGAGAGCACGGGGCCGCTCTTGTCATCGACGAGACCCACACCATCTCCACTGGTCCGGGCGGATACACCAGGGCCTACGGCCTGGAGCCCGACTTCTTCGTGCTGGGCAAGAGCATCGCCGGGGGTGTACCGGTGGCGGTGTGGGGGACCACGGCCGAGTGGGCCGAACGCATCTGGGCGGTGTTGCCGCACTTCAGACCGGGCCAGGAGATCAACCACTTCGGCTTCGGCGGCACCCTGGCCGGAAGCGCCCTGCAGATGGCGGCCGTGCGGGCCACACTCGAGAAGGTGATGACGGAGGAGAGCTACGCGCGCATGATCGCCTTGGCGGAGCGGATGCAGGGCGGGATCGAGGAGGTCCTGCGCCGCTGGGGCCTGCACTGGCACGTCACCCGTATCGGGGCGAGGGTGGAGTACCTCTTCCGGTCGCAGCCGCCTCGCAGCGGAGGCGAAGCCCACCGAGGCCGTCACGCGTTGCTGGAGGCCTACCTGCACCTTTACCTGCTCAACCGGGGTGTCTTGCTCACCCCGTTTCACAACATGGCTCTGATGTGTCCGTTCACCACGGAGGAGGACGTCGACCTGCACGACCGGTTGCTGGACGAGTGTCTGGGCGGGCTGGTGGGGGGATGAGGCGGGGGGCGGCGCGCGAAAGCCGCCGCCGGGATGGTATGTTTGAGTCCACATCTGCATCTAAAGGGGGAGTGCCGCATATGTCCACAGTCGACGCGAAGCGGCCGGTGTCGAGCGACACCGTGACGCTGCTGGTGAACGGTGAAGTGCATCGGATACCGGTAGAGCCTCAGTGGACCCTGCAGTACGTACTGCACGAGAAGCTGGGGCTCATCGGCACCAAGGAGTTCTGCGCGGAGGGGGCCTGCGGAGCCTGCACCGTCATCATGGAGGGCAGGCCCGTCCTTTCCTGCATGATGCTGGCCATCGAGTGCGGGAACAAGGTCATCGAGACCATCGAGGGCATCGCCAAGGCCGGCCACCCGCTGATCGAGGCTTACATCAAGCACAGCTGCATGCAGTGCGGCTTCTGCACGCCGGGTTTCGTGGTGACGGCCAAGGCCCTGCTTGACCGCAATCCCGACCCCAGCCTGGAGGAGATACGGGAGGCCATGGTGGGCAATCTCTGCCGTTGCGGCACCTATCCCGCCCACATCAAGGCCATCCAGGAGGCCTCTCTCGTGCTGCGCGGCGTCCTGGCGGCCGCAGGGGGTGAGGACCGTGTCTGACCAGAAGCAGCGCATGCAGGAGATGTTCGACAACAAGGCGGCCGACAAGTACCCGCTTGAGGAGTACCGGAGCATCGGCAGGCGGGGCATCCGCCGCACCGACGGCTATGAGAAGGCCACCGGGGCCGCCCGCTACACCCTCGACGTGCAGCTGCCGGGCATGCTCTACGGACGCTTCCTCACCTCGCCCAACCCGCATGCCCGCATCGTGAGCATGGACACCGCCGCGGCCGCCGCGTATCCGGGCGTCCGCGCCGTCCTCCGCTACGATGACCCCGACCTGGACGTGATGGTGCCGTTGGCCGGTCACGAGCTCAACAGCGTCCGGCCCCTCTCCGACATCGCCCACTGGCAGGGGGAGGAGGTGGGGGCCTTCGTGTGCGCGGACAGCGAAGAGACCGCCGAGCTGGCGCTCAGGCTCATCAAAGTGGAGTGGGAACAACGCCCCTTCATCCTCGATGTGGAGAAGGCCTTGGAACCCGGTGCTCCCCTGAGCAACCCCGAGTACAACCCCACCGGCAACCTGGCCCCCCAGGATGTCTATCTGGAGGGGCACGGCGACCCCGATAAGGGCTTCGCCGAGGCGGACAAGATCCTCGAGTTCAAGTTCAGCTTCGGCCAGAATACCTGGGTCGGTCCCGAGCGTCCTTGCGGGGTGTGGCGGTGGAACGGTGAGTTCGCCGAGGTGTGGGTCAAGCAGCAGCGGCCTCACATCGCCAAGCGGGCCATCTCCACCTGGTTCGGCGGCATCCCCATGAACAAGATCGACATCCACTGCCTGTACCAGGGGGCCAGCTTCGGGGGTTGGAGCCAGATGGGCTGGAACCTGGGCGGCATGTACTGCGCGGCGGTGGTGTCAAAGCGCACCGGCCGGCCGGTCAAGTGGCTCTTCAACCGGCGCGAGGACTTCTACGGCGGCGAGATGGACGCCGGGGTGTTCTACCTCAAGGTGGGCTGTAAGCTGGACGGCACCATCACCGCAGTGGAGGAACGGGGGGTGGTGGTCAATCAGGCCATGCCCATCTTCGGCATCGCCAAGCACTTCCTGGAGAACACGCGAGTGCCGCACGTGCGTGGACGCACGGAAGCGGTCTGGGTCAACAAGGGACCCAACGTCCCCACTCGATGCGAGCAGAACCTCAACTGCTACAGCCTCGACCTGGTCACCAACCGGGTGGCAGACGCCCTGGGGCTCGATCCCACCGAGGTGGCCCTTAAGAACGACGGGGCTGAAGGGCACGACATTGAGTGGCTCAACGCCCGCAAGGCCGAACTCGGCTTCCCGGTGCGGGACAGCCTGCGCGAGTGCATCGAGGCGGGTAAGGCCAAGATCGGTTGGGAGGAGAAGTGGCACCCGCCCGGGACCAAGAAGCTTCCCAACGGCCGCATGCACGGCTTGGCCTTCACCTGGACCCACGAATGGGACGACTCGGCTGGGACCAGTGAGATCGGCATGTATCTGGAGCGCAACGACGGCACCTGCACCATCTTGGGCTGCCGAGGCGATGGCGGCCAGAACGCCGAGACCGCCTACTGCCAGATCGCCGCAGATGAACTGGGCTATCCCATGGAGATGGTCCGTTTCAAGCACATGGACGACGCCGGCTTCTTCACCATGACGCCGGACACGTCCACCAACCTGTCGGTGAACGGGTGGGCGGTGAGACACGCCGCCCGCATCCTGAAGCAGAAGTTGCTGGAGGCGGCGGTCGCTCCTCGGGGGGTCACCCAATTGACCAGCTTTCCGTCCGCCTTCCCGGGCAAGACGGCCGCCGAACTCGACGTCAAGGACGCGGTCATTTTCGAGAAGGCGAATCCCTCGAACCGCATGACCGTGGCCGACTTCATCGGCCCCTCGGGAGCTCAGGGCCCCATCATGTCTCCCATCGGGGAACCGATCCTGGCCGGGAAGGAAGGGCTGGCGTATCCCATGCGGCTGACCCCGCCCATGTTCGATCACGCCTGGCACGTCCAGCGCGGCACCTACCTGGGTGTCCGCCTCCGCTTCTGCCGGCAGGCGCACTTCATGGAGGTGGAGGTCGATCCGGAGACGGGAGAGGTGGACGTCACCCGGGTGGTGACCGTCAACGACGTGGGCAAGGTGATAAGCGTGGAGGGCTGCGAAGGCCAGGCCTACGGCGGCGCCTACATGGGCGTGGGCCGGGGCCGCACCGAAGAGGTGGTCTGGGACGCCCGCACCGGCGTCATGCTCAACGGCAACCTGCTCAACTACAAGATCCCCACCCTGATGGACATCGGGGAGATCGACACCGTCCTGCTCGAGAGCGGGATGGGGTACGGGCCCTACGGGTCGGTGGGAATCGGTGAAGACGTGGCCACGGTGGTTCCCGCCCTCATCGGTCCGGCGGTGCACAACGCCCTCGGGGTGTGGGTGGAGAGGTTCCCAGTGACGCCCGACGTGGTCCTCGCTGCGCTGGGAAAGGCATAGGTGACGGCCATGAAGACGTTCAAGCATGTGAGCGCCCGCACGGTCGAGGAAGCCGCCGCCGTCCTGGCGGAGTATGGCAAGGCCGCCCGGATCGTGGCCGGGGGCACCGATCTGCTGGGGGAAATGAAAGACGCCGTCACGCGGGAAGCGGACTACCCCGAAGTTCTGGTCAACATCAAGGAGATCCCGGGGCTCGACCAGGTAGTGGCGGATGAGGACGGGGGCCTGCGCATCGGCGCCCTCACCCGGCTGGAGGATGTGGCCACCGATGGCGCCGTGCAGGCGGCCTATCCGGCGCTGGCGGAGGCGGCCAAGCGAACGGCCTCCCCCCACATCAGGGAGATGGGCACGGTCGCCGGCAATATCTGTCAGAACAATCGCTGCTGGTACTACTGGGTGCCGGATAACCTGTTCGATTGTCTGCGCAAGGGCGGTCGGGCCTGTTACGCCATCACCGGGGATGCCCGCTACCACTCCATCTTCGGGGCGGCCCGGGTGAACTCGACGGCCTGCTCAAGAGCCTGCCCTAATTCCATCGACATAGCCCCCTATCTGGCGCAAATCCGAAAAGGGGAGCCGGCGGCTGCGGCGCGGATCCTGCTGCAGACCAACCCGCTGCCCGCGGTGACCGGGCGGGTCTGCCCTCACTGGTGCGAGCAGGAGTGCGCCCGCGGCGAGTTCGACGAAGCCGTGGCCATCCGAGAGGTGGAGCGCTTCCTAGGCGACCACGTCCTGGAGCATGCCTCCGACTTCTACGTGCCGCCGGCGGCGGAGACGGAGAAGAAGGTGGCCGTCATCGGCTCCGGCCCGGCCGGGCTCTCCGCCGCGTATTACCTGCGCCAGGCCGGCCATGCGGTTACCGTCATCGAGCGCATGCCCGAGGCGGGAGGCATGTTGGCCTACGGGATCCCGCCCTATCGGCTGCCGCGGGAGGTGCTGGGCAGACAGGTGGAGGCTATCGCGGGCACCGGGGTCAAGTTCGTCCTCGGTGCTGCGGTCGACGCACAGGAGTTCGCCGACCTTGCCGCTCATTACGATGCGGTGTTCGTCGCGACCGGAGCCTCGCAGCAGACCGACGTCGGTATCGCGGGCGAGGACTGTCTGGTCTCGGGGACCGAGTTCCTGCGCAAAGCGTACGAGAAGCCCGAAGAGATGACGGGCAAGGTGGTGGGCGTGATCGGCGGCGGCAACACCGCCATCGATGTGGCCCGGGCCCTTCTGCGGCTGGGCGCGAAGCCCGTCATCTACTACAGGCGCACCAAGGACGAGATGCCCGCCCTGGACGAGGAGATCGCCAAGGCGGAGGAGGAGGGGGTCGCCTTCGAGTTCCTCACACAGCCGGTAGCGGCTGTCGGTGCTGCGGCGGCTGCCGGCGGGGAGAGCGGCGACAGCGGCGGGGCCGGCGTCGAGCTCACCTGCTGCCGCATGGAACTGGGAGATCTGGATGCCAGCGGGCGGCCGCGTCCGGTGAAAGTGGAGGGGTCGGAGTTCTCAGTGTCGTGCGACGCCGTCATCAAAGCCATCGTGGAGCGGCCCGACTACTCCTTCCTGCCCGCGAGGTACATTGACGAGCAAGGCCGCCTGCGCCTGGGTGAAGCCGCCGGGGTCTTGGATGACGGCGTGTTCGCAGGAGGGGACTTCGTCACCGGTCCGGCGACCGTGGCCGAGGCCATCGCCGCCGGCAAGAAGGCAGCGGCATCCATCGACCGCTACCTCCGCGGCCTGTCTCTGACCGGTGTCGAGAGCGCAGAAGAGGCCCCGGTGTGCACCTTGGGTGAGACCTTCAGCGGCTCCTGCATGCTCCAGTCCGAGCGGGTGGAGGTGCCGGAGCTGTCGGTGAAGGAGAGGGTACGAGGACTCGATCTGGAGGAGACCAGCACCCTCGACCTGGCCGCGGTGACCACGGAAGCCGACCGCTGCTTCAACTGCGGTTGCGTGGCGGTGAACTCGTCCGATCTGGCCCCTGCCCTGATCGCGTTGGGAGCCCGGATCAGGACGACGCAGCGGGTGATCGACGCGGAGGACTTCTTCTCGGTGGGAGTGAACACGAGCACCGTCCTCCGGCAGGGCGAGATGGTGCTGGAGATTCTCGTCCCGGCGCCGGCCGCCGGCACCAATTCGGCGTTCCTGAAGTTCGCTCTCCGCAAGTCGATCGACTTCTCCATCGTGAACGTCGCCGCTGTGGTGGCCTGCGAGGGGGGAGTGGTGAGATCGGCCCGGATCTGCCTCAACTCCGTCTACGGCATCCCTCTGAGGGTTGCCGGAGCGGAGCGGTATCTGCTTGGAAAGCCCATCGACGAGGAGTCCGCCCAGGCAGCGGCCGACGCGGGGATGGAGGGCGCGCTGGCCCTGCTCAACAACCGGTACAAGATCCAGATAGCGCGGACCCTGGTCAAGCGGGCCATTCTGGCCTGCGCTCCATGAGCGTCGCAATCAAGGTCTTCTATCCGGAACTCAAGGACGCCCTGGGCGGCTCGGACCAGGTCCGGGTGGAAGGGGCCACGGTCGGTGAGTGTCTGGCCGACCTGGTGGGGCGGTGGCCGCAGGCGCGGTCGCTCCTGTTCGACGCCGGCGGAGGGTTGCTCAAGCAGGTCTACGTATTCGTCAACCAGGAAGGAATGTACAAAGCCGACTTCGCGCGGGCGGTGAGGGACAACGACGTCCTGATACTGGCCGTCCTGGCGACGGGCGGCTAGGCGGAGCCATGGGGCCGCAGGGGGCCGCCCGCGGGCGGCCCCCTGCGGCCCCCCATCCCTATCGAAGGAGTAGACCGTTGTCAGAGCCCGACACCCGCAAGAACGCCAAGTACATCGTCACCACGCTGCAGATGCCCGAAGAGAAGCAGCGCATCCACGAGCAGTACTCCGAGTTCGCCACCCGCATCCTGTGGTTGGACGACAAGGTGGTGGAGGGGGCCTTCCACATCAACACCGCCTGGTACCGGAAGGCCACTCCGCAGACCATGGAGGACAAACCCCACGTCCACGACAGCGACGAGATCATCGGCTTCTTCGGCAACAACGCCGACGACCCCTACGACCTGGGCGGTGAGGTGGAGATCTGGCTGGAGGACGAGAAGTACACCATCGACCGCAGCGCGCTCATCTTCGTGCCTGCGGGCATGGTGCACTGCCCGCTGGTGATCACCCGGGTGGACCGGCCCATGTTCCACTTCACCACGGTCACCGGGCACAAGTACACGAAGATCGAAGAAGAGTAGTCGGGGGGCCACGGCCGCGCGGGCGACCGGGGCAGCGATTGTTCCCTCGGGCGAGTCCCCGGGGCCGATTGTCACTGGGCATTGCGCCGGCCGGCCACACCTGGGACCATGGAGCCAGCGGGCCGGCACGGCGCGGTGCTTGCCCCTCGTTCACCCGCCGTCGGAAGGAGGACCGGATGGCCTACTGTGTATCCTGCGGGAAGCCCTATGAGGGCGCTCCCAGGTTCTGCCCGCACTGCGGTCAGCCCTTGGAGGCTGCGCCGGCGGAGCCCACTGCGGCGGAGCCCGCGGGGGCGGAGGCCACCGGGCCGGTGGGCCCGGCGGCTCCGAGCGAGCCGGCGACCTACGCCGGGGGTCAGCCGTCCGCTCCGACGCCGCCACCGCCACAGTATCCCCCGCAGGGCGCTGCTCCGTACCCGGCTTCGCCAGGCTATGCCGTTGCCGCCGCGCCGCCGCGTCGCGACCGGAAGTGGCTGTGGATCGGGTCGGCCGTTGTGGTGGTGGTCGTGGCGGTCGTCCTGGTGCTCGTCCTGGTGGTGTTCAATGGCGGTGGGACCGCCGCAACCGGGCCCGAGGAGGCTGTGGCTGGGTTCTTCGACGCCATGGAGAACAAAGACATCGATGCGGTCTTCGACCTGATCGACCCCACTGTGATGGGAGGTCTCGGCGGCAGCGGCGCGGACATGGACGCTCTCAAAGACATGATGGGGGCCGCCTTCTTCTCCTATCAGAGTATCGAGTTCAACGACATAGAGATGTCTACCGAGATGACCGGCGAGACCACCGCCACCGTGACCATAACCGGGGGGTCGGTCACCCTGGTTGACGCGACTGGGGCCGAGGAGACCCAAGACGTGGCCGAAGCGGACGAGCCGGTCACGATCAACTTGGTGGAGGTGGACGGCAAGTGGTATCTGGAGTCGGCTCCCTTCATGGAGTAGCCGGCTGGAACCGACCTGATCGGGGGCCGGCGCCGCCCGGCGGGCGGCGCCGGCCCCCTTTGTTTGCTCACCGCTCTTCGGCGGGGGCACGCCGCCTTCGCCAAGGCAATGCTGGTGAGGTTGGCGGAGTAGGGCGGCCGGTGCAGGCACGCGCGACGGCAGCGAGCGTCACCTTTCGGTAGGATGTAGAGTGACGGTGTGGCGAAGCGTGGGCCGGAGGGCGAGGAGGGCCGCGACATGTACGAGAAGATGCTGGTCTTGCTGGACGGCTCGGAGCTGGCCGAGGTGGTGTTCGAGTATGCCCGCCAGCTGGCGGGCAGGCTCAACATCGATCTTGAGCTGCTCCACGTAGTCACCCCCCAAGAAGATGAGCAGCTGCCCATGCGGCGCGCCTACATGGAGCGCATGGCCGAGGCCCTCTGTGCGGGGGCGCAGGAGGTGAGTGACAGCGTCAGCGCCGACGCGGCCCAGAGTTGCATCCAGGCCCGAGGGTCGGTGGTGGTGGGCTATCCGGCCGAGGAGATCCTCAAGTACGTGGAGGAGAACGACATCGACCTGGTCATGCTCTCCACCCGGGGCCGCTCAGGGACCAAGGCCTGGGACATCGGGAGCGTGGCCAGCAAGGTCATCCACGCCGCCAAAGTCCCGGTCTGGCTGGTCCCGTCCGAGTTGCGGGAGGAGATCGTGCTGGACACGCTGCCCAAGCGGCCCCTGGTGATTCCGTTGAGTGGTTCCAAACTGTCCGAGGTCGCCGTCCCGCATGCTCTTGCCATCGCCCGGCAGAGGGGCGCCGAATCGGAGATCGTGCTCCTTCACGTGGAGGACACGCAGAACATCATCTTCACCCGGGAAGCCCTCGAGGCCAGAGAGGCCGAACACGCCCGCATGGCGGCCTATCTGGAGGGAGTCGCCGCCTCCATCCGGGACCAGGGCTTCGCCGTCCGCACCGAGATGCTGGCGGGTGATCCCGCCGAGACCATCATCGCCTACATAAAGGACAATCCTCCGCAACTGATCGCCATGGCCACCCGCGGCCGCCGAGGGCTGAGCAAGATGGTTTTCGGCAGCGTGACCGAGGATGTCATCCACCTCATCAAGAAGACGCCGATGCTGCTGGTCTCAGCGGTCGACTAGGGGAGCGAGCCATGTCCGGACATCTGATGCCTCTTTTCAACGTCGATCCGCCCGCCTCTCCGGAAGAGGTGCGCGCGGCCGCCTTCCACTATGTCAAGAAGGTCAGCGGGTTCGATAAGCCCTCTCCCGCCAATGAGGCCGCGTTCACCCGCGCCGTCGACGAGGTGGCCGCCGCCACCGAGGCCTTGCTCGCCGCCCTGGTGACCGCGGCGCCGCCGCGTAAGCGGGCCACCGAGTTGCCTCGCTTCGGCATCGAAGACGTGGCCAGCTTCGGGTCGGGGGAGTGAGGGGGCCGGGCCGAGCCCCCGAAGGGGCGGCGCCGCCCGCCCGGTCTCCTAGTGGATCTCGTCCCCGAAGGTCACGTGAATCTCTGAGGTCATGCCGGCCATCTTGGCTGTGAAGGCCTTGTACTCCTCAGTCTGGGTGTCACGGTTCTTGAAGTCGTCGAGACTCTTGAGGTGGACGATCCCCACATACTTGAACGGGATCACGCCCGAACGGCTCTCCGTGATCTTGACCAGTTCGTATTTCTCCACCGAGGGCAGGCTGTCGATGTATGGGCCCTTCTCGGTGTCTACGTAGTGCTTGAACTCCTCGTCGGTCACGTGGGGGGCGAGGTTGTAAAGGATGATCTCTTTGGCCATGCGCGCTCTCCTTGCCCGGGTCGTCGGACACCCGTCCAGGTGTCTCCGCTTACACTTAACGGTTTCGATAGTACTACTGATGCGCTGCGGCTGAACGCCCGAGGATCCGAGCCACGTCCGGGTTGGGGCGGGACAGAGGAAAAAGCATAGAAATCCCCGGAAATTCCGTGATTATTATTCTCCTCCAATTTGCGGGAATCCTGTGGATAACGGCTTGCGCCGCCTGAACCTGACTGTCATGTTTTTCACTGCTTAGTACCCTACCTACAGCTGCATACCGGTGCATACCGCTACGGGCGCGAGGCGGGCATGGTTTCTCTCGGGGACAGACGGGTCGATCGTTCAGCGGTCTATCAGGGCGTCCTCGCGCGGCCGCTCAAGGCACCCGCTGAGCCAACCTACGGGATCGTCCTGCTCGACCAGCAGGGCAACCTGCTGGGAGCCAGCACAGCCGCCGGCCTTCCCGGGGAAGTGGAGATGCCTCTGGGGGTGAACCTGCGCACTCACGACCTGCGTGCCTACCTAAGCCAGGATCGAGGGTTCATCCGGCCCCGCCGCTTCCCGCTGGTCTCCGCCGTCTGGGTCCAGGTCAAGAGCAGGCGGGTGCGGGTGGGGATCTATGTGGAATCAGGCGGCTGTTCGGTCGACCCAGAAATGATCGAACCCGACCTCGGTTCCATCACGGCCATTCTCAGTACCCAGGTGGCCTGACAGGCCGGGACGTCCCGCCGGCGGTGGATCGCCCACACCGGACGGGCTACGGAACGATGAACCGGGTGGTACTGCCCGCGCTGGAGGCGCAGACCTCGAGCCGGCAGTCGATCCGCTCCTGCAGCTCGGGCACGTGCGAGATGACACCTACCAAGCGGCCGTGCTCGCGCAGACCGAGGAGCGTGTCGATGGCGGCGTCCAGGGCCTCAGGGTCGAGGCTGCCGAAACCCTCGTCGATGAAGACCGCATCCAGCCGGATGCCTCCGGAGAAGCGCTGGACCACTTCGGCGAGGGCGAGGGCTAGGGCGAGGCTGGCCAGAAAGCCCTCGCCGCCCGACAGGGTTCCGACCGGGCGGTCGTCACCGGTGAACTCGTCGAAGACCTCGAGGTCGAGGCCGCCGGCCCGGCGCCGGTCGGCCTGGCCGGCGGCGGTGTGGAGGCGGTAGCGGCCGCTGGTCATGGCCAGCAGGCGGTGGGTGGCGGTGGCCAAGACCTCGTCCAAGAAGAGCGATAGCACATAACGCTGGAAGGAGACCCCGAGGGCATTGGAGCCGGAGGCCATGTCGGCGAGAAGAGCCACCGAGTTGTAGCGTTGCTCGCACGTGTCCGCCTGTTCTCGCAACTCGGCCGCTCTGTGCCGGCCTCTTGCGAGCTGCTCGAAGGCGGTCTTCGCCTGGCCGGAGGCGGCCATCAGTCTGTCGCGCTCCCCGGCGGCCGCATCGGCCGTGGCTTGAAGCGTGGTGAGGTCGGGCATCTGGAGTCCTTCGATCGCCTGAGCGGCGGCTTCGGCGGCCACCCGGGCGTTCTGCTCCTGGGTCTGCGCCGCGATGCGCCGGTCGCTCGCTGCCCGCTCTTGTTCCTGAGCCTGGGTCAAGGCCGAGCGCAGCGCCTCTGATTCGGCCCGGGCGGCGTTGACCGCGGCCTCCAGATCGCCTGGGTCGCGGTACTCCTCAGGGACTTCTCTGAGCCTTTCCTGGTAGACGCCGTCCATGCGGCTGTAATGCAGCTCGGCCGCTTTCGCATCATCCCGGGCCGCCGCCGCCTCGGCCGCGGCCCGGGTAGCGGCGGCTCGCGCTTCTTCGGCAGCTCTCTCCAGCGCGGGGACTGTCTCCAGGGTGCGCCGCAGTTCGGCCTCCTCCGCCTGCAATTGCGCCACCCGGGCTTCGACTTCGCCCGAGGCCGGTTGAGAGCGCAGGTTGGGCCGGGACTCAAGGGTCTCGACAGTGGCAACGGCCGCAGCCAGGCGGGAGGCGGCCCGCTGGTGCTTGTGGACCAGCTCGGTGAGCATGCGGCTGCGGCTCTCTAGCTCCCTCTGGGCCGCTTCGAGCAGCTCATCGGACGGCACCTCCTCCGCCGGCACCGCAGGGGCGGGGTGCTCGGTGGACCCGCACACCGGACAGGGTGCTCCGGACACGAGGGTGGCGGCCAGACGGCCGGCCTGCCCGGCCCGCCAGCGCGCGTCGAGGTGGGCGAACGCTGCTTGAGCCTGCTCCAGGAGGTCGCGCGCCTTCTGCGTCGCCGCTTCGGCGCGGTCGGCCTTCTCTTGGCGGACCTGGCGGCGGCGCGTCCAACGGGAGAGGGCTTCCAGGTCGGAGGCGACGGCGAGAAGTCCGGCCAGCTCCGTCTGCACCACCGGCAGGCGGCCTGCCTGCTCCTGAGCCTTCCGCAGCCTATCCTGGGCGGACGTGAGAGCCTCCCGGGAAGCCTCCTCGGCGGCCGCGGCGGCGGCGGAGCGCCCCACGGCTGCCTGCTCGGCGAGGAGGGCTTCTTCGCGGGCCGCGATCGCCTCCCGCAATGCCTCCACTTTGGCGGCGATCGCTTCCAACTCCTTCAGCGCCCTGTCGGCTGCCTGGCGCTCCGGCTCTCGTTCTCGCTCCGCGACGAGAAGGGCCGCCGCTGCTTGGAACGCGGTCTCCGCCTCGCCCAGGCGCGTGCGCGCCTGGGCGAGGGCGTCGGCCGCCTCCCCGCAGGCTTGGAACAAGGAACACACATGCGTCCCCGCTCGAAGCGCGGCGCCGGCGTCGTCGGCGGCGCGGGCCGCCTGGGCGGCCCGCGCCTCAGCCTGCTCCATCTCTGTGCGGGCCAGCTCCGCCCGGGTCTCCAGCTCGTGCGCGTCCGCCACCCCGGCTTGGCCGAAGATCTCGGCCAGACGCTCGTGCAGCAGGACCATCTCGTCGCGGAGCGAGCGCTTCTTCCCCTTGAGGAAGAGCTCCAGGTCGCCATAGAGCCTGGCGTTGAAGAGTTGCTCGAGTATCTCCTGGCGCGCCTTCGAGTCAGCCGAGAGGAGCTTTCTGAACTCGCCCTGGGGCAGCATGACCACTTGGCGGAACTGGTCGACCGAGAAGCCGAGGAGGTCCTGGACGGTGCCGGTGACGTCGCGCACGCCGGTGGCCAGCACCTCCCCTGGGGAGGCGTCGTCGCAGGCCCCCGTCCGCCGCCACAAGGTGGCCTCGGCCGGGAGAGTGCCGGCCCGGCCCGTGCCGGTCGGCCGCTCCTGCCGGGGCCTGCGGGCCACCCGGTACAGCTCAGACCCTATCCGGAAGTCGAACACGACCTGGGTAGCCAGGTGGTCGGGGGCGAAGTGGCTGCGCATGAAGGCGGCCGTGCGCTCCGTGCCGGTGCCCTCGCCATAGAGGGCGTAACACATGCCGTCGAGCACCGAAGTCTTGCCGGCGCCGGTGGGTCCGTGAATGAGGAAGAAGGTGTTGTCGCCCAGCTTGCGGAAATCGACCACCTCGGTGAAGGCGAACGGACCAAAAGCGGTCATCTCCAGCCTGACCGGCCGCATCTCAGCCTCTCTCCCCGCTGCGTTCGAACTCCTCTATGAGCTCATTCAAGATGGGCTCGTGAAGGGGGGGCAGCGGCGCTCCGTCCATCTCCTGGTAGAACAGCCGGAAGAGGTCGGAAAGCGAGAGCCGGCTGAGGTCGTCGGGGCGCGGGCCGGCTGTTGCCGTCTCCGGTCCCCGGGTCTCCAGGCGGGCCGCATACATCACGTTGGGATAGACGGCCCGCAGCCTCTCCAGGGCGTTGAAGACGGGAGTCTCGTCGAGGAGGTCGGCCCAGATGTAGTCGTCGCGGCCGGCGGCCGGCGCGTGCTCCAGCAGCTCGGCCAAGGTCCCTCTGACCTTGCGGACGTCGCGCCTGATGGGCAGGGCCACTTCCTCCACCCGTACCGGGCCCCGCTCAGGGATCTCCACCACACTCACCGATTTGCGATGTTCCCACTCGTTGAAGGAGTACTTGAGCAGCGAGCCCGCGTAGCGCAGGGTGCCGTCGCCCATGGACTGCGGTCGGTGCAGGTGGCCGAGGGCGACATAGTCGAATCCGGCGAACACCGCGGCCGGCACCGCCCCAGTGCCGCCCACCGAGAGCGGCCGCTCAGACTCGGAGACGGCGCCGCCTGAGACGAACGCGTGGGCCAGCAACACCGTCCGCTCGTTGGGGCGCAGGCGCGAACGGACAGCTTCGAGGCTGCGCAGCATGGCCGCTTCGTGACCACGGACGGAGTCGTCTGCGAAAGTACAGGCCACGTTCGCGGGGTCGGCGTAGGGGACGGCCCACACCCGCACCGCGGCCCCGGCCGAGGGGACGACGACGGACACTGGATCGGCGGACACCGAGCCTACCAGCGTCAGCCCGCTACCGGCCAGCACCCGCGAGGCGAACCCCAGTCGCTCGGGGCTGTCGTGGTTGCCGGCGATGCCGACCACCTGCACCCGGCAGTCGACCACCAGGCGGGTGAGGACCTCGTCTAGTGCCGCGACCGCCTCAGCCGCAGGGGCGGCCCGGTCGTAGATGTCGCCCGAGATGAGGACCGCCTCGACCTTGGCCTCCCGGACCAGGTCGCACAGGCCCTCGAGAGCATGGAGCTGGTCGTCGAGCAGACCGGCTCCATGGAGGACCCGTCCCAGGTGCCAATCGGCGGTGTGGATGAAGCGCACCCTCTTCTGCCTCTCTTCTCGGCCGGCCGGTCGAGAAGATGTTAGCGTGCCGGGCGGACAGGAGACGGGGGCGTGATCCCCTTCTCCCGTAGGTATCTGCTATGGTGGCGGCACCGAGCACCAGAACGAGCACCAGAGGAGCGCACCATGATCGTCTTCACCGTCATGTATCCGTATGAGCCGGGCAGGCACTTCGACATGGAGTACTACTGCACCGAGCATCTGGGCTTGGTCAAGGAAAAGGTGGGCGACGCACTCAAAGACGTGTCGGTGGAGAAGGGCCTTTCGGGGGCTGAACCGGGTTCGTCCGCGACCTATGCGGCCGTCTGCCACCTCAAGTTCGACTCCATCGAGGACCTGGCCACCTACATGGCCCCCCACGACGCCGCCTTCAGGGCCGATCTGCCGAATTTCACCGACATCACGCCGGTGTTCCAGATCAGCGAAGTGGTCATGTAGGGGCGAACTGACTGGGTCGACCTTGGTCGCCCTCCGCCTGCCGGCGACTCGCTCCGTGGGCCACCGTCTGACGGCGGTCCTCGCCGCCGATCACCCGCTACAATATCCCTCATGCAACGCGTGATCCTCGGCAGGACCGGTCTCGAGGTCTGCCGCTTGGGCTTCGGTGGTATCCCCATCCAACGGGTGAGCGAAGCCGAAGCGGTGAACACCGTCCGCCACGCGGTGGAGTCGGGGGTCGACTTCATCGACACCTCCCGCGCCTACACCACCAGCGAGCGGCGGATCGGTCTAGCTCTCAAGCAGACCGGGGTCGCCTCCAGCCGCCGCGTGGTGGTGGCTTCCAAATCGCACGTCAAGACGGCCGACGCCATGCGGGCCGACCTGGAGACCAGTCTGCGGGAACTTCAGCTGGACTACATCGACATCTACAAGTGCCACTTCGTGGCCAACCAGGCCGACTATGAGACGGTCATCTCGCCCGGCGGTGCGCTGGAGGCTCTGCAGAAGGCCAGGGACGAGGGCCTGATCGGCCACATCGGCATCACCAGCCACAATCTGGAAGTCTTGAAGCGTGCCCTCGACGACGGCCTCTTCGACGTGATCATGGTCTGCTTCAGCTTTCTCGAGCCCCAAGCCAGGGAGATGATCATTCCCAAGGCTCGGGACAAGAACGTGGGAGTGCTGGCCATGAAACCGTTCTCGGGCGGAGTCATCGACGACGCCCGGCTGGCCCTCAAGTATGCTCTGGCCGAGCCTGGGGTGCTGGTCTTGGCCGGGGTGGAGTCCCCGGACCTGTTCGACGAGAACTGGAAGGTGTTCCGGGAGGATTCTCCCCTCACGCAGTCGGAGAGACTACGGATCGTGGAGATCCAGCAGACGTACGACAAGGTCTTCTGCCGCCGCTGCGACTACTGCCAACCCTGTCCCGAGAACATCCCCATTCAGACGGTGCTGGGGGTGCGCACCATGGTCAAGCGCATGGGCAAGGACCTCCTGCAAAAGGGCCCGTTCTGGCCCGGCATCCAGCGTGCCCGCGACTGCACCGCCTGCGGCGAGTGCATGACCCGCTGCCCCTATGAGCTGCCGATCCCGGACCTCATCCGGGAGAACCTGCGCTGGTTGGACGACCTGGACTGACTGGTCCACCCCCTCGCCCGCCGGCGATGCCTGCCGGACCGCTCGAGACGAATCGACCTGGGCCCGATGCTAAAGGATTGCGCCCGCCTGCCCGACCTGGGAGTATGTCGAGGAAGTAATCCCGGGTCCCGGCACCCGGTCCTGGTGGCAGTCGACACGACCTGAGGAGGTCGCTCACATGGCCTACTGTTCCAACTGCGGCGCTCCCCTGCAGGGGGCCGGCAAGTTCTGCGTGTCCTGTGGAGCCGCAGTCCCCGAGCAGGCCGCGGGGACAGCGGCCGCGAGCGGGGCGGGCGGCGCCGCGCCCCCCCCGCCGCCGCCGCCACCCGTCTACGGGCAGGGCGGGGCGTACCCTCCGGGCGGTGGATACCCGCCCCCTGGGGGCTATCCTCCCGCAGGCCAGATGCCGCCGAAAGCCGGCCGGGGCCAGTTGTGGTTGGGGATCGGCCTTGCCGCCCTGGTGGTGATCGCGGCCGTGGTGCTTGTCCTGGTGTTCGTGGTGTTCGCCGGCGAAGACGATGGGGTGACCGAGAGCACGTCAACCACGCTGGCGGACGTCGTGACCACGCAGACCACTGTCCCGTCGGCCTCGAGCACCACGACCACTGTGCCGCCGGCCTCCAGCAGTACGACGACCACCGAGGCTTCGGCGAGCCCCGAGGACGTCGTCCGCCAGGTCTTCGCGGCCATGGAGAACCAGGACGTCGATGCGCTTCTGGCCCTCATGGATCCCACGCTGCTGAGCCAGCTTCCCGAGGGCACGGACTTAGAAATGGTCAAAGCGGGGATCGCCGCGAGTCTGGCGGACTTGGGGCAAATGAAGTTCTCGGATCTGGAGATGACGACCGAGATGACCAGCCCGACCACCGCTACGGTGACGATCACCGGCGGCACGGCGACGGTGACTGACGCCGAGGGCAATACGACCACTGAGGACGTCAGCGAGGCGTCGGAGCCGGTGACCATCAACCTGGTCAAGGTCGACGGCATGTGGTATCTAGAGTCGTCCCCGTTCCTCTAGGGCCGCGTTCACATCGTGACGCGCGCCTCGGAGGCCCGGCTGAGTCTTACTCCTCCGACTGGGGCGGCGGGGACAGCGTGGTGGGTTTGACCCAATCCAGCTCCGGCCGCGCCCGTCCGAAGCCGCTGTTCACCAGGCCCTGCGGGTCCTTCTTGGCCTCCTCCAGGGCGCGTTCGCCCAGGGTCCTGAAGGCTTCCACCCGCCGCTTGGCCCCTTCAGGGTCGGCCTCCATGGGCAGCACCGAGTCGATGATCTTCTGGAAGTGCTTTTGCAGCGCCTCCCGCTCTTCGGGATAAGGGATGATGTAGAACTGCTCGTCCTCGATGCCCTTCTTGAGCCACTTGGCCAGGTCGATGGGGTCCATGCCCCGCTCGTAGATGTAGCGAAGGGAGTCGATGGCCTTGTCGTCCATGAGATAACCGGTGTTCTTGAGGTGCTCGGGCCGGGTGTCGGTGGCGCGGTGGATGTTGCTGTTGATGGCGGCCGGACAGAGCACCGACACGCCGATGCCGTACTTGGGGAGGGTGAGGCTGTAGCTCTCCATGAGGTTGATGACGGCGGCCTTGGCTGCCGAGTACGGCGCGGTGACGGCGGTGCCCCAGAACCCGCCCATGGAGGCGGTGGAGACGATGTAGCCGCCCCTGCCCGCCTTGATCATGCGGGGGACGAAGGTGACCATCCCGTTGATGACGCCGCCGAGGCAGATCCCCATGATCCAGTCGTAATCCTCGTAGGTGGACGCCTCCGGCGGACCGAAGGAGTTGACGCCGGCGGTGTTGAACAACAGTTGCGGCGGGCTGCCGAAGACCTCTTCCACCTCATCGGCGGCCGTGGCATAAGCGGCTCGGTCGGTGATGTCGAGCTTGATCGCGTGGGCGGGTGCGCCCCTCTCGCGGAAGTAGGCCATAGCCTCGTCGAGGGCCTGCTGGCGGAGGTCGGCGATGACCACCTTGCACCCGGCCTCGGAGAACACCTTGGCCTGCCCCAGACCCGCCCCCGAGGCCCCTCCGGTGACGAACAGGATCTTGTCCTTGAAGTCCTTCATGTCTGCTCCCCCCGAGGCGCTTTGTGAACATCATTCGGTAGCTGTGGCTAAGCATAGAACGGAGTAGGTTGGATTGGAAGCGTGTGCCTAACGCCCTGCCTGCGACCGCCGGCGAAAAATCATACTTTCGTATAGTTCACCGGTACCGGCTTCTTTGCTCAAATGTAGCTGCGGGGGGCTCCGCGAATCGTGCCTCCTGGGTCCGCCGTCTCGTAGGGAAAAGTTTCGGCACCGAATCAATGGGGGGTAGCAATGCGGCACCATCATGGCAAGGCAACCGTCATCGTCCTCGTACTTCTACTCGCCCTCACGGTCTTCGCGGTCACCGCCTGCGGCGATGAGGGGAGCACCGACACCTCCGCTCCCGCGACCACCGGAGGCGGCACGCCATCCACCACGGGGTCTGGCACCGCGGCCTCCAGCACCGACACGACTGCCCCAGCCGGCGACCAGCCGGTCCTCAAGGTGGGGGCCCTGCTCAGTCTCGACACCGTCCAGGGCGTCGAGATAAAGAAGTGGCTGGAGCTGTTCGCCAAGCTCTACAACGACGCCGGCGGCTGGAATATCGGGGGCACGGCCTACAAGGTCCAGCCCATGATCTACGACGTCGGCGTCTGGGACGCGGCCAAGACCAGGTCCGCGGTGGAAAAGGCGGTGCTGCAGGACAAGGTGCAGTACATGGTCACCAACTGGGGTGACATCCCGGCCGAGACCATCTCGGTGACCGAGCCCAACAAGGTCCTGTGGCTGGGTCTTGACTTCACCGACGGCACCGTCGCGCCCACGCTCAAGTACGCCATCCGCGCCCAGGGGCTCTTCTTCGCCCAGGGACTGTTCTACTACATCATCGAGGACTACATGAAGCAGGGAGCCAAGTCCGGCTTGGTGGTATGTCCCGATACCCAGCAAGGCCAGGTGGGTTCGCAGCTGGTGGCCGCCACCGCCAACACCCTCGGCCTGCAGGTGCTTGATCCGGTCTTCTTCGCGCAGGACACGGCGGACTTCGGTCCGATCGCCACCAAGATAGTCGCCGCCAAACCGGACGCGGTCTTCATGTCGTACATGGCCGGCGACCAGGTGGTCAACTTGCTGGGCGCGCTCAAGGACGCCGGCTTCGAAGGGTTCATCCTTCCCGGCGAGCTTGACAACCAGACCTTGGACAACGCCATCAAGCGGGTGGGCGAAGAGTACATGGAGGGCATGGAGACCGGTTCCTACGACCCGGTGGGCGTAGAGACCGACCCGCAGATCCTCAAGTACATCGACGCCTACAAGGCTCAGTACGGGGACTGGTACAGCGCGGGCTGTTTCTGGGTCGGCCCCTGGTTCATCTTCGAGGATGCGGTGAACGCCACCCAGAGCACCGATGTGGACGCTCTGGTCGCCTACCTGCAGGACTCCAAGAAGGGCGTCAAGACCTTGAACGGGTACAGCCAGCTCTTCGCCAGGCCCGACATCGAGAACTTCAAGACCGTCGACAGCGCTCCCGGGCACTACATCGGGGTGGTGCGTGACGGCAAGTTCGTCTACTTGTCGACCATCGCCTGCAAGGACCAGTACCTTTCCTCGATCTTGGTCTACGGCCTGCAGGATGTCTACCAGGCCTATTGGGACCAGTACGGGACTCCGGTGTTCCCCGATCAGCCGAGCCGCTTGGAGATCACCGATCTTCAGAAGTAGTACCTGAATGAGGGGGCGGGGGCCCCGGCTCGGGGCCCCCGCCGCTCTGTTCGAGGTCGACTGGGGGAGGTATCGGAAGGATGTCTCTATGACCGCGGAACTGTTCGTACAGCTCCTCATAAACGGCCTCATGATCGGGGGCATCTACGCGCTGGTGGCCTCGGGGTTCACCCTCATCCTCGGCGTACTCCAGGTCTTCAACTTCGCGCAGGGCCAGTTCTACATGCTGGGAGCTTTCGTCGCCTACGCGGTGGCCAGCGTGCTGGGTGCGCCTTACATCGTGGCCGTGATCGCCTCCCTGGCTGCCATGGCGCTGCTCGGGATCTTCGTGCACTTCTCCATGATCAAGCGGACGCTCCGCTCGGGTTTCTTCCATACCATGCTGGTCACGGTGGCCTTCGGCGCCGTCCTCACCCAGTTGGCCGTGCTGCAGTTCGGCAGGTCGACCGCGGTGGTGGCGCCGGTCATCCAGGGGACGATCCGTTTCGGCGGGATCAACATCAACCCCGGCAAGCTCTTGGTGCTGGCCGGGGCACTCGTGGTGATGGGGGCGTTGTACTGGTTCTTACGTACCAAGATCGGCGTGGCCATGATGGCGTGCGCCGAGAACAGGGAGATCGCCTGCCTTCAGGGGATAAACGCCGACAAGGTCTTCTGGGTGACCATGGCCGTCGGGTGCGGCCTCTGCGGCATCGCGGGCGCCTTGGTGGTGCCGGTCCTATCCGCCTCGACCGCGATGGGACAGACCATATTCTTGAAGGCCATGCTGGTGGTGTTGGTGGGGGGGACCGGGAGCATGGCCGGCGCCCTGCTGGCGGCGTTTCTGGTGGGCATCGTGGAAAGCTTCGCCTTCCAGTTCGTGGGCTCGTTCAGCACCCTGATGGTGTTCGCGCTCGTGGCCATACTCATCTACTTCCGCCCGGGGGGCCTGCTTGGCAAGCCCCTGCCGATCCCCGGTCAGTAGTCGGGCGAGGAGGCCGTCGTGCTCAAGTCGATGCTCAAGTCGAACAGGATCTGGGTAGGCCTGGTGCTGATCCTGGCCCTCATCCTGCCCCTCTTCGTGGGGGCCTACCGCCTGCAGATATTCATTTTCACCATCACCTACTCCATGCTGGCGCTGGCCTTCCGGCTGAGCTGGAAGGTCGGTCTGCCCCGGTTCGACGTGGCGGCCTGGTGGGGGGTGGGCGCGTACACCACGGCCCTGCTGATGATCAAAGTCAACATGTCGTTCTGGCTGACCATTCCCATCGCCGCCATCGTCTCCGTCATATTGGGATACATAGTTTTTTCCATATCGGTACGTCGCGGCATGATGGTATTCATGATGTTCGGCATGGTCTTTGCTCTGGCCCTACAGCAGATATTCGGAACAGTCGATTTCTTCGGAGGATGGGGAGGTACGGAACCTATACCGCCGATAACCATAGGTTCTTATACTGTAAACAGCAAGATGGCCATCTACTACTTCGGCTTAAGTTTTCTCATCTTCAACCTGGTGGTCTATTATTTGCTGTACAAATCCAGGATCGGGCGGGCCTGGGACGCCGTCGGGTCGGGGCTTCGGCTGGCCAACTCGTTGGGCGTCGACGTCGTCAGATACCGGGTGGCCAATGTTCTGGTGGGTAACGCCTTCCTCGCCTTGGCGGGGAGCTTCAGCGTGATGTACCAGGCCATGGTGGTGCCCAGCAGCTACGGCTTCTCTCGGTCCATCTATGTGATCATCTACGTCCTCTTGGGGGGATTCGCTTTTCCCTTGGCCGGCCCCATCGTAGGGGCAGTCGTGCTCACCGTTCTCTCCGAGGCGCTGCGCCCCGCCGAGGAGTACGAAGCGATCATCACCGGCGTCCTGACCATCCTCATCATCATGTTCGCTCCCCAGGGCATCCTGGGCGTGCTCAGCTCCCGGGTCAAGCCGTTGTTCGGGCGGTGGAGGCGGCCCAGCGTGGAAACGGCCGGCCCGCCGGATGGGCGAGCGGCTTAGGGGTGTGGACATGGCGCTCTTAGAAACCCAAGGTCTCGGCAAACTGTATGGGAAGCTGCAGGCGGTCAAGGACCTCGACTTCACCGTCGAAGAGGGAGAACTCCGCGGGCTGATCGGCCCGAACGGCGCCGGCAAGACCACCGTGTTCAACATGCTCACCGGGTTCGACCCGCCCAGCGCGGGCCGCATCTACTTCCGGGGGGAGGACATCACCGGGCTGCCGGCCCACAAGATCGCGCACAAGGGCATAGCCCGCGCTTTTCAGCAGTCGTATCTGTTCATGGACCAGACGGTGATCCAGAACGTGCTGGTGGGCTGCCACATGAGCTGCCGGGCCGGGGCCATCAGGGAGTTCCTGCACACCCCGAGGGCTCGGCAGCACGAGCGGGCCGCCCGCGACAAAGCCGCTCAGATCATCGACTTCATGGGGATGACGGGGCTGACGAATGAGTTCGCCGGCAACCTCTCCCACGGCCAGCAGAGGGCTCTGGGGGTGGGCATGGCCCTGGCCTGTGACCCCACGCTCCTGCTTCTCGATGAACCGGTGACGGGGATGAATCCCACCGAATCGGCGGAGATGGTCGAGCGGATCAACAAGATCCGCCAAAGCGGGGTCACCATCGTGCTGGTGGAGCACTCGATGGAAGTGGTCATGAACGTGTGCGACCTCATCACCGTGGTCAGTTACGGAGAGAAGCTCGCCGAAGGCACGCCCCAGGAGATCAGGAACGACTGCAACGTGATCGAAGCCTACCTGGGCAAAGAGGAGGCTTGAGGTGCTGCTGGAGATCAAAGACCTGTGGGTGCACTACGGGCGGGCCGAGGCGCTGCGGGGCATCTCCATAGAAGTGCCCGAAGGAAGCGTGGTCACTCTCCTCGGTGCCAACGGCGCCGGCAAGACCACGACGCTGCGGACGATCTCTGGGCTCAAGAAGGCCACCAGCGGAGAGATCTGGTACGAGGGCCGGCGCATCGACTCGCTGCCTCCCCATGAGATCGTCAGGCGGGGCATCGCCCATGTGCCCGAAGGGCGGCAGCTGTTCTACTCCCTCACCGTCAGGCAGAACCTCATGATGGGGGGGTTCCTACTCAAGGGCAAGGCGCAGTTCTCGGAGAAGCTCGGCACCCTGGTGGAACACTTTCCCGCTCTCAAGGAAAGGCTCGCCCACCGCGGCTGCGACCTCAGTGGGGGGGAGCAGCAGATGGTGGCGGTGGCCCGGGCCCTCATGTCCGACCCCAAGTTGCTGCTGATGGACGAGCCCAGCATCGGGTTGAGTCCGATCATGGTGAACGAGGTGGCGAACATCGTCAGGGAGATCAACAACCTGGGCGTGACGGTGGTGTTGGTCGAGCAGAACGCCCGCATGGCCCTGCGGTTGGCCGACACCGCGTATGTGCTGGAAGTGGGCAAGATCACCCTCAGCGGCAAGGCGGCGGCGCTGGCTCAGGATGATTCGGTGGTCGCCGCCTACTTGGGAGGACGGTCATGTTGAGGGCGAGGCCGCGCGCGGAACTCCCCATATCCGGGAAAGGGGTCGAGAGACTATGCACGTGATCGAAGAGCAGAGATGCTTCAAGTGCGGGCTGTGCGTGACCTGGTGTCCGCAACAGGCGATCAAGGGCGTCAATCCCCACGAGGTCGCCCACTCGTTCACCTACGACCGCGTGTATATCGATCCGGAGGTCTGCATCGACTGTGGATCGTGCATGACAGAGGGCCGGATGTGCCCCGCCGAGGCTATCTATGACGGAGCCGTGGGGTTGGCGGAGAGGACGCCCGCCGACGGCAGCAAGTACAGCAAGTACATCTACGATTACGACTTCGAGAGCGACGAGTACTACGCTCGGTGGCGCCCCCCAGCGCCCCCGGAAGGCTCCGACGAGGAGCCGGCCGAGAACCCGTTCGCAGCGCTGCCCTGGAAGTGGATCACCCGGCTCGACACCGACGCCATGCCGGGCAGCCACTTCTATGTGGCCCACTGGGTGCTGCCGCATGAGGATTCCATGCCCGGCGTGGGACATCCTCCGCACGTGCATAAGGACGCAGAGCTGATCTGGGTGATCGGCGGCGATCCCGAGAACCCCAAGGAACTCGGGGCTGAGATCGAGGTCTACCTGGGCCCGGAGATGGAGCGGCATATCATCGACAAGACCTGCGTGCTCTACATCCCGCCGTACTTCATGCACTGCCCGTGGCGCATCCTGCGTACCTGGAAGCCGTGGATCTTCATCGAGGTGAACCAGGGTCCGCGGCACACGGAGAAGACTTACAAGCAGATCCTGCCCCGAGACGTCATAGAGAGCGACCCGGCGGCGGAGTTCTTCCGCGACGAGGGCTTCGAAGACCAGACCCCACCCCTGGGCTGACTGGGGGCTAGAGCGTGATCACGACCACGCTGGTGGGGCGGGTGCAGACGGTGCTGGGGCCGGTCGCGCCGGCGGAGCTGGGGGTCGTTTCCGCGCACGAGCACGTCCTCTCCGACATGTCCGCCTACCACCTGGAGCCGGAAGCACTCACCGATCGCGAGCGGGTCCACCAGCCCCTCTCACTGAAGAACCTGGCCTGGGCCAGGGCCCACCGCTTCTGCAACCTCGACAACATGCGCCTGAACGACCGAGACCTGGCCGCGCGCGAGGTCCTGCGCTTCAAGGAGGCAGGCGGGGGCACGATCGTGGAGATGAGCCCTCGCGGCATGTGTCGGGACCCGGAGGGGTTGGCGTACGTGGCCCGAGCCACCGGGGTGCACATCGTGATGGGTTGCGGCTACTACGTGGGCATATCGCACCCCGCCGACATGGACGGACGGAGTAAGACCCAGATCTCCGACGAGATCGTGAGCGAGATCTTCGAGGGCGCCGGCGACACCGGGATCAGGCCGGGCATCATCGGTGAGATCGGCTGCTCTGCCCCGCTCTCCGCCAATGAAGTCAAGGTCCTGCGCGCGGCGGCCGCCGCGCAACGCCGGACGGGGGCCCCGATGGACGTTCACCCCGGCTTCGACGACGCCGTCGCGTTGGAGATCGTCGGCATCCTCAAGGAGGCCGGGGCCGCCCTCGACCACACCATGGTCAGCCACATGGACACCTTCGACTTCAGCTTGAGCACGCGCCTGCGGCTGTTGGAGGCCGGCTGCTACATCGGATACGACAACTTCGGCAACCTGGGCTACCCCCACCTGTACCTTGGCAAGGTGGTTAACCTGACCACCGACCTGGCCCGCATCAGGGACATCAAGGAGCTCATCGAGCGGGGGCACCTCGACCGGATCCTGCTGGGGCAGGACGTCGTCTTCAAGGACATGCTTGCCGCCTACGGCGGCTACGGCTACGCGCACCTGCTGGAGAACGCCGCGCCTTTGATGCGGGACATGGGAGTGGCCGAGGAGCACATCAGGGCGATGCTGATCGACAACCCCCGGCGGTTCCTGGCCTTCAGGGAGCTGGTGGGGTAGGGGTGTAGGCGGCTGCCGCTTCGTCCACCGCTGGTCACTCCAGCCCTCCGACCCAGTCGGCCCCGTGTGCCTGCGCCGCCCGCACGAGGCGCGAATCGGCGGTCAGCAGAGGGAACCTCATCTCCTCGGCCAGAGCCAGATAGTGGGCGTCGTCGATGATACGTCGCGAGCCCGCGCGTCGCATCGCCGAGCATACCTCGTACTCCATGAGGGCGGGTGCGCAGAGTTCCTCTCGGGTCCAGGTCTTCCAGGAACGATGGCTCCAGGCGTGTCGTGCTCGCGCTCTATCTCCCGTCGCAGAGAAACGAGTTCGTCTACGGCCGCCAGCGAACGCCGTACGGCCTCGCCGGCCGGCACGCGGGTGAGGTACTCATCGACGATCTGGCGCACCATCTCCGACATACTCCGCCCGGATTCTTGCGCCCGCTGTTCCAGCCGTAGATGCTGATCGGGCTGGACGAATACCTGGGTGCGAGAGTGCATCTACACAGGCGGATACACAGTGCTCTCAAGCCGCAGAGGCGGGCTCGGCCTAGAGGGGGAGCCCCCGGCGCCCCGAGGCTATCGGGCAGATGATGGAGATGGAGGAGTGGCGTCGGCGCCCGGCGGAGGGCGGGGTCACTTGGGCTTTCCCGAACCGGGACCGCCCACGAAGACCGTGCGGCTGAGGGCCAAGCAAGGCTGCAACTTCAGGGAGATGGGTGCAAGAAGCTCTTTGAACCGCCCCGGGTTCAGTGGAGACTCGTTTGATTGAGTCCGGCCGCTTCGGCCGGGACTTGCTCACGATAGTAGATCTCTTCCAGTTCTGCCGGAGGGATGTCGCCGATGGGTCCAAAGAGCCGGCGGTGGTTGAACCAGTCGACCCATTCGAGCGTGGCGTACTCCACATCGTCTAGGTGTCTCCAGGGGCCTCGCTTTCGGATCAGTTCGGTCTTGTAGAGGCCGATGATGGTCTCGGCCAGAGCGTTGTCGTAGCTGTCGCCGCGGCTTCCGACCGAAGTGACCGCGCCGGCTTCGGCCAAGCGCTCGGTATAACGGATGGAGAGGTATTGGACGCCGCGGTCGGAATGATGGATCACATCGTTCACGTCCTCCTTCCTGCGCGTCCAGAGGGCCATCTCCAGGGCGTCGAGAGCCAGATCGGTGCGCAAGGTCGTCGAGGTCTGCCAACCGAGGATCCGCCGGGAGTAGGCGTCCATGACAAACGCGGCATAGGTCATGCCCGCCCAGGTGCGGACATAGGTGAGGTCGGCCACCCACAGGCGGTTGGGAGCGGTGACCGTGAACTGTCGGTCGACGAGATCGGCCGGGCGCTGAGCGGAGGTATCGGGCTTGGTGGTCTTCCAGGTCTTGCCCCGGATGACGCCTCTTAGGCCCATCTGGCGCATGAGGCGCTCCACCGTGCATCTGGCCACGGGCTTGCCTTCCCGCGCGAGCTGCTTCCAGACCTTGCGCACCCCGTAGACCTGGTAGTTGGCGTCGAAGATGCGGCGTATCTCTTTCTCCAGTTCGGCGTCGGAAAGATCACGGGCCGATGGCGGCCGGGACTTGGCGGCGTAGTAGGTGGAAGGGGCGATGGGCAAGACCTCGCACATCGGCTCGACCCCGAACTCCTTGTTGTGATCGTCGATGAAGGCCGTCATCTTTTCGGTCGGCGGTCGAGCTCCGCGATGCTCCTATGTCAAGCGACAAGTCGCAACCGCCGTTCGGAAGCCTCTTCGGCTCTCGCTCGTTCAATCTTCACGAGTGTCCGAAAGACGACGTCAGACAGCCGGCGACGCAGCAAGCGAACTGCCTCTGTACGGGTCTTGCCTCTGGCCAGCAATCCGTCGACGTAGTTCTTTCCGGGCCCCACGCCTCGTACCTGGGTGACGGCCATCATGTGCAGGGCCGTGTTTATCGTTCTGTTGCCACCACGGTTGAGCCGCACCCGCTTGCTGCCCGTCCACACCTGGACGGGAGCAGTGCCGTTGAAGCGGGCATAGGCGTCCGAGGAACGGAATCTCAGAGCCCCGGCGGTCTCTCCGAGAATCATGCCGGCAGAGAGGACGCCGCAGCCTGGAATCTGCAGGAGCTCGGGGGCAAGCCGGCGAACCAGCGTGCGAATCTCGCGTTCAAGAGCGTTGATCTGCACCGTCAGCTCCTGGCAGCGCGCGAGCTGCTCTCGAGCCAATCTCGCCACCATACCCTCAATCCCCTGCAGGCGCTCAGAGAGAGCCTGAATGACGCACTGGCGGCGTAGCGACCGAGAGGGAATGCGCAGGCCGGGATCGATCTCGTGCAGATACCAGCGAACTCGGCTGGCCAGGCGAGTCCGCTCCGCCACGAGGACCCGTCGGTGGTCGACCAGTAGCTTCACTTCCCGGGTGGGACCGTCGAGCTCGGCGGCGGGCAGATCGGGATGACGCAGAGCCGCGAGAGCAACAGATTCCGCGTCGATGGGGTCGGACTTGCCCTGTTCCCGAGAACAACGCCGAGCACCGGCCATGAGGCGGGGCGGCACTCGAGTGACGCGATGACCGGCGGCGAGCAGATCCTGTTCCAGGCGGCGGGTGAGGTGCCGGCAGTCCTCGAGAGCGAATCGCACCTGCGGCCACTTGGTTGCCCATTGCACGGCGTCCAAATGGCCTTCGCTCGTGGCAGCGACCGTCTTCTCACCCAGCTTGCGGCCGATCTCGTTCACGGCGACGAAGGTATGGGTCCGCTTGTGTGCATCCACTCCGATGACGACCACCAGTCTTCTCCTTGGCTGCATGGACAGGACGACCGGTCGAGTGGAGGCGGGCATGCCTCAATTGGGCTCTAGCGGCAGGCTCCTATCAAGCCACATCCTCCGTCGACCGAAGCCCGGCAGGGCCGCACATCGCGGGATAGGCCACCATATCCTGGGGCACCGAAGAAACGGGCGAACCCCACCGGGCGGGCCCTAGTCTGACATTGACCCGAAGAAAGCCGCGGCTGCTTTCAGGATCTCGTTCGCCCGCCGGAGCTCTTTGTTCTCCTTCTCGAGCTCTTTCAGGCGCTCCCGCTCCGTGGTGGTGAGACCGGGACGCTGACCTTCATCGATCTCGGCCCGCCTGACCCACTTCCGAAGTGTCTCTGGGGTCATCCCCAACTTGGTGGCGACCGAGGTGATGGCCGCCCATTGGGAGTCGTGCTCGTCCTGGTGCTCGAACACCATACGGACGGCCCGCTCCCGCATCTCCTGTGGATACCTCGCTTGTCTGTTCATGCTCCAATCCTCTCAAAGGTTGGAGCCTCCAACAAACCCGGGGCGGTTCACTTTGATGGGATTGAGGGGGTCTTCCCGGGGGCCCACAGCGTCAAAGGGCCGGCCATGTTGAAGCTCGGGGCGCTGCTAGACCAACCCCACAATCTTGCGCACCTCAAGGGCGATATGCCGCGCCAACTCGGGCGGCACGGCGTTCCCAACCTGACGGGCAACCGAGATTCTGGAGCCCACCCACCTGAAGTTATCCGGAAACGTCTGGAGCCGCATGGCTTCTCTATGTGTGATTGGTCGATCTGCCTGCGGGTGGAGGTAGCGACCCTTCTCGGGTTTGAAGAACTCAGTTCTGATAGTCAGCGCAGGTTTGTCCCACTCGAGTCGGCCGAAGACATCGGTTGAGCCCGTAGGTTTCTCGATCCAACATCTCGGTGTGAGCGCACGGCCCTCCTCTGTCTTCATCAGGTCGAAGCGGTTACCCCCCGGCGGCACCAACTGGTACCTCCGCACGGATTCTGGTTTCGGATTGCGGCCGATGTGCCAGTCGTCTTCGCTCGGGGAAAGAGGAAGGTCACCAATTGCATCCCGCACCGTCCGTCTGGTTCCATTAGGACTCGGGAGACTCGCCCGGCCGTCCCTTGCAGCCACAATGATTCCACGGCGTCGCTTCTGAGGCACACCGTAGTCCACCGCATTCAGCACTCCGTGCGCGACCGAGTACCCTCTCTCCTCCGCGAGTGCAATCATGCGGGCGCCCTCGGCCGAGCGCAGGAATTCGGGGACGTTTTCGACCACGAATGCCTTCGGCGCACACATGTCAACAATACGGATGTATTGTCGCCACAGCTGGTTCATCTCGGCATGCTCGTCGCGTGGGCTCATCTTCCCGAGAGGGGAGAATCCTTGGCAGGGCGGCCCTCCGATGATGATGTCGGCCTTGACCGGCACGGATTGCACCGTCTCGATGGGGCCCTTGTAGACTGGATGGTGGAAGTTCAGCTCATAGGTGTCTGCGGCATCGGAGTCGATCTCGACCGCCCACACCGATCGGAAACCGGCTTGCTGAAAGCCGAGCGCAAGCCCACCGGCTCCGGAAAAGAGGTCTATGAACGTGAGTTCGAGCATCGTCTACATCATAGTATGTTCAGCGGACAGAAGCGTCGCTCAATACAGAGCCAAGGTCGGCGCCAAGACGTCGAAGTCGCGCACCCTGCCTTGGTCGAGCAGTTCGCCGAGACACTCCAGCTGCTCGAGATTGTCGTATGCGATGACTGCCTTCTCCAGCTCTGCCAGCGCGATGTGATAGACCGCGTCAACCTCGCCGGTTCCGCGGGCGATTGCAGCGAGTCGAGTTGGCAGGGGTTCCGCCGTCACAGCCACGATATGGGGCTGGCGACCACGGCGATGCCGCGTTAGAATCGTGCCTTCATGCCGGATGTTCTGGACCCTGTCCGACCGAATCGTCCATTTGCAGGACACTGCTGCGTGCAGGAAGGGTGGCCCAACATCGGTCTTCAGTCCGACGGTCACATCGGGCGAGATAAGGTAGTCGGCGCCTATCTCGACTCGGAGCAGCCCTGATCTGTCGGCTTCCATCACCGCCTTGAGGCGACCAAGGTGCTCATATTGCACAAACTCGCTGATCTGCCGTCTGCCATCCTTGCCGTAGACGACCCAAGGCCGAGCGGGGGCGATCCTGGGGAGCGTGCCTGCCAGATGGTCTGCGACGCGCTTCTCGAATTCTGATCCCGCGCTTTGTCCCCTGTGCGGTGCTTGGGCAATGATGCAGAGTTGCTCAAGCACAGCCACGGCGATGCCGACACTCGCGGCACTGTCCTTGTCGGCGCAGTTCGGACAGCCTGTCTGTGCATTGATTGCCAGAAGCTCAGATGCAAACGGTGCGGCCACTCCTGTCCTCCTCTTGGTAGATGCAGCGCCCTGCAAGTGGGCATTCGTCGTGGCGGGGCTTCCTCTTCCTGCATACCTGGGACCCGATGTCCAGCAGCGCAAGATTGAAGCTGCGCGGGTTCTCCTCTGGAACCTCCGCGTCCAGGGCGGCGATTAGGTCCCGATCCGTGTGGACTCTACTCTTCGTGCTCGCAAAGCCCCAAGCCCGGTTGACGACCCGGTATGAGTTGGGATCAAGCATTATGTAAGGCTGGCCGAAGGCCATGCACATGACACTCCTGGCGGAATACTGCCCCAATCCCGGGAGGTCTTCCAAAGCCTTGAGGTTGTCCGGCACCACACCGCCATACTGGAACTCAATGGTCCGAGCCATTCCCAGCAGCTGCGGCACGCGGGTCAGCCTGCCGAGCGGCCGCAGGAGTTTGTACAATTCTCCCGCATCTGCCCGGCTAAGTGAGTCGAGACTCGGAAACCGCTCCGCGAAGGCCGGATACACGTTCATCACCTGCGACACCCCGGTTCTTTGCAGCATGAAGGCTGCGATGAGCACCAGGTATGGGTCTTTGGTCGCACGCCAAGGAAACGAGCGCCCGTGCTCCGCGAACCAGGCGATGACGGTCCTACGATCGTTATCGTCGATCACTCGACAAAGAATAGACCCGGGCGAGAGCGAAGACCATAGCACTTTCTGTCGGTTGGATTCGAACCGGGCAATCATGCCCCTCTTCGGTTGGTCGTTCCCTCTACCGAACCACTCCACGCAGGCTTTCCCCATCCGCTCGGCCAGGGCCATGACGGTCAGCATTTGCGCTGCTTGCCCAAGGACCGGGGACACGTCTCGGGTCGTCACCGGGGCAGCTCGGCAACGTCAACCGGCGTGGCCACCCCCGCCCCCCGATTCGAC
>CAYNPL010000002.1:114784-136719 GCA_964399135.1 uncultured Gaiellales bacterium
CCGGGGCAGCTCGGCAACGTCAACCGGCGTGGCCACCCCCGCCCCCCGATTCGACTTGTTGGGCCGCCCCTCGAGAGCTTCCGGATGCCCGAACCGGCTGCGCCCGCCGCCGCGGCTGGGCTGGGTGGAGGCGCCGGTCGGGTCTGCGGTCGACTTCCGCCGCGCCAGCACCTCCTCCAGGTCGAGCACCTCCTCGGCCACGATGGCCAACCCGCGCTTGCGGTTGTTCTGCAGGCGGCCACGCACCAAGAAGTAACTGGCCCGGGCCACCACGGGGGCGATCTGGGGCAGCTTGCTCTCGAAGCACACGCACTCGTAGAGGCCGTAGGCGTCCTCCAGGGTCAGGAACATCGTCCGTTTCCCCGAACGCATCCAAGGGTTCTGGGCGCGCTCGTAGACACCGGCCACCGTCACCGGGACCTCGTCCCCCAGCGCGGGGAGTTCGTAGCTCATGCGGACGCCCAGACGGCGGAGTTCTTCCTCATAGAGCTGGAGAGGATGGCAGGTGACGGTCAATCCCAGAAGCTCGAGCTCAGCCCGGACCTTGTCTTCGAGGGTCCAGGAGCGCATCAAGCCGGTGCGGCTGGGCGGGGAGAAGAAGGCTCGGAGCTGACCGCGGCGGGCCCCGGCTGAGCCGGAAAGGGCTTCTAAGCGGTCGTGCAGGAGCGGGAGGCGCCAGAGGAGCTCGGTGCGGTCGGGCTCGAGGGAGTCGAAAGCTCCCACCCGGATGAGGTTCTCGGCCACGGGATAGTCGATGCGGGTGCGGAGGTAGAAGTCCTCGAAGGAGGTGAAGGGGCCGTGGCGCCGTTCTTGCTCGATGCGGTCGAGGGAGCGCTCGCCCATCTGCTTGAGGTAGCTGAACCCCACGCGCAGGGCCCGGCCGGCGCCGGGGAGCGGGGGCGCTTCGCGCCCCGTCGGCGGCGCGGCGCGGCGCGGCACCGCACGCTCCGCCTCAAAGACCGCCGCCCCATCCGGCGGAGACTCGCCCCAGGGTGTCGGACTGGCTGGCGGGGTGGCGACGCTCCCGGTCGAAACGGGACCAGGATTTACCCCCGAATCGCGGGCATCCTCAGCCACCGCGTGTGGGTTCGCGGCCGTGTGAGGGTCATCGACCTGTGTTCGCGCCGCCCGCAGGGCCTCGGCGTAGGCCGCTTCCCCTTCCTGCTCGGTCCGCAGCTCGGCCAGGTCGGCGGCGGTGAGGCCCCAGTCGTGCTCGGCGGTCCAGGCCTGGGCGAAGGGGTCGTAGTCGCTGAGCGGATCGGGGGGTGCGTCGTCTTCGACCGTGAAGCCGCGGCCGGAGAGGTTGATGTCCAGCGGCCGCACCTCCAGCCCGAAGCGGCGGGCGTCGTTCAGCACCGTGCGCGGGGTGTAGAAGCCCATGGGCTGGTTGTTGAGCACGGCGCACAGGAACTCGGCCGGATAGTGGGCCTTGAGCCAGGCCGTGGCATAGCTGATGACGGCGAAGCACACCGAGTGGCTCTTGTTGAACCCGTAGGCGGCGAAGCCCTCCAGTTGGCGGAAGACCTCGCGCGCCGCCTCTTCCGGCACGCCCCGAGCGACGGCGCGGCCGACGAAGGTCTCGCCGATCTTGGCCATCTCCTCCCGGCTGCGGTCGCGGGTCATGGCCCGGCGCAGCGAGTCGGCGTCGGCCAGGTCGAAACCGGCCACGGCCTGGGCGATGCGGAGCACCTGTTCCTGGTAGAGGATCACCCCGTAGGTGTCGGCCACCGCCTCGGCCATGGCGGGATGGGGGAGGCTGACCGGCTCCACGCCCCAGCGGCGGTCGATGAAGGGCCCGATCATCTCGGCCTCCAGCGGTCCGGGCCGGTAGAGGGCGATGGCGGCGATGACGTCGTCGAAGTCCCGCTCTTTGAGGCGGGAGGCGAGGTTGCGCTGTCCGGCCGATTCGAGCTGGAACAGCCCGATGGAGCCCCCGTTGGAGATGATCTCGTAGGCGGCGGGGTCGTCGGGGGGCAGGTCGTAGGGGCGGATGCGCCTCCCGGTGCGCCGGCGGATGAGGTGGACGCACTCGGAGACGGCCGAGTGCGTGCGCAGGCCGAGGATATCCATCTTGACCAGGCCCAGGGCGGCGACGTCGTCTTTGTTGAACTGGGCGACCACCACCCCTTTGGCCGCCCACTGCAGAGGGGCGTAGTAGGTGATGGGCCTGTCCGCGATGACGAAGCCTCCCAGGTGGGTGCCCAGGTGCAGCGGGAAGGAGTCGAGACGCTCCACCAGGTCGAGGAAGCGGGCGTAGCGGGACCCGTCCTGCAGAGGCGAGTCGCGCAATTCCGGCCAAGCGCCGGCCAGGTACTCCCGGATGCGGGCCGCGTCGCCGTGGCGGGGCACGTTACGGGCGAGGGCGTTGATCTCGTTGGGGGCGAAGCCCAGGGCTTCGGCCACTATACGGACGGCTGAGCGGGGGCTCATGGTGTTGACGTTGGCCACCACAGCGACGTTCTGGTCGCCGAAAGTGCGGTAGATATGGTCGATGACCTCGTCCCGGCGAGTGGAGCAGAAGTCGACGTCGATGTCGGGCATCTCCCGGCGGTTGGGGTTGAGGAACCGCTCGAACAGCAGGTTGTGGCGGATGGGCTCGGAGGCGGTGATGTCGAGCGCGTGGCAGACGATGGAGTTGCCGGCGCTGCCGCGGCCGCTGCAGGCGATGCCCTGGGCTCGGGCCCAACGGACGATGTCGTGCACCACTAGAAAGTAGTGGGCGAAGTCCATCTGCTGGATCATGCGGAGCTCCTTTTCGAGGAGTTCGACCGCCCGGGGCGGTACCGGCTTGTAACGACGGGTGATACCCCGGAAGCAGCGCTTGGCGAGGAGGGAGTAAGCCGTCTCGCCCGGCGGGATCTCGACCTTGGGGAAGTGAAAGGTCCCCAGTTGCAGATCGACGTTGCAGCGGGTGGCGATGTGGGTGGTGGCGTCGAGGGGCGACAGGGCAGTGTGGCCGGCCACACGTGACCTTGTCCCAGCCCTCGTTTCTGCATAATATATTGCATTACAATGATTATGCACGCACGAAGCCCCTATCGGCCGCGACCCCTCGGATCGCCCGGGCGTGACCAGTTGCAGCAGGGGCTCGGCCAGAACCTCGAGTTTCGAGCGAGACTGGAGATATCGCGTTCCCGGAAGGGGGTCTGGGTAGCCGGAGAGCGGCCGATCGCGGCCGGCGGCGCGGCAGATCAGGTGGATGTCGCGGTCGTATTCCCCTGCGTAGTGGACATTGGCGGTGAGGACGGTGGGGAGTTCGCAGGCGCGTGCCAGCTCTGTCAAACGAAGGCAGTAGGTGAGGCAGGAGAGACGCCAGGGGCGGCCATCGCGGTGAAAGCCGATGTCGTAGTCGGCCGAGTCGAGGCGCTGGGGTTGTCCCTGTGGGAGATCGGGACGGGGAGCGGCCTTGCGCGGATGGGGGGTGTATGGTGCAATAAGGCTTGCAGCAGAGGATTTATGCAATCCAGGGGAGGAGGCTGCGGGACGGTGGCGGAGCCGCCCGCCGAGGGCCGCGATCTTCTGAACGACCGGGGTGCCGTGCTGACCGGGGTGGGCCTCCTGATGGGGCTCGTAGCCGAAGTACTGCAGCTCGACATAGAGGCGGTGGCGGCCGAGACGGTCGGGAGGGAAGATGCCGCGCAGGCGGAGGAGGGCGGCGTGGGCTTCGCGGTCGCGGCCGGCGTCGACAAGGTAACCGATCTCTCCGTGGCGGCAGGCGGTGAGGCAGATCAGCCCTTCGGCGTGAGCCTGGAGCGAGTCGAGGGTGACGAGCGGGTGGCGGTCGCGCTCGGGGTCGGCTAGATGGGCGGCGGAGAGAAGGCGGCAGAGGTTGGCGTAGCCTTCACGGGTCTCGGCAAGGAGGACCAGGTGGTGGGGGTCGTCTGCGACGGCGGCAGGGACGGAGGCGCATGCCGCGGCGGCATGGAGCGGGGAGGCAGGGGGCCGGTCGCCGGCGAGCAGTGACTCCAAGCGCACCTCGGCTCCGAAGATCGGCTTGATGGCATACTTGGTGCAGGCCTTGGCGAAACGCACCGCCCCGTAGAGGCCGTCGTGGTCGGTAAGAGCCAGCGCCGGCTGCCCCAGCTCGGCCGCCCGGGCGACGAGCTGCTCGATCCGGCTGCCCCCGTCGAGGAACGAGAAGTCAGAATGCACGTGCAGGTGTACGAAAGAGAGCATGCGTCGCACCGTGAGCCCGTCGAGGGGGAATGGCCGAATGTTATTGCAATGGACGTTGCACTATTAACAAAAAGCAATACATATGTTCCAATCCGGCGTGGTAATCCGAACATACGTTCGGCGGTGAGGGGGAGTATACACGAACAAATGTTCATAAGGCAAGGCAAGGGGCGAAGCGCGACCTCCAAGGGCGGCACAGGGACGGCACTGGGGCCATGAGCCAAGCGGACCCCGCGGCCTATCTGGCGCTGCACGCCTCCGGCGAGTTGGCGGCGCGCGCCGCGCGGGCGCGGGCGCGCCTGTGCCGCTGCACGCTCTGCCCGCGCCGCTGCCGGGTCGACCGTCTGGCCGGGCAACTGGGGGAGTGTCGCACCGGGGCCATGGCTCGGGTGGCCAGCGCCGGCCCGCACTACGGCGAAGAGGCTCCGCTGGTGGGGCGGGGCGGCTCCGGCACCATCTTCTTCGCCGGGTGCAACCTGGCCTGCGTGTTCTGCCAGAACCATGACATCAGCCAGCCGGCGCACGACCATCCCGATTGGAAGGTGACGGCGGAGCAGCTGGCCGGCATCATGCTGGAGCTGCAGGATCTCAGCTGCGAGAACATCAACCTGGTGTCTCCCAGTCATGTGGTGCCCCAGATCCTCGAGGCGCTGGCGATCGCCGCCGCCCGGGGGCTGCGGCTTCCGCTCGTCTACAACACCGGTGGCTACGACTCTCTCGCCACACTTCGGCTGTTGGGCGGGGTGGTGGACATCTACATGCCCGACATGAAGTACGCCGACGAGGAGGTGGGGCGGCGTCTCTCCGGTGTCCCCGACTACGTCGCCCGCAACCGGGCCGCAGTGCGGGAGATGCACCGGCAGGTGGGGGACCTGTGGATCGACGAGCGGGGTGTGGCCCGGAGGGGGCTGCTGGTGCGGCACCTGGTGCTGCCGGACGGTCTGGCCGGGACGCCGGAGGTCGCCCGCTTCATCGCCGCGGAGATATCGGTCGACACCTACGTGAACGTGATGAACCAGTATCGTCCGGCCCATAGGGTGGCCGTGACCCCCTGGGGCCGGTCCGGCCCGGCCGAGAGCGCCGCGGCCCGCGGCCACCCGGAGATGGGGCGGCCGCTCAGCCCCGGCGAACACCGGACGGCGGTCGAGGCTGCGCGCGACGCCGGACTCTGGCGACTGGACGGGTATCTCTAGGAGTCGTGGCCGTCCGCGAAGACGATGACCGCTCCGGTCCCGATCTCGATGAAGCCGGCCCCGAACCGCCGCCGCAGCTGCGCGGCGGCGGCCTCCCCGGTACAGTGAGCCGGTCCACAGCGAACGACGCCGAGCTTGGCCAGGCGCTCGGCGATGTCCGCCACCTCGGTCACCGGCACGTGCATCAAGTGGAACCCTCCCACCACGACCCGCACGGGCGCCTCCATGACTGCGGAGGCGGTCTCCACCATCCACACGATGCCGGGGTGGGCGCATCCCGTGATGAGGAGCGGCCCCTCGGCAGTCTCCACGAGCAGGGCCCGCTCATCGACTCCGCCCTTCGCTCCGCGGTCCGCCGCGCCGGTCACCAGCAACCCGGGCCCGATCGTGACCGGCTCCGTGACCGGCATGGAGGTCGCTCCCCCCTCGCCGATCGCCCGCCTGGTGGCCGCGGAGAAGGAGGCCGGGTGGTAGACCGTGAGCGGTCCGGTCTGTTCGAGGAGGGCGGCAAGCCCACCGGTATGGTCGCCGTGGGCGTGGGACAGCACCACGGTGTCGATGGACCGGGGGTCAATCCCCAAGGCGCGCAGGTTGGCGAGCAGGACGTCTCCCTTGGAGCCGGTGTCGAACAGCACGGTCGTCTGTTCTGTCTCCACCACACAGGCGAAGCCCCAGTCCGATCGCAACTCGGCCTGTAGATCCGGCCGAGCGGCCACGGTATTGTCGTAGACCACGGTCACCTTGACCGAGCCGGGGCCGTCCGCCTCGGCCCCCGTCCCCGGCAGGCCCGGCGACTCGACCTTCGGCAGGGTCGAGGTCGGGACAGTGGCGCTCGCGGTAGGACTCGGTGCGGTCTCGGAACAGCCACCGGCGAGAACGCAGGCGGCCAGCAGCAGGACCAGACGGGCGCAGGTCAAGGGGACGGCCTTTCTAGGTCCGACCCGGTGATGCATCGCCTGCCGGCTGCCCTGATCGCGCGGCGCAGCGTGTGCCGTCTGCTCCCCCTTCTACCGCAGCGCCGTCAGGGTGGCGTTGCCCTGTGACCCATCGGCGGCCTGCAGGGTCGCATATACCGGACCGTAGTCCACCGCGGGCAGGTCGATCGGTACAAAGGCGACGCTCAGCCACTGCGGGATGTCTCGGTCGAGATCGGCCCGGATGCCGGCGTGGCTGTCGATCTGATTGTCTATGTCGACGTTCTCGATGGTGACGTAAGCAGGTGTCGCGACGACATGCAGGACGCGTCCTGTGGGAGTACTCTCGACCGTTCCGCTTATCTCCACCGCGTAGGACACGTCGGCCTGCCAGGTGCCGGTCTTGTTGTCCTGAGTATCCCGCCAGGTGTAGCCGTCGCAGCGCCAGATGCCCTGGGTGGATCCACTGAGGGTCGTTCCGTCGGGGCCGATCCCGATGGTTGCCGTCCACTCGACCGGGCCGCCGGGGATGTCCATGCGCACATGGAGGTCCCACATCGAGGCCGGGGTGATGGCGTCCATGGCTCCATCCGACCCTGGAGGCCGCTCGAACCATCCCCCAGTAGCGATATCCACCAGGATGATGGTCTCGATCACCGCGGGCGCCGGCACGATGACGACGATCACGGTGGGATCGAAGTCCGGCCAGCGGGGCCCGGTGTACGTCGGGGTGGTGGGCACCGGTTGCGGCGGGGTGAGGGGATTGCCACACTCACAGCGCACCCGCGGGACCCCATACAGGTCGACCAGGACGTACTGCCCCTTCTGGAGAACGGCCTGGCGGGGGGTGGGTCTGCCGTCGCGGTATCCGTGGTTGGTCACCCGCGTGTCGCGGGTGAGCATCACGGGGGTCAGCTCGTCGAAGTAGGCCCGCAGTTGGTCGGGCCGGATTTGGCTACCCCCGCTCCAGCGGAAGGTGGGGTCGCTGTTGAGGGCGGCGCAGAAGGCGGCGGCCTTGGCGGGGTTCTGCTCGAAGAAGCGGAGTTGGCCTTCCTTGTCCACCTGCTTCTTGCTCTTTGACCCTCCATAGAGGGCGGGTGTATCCCCGGAATAGGAAGTCAGCTGGATGGCGCCGCCGGCGGCGGTCGTGGTGGTGGTCGAGGCGGTGTCGGTGCTTGAAGTCACCGCCGGCGGGATGGTCGTGGTCGGGATGTTCAGCGTGGAGGGCGGACCCGCGGGCAGGAAGGTCTCTCCGGTGAAGGACTCCGGACCGGCCTGCCCGGCCGCCTCCAGGAAGATCTCACCCGGTTGCTGGGTGAAAGGGGGCTCCGTGGACGAGGTGGTCGGAAGGAGGGAGGTGGAGGACAGGCGATGGGTGACTACAGTGCTCTCGGATCGCCCGTCGTCTCCTCCGGTGGTCATGCTGCAGCCGGACAGGACGAGCGTGGTGAGGAGCACTGTCGCCAGGAGCAGGGTCGCCCCGGGCGCCGCGCCCCAGCGGGGATGCGGCCGCTGATCTGCCGGATTCCGGGACGAGAAGAGAGACCGGGCGCCCATCGCTGTCACCTCCACGCCGAACCTCGCCAGCCATGTCGATACTAGTCCGCGGCGACGCCCCGCACAAGCGGCAGGCTGCGTGCACCGGCAGCATGGGCGGCGGTGTACCCGGGCCGTGGGCTGTGCTGCTCAGTCCTCTTTCGTCACCGTCCAGACGGCCGTCATGGTCAGGCCTTCCTGGCCGGCGGCCGCGCTACCCTCCATCACCAAGGCCGTGCCGTTTCTGGCAACGGTGCCGGACATGGCCCAACTGCCCGCCCCTCCCTCGGTGAGGGTGAACGTGACCGTGTTGCCGGCGTAGCTGACGGTCATGTTCAGAGGCCGAGCGCTCACGTCCCCACCCTCCCCGACGTCAATGGCTGAGGCGTCGAGGATCATCACCGCCGTGCCGTTGCCGGCCTCGTCCACCGAGATGTCCATGCGTGCCGGCATCGCCTGGCCTTTGAGCGCCTCGATGAAGCTGAAGTCACAGCCCTGTTCGCTCGCGCTCTGAGCGGCCGCCTCGTCCATCTGGATGTCGGTGATGGTGAAGGTTCCGTTCCAGATGCCGTTGAGGTCGAACTTCTCGAAGGTGATGACGCTGGAGGCTCCAGAGTCTTGGCGGGTCACCGTGATGGAGGCGCTGTCACCGGGGATGTAGACCTTAGACCAGACGGCCTCACCGGCCTGGTCCAGGTGCTGGGTGGTTTCGCCGTCGATCTCGATGCCGGCCGTGCCCGTGATGACAACGTCGGCCCCTTCCACCGAAGGCAGGACTTTGAGGATGGCCTTGACGGTGTAGGTGTTGGGTTCACCGTCGATGCTGATGGCCACCGCGTCCACCACGGCCCCGTTCTCCAGTTCCTCCGCGGTCACGCGGGTCAAACCCTGCTTCTCGCGCTGCTGGTTGATGACCTCGAGCACCGCGGCGTCGATGGCCAGGGTCTTGCCGCCCAGTTCCGGGGGTCCGGGCCGGGCCGTCTGGGTGAGCAGGTCCTTGATCTGCCCCGCCGAGAGGTTGGGGTTGATGGAAAGGAGCAGCGCCGCTGCCGCCGACACATGGGGCGCCGCCATGCTGGTGCCGCCCGAGATTCCCCAATTGGGCGCGACCTCGGTCCAACCCGCCCGCACCTGACCGTCCGGGCCCACGCTGCGCACGGCCTCGTCGCCGGGGGCGGCCAGGGTCACCTCGTATTCCTGACCGGGCGCATCATTCATCTTGTTGCTGCTCGGGGCGGTGGTCCCATCGTTCATGATGTTGCCCACGGTGATCATGTTGGGCAGGTTGAGCCCGCTCGGGTATCTCTGGGAGCCGTCACGGGCCTTGCCGTCGTTCCCTGCCGAGCACACGAAGAGCACGTCGGGATGGTCCCGACTCATCTTCTCGAAGAACTTGCGATATGCGGCGGCTACAGTGGGGCTCTCTTTGTCGGCGGCGTTGCCCCACGAGCAGTTGATGACCTTGGCTCCCGATTCGACCTGCGTGATGATGGCCTTCATGGCCCCCAGCGCCCAGCTCTTGCCGCTTGGATAGGTGACCACGGTGGGGTCATTGGGGTCGGCCGGGACCTCCTTGTTGCCGTAAGGAGACGCGTACTGGTCGCTCACGGTGAGGGTGAGCTTGTTGCCTAGGATGGAGGCGATGCCGGCTTGGCCGCCGTTCTCCCCATCGGCTCCGATGATCCCGGCGACCGCCGTTCCGTGACTGCCGTCGGGGCTGTCGTAGACGGCCCCTGTATCCGTCTTGCCCTTGGTGGGGCTGGTGAGAGTCCCGTTTCCGATCTCGGGGTAGGTGACGTTGACATCGCCCTCGAATTCCCCGCTGGGGGTGTAGATACCGCTATCCACCACCCCTACGTTCACTCCCCACAGATGCATCCCCGAGCCCTTGATGTACTTCCAGGCCTTGTCCACGCCTACGAGTTCGTAGCCTTTGCCGTAGCTTCCCTGGTAGGCGGGATCGTTGAGGGCGCTCTGGCGGACGCCCCAGATCTCGATGTCGCTGTATACCTGGTCGTAAGGACCGGCCGCCTCCACGCTCGCGTCCGCCCGGGCGGTGTCGATGGCGGCCTGGAGGTCGGCCTCTGTGGCGCCGGGGAACTGGATCTGGTAGAGGTTGATGTACTCGATCCGCCCCACCACCGACCCCCCTACGGCCTGGGCGACCCTGTCCGCATCCTCCGCGCCGGCACCCTCGGCGAGTACCACCACCAGGTGGTCGGCCGGCACCTCACCATACTGTTCGCTCTGGATGAGCTTGGCCAGATCGGGCAGTCGCGTCTCTGCCACCCCGAGGGAGACCCCGTCGCCGGTGGCGGCGGTGGTGCCGGTCCCGGCAGCCGCACTGGTCACCGTTGTCCCGTTGTCGACTCCGGCCGCACCGCCGTTACCGCGATCCCAGATGAAGCCGAAATAGGCGCCCAGTCCACCCCCGACCACGATGAGGGCGATGACAGGGATGAGAACGGCCCACAACAGCGAGCTTCTGCGTGGCGCCCCCGGAGCTCCGACAGGTGCGCCGACGGGAGCGGGCGCGTAGGGCTCAGGCTGAAGTGATGCTTGAGGGTGCATGACCGCCGGAGCCGGTACCCACCCGGCTGGGAACAGCCCAGGGATCTGCGTGGCGGGCGTCCACTGGGGGAGTTGCGGGTTCCACACCAAGTCATCCGGCGCCAGGACTCCGGTCTGGGCCAAGGAGTAGAGCTGCTCCCAGGTGAAGGGACCGATCCGCGGCTCAGCCGCCCCGCTCCGCTTGGAGTAGTACCAGCCTGAGGCCATCGAGCCCACGCTCATCGTCCCCTCCTGTGATTCGACCGGTAGCGGCGGCGCTCTGATCTCACCCCGCCGCCCGAGACTGGGCTCAGCGTAGCAGGTGGGCACGGTCATGCGGAAGCGGCGGCGGCTCCGAGGGTGCGTTATTGTGCGACCGCCGGTCCCTGGGTAGGATGGAAGCAGGTGCCGACCACGGAGATCTCATGACAGCAGAGTCGACTCCGCCCACATTCCTCGGCGCGCCTCGGCTGACCGACCCCACAAGGGCCGACGCCGAGGTCGCCGTCATCGGGGTGCCCTGCGACGCGGGCGTGACCGGAAGAGCAGGCACGCGCGAAGGTCCGAACGCACTTCGCTCCATCTCCGGGCAGTGGGCGTACCGGCAGGACCACGAGCCCTTCTGGGACGGTGAGACGAAGACCTCGCTCCTGGCCGGTATCCGCATCGTCGATGCCGGCGACGTGCAGGCCCCCGCCGCGGGCGAAGCGGCGCCTTTCCCTCCCGAGGTGATCGCCGCCAAGGTGGAGGTGCTGCTGTCGAACGGTCTCTTCCCGCTGGTCTTGGGCGGAGATCACTCCATCACGTACCCGGTGCTCTTGGGCGTCCATTCCGCCCGGGGAATGACGGCGGCTCCGCTACAACTCGTTCAGTTCGACGCCCACATGGACTATTGGGACCACATCGACGGAGATCGCTTCACCCATGCCAGCCCCATCATCCGGGCGCATGAGGGTGGTCTCGTGGGATCGGTGGTCCAGTACGGCATTCGCGGCCTCCACACCGCGGCCGACAACCTGGCGCTCGCCCGCGACCGGGGGGTCGCCACGTTCTGGTGCGAGCAGATCAAGCGGGAGATGCTCGAGCGGGGGGCCGAACGGGCGGTCGAGCGTCTCACCCAGGCGGTCGGGCCCGGCATCGACACCTGGCTCACGTTCGATATCGACTGTCTGGATCCGGCCGTCGCCCCGGGCACCGGGGTCCCCGAACCCGGCGGCTTCACCTACTACGAGGCGCGAGCTTTGCTGCGGGCGGTGTGTGCGCGCGCGAACGTCATCGGCATGGACCTGGTGGAGGTTTCCTCCGCCCCTGACCCCGGGGAACTGGCCGCTCTGCACGGGGCGCGGCTGATCATCGACGCGCTGGGAGCGGTCTTCGGGCGGCGCCGCCCCTCTGCGGGCGCAGCCGCCCGCTTAGACCACTAGGACGCTTCTTCGGCCGGGGCGAAGCCCCGCCGCACGGTGTTCTCGGTGACCGTCCGCGGCTCCAGGAACTGGAGCAGATAATCCGGTCCGCCGGCCTTGGAGCCCACGCCGCTCATACGCGACCCCCCGAAGGGCTGCCTGCCCACCATCGCTCCGGTGATCGGGCGGTTGATGTAGAAGTTGCCCACCCGGAAGTCCCGGTAAGCCCGGCGGATGTTGACCGGGCTTCGTGAGTAGAGCCCGCCGGTGAGGGCGTAGCGGACCCCCAGGGCCAGCCGCAGAGCCTCGTCGAAGTCGCGGGCCTTCATGACCGCAAGGACCGGTCCGAAGATCTCCTCCTGGGCGATGACGGCCTCGGGCGGGACGTCCACGAAGATGTGGGGTGGAACGAAATAGCCTCCAGTGCGGTCGTCGACCCCGGCCGCGCCCGCCGCGCCGGCGGGCGGCCCGGGGTCGCCGTCGGCGATTCGGGCGGAAGTCTGCTCGGCTCGTGCCGCGGCCTGCCGGCTCTCTTCTGTGCCTGTCTCCGCCGCTTCGGCCGTCGCTTCTTCGCCAGGCGCAGTGTCCGTCTGCGCCGGGACCCATTCGCCGTCGACCCAGCGTCCCGCTTCCGGCTCGGCGGCCCAGGGCTCGGCGGCGGCCGCCGCCAAGGCGCGGGCGCGCTCAGGCCCAGCCGGTGGCGGCAGCACCAACGCGGCCTCTTCCTTACCCGTGGCGATATAGCCGAGGATCCGTCCCTGGGCCTCGGCGCTGATCACCGGCCCCACCCGGGTGCCCGGATGGACGGGGTCGCCCACTCTGAGGCTTGCCGCCGCCGCCACGAGCCGCTTGAGGAACTGTTCGTACACCTGTTCCAGCACGATCACCCGGCTGCAGGCGGAGCACTTCTGACCCGCGTAGTGGAAGGCCGATATGACCACTCCCTCCACGGCGGCATCGAGGTCGGCATCGGTGTCGACGATGATGGCGTTCTTGCCGCCCAGTTCGGCCACCACCTTCTTCAAGCTCCGTTGTCCGGGTGACACGGTCGCGGCCTTGGCCATGATCGACAGCCCGGCCTCCAGGCTGCCGGTGAAGGCGATGAGGTCCACCCGGGGGTCGCTCACTAGGTAGTCGCCGACGTCTCCTCCCGGTCCGGGCACGAAGTTGACGGCGCCGCCGGGCACTCCGGCCTCGTGCAGCATGCGCACCAAGGCATAGCCGAGCACCGGGGTGGGACCCGCCGGCTTGAAGACCACCGTGTTCCCAGCGGCCAGTGCGGCCGAGAGCATCCCGGTGGGGATGGCCAGGGGGAAGTTCCAGGGAGCGATGACGGCAGCCACCCCTCGCGGTTCGTAGAAGTAAGAGTCCTCCTCGCCGGGGACGTCGCTGAGGTCGCGCACCGTTGCCAGGCGGAGGACCTCCCGGCTGTAGTACTCAAGGAAGTCGATGGCCTCCGTCACGTCGGCGTCGGCTTCACGCCAAGGTTTGCCCGCCTCTACCACCTCAAGGGCGGCCAGCTCGAACCGGCGCTCACGCATGAGCGCGGCTGCGCCCATGAGCGCGGCGGCGCGCTCCGCGGCCGGGGTGTCACGCCATCCGGGGAATGCGGCCACCGCCGCGTCAAGCGCCCTGTCGGCCTCCGTGCGCCCCGCCACCGCCACTCTGCCCACCACCTCCGCCGGCCGGGCGGGGTTGACCGAGACGGCCGTGTCGGCGGTCATGATCGCCTCGCCTCCGATGATGAGCGAATAGTCGCGGCCGAGGCTGGCCCCGATGGTGGCAAGCGCCCTCTGCATGGCCGCTCTCGCCTCGGGCCGGGAGAAGTCGGCGTGGGGCTCGTTCTGGAAGACGGCGGGGGACCCGGCTGGGGCCGGCCCGGGCGGCGGCGACTCCGCGGCCATCTCGGCATCCGGCGTCTCCACCGGCGGAGCGAGCAGAGTCTCGGGGTCCTGACCCTGGGCGAAGGTCAGGCGCAAGAAAGACTCGTTTGCGGTGTTCTCCAAGAGACGGCGGACCAGGTAGGCCATGCCTGGGATCAGCTCGCCCACCGGCACATATTCCCGTACTCGGTAGCCCTGGGCCACGGCCGCCCGTCTCACGGCGTCGGCCATGCCGTGCAACACCTGGATCTCCACGGCGCCGGCCGGCAGGCCGGCGGCCTCGGCAGCGGCCATGGCCGCCGCGATGCTCCGTATGTTGTGAGTGCCCAAGGCCGGCCGGGTCCACTGCCACTCTTCGATGAGGGCGGCGGCCAGCCGTTCGAACTGGGCGTCGGTCTGCCCCTTGCTGAGGAACACCGGGCAGGGCCAGTGCTCCTGGGCGGCCAGGATGGTCTCGTAGTCCCAGTAGGCGCCCTTGACCAGACGCACCGTGATCGGGGTTCCGCGCTCTTGGGCCAGGCGGATAAGCTCCTTGACCGTATCCGCGCTGTCCCGCAGGTAGGACTGCACCACTATCCCCAGGTGAGGGTAGTCGCGGAGGTCGGGATCCAGACAGAGGTCGGCGAACACCGCGTAGGTGAGGTCGCGGTGGACGAAACGCTCCAGGTCGAGGTTGAGGAAGGAGCCGCTGTCCCGGGCCTTCAGGAACAAGGGCTTGAGAGCCGCGAACACAGCCCGGCGGGATCCCTCGAAGTCGAGGGGGTCGATTTGTGAGTAGAGCGAAGTGACCTTCAGGCTGAGGTTGACTCTCGGCTCGGGACCCCAGGGGGCCTGGTCCACAGCCGGCTCGCTGGACCAGCGGGCGGCTTTGGGGGGAAGGGTGTCGAGCAGGTCATGGTAGCGGCGGACGTAGTCTTCGGCCTCGGCGTCGCTCAGACAGGCCTCGCCCAGGATGTCGAGGGTGAACCCGGTACGGCGGCGGCGCAGGCGCTTGAGCGCAGGAAGGGCGTCGGTAGCGTCACGCCCCGCGATGAGGCTCCTGGCCATGCGCTGCATGCCCTTCTCGGTGAGGCGGGCCACAGCCCAGGTGGGCAGGCGCCTGTCGCCGGAGGCGACCAGGCGGTCAAGAGGACGGGGCAGGGTGCCGCCGTCGTCGAGGTAGGCCCGGAGGTGGCGGACCAGATCGCCCGAGTCGCGGATGCTGGGATAGACGTCGACGAAGCGAAAGAGCTGGGTCTTGAAATGGGGGTCGGCCATAGCCTGAGCCAGGATGCGGCGCTGCATCGCGCGGCCGCTGATGAACGAAGAAGCAGAGCGCAGCGGCCTTTCTTGGGTCATGGCGGCGAACAGGCGCAGCCCGATGTCGCGGACACGGGTTTCGAGTCCGGCGGCCGAGCCTGGCCCGGCGCCCGGGGGCTCAGCCGCCGGCTCGGTGGCCGGCGGCCCGCCGGCGGGGGCGGACTCGTCGCCCGGTCGCCCGCCGGATTCAGCCGCCTCTTCGTCCACGGTCATGTCTCTACCGGCCCTCGTACTCGCGGTACGCTTCCATGAAGGTGGGGAAGCCGCAGGTGGGGATCACCAGGAGCAGGGCGTGGAGTATCTCGTCTTCGCTCGCCCCGGCTTCCCGGGCGCGTTCCACCTGGGTTGACAGCGCGGTCTGGTGATGGCTGGCCGCAGTGATACCCAGTTTCACCAGCGCCCGGGTCTTTTCGTCCAGGGGCCCGGCCTGCTCGTGGATGTATTGGCCGAGGGCCTCGTTCATCTCAACGATCTCGGGGAAGCGGGCGCGGAAGCTGGCGTACAGCCCGGGTACCTCTTTCATGGTTTCTCCTCTCGATCGAGAACCCTATCTCGGAGGTTACTACCCGGTCGAGCCAAACTGCAACCGGGAGCATGACGCGTCCCGCTGCCCTGCGGTGGGTTGGGAAGATGTCATGGGCCTTCCGCGGGCCGGGGGTGGTTTCGGTGGCGGGCGCACGGACGTATCATACGACCAGAGGAGGTGCGGCCATGGAGAAGCCCGTCCCGCGCGTGCTTGACCTCAAGAAGCAGTTCAAACATCTCTACCAGCCGTCCGCTAAAGAGGTGGTCCTGGTGGACGTGCCGGAGTTGCAGTTCGCCATGATCGACGGTCGTATCGAACCCGGCCGGACCCCAGGTGACAGTCCCGGGTTCGCCGCCGCCGTGGCGGCGCTCTACGGGGTCTCCTACACCCTCAAGTTCATGTCCAAGCAGCGGCCGGTGGAGCCCGTCGACTATCCGGTCATGGCCCTGGAAGGGCTGTGGACCACCCCTGCCGGCGGGGCGGACTACCTGTCAGACGGTGAGTGGCAGTGGAGGCTGATGATCATGCAGCCGGAGCACGTGACGGAGAAGATGTTCGACGAGGCCCGGGCCAAGCTGCGGGAGAAGCGGGCCCACGCGGGCGAAGTGGGGGAGTCCCTCGAGCGGCTGCGGCTGGCGCGCTTCGCCGAGGGTTTGTGCGTCCAGGTTATGCACATCGGCCCCTACTCCGAGGAGCCCCGTACCCTGGAGCGGATGGGGGTCTTCGCCGCTCAGCAGGGCTATGCGCTGCAGGGCCCGCATCACGAGATCTATCTGGGTGACCCGCGCGCGGCCAGGCCGGAGAACCTCAAGACGGTGCTGCGGCATGGCGTCACCCGGCCCGGGTAGGCAGGGGCAGGGCCAGGGCGGCTGCGACCGCGACGGCGGTAGCGTACCGTGGCCGGCCCTGGTGGCGACCCTGCTCGCGGGGCTCTTCGTCACCATCGTCTGGCTGGTGCAGAGACAGGGCCTACCCGCCGTCGATCGCGAGGTGGCGGACGCGCTCTTGAGATGGCGCTCGGACCCCCTGGACCGGCTGTTCTGGTTGTTCACCCTGCTGGGCAACGATGTGTTCCTGGGCACACTGGCCGCGTCGCTGGTGCTGATCCTCGCACTGCGCGGCCTCTGGGACCGGGCCGTCTTGACCGCGGCGGCGATGGCGCTGGGGCAGGGAGTGTCGAGCCTCCTCAAGAATGGGATCGGGCGGGAGCGGCCGCCTGAAGAGTACATGTTGATCGAGCCTCCCTCGTCCGGGGGCATGCCGTCCGGGCACGCCTTGATGACTCTGGTGGTGGTCGTCCTGCTGCTGTTCGTGACGGGCTTCGGCGGGAGCGGCGCGCCGCCGGGCCGGGGGCGGCCCGGCGGCGCCCGGGCGAAACGGTTGGCGACGGTCGGGGCGGCGGCCGCAGTGGTGGCGCTCATCGGTCTCTCGCGGATCTACCTGGGGGTGCACTGGACCACCGACGTTCTGGGCGGTTGGAGTGTGGGAGGGGCCTGGGTGGCACTCTGTCTGGCCGTCTTCTCTTTTCTGGGCCGGGGCGGGAGGCTGCTGCCCCGCAGACCTGCCCTGGGGGGTGCGGTGGTGCGCCGCTTCATATACGCCGTCTTGGGAGTGGCGGTGGCTGCGGCGTACGTCATCGCGGGTCTCACCGACCCGTTATCATAGGAGCAGACGCATGGCCCGGGCGGCCATGGGGAGGTGGACGGACATGAAGGCGATCGCCGCCGTTCTGCTGGCTGGGCTGGGCACGCTGGCCTGCGCCGGCCTGCTCTTCGCGGGCTGCAGCGTGGCGGTCGGCCCCACCCAGGAACTGGTCATCGACGAACCGCTGGGAAGCGCGGCCGTCACCGATGTCAAGCTGCGCATGGGGGCGGGATCGCTGTCGCTGCGACCGGGGGCGGCGGGTCTGGCCTCCGGCGTCATCCGCTACAACGTTGAAGGCTGGAAGCCGGCCGTCAAGCGGACCGACGCCCGTCTAACCATCGAGCAGGGCAACCCCAAGGGGCTCTCTGGGCTGGGAGGCGACGTGGTCAACCAGTGGGACCTACTGCTGGGCACGGCGCCCATGCGGTTGGAAGTGACGGCGGGCGCCTATGAGGGCTCATATGAACTGGGCGGCCTCACTCTGGCCGGGCTCACCGTCAAGGATGGGGCTTCCAAGTGTCGGTTGGCCTTTTCCGCGCCCAATCCCGGGCAGATGAGCAGGCTCGACTACCAGACGGGAGCCTCCACCGTGGACTTCACCGGCCTGGCCAATGCCAACTTCAAGGCCATGGAGTTCAGCGGCGGGGCCGGTACCTACACGCTGGACTTCTCGGGCGATCTGCGCACCGATGCGCAGGTCCGCATCAAGGCCGGGGTGGGGACTGTGCGCGTGATCGTCCCCGCGGGGACGGCGGCCCGGGTCACGGTCGATAGCAGGCTGACCGACGTGTCTCTCGAGGGGACCTGGGTGACCCAGGGCGAGGTCTATCGCACCGAGGCGGCGGCCGCGGGCGGAATCGCCAAGAGCTTGAGCATCAAAGTGGAGATGAGCGTGGGCAAGCTCGAACTGGTGGCGCTGTAGACGGCGGACGAGCCGCCACCCCGCCGAAGACCTGAGGCCCCCGGAGCGGGCGAGGGCGGCGCCGCTCCGAGGGCCTCAGGTCTGTGCCGGTATCAAGCTCTCTACTCGATGGTCACGGCCACTGTGAAGGTCTGGATGGGATCCACGTTCTCCCAGGCGCGGGCGTACGCCAGGCGCAGGTCGGCGCTTCCGCTCTTCAGGGCCTTAAACGTGAAGGTGTAAGTGCCGCCCCCGCCGACCAGGGTGTGGTCGGTGGACTCCGCGGCGTACACCGGTTCCCCCACTTGCTCGAGCAAAGCCGCGGAGGCTTCGTCCAGGACCGCCGTCCACTCGTAGCCGGTGGTGGGATTACCGGCGATCACGACCTCGATGGTGTCGCCTGTCTTGACGGTGAAGGTCCTGCCGTTGTCGGCCTCGATCAGCTTGAGCGCTCCGTCGCCGGCATTGGCCGCGCCGCCGCACCCCGCGGCGGAGACGGCCGTGAGAGTGAGTATCAAGACGAGGACGACCGCACCCATCGAGACTCTGCGCCGCATGCACGCTTTCATGGTTTGCCTCCCCTCAGCGATCGGGCGTTCTTCCGATGCCGTCTCTGACGGCGCCGGCGAGAAGTAGGTTTCCAAAAAGAGAGTGAAGTCCGTCCGAGTCAGGCCCGGGGCGCATCGATGCGGTCGCCATCGCCCTGGGCGGCGGTCCGGCCGGGTGCGGTGGCGCGCAGCGCCCGCCGCCGGCGCCACACGGTCAGCGCCAACAGAGCCACGATCACCAGAGCGGCGGTCACGATCTGCAGGGCCGATATGCCCTGGACGACCATGGCGACGACATTGGCCACCAAGGTGATCCCCCACAGGATGAGCGTGGTGCGGGTCTGCGAGAGCCCTCTAGCCATCAGGCGGTGGTGAACATGGTCGGTACCGGGGCTGGAAAGGGGGTTCTTGCCCTTGACCAGCCTCCGTACCACCACCTGCACGGTGTCGAGCAGGGGGACGAACAGGAACAGCACGGCCGGAAGCAAGGAGAACGCGGTCGTGACCTTCACCTCTCCCAAGATGCTGGTGGCCGCCAGGACGAAGCCGAAGAAATAGGCGCCGCTGTCTCCCATGATGATGCGCGACGGCGGGAAGTTGTGGCGGAGGAATCCCAACGCCGCTCCGGCCAAGGCGGCCAGGATCAGGGTGGCCGCGGCGGTGGCCCGGTTCTGCGCGGAGACTGCCAGTAGGCTCATGGCCGTGATGAAGCTGACCCCTCCGGCCAGGCCGTCCACACCGTCGATGAGGTTCATGGCGTTGGTGATACCGACGATCCAAAGGACGGTGATGACCACCGAGATGGCGGTGGCGAAGTCTCCGCCCACCGCGAAGTCGATACGGAAACCCGTGCTCACCAGGAGCAGGGCGGCCACTAGCTGAACGAGCAGCCGGAACACCGGGGGCAGGCCGAACTGGTCGTCGATGAAGCCGGCCATGATGAGGAACGATCCCCCCAGGAGGATGGCGAGAACCTGCACCTGCACCTGCTCGATGAGGATGGGCCGGAGCAGCGTGGCGATCACCAAGGCCACGATGACGGCGGTGAAGATGGCCAGGCCTCCCGCGTTCGGCAGGGGATCCTGGTTGAGGCGGCGCGGGTTGGGGTCGTCGGCCCATCCCACCCGCAACGAGAAGACTCTGATGCGGGGGGTGAAGCTCCAAGCGGCGATCCCCGCGATGACGAAGGTGACCACGACGGTCACCCAGCCGAGCCGCCCCGGAGCGGCTATGCCAAGCGCCTTCAGGAAGTCGACGATGTGATCGAGCACACCCGGCATCGTATCATCGGCGAGGAACGGGCGCCCGCTGCGCGGGCCGCCCTCACCTCCAGCGCGCCAGCGGTCCCCGGCGTCGAAGCCCTGGCGCAGCCGCCGTGCCGTGCGCTACAGTCTGTCCTGATTCCAAACCGCCCCGCGGGGCCGAGGCAGAACGGACCGTTATCATCATGGACAAGAGCGGAACGTGAAGACGAGCGAATCGATCAAGATCGGCGCCCGCTCCCTGCTCAATCGCACCGAGGGCCGGCCCATCTGTGTGTCGTTCGAGGTCACCCATTCCTGCGTGGCCGACTGCGTCCACTGCGACAAGGGCGGCATCAAGCGGGAAGACCGGCTCATGGGCCTGGACGACTATCGGCGGCTCTCAGAAGAGCTGCGCCCGGGCATCTGCCAGCTCTCCGGGGGCGAGCCTCTCCTGCGGGGGGACCTGGAGGGTATAGTCCGCGCGGTCAAGCGGCCCAACGGGTTACCCATGGTGGTGTTGGTCAGCAACTGGTGGCTGATGACCGAAGAGCGCTATCTCGCCCTGAACGAAGCGGGGGTGTCCCTCTTCTCGGTCTCGCTCGATTTCCCCGACGAGCGCCACGACGATTTTCGACGCGTCGCCGGTCTCTACGCCAAGATGAGCGAGATCATCCCCTATCTGGTCAGGAAGTACGGCCGGAAGGACATCTGCCTCAACTCCGCCCTGACCCATGCCAACTTCGACGAGATCCCCGGACTGGTGGCCAAGGCTGAGGAGTGGGGCACCCAGATCTCTTTCAGCGCCTACAGTTGCCTACGGACGGGCGACACCGGCCTCTGCATCAACGCCCCCGAGGACCTGGCCGTGTTGCGGCGCCATTTCGACTGGCTGAAGGCGCACAAGAAGCGGTCGGGGACCGTGATGAACTCGGACTACATCATCGATCAGACCTATCGTTTCTTCGCTGAGGGTGGTCTGAGCGGCTGCCAGGCGGGGAGGCGCTTCCTGGTGGTGCGGCCGGACGGCCTGATAAACGCCTGCTCCATGTGGCCCGATCTCCAGTACAGGTCGCGCGAGGAGGCGGTGGAAGGCTTCCGTTCCACCCGGGAGGGCTGCGACCAGTGCTACGTGTCGATTCGGGCCAGCACTGAGCGGCCGCTAGGCCGGCTCCTACTGGATAACCTCAAGGTCGCCGGCAAGACCCCGGGCTACGAGAGGTCGTAGGCGCGCGGCGTAAGGCGCCCGGCCGCTGCGGGCTAGTGGCGCCGCCAGACCAGCTTGAGCGCCGACCAGTCGTGGTCGAGGGCGGCCACCTTCACATCCACCAAGCCGCTGGCCAGAGCCAGGCGGCGGATGGTGTTCTCGTTCAGATCGCCGGGCAGCCCTCCCCCTTTGCGGGCGGATGACTGCTTGATCCACGATACCCAGAGGCTGCCGCCGGGAGCGAGCCTGTCTCTCAGCTGCGTGAAGTCCTTCACCAGGTCGGCCCGGCTGCGGGCGAAGAGGTGGAGATAGTCGAACGACCCGGATACCCCGGCCAGCTCGGCCACGCTCGCCACCATCACGTATCCGTCGGGCAGCGGTCTCAAGGGGTCGGTGTCGGCCTCAGAGGGGGCGACGATGGCTCCAGCCAGCCCGGTCTTGAGTCCCAGCTTTCTGTGCAGGGGGTTGTCGGCGATCGCCTCGTCGGGGATACCGCTGTCATCAGGAAGGTCTTGTCGGTCGTCGGCCATGGGCCAAATCTTACCATCGGGCGTATGGGCATGGACTTTTGCCGGAGTTCTCTCTACGCTTGAGGCCAGGCAGGTGACGTGCCGGCGGACACCCCCGGCTTTGGAGGAGGGAGTCTGATGTACTGCTCGAACTGCGGTCAGCCCGTGACCGAGGGCAAGGCGTTCTGCAAGAACTGCGGTGCACCGGTGGCCGTGCCGGAGGTGCTCGAGCCGACGGTGGTGCGGCCGCCTGAAGACCAGCCCACGGTGCCGATCGCCCCGCGGCCGTCACCGCCGCCGCCCATCTTCCAGGCGCCTCCTCCTCCCCCCCCTCCAGCCACCTTCCAGCCCCCACCGCCCGCCGTGACGGGCCGCCGCCCAAGGACGACTGAGCCGGCGGGAAGA
>CAYNPL010000002.1:136729-149011 GCA_964399135.1 uncultured Gaiellales bacterium
CGGGCTATGGACAGGGCTGGCAGCCTCCCCCGGGCCCCCCGCCGAAGGGCAGCAACACCGGCCTCATCGTGGGCATCATCGCGGCGGCGGTGGTGGTGCTGGCCGGCATTGGGGTGGGCACGTGGCTGATCGTGCGTGATGAGGGCACCACCGGGACGACCACGGTCATGCAGACCACCACGACCGCCGGACCGACAACGACCGTCACCACCGCTTCCGAGACCACGACCACGTCTACGGTGACCGCGTCCACCACCGGCACCTCTGCGGGCGGTTTCACCGAGCAGGATTACCTCATCGCGGTGGGCGAGATGATCACCAGGTTGAACACGTACGACACCCGCATCCCTGAACTGGCCGACGAGATCAATCGCACCGTCCCCGACGTGCCCCAGTGGGTGTATGACGAACTCAACACGATGATGCTCGACCTGGAGAAGGCCTACGACGATCTGGGCTACCTGCCGCTGGCGCCCGGCTTTGAAGACGCCGACTACTGGCTGGACGAAGCCATCCTCTATATGGACGACCGCATCTACTACACGCTGCAGGGCATCGAGTCGCTGTGGGCCAGCGGCGATGCCGGCGACAGTTTCGACAAGGGCCGCGATGCTCGCGACGGGTACCGGGACGCCATGGCCAAGTTCTGGGAGGTCGTGCCGGCGAGCTAGTGACCGGCCCTCACGCTCCCGACGCCACGAAGGCCCGGACCCGGGCCTCGATTTGGTCACGCACTTCGCGGAACTTCATCAAGGATTCCTCTTCACTGCCTGAATAGCTCACGGGGTCCTCAAACGACCAGTGGAGTCGGGCGCTGACCCCCGGCCACACGCGGGGACAGTTCTTCTCCGCCTCGTCGCACACCGTGATGAGGTATTCAAAGTGCCTCTTGCCCAGGTATTCGCGTACGTCCTTCGATCGTTGACCGGAGAGATCGTAACCGATCTCCGCCATCACGAGGACAGTGCGGGGGTCGATGGGCCGCGACTCGAGTCCGGCACTGTGGGCTTCGTATCTGCCGGCTCCCAGCTCTCGCAGGAAGGCCTCCGCCATCTGGCTCCGGGCGGAGTTGCCGGTGCACAGGAAAAGGACAGCCGACTCCTCCATCTCGTCACATCCTCTCTCGTCATCGAAGCAGACCGCCCGGGCCCTTGGCGACCGCGAGCACTGCCGCTCTAGTACCCGTATAAGCGGTTATAACAAACACTATTGCTGCGTGCGCTATTCGTGATAGCCTTCAACATTTGGTTGGGGGTAATCGTCCGGCCGGGCGGTCGGCGGGTGCCGCCGTGCCGTGAGGCCGGTTAGGACTCTGAAGGAGACGATATGGAAGTGCTGGACCAGGGGGTCAATCCGATCTTCACCGACCCCGATCCCGACAAGGCCCGGGAGTTCTTCCGGTCCAAGTCCCGCGCCATGGTCGACAAGCGGATGACCGACAAAGAGGCGGTCGAGAAGTTCGTCCACGACGGCGACTACCTCGCCATCGGCGGCTTCGGGGCCAACCGTATCCCCAACTCGATCGTCCACGAGATCGTACGGCAGCGCAAGAAGAACCTGGGCTTCCTGGGCCACACCTCCACCCACGACTTCCAGGTGCTTGCGGCCGGCAAGTGCTTCAACCGCTGCGACTCCGCCTACATCGTGGGCCTGGAGGCGCGGGGTCTCTCACCCAACGCCCGCCGTTACATGCAGTCCGGTGAAGTGCAGTTGACCGAGTGGAGCAACTACGCGCTCGACGCCCGCTTGAAAGCGGCGGCCGACGGGGTGTCCTTCGGCATCGTACGGAGTGTGCTGGGCACCGACACCTTCAAGATGTCGGGCGCCAAGGTGATCGAGTGCCCCTTCACCGGCAAGAAGTACGCCGCTGTGCCCGCCTGCTGGCCGGACGTGGCCGCCATCCACGTGCACGAGGCCGACATGTACGGCAACGCGGTCATCAAGGGCATCTCGGTGGCCGACCTCGAACTGGCCCGGGCGTCCAAGCATCTCATCATCACCACTGAGAAGCTGGTGCACAACTCTGTCATCCGGGACGATCCCACGCGCACCTCCATCCCCTTCTACCTGGTGGACGCCGTGGTCGAGTCCCCGTACGGCAGCTACCCCGGCAACATGCCCTATCTCTACTTCTCCGATGAGGTGCACCTCGCCCAGTGGATGAAGGTGGAGAAGGATCCCGAGGAATTCGCCAAGTTCCTCGACCACTACATCTACAGCAGCTCGGACTTCGAGGAATATCTCGAGAAATGCGGCGGTCTCAAGCGGATTGAGGAACTGCAGAAGCTCGAGAACCTGGTGGAAGACTGACGGACGCCTTGGGCGTAAGGAGTTTTGAACACATGGCACCCGAATTCAACACGATGGAACTGATGATCTGCGTGGCCGCGCGGTACCTGGAGGACGGCAAGACCGTGGCGGTCGGCACCGGCGCCCCCTGCGCCGCCGCCATGCTATCGCAGAAGACGTGCTCGCCCAATCTGGTCATCCTCTTCGAGGCCGGCGGGGTGGCGCCTCTGCTGCCGTCCATGCCTATCTCGGTGGGCGACTCCCGCACCTTCTATAAGGCTGTCATGGCGGCGGGCATGTCCGAGATGATGACCACCTGCGCCCGGGGCCAGGTGGACTACGCGTTCCTAGGCGGCGCCCAGATCGACAAGTACGGCAACATCAACTCGACGATGATCGGCGACTACTACAAGCCCAAGGTCCGCTTCCCGGGCAGCGGCGGTGCGAACGATTTCGCCTCGCTCTGCTGGCGGACGATGATCATGACCGTCCATAGCAAGGACCGTTTCGTCGAGAAGTGCGACTTCATCACCTCTCCCGGATTCCTCACCGGCGCGGGCGCCCGCGAGGCCGCCGGTCTGCCCGAAGGCGGCCCCTACAAGATCATCACCGACCTAGCGGTGATGGGCTTCGATCCGCAGACCAAAGCGATGACGGTGGAGTCGCTCAACCCCCGGGTGGAGCTGGACCAGGTGAGAGACAACACCGGCTTCGAGCTGGCCGTCTCGAAGGATATCGGCCGCACCGAGGTGCCCACCGCGGAGGAGCTCCGCATCCTGCGCGACGAGGTCGACCCGTTGAAGGTGGTCATCGGGCGGGCATAGGGCGGGGTCATGAGCCCCTCTATGGACACCAGGGCAACCGGAGAGCCCACCGCCGGGCGGCGGGAGTGTGAATCACCCTGGCTTTCATGGTCTTGACCATGATCTTCCTGGAGAGCGAGGCAAAGGTGGAGGTGTAGGCCTCCCCGGCTGAACCGGCGCCGGCGGCCCGACTCGCGGCCGCTCCACTCAGGAGCGCGAACGAGATGCCTTCGCCGCTCGAGGGGCTTGCGAGGCCCGCCGCCTCGCCGGCCAGCAGGACGGTGTCATCTCCCGCCCACAGATGCGATCTGCTCCGGGGCCGCGACAGGTACCTGGCTGTGCGCTCCCCCGGTTCGCTCGGCAGACCCAGCCCGGCCCGATACCAGTCGATGACCCTCTCGAAACGCTCGCGTGCACGGGGCCGGTCATGGAACGCACACCCGACGTACACTGAGTCGCCCTTGGGAATGGCCCAAGCGTAGAAGTGCGATCATCAAGGGCGGGCCTGGGTGTTGGGGGAACCGGTTCCGCCTCACGGCCGAAGCGGCCCCATCCGCGCCGATGACAAGGCGGGTCCGCGCCGGCTCCGCCGGTACCGCAGGATCACCCGACCGAAGGAGGACGCCATCCGGGGTGAAGCCCACGAACCGGGTGTGGCGGCGCACCTGGACGCGGGTCTCAGTCAAGCCCAGGAGCCAAGCGTCGAACCGGTCCCTGTCGACGTTCAGATAGTCGCGCCGTTAGGTCTGGGAGCGGCCGCTGTCCCGGTCGTGCACTGTCACCGAGTGCGGTTCAGGTTCGACTCGTGCCTCCGCAGGCACCACGAGGCCCAAAGACTCCAAGGCCTTCTGGGCGTCGGGGGACAGAAGCCCACCGCAACAGCGCTCTGATCCCGGCCGGGCCCGCTCCACCACCAGGGCGCGGGCGCCGGGCGGCAGACTGAGCGCGGCCGCGCAGCCGGCGACGCCCGCGCCCACGATCACTACGTCATACGCGTCCAGCGCGCCCCCCGACCTTCGCCCTCCGACCCCAGCTGCGTTTCACGATACTTCCTTCGGGGGCTCGGGGGTCGGGGGATACTCGGTGGAGGGGTCGGCGGCCGAGGGCCGTGGCCGAAGCGTCGAGAGACCTTGAACGCGGAGCCCGACGCCGCCTCACAGCCCCTTGTCCCAGCTGCGCAAGGCGATGCTTCCTTCAAGGAGCCATGAGGCGGCGGGAGTGACGTTGTCGAGATGCTTCGGGGGAACGACTCCAGCACCGTCGAGAGACCTTGAACGCGGAGGTGCGGGAGGTGTTCCCCCGAGGGTCACTCCACGAAGCCTTCCACGACGTACGTCCACCCCGCCTTCTTGTCGCGGTGCAGCTTGATGAGCTGGCGCTTCTCGGCGTCCACCAGCAGGCTGCTGAAACTGCGGTAGCCGTAGGCCGACTCGTTGAACGCGGGGCGCTTGCGCTGCATGGTGTCCTTGACCATGGAGGCGAAGATGGGGTCCTTGTTCTCCCGGATGAGGGCGGCGATGGACTCCAGCAGCAGGTCGAACACCTCCTTCTTCTCGGGAGGGATATCGACCGCCTGGGGACCGGGGGCGGCGGGGGGCGTCTGCTGCTCCAGGTCTTCGTAGAAGATGAACTCGTCACAGTTCCCGGACAGCAAGTCGGAGGTCGACGCCTTCATGCCGATGCCGATCACGTGCTTGCCGTTCTCCTTGAGCTTCGAGACCAGGGGCGAGAAGTCGGAGTCGCCCGACACGATCACAAAGGTGTCGATGTGCTCTTTGGACCAGGCCAGGTCCATGGCGTCCACCGCCAGGCGGATGTCGGCGGAGTTCTTGCCGGTCATCTGCCGCTTGGGTATCTCGATCAGTTCGATGGCGTTCTCGTGCAGGGCCTTGGTGTACTGCTTGTACTCGCCCCAGTCGGCGTAGGCCTTCTTGACGATGACCTTGCCCTTCTCCACCAAACGTTCGAGGATCTTGTGGATGTCGAACTCGCCCCGCCGGTGCTTGAAGCCGATGGCAAGGTTCTCGAAGTCGATAAAAACGGCGAGGGTGCGGTCGGTCTCGGTCATATAGATGCGGTGCTCCTTCCTCAGAAACGCACCAGGTCTGTGCTGTGTGGGATGGATTCTCCCACGGATGCTTTATTCCTGCGGCATCGCGGCTGGGTGGTGTGAGGGGCCGGCCTGGTAGGCCGGCCGCCGGTCACATCTCAGAGAGAAGCTTGATGACGGCCTTCTCGTCCTCGGCCGAATCCACCCCGAAATGAGCGACGAACCCGGTGCCGACCGCCGCCGCCGACATGCCCCTGAGATTGATACCGGCATCGCCGATGGCTTTGGCCATAGCGGCCACGATGCCCTTCTTGTTGGGGCCCTCCACCCGCACCGAGTGCAACTTGCTGGTGACCGAGAACCCCAGCTCTGTCGCCGCCTTCCATTCCCGGTCGCCTCGCAGAGGGGTGACGAATATGACTCCAGTGCCCGGCTTTTCGGGAGACCGCCGGACGATGACGAAGTCGAGATCGGCCCCCGCATCGGCCAGCGCGGACAGGATCGCTCCCAGGGCTCCCGGCTTGTCGGCGATACTGGCTGCCCAGACCTCTTCTCTCTCCACGAGTACGTCCACGGCCACTCCTTTCTGAGCTGTGAACAGGGCTAACGTCTATTGTCACCCATTACCGGGCAGAAGAAACCAAGCATAGGCGGAGGGGGCTGGGTTTGGCACGGCCTGAGCCTGGGCAACATCAGATTCATCCTGGAGAGGACCTGCGTGACGGAGGAGGCCGCGATGCCCATGCACATCGCCCCCGAAACCCTTCTGGACTTGGGACTGGCCCGGGCCGCCGCCGAAGAGCTGTCCCAAAGACTCGCAGCCATCGGACCCGACCTGCCGCCGGGCGACCTGTGGAGCCGCGTCTCCCGGGAGGTGCTGTCACCCGATGTGCCCTTCGCCGTCCACCTTCATCTCTACCGGCAGGTCTTCGCCGAGTGGGACGACGGTCAGGGACCCCCGCCGGCCTGGACGCCCACCGACGAGCAGATGGCGGCGTCCAACATCGCGGCGTTCTCCAAGAGGGTGGGCCTCTCTTCAGTACACGACCTGCATCGGTGGTCGGTGGAGAACCGGGAGGAGTTCTGGGGCCAGGTGATTGATAGTCTCGGCATCAGGTTCCGGGAGCCTCCCTCAGCCGTGGTCGATCTGCGCCGCGGCCTGGAGTCACCGCGGTGGCTCCCGGGCGCCAGGCTCAACATCGCGGAGAGCTGCTTCCAAGCTCCGGCGGACGCGCCGGCCATCATCCATCAGGCCGAAGGGGGGCAGGTGGTGGTCACCACCTACGGCGAGCTGGACAGGCTCTCCGACCGGTTCGCCCGGGGGCTGGTGGCTTCGGGTCTGCCTCGGGAGGCTAGCGTGGCTCTGGTGATGCCGATGACCCTGGAAGCCGTCGCCGCCTACCTGGGGGTGGTCAAGGCCGGGTACGCCGTCGCTTCCATCGCCGACAGCTTCGCGGCCGACGAGATCGCCACGCGCCTGCGTATAGCGTCCTCCGGCCTGGCCGTCACCTTGGACGTGATGCCGCGGGCAGGCAAGCTGCTGCCCATGTACCAGAAGGTTATCGATGCCGGGGCCGCCCGGGTGATAGTGGTCCCCTCGGGGGCGGCCGCCGACGTGGCGCTGCGGGAGCAGGACCTCCGCTGGGAGGACTTCCTGGGCAGCGACGACCCCTTCGAGGTGGTCCCCTGCGACCCCGACGACCTCACCAACATCCTCTTCTCCTCAGGGACCACCGGCGACCCCAAGGCCATCCCCTGGACGCACACCTCACCCATCAAGTGCGCCATGGACGGTCACCTGCACCACGACATCAAACCGGGAGAGGTGGTGGCTTGGCCCACGAGCATCGGCTGGATGATGGGGCCGTGGCACATCTACGCCACCCTCGTCAACCGGGCGACCATGGCCCTCTACTACGGGGCCCCGGTGACTCGCGAGTTCTGCGAGTTCGTGCAGAACACCCGGGTGCAGATGTTGGGGGTGGTCCCCAGCCTGGTCAGGGCCTGGCAGAACGCCGACCTGGTCCGTGGCCTCGACTGGTCTTCCATGAAGCTCTTCAGCTCCACCGGAGAGTCGTCCAACGCTGACGACTACCTGTATCTGATGTCGCTCGCCGGCTACCGCCCCATCATCGAGTACTGCGGGGGGACGGAGATATCGGGCGGATACATCACCGGCACCATCGTGCGGCCGGCTTCCCCGGCCACCTTCTCCAGCCCGGCCTTCGGCGTCGAGTTCTACATACTGGACGAGTCGGCCCGCCCGGCCCGCATCGGAGAGTTGTTCCTCGTGCCGCCCTCCATCGGTCTGTCCAACACCCTCCTCAACAAGGACCACCACGAGGTGTACTACGCCGACACTCCCCGTGGGCCCAAAGGGGAACTGCTGCGCAGGCACGGCGACGAGATGGAAGCGCTGCCTGGCGGCTACTACAGGGCTCACGGGCGCGCCGACGACACCATGAACCTGGGGGGCATCAAGGTGAGCTCGGCCGAGATCGAACGGACTCTGGCCGACGTCGACGGGGTGGTGGAGACGGCCGCGGTGGCTTTCGACCCGCCCGAGGGCGGCCCCAGCCTCCTGGTGATCTACGCCGTCCTGGAGCCGGGCACGGCCGCCGACGAGACCCTCAAGAAAGAGATGCAACGCGCCATCGCCGGCAGGCTCAACCCTCTCTTCAAGATCCACGACGTCGTTCCCGTCGACAGCCTGCCTCGCACGGCCTCCAACAAGGTGATGCGCCGGGTCCTGCGCAGCCGCTACGCCATGCGTTAGGGAGAGCGGCCGTGTGGCGCGCGGCGTCTGAACAGATGCCGCCCCGTCCTCAAGAGGAGAGCCGGAGCCGCCGATATCCGTCCACAAGAACTGCTGAGGAGGGACATGGGCGACACTGCCGGCACGGCTCCAGACTTGCTCGCGCTCGACGCGGTGCTGCTCGACGCTCTTCCGGACGGGGTCCTCGCTTACGGCGCGAACGGTCGTTGTCTGCTCGCCAACCAGACGGCGGCGGACCTGCTGGGTGTGCCCCGGGAGGAGCTGCTGCGGACGGGCCGCGACGGCAGCGGATTGTTCGATTGCTCCGGTCTTTCCGCGCGGGCGGAGGAAACCGTCACCGCCGGCCATGTGACCTCGTGGGAGGGGTCCCTTGTGTCGCCGCAGGCGGACACGGTGTGGCTGCACTTCAGGTTCTCTATGCTCGGCGCCGGTCCGGGAGCCGTCCTCCTCGTCGTTTTTCACGACGTCACAGACACCAAGAGGGTCGAAGGTGCGCTCAGACTGACCCAGGCCTCGGTCGACCGGGCGTCGGACATGGTGTACTGGCTCAGTCCCGATGGCCGCATCCTCTACGTCAACGATTCCGTCTGCCGAAGGTACGGCTATGACCGCCAGGAGCTGCTGGCTCTGACCGTGATGGACCTCAATCCGGAGCTGACGCCGGACACATGGTTGCGCCGATGGAGCCGGATAAAGGCGGAGGGCGCGGCGTCATTCGAGATCGTTCATCGGACCAAGCACGGGGAGGTCTTCCCCGTGGAGATCTCGGCCAACTACGTTCTTCACGAGGGCAAGGAGTACAACGTATCCTTCGTCCGCGACATCTCCGAAAGAAGGCGCCAAGAGGAGGAGGTGCAGCGAGCCAGAGAGGTCGCGGAGCGCGCCAACAGGGAACTCGAGCGGACCTTGCAGAAGGCGCGAGAGCTTAACCTGCGATTGCGGGAGGCGCAACGGCTCGTCGAGCGTCAGGCCCGGATGGACTCCCTGACCGGCACCATGAACCGGAGGGGTATCAACGAGCGGCTTCAGGCGGAAGAGGCTCGGTCGCGGCGCCTGGGCACCCCGCTGGGCATCGGCCTCATCGACGTGGACCATTTCAAGCGCAGCAACGACCGCTTCGGCCACCTGGCGGGCGACGACCTTCTGCGCGCCGTCGCCCCCCGGCTGGTGCAGACGGTGAGACCCTACGACGCAGTGGGCAGGCTGGGTGGCGAGGAGTTCCTGGTGGTCATGCCCGAGACCGGGCCGGCCGAGACGGAACGTGTGCTCGAGCGGTTGCGAGTCTGCATCTGCGAGACGCCGGTCGAGGCCGACGGCCACGAGATCCGGGTGGCTGTGAGTGCCGGGGGCGCCAGCGGCACCCACTTGAACGCCGACACCCTGGTCCGGGCTGCCGACGCCGCCCTCTATCGAGCCAAGCACTCCGGCCGCAACCGGGTGGCCATGGCTGAGGGGCTGCCGGTGGTCCCGGCCGCCCTCGGCATGAGTTGCTCGGCCTAGAGTAGCTCCAGGAAGCTCTCCACCTGCTGCAGCTGCACCGCGCCGTGCGCTTGGGTTGACAGGTCTTGTTGTACGATCTGTCATGTCATTCTTCCGACACCCACCCGACGATTTCGTGGGGGCGGGTGCGACGTGCTGTTTGGGAGCCGCACTATTGGGTCGTCCGCCTCGGAAGGGAGGGAACGTGCGTCTGTCAGCATGGTATGGGATCGTCGTGAGCGCGCTTGTCGTGGGTCAGTGGGGCTTCTTCCTGGCCGCGGGTGAAGTTCCGCAACTCGAGGATGCGCCGCGGGAGATCGGATTCCACCTGGCGGCGGAGCTGATCATGGCGCTGGTCTTGCTGGTGGGAAGCGTGGGCCTGCTGCGCTCGTGGCACTGGGCTCCAGCCGTGTTCTTGGTGGGTGCCGGGATGGTGGTCTACTCGGTCATCAACAGTCCCGGGTACTTCGCCCAGAAAGGACAGTGGGGCCTGGTCGCCATGTTCGTGGTACTGCTGGTCCTTACAGTGGCCGCCGTGGTCGTGCTGGTAAGGTCGGCGGGGGCGGCGCGTCAACCAACCGAGGAGGGCTCGTCGTGAACAGGCACTCCGCGCGCGCTTACAAGGTCATGGTGTTTGAGTACCGCGTGCGCGATGCGTTGGGGCTGGGAAGCCCCAAGAAGCTGCTCGACCGTGCCGCCCTGCAGCCGGGGCAGACCGTGGTCGACTGGGGCTGCGGACCGGGCCGGGTCACCATCGACGCGGCGAAACTGGTCGAAGGTGGCAAGGTCATCGCTGTCGACATCGAGCCTCTCGCCCTCGAGATCGTACGGGAGAAGGCCGCAAGGCAAGGCGTACAGAACGTCGAGACGGTCCTGCTCGAGTCCTATCCCATCGCGGTGCCGGCCGCGTCGGCCGACGTCGTGCTGCTGGTCCACACCTTCCACGCCGTGGAGGACAGGATGCGTCTACTTGCCGACATCGCCCGCATCCTGAAACCCCAAGGCCGGCTCCTCATGGACCCCGGACACATGGATCTCGAGAGGGCGCGGAGCATCGTGGAGCAGACGAGTCTGTTCGTTCCGGCCGGGTCGCGGGGGAGGGACATGGTCTGGATGCTGCGGCCCGACCGGCCGGTCAACGATCCCTTCGACCGTTTACAGCAGCTCTAGGAAGCTTTCCATCTGCTGCAGCGACTTCTCCTGGTTTGGCCCCCCGCGGGCGACGGCGTCGCCGTCGATGGCCAGGAAGGGGATGCCCGCCTCCATGAAGGCCGTGCGGACCACCGGTACCGAACCCAGTCCGTGTCGGCAGCCCCAATGGTTGAAATGCACCGCGCCGTCCACCTTGAGCTGCTTGGCCAGGGCCACGTTGAGCCGGGCCCGCCGCGAGGACGTGCCCCACAGGGCGTGGTCGGTCAGGCGCCGGGCCAGCCCGGGCCAGGGGTCGTCGGGGTCGATGGTCTCCAAGTGCATCTGGCCCATCTCTTCGAACACCACGTAGGTGCCTCGTCTCTCCATAAGCTCGAACAGGGTGTGGTCGTGGTGGGGTACGGTGTGCAGCCACAGCAGACGCTTGGGTCTGCGGCCGGCAAAGACCGGGGCCATGAGGTCGTGGCGCCCTCGCTCGGTCAGCAGACGCTCGAAGTCCTTGGCCCCGGCTTCGGTCCCCCACAGCAACTGGCCGAGGAAGACGGTGGCGAAGGTCTTGCGGCCGTTCATCTCCAGGCGGCCGGCCAGCCGCTCGGCCATGACCCAGCCCCAGGCCTGGGAGGCCCGGTTGGAGAGCTCGATGGCCTTCTTGAGGGCGGGGCGGCGACCGGTCCAACGGCCGATGTCGTCGTGCAGCACTCTCACTTGCTCGGCCACGTCGGTGACGACCTCGAGTGGCGCCTCCCCTTCATCCGGAGGCAGGGGCACCCGTATCTCCCGGAAGGGCACGCCGTGGCGGGTGGCCAGCATCTCGAGCAGGCACTCCTTGCCCAAGCAGAGGGGGGTGGTGCCCAGGCACATGGTGGGAGCGGGCAACATGTCGTTCTCGACCGCGGCCAGGGCGATGCGGTGGTAACTACAGACGTCACGCGCCAGCGGCATGCGGGCCGCCGCGGTCTCGACGGCGTCGCGCAGGTCGCTGCCGGTGAGCGTGGCGGAGCCGATCTCGGGGATCATCGGAGTGAGCCCGTAGGAGCTGAGGATCTCGGTGGGAAAGAGGTAGGAGACCCAGGGCACGACGGCGCCCGGCCTGAACAGCTCCAGCGACGCGGACAGGGCGTGGAGCTCCATGTAGCGCCGGGCGGTGCGGGACTGCATGGCCTTCCAGCGGGTCTGCGCCAAGAAGGCGGTGCGTACCAGCGAGGCGCTGAGCGAATTGCCGGTGACATCGGCCATGCCCGGCATCGCCGTCAGTCCTCCCCGTCCAGGTCGCCGTCGAACAGGTCGCCCCCATCCAGGAGGTCGTCGAGCAGGTCGTCGTCGAGCAGCTGGGCTTCGAGGAACGCCTCCACCCGGGTGCGGAGCGGTCCACTCGCTTCAAAGGGGAAACCCACCTCGATCTCCAGGTAGGGCAGGCCGCGCTCCTCGGCCAACTGCGCCACGAGGAGGGCGTCGTAGGCCCCGGGGTCGCAGAAGCTTTGGCGGGCGTAGATGATCGAAGTGGGACTGACCTGATCGAGGCGATGGGCCAGATGGGCCCGACGTTCGCTGGTGGAGCGGCGGGGGCAAACGCCCAGCTCCAACATCTGCCGGGCCACGTGGAGACGCCGTGGAGAGGGGGCGTCGCCGCCGGGGTCGCCGCAGGTACCGGGGCCCGCTTCCGCGCCCGCCTTGGTGGGGGCGCTGGCGGCGACGCAGGTACCGACGCCCGCCTCTGCGGGGGCGCCGGCCGCCGA
>CAYNPL010000003.1:0-70511 GCA_964399135.1 uncultured Gaiellales bacterium
CCCACCGGTGTTTCCGCGGCGACCACCCCCCTCACGGAAACGGAGGTGTCGGTCGGGGGCCGGGGCCGGATTGGGCCCATCCCGCACCCGGCCCCCTCTTCTCGGCAGACGCAGATCACCGGTGACGCGACGGTCGGGCGCCTGCTAACGTACACGTAGATGAAGGCCGTATCCACGAGGCAGCAAGGCGCGTGCTTGATTCAGACCTATACCATCCGTGACCTTGAACGCTTGTCCGGTGTGGCGCGGACCACGATCCATTTCTACCTGGGTCGGGGATTGCTGCCGCGTCCGCAGAAGACGGCCGCGAGTCGTTCGCTCTATACGGACGAGCACCTGGAGATCCTGCAGCGGATAGCCGAACTCAAGGGTCGAGGCCTGTCGCTGATCGATATCGAGGGAGAACTGCAGCCTCAGCTCGACCGGGCCAACGAGGCGGGAGTGGACCTGGTCGCCCAAGAGCACGAGCGGGTGCACAGTCAGATACTCGCAGTCGCCGCAAGGGAGTTCGCCGCCAAGGGGTACAAGAACACCCATGTAAGCACCATCATGCGCAGACTCGGCATCACGGCTACTGTGTTCTACAGCCATTTCTCCAGCAAGCGCCGCCTGCTCGCGGAATGTGTCAAGGTGCTGATGGACTGGAGCATCGAGTATGTCGACAAGGAACAGAAAAAGACCGAGGACTCGGCCGAGCGGCTGCTGTGGAACATCTTCGGACATTCGCACGTGTTCGAACTGGGCGCTGCCGCCTTGGCCGTGATCCGGGTCGAGGGGACTGATGACGACGCCGAGTTCCACAGCTCGATCGAGAAGGGTCTGGAGGCGACCGTCCAGCGCATTCTGGCGAACCTGGATCAGGAGCAGCACAAGCACCCGCATCCGTCCAGGTTCCCGGGCGATCTGATCGCACTCAACCTCTTCGGAGCTTACGAACATGTCGCGTTCAGGTCTCGCTACGACAAGGAGTACAGCCGCAAGGAGCTCTTGAGGGCGCACCTCTGGCTGTTTCTAGCGGCCCAGGCTGCCCGTAACGGCGAGATCGACATCGATTCCCGGGTCAGCAAGTATGAGGGCCTCATCGACCGGCTCGCGTCGGCGATGCCGCCCCTCCCACCCCAGTTTGAGCTTGCGCCTCAGGGAGTTTCGGGCTAGGTCAGGGCGCCGGCGACGGCGTGAGCGAACTCGCTTTTGATCGCCGAGGCCACGGCTTGGTGGATGTGGGTGCGGGAGTAGCACCTCACCACAGCCCCGGTGGCTCTCCTCTTCTTGGAGGAGGGAGTCAGCAACCGCCGCCTGTCACACCACGTCCCGCGACGTGGCCGCCAGCTCCTGGCAGATGCGCACTCCCTCCATGGCATCTGTGCTCCAAGAGTCCGCCCCTACATAGTCGCAGATGTCGCCATCCATGGTGCCTCCGCCCAGCACAATCGGCGGCCGGTAGCCAAGATCCGCTGAGCTGGAGCGGATCAACTCGGTCGTCGCCCTCATGCTTTCGAAGGCCGCGAGTATGAGGCCGGAGAGGCACACCACGTCGGGGCGGACCCGTTTGACCTCGGCCAAGAACCTCTCTTTGGCGACGTCGACGCCGAGATCGACCACCTCGAACCCGTAGCTCCGGAGGGTCGTGGCGAACACGTTCTTGCCGATGTCATGGATGTCATCACTCACCGTGCCGAGCACGACCGTCCCGCTGGTCCCCTGAGGCTCGAAGGACTCTTGCGGAGGCTGCACCACTTCGAACACTTCGTTGAACAGCTCTCCGGCCATCACGAGCGCCGCCAGGTAGTACTCCCCGCGTTCGTACCGCTCTCCCACCATCCGCAGGGCCTGCTGGCAGGTGCTGAGGATCATGCGGGGCGTGGTCTCCCCTCTCTCAACGGCTTCTCGCGCGAGTTTGAGAGTGAGGTCCTCGTCCAGATCGACGAGGGCCAGATACAGGGAGTCAAGCGTGGACATCTGCTCTCACCACACCACGGCCGAAGCATTCCCCAATTGCGCGCGCAACTGGAACAGTTCGGCCCTGAGCAGAAAGTAGCCCCAACTGACGGGACGGCCGCCGGCGTCGCGGAATAGGTGCTCCAGGCATAGGGCCGCCGCCCCTTCCCGCTCGCCCAAGATCTCGGCGCTCTCGGCATCGAGGTTCATCGCCTTGATCGTCAATTCGCCCTGAGGGAATCTCTCCCCTCGGTCGGACTCGAGAAATGCATGCAGAGAAGTCAGTTGGAGCTGTGATTCGAGCAAGGGACGACGAGGGTCGTAGACGACGAATTCGCTGTGGTACATGGTCGGTCCCGTGTTGCTCGTGACCAGTCGCCGAAGGCAGACGACCCGCTGCCTCTCAGCGATGCCGAGCATGGCCGCCGTCTTGCTGTCGGCCCTGGCCACTGCCACAGACAGCAGTCGTATCTCGGCGGAGCCCTCGAGCCACTCTCCCGAAAGGGAAGCGAGTCTGAACGTGGACTTGCTGAGGTCGGGGGATCTCACGAAGCTTCCGCGGCCCTGAATGCACGAGATCAACCCCTGGCCTTTGAGCGCTGTGAGGGCACGTCTCACTGTCATGGGGCTGACGCCGAACTCGGCGCATAGGTGCTGACTAGAGGGAAGCCGGCTACCGGGTGCGTAGACACCGGTGGAGATGCGGTCGGAGAGCGCGCCGACGATCACCCGATACGGCGGCTGTCGCGTCTCGAGGTCGTCAACCCCAGGAGCCACTCGAGGTCTGCGAGAGTCGCTCGCCTTTGGAGGTCTTTCCTCGATGCGGTCCATATGGGAACTCTTCGCGCCTCCGTCGGACGTGCTCGACCGTCGTCCGCATCATATCCTACCCGGGGGCGTTCCGCGGACCCGAACGCCTCACCCAGTTGATCGTCCCCGCTCATCCTAATACACATAGAGTGCTGGTCTATGTGAGTTGAAATATATCACCATTATGATAGCCCTTGCATTTCGATTGATATATGTTATATGCTCAGCCGGTCTCAGGGTCCGCGTGATTGCGAACGACTGATAGTGCTCGAACGGGGGTCGCGAGCGGGGGCGGCGTCAGCCGCACTCAGCGAGCAAGGGGAGGGGAGCCCCAATGGCGCACGAACTCGGAGAAGCTTGGGCGAATATGCTCCCTGAGGAGCGGCGCGCTTGGCGTATCGACAAGTGGCGCAATCCGGATGTGGAATTCGTTTCTTCTGAGGCGGAAGCCGACTACAAAGCCCGGGTGGAACGCGTCGTGGCGGCGCTCAACCTGGAGAAGCCCGACCGAGTACCCATTCGCCTGGCCATGGGGTTCTGGCCGGCCCGGAGTGCGGGTCTCACCACCTACGAGGCCATGAGCGACACTCCCCGCGCACTGAAGGCCTGGCGCGACTTCAACCTCAAGTTCCAGCCCGATGTCTCGGTCGACCCTCTGAACAACACGGTGCCCGCCGCCATGTTCGCCGCCCTCGAATACGACCTGTATGCGTGGCCGGGTCACGGCGTGTCTGAGACCAGCGGCTATCAGTTCAATGAGAAGGAGTGGATGCTCCCCGAAGACTACGATCATCTGATCGCTGATCCCACCGACTACCTTCTTCGGACCTACCTACCGCGTGCCGTCGGCGCCTACCGGGGCTTCGGCGGGCTGTCGTCGTTCTGGGACTACATTGAGTTACCTTTCGTGTTCGGACAGGTGCTTGGCTGGGGCAGCGACGAGATGGTCGCCGGCCTCGACAAGCTGACCGCGGCTGCCAAGGCGGCGAGAGAGTGGTTCAAGCTCGCCCTGCCGGCCATGGCTGAAGTGCAGGCGCTCGGCTTCCCGCGCTACTCGGGGTCGGCCACCAAGGCCCCCTTCGATATCCTGGGAGACACTCTGCGCGGCACCAAAGGCATCATCCTGGACATGTTCCGGCGGCCGGACAAGGTCGCCGCGGCCTGTGAGCGCTTGGTCCAGGTCGCTGTGCAGTGGCCTCTGAAAAAGGCGCAGAGCCCCGTGGTGCCGGTCTGCTTCATCCCTTTGCACAAAGGCGCGGACGGGTTCATGAGCGACGAACAGTTCCGCACCCTGTACTGGCCCACCTTGCGGAAGACCATCATCGGTCTGGTGAATGAAGGCATGATCCCCTTCCTATTCGCCGAAGGCCGCTACAACAGCAGGCTGGAGACGATCATGGACCTGCCGCAGGCCTCGACGGTCTGGTTCTTCGACCAGACCGACATGGCTCAGGCCAAGAAGACGGTGGGGACGGTGGCCTGTATCCAGGGCAATGTCCCCCTTTCGCTCCTCTACGCCGGCACCCCGGAGCGCACAGCCGGCTACGTGCGGAACCTCATCGACGTCGCCGGGGAAGGGGGAGGGTTCATCCTGGACCTCGGTGCCATCGCCGATGGCGGCAGAGACGAGAACCTGGCGGCGATGATCGGCACGGCCAAGGAATACGGTGTCTACCGGTGAGCGTTCCCGCGGCCGACACGAAGACGACCATCAGGATCGAGGATCTTTCCCTGAGGTTCGGGGGGGTGGCTGCGCTCTCCGACGTCAGCGTGGACATCCGCCGTGATGAGATCCTGGCTGTCATCGGACCCAACGGGGCCGGGAAGACCGCCCTTCTAAACTGCATCAACGGCTTCTACAAACCGCAGGAGGGTGAGATCTACTTCGGCGAAACGAGGATCACCCGCCAGAGACCGGACAAGCTGGCGCGGATGGGCATCGCCCGCACTTTTCAGAACATCGAGCTATACGCGGGGCTCAGCACTCAGGACAACATCATGGCGGCCCGCCACGTGTTCATGAAGCAGAACTTCGTCACCGGGGCGCTCTACTACGGCTGGGCTCGCCGGGAGGAGATCAAACACCGGCAGACCGTCGAGGAGATCATCGACTTCCTCGAGATCCAGGCCATCCGCAAACAGGTGGTGGGGGCACTACCGTACGGGCTCCGCAAGAGAGTCGAGCTGGGCCGCGCGCTGGCCCTGGAGCCGAAGGTGCTGCTGCTGGACGAGCCCATGGCCGGCATGAATCTGGAGGAGAAGGAGGATATCGCCCGCTTCATCCTCGATGTCCACCAAGGCCAGGGCGACACGTATCCCGACACCCCTGTCCTGAGAGACGGCATCCGCAGCATCGTCATGGTCGAGCACGACATGGGCGTCGTCATGGATCTGGCCGACAGAATCGCCGTGCTCAACTTCGGGCGCAAGATCGCTGAAGGTACGCCTGCCGAGATCCAGTCTGACCCCGTCGTCATCAAAGCCTACTTGGGCGAGAGACCCCAAGCATAGGATGCTGAACGTCAACAACATCGAAGTGGCCTACATGGGCGTGATTCGCGTCTTGTACGGCATCTCGCTGGAGGTGGGTGACGGGAAGATCGTCGCCCTGATCGGAGCCAACGGCGGCGGGAAGACCACGACGCTCAAGGCTATCTCCGGACTGCTAAGGATCGAAGAGGGAGACATCCACAGCGGGGAGATCCGTCTCGATGGGAAGCGGATCGATCGCTTCGATCCGGAGGAAATCGCCGGCATGGGCATCAGCCAGGTGATGGAGGGGCGACGGGTTCTGGAGCACCTCACTGTGGAGGAGAACCTGCAGGTGGGGGCCTACCGGCGCAAGGACCGGGCTGGGGTCAAGAGGGACATGGAGATGGTGTTCGACTACTTCCCGAGAATCCGTGAGTATCGGAAGCGGGTCAGCGGCTATCTGTCGGGCGGCGAGCAGCAGATGCTTGTGATCGGACGAGCCCTGATGGCCGACCCGCGCCTCATGTTGCTGGACGAACCATCGCTGGGTCTGGCGCCGATGGCGGTCCAGGAGATCTACCAGATCATCAAGAGGATCAATCGGGAGCGCGGGGTCTCCATGTTGGTGGTCGAGCAGAACGTCACCGCCGCTCTTGGCATCGCCGACTACGGCTACGTGCTGGAGAACGGAAGGATCGTCCTGAACGGGCCGGCCGACAAGCTAAGGGACAACGAAGACGTCAAGGAATTCTATATGGGCATCTCGTCCAGCGGTGCGCGGAAGAACTACCGCGAGGTCAAGCACTACCGCCGACGGAAGAGGTGGTTGTCTTGAAGACACCGGCGGTGGGGACCGACATCTCCATGTTGGACACCTGGCCTAGACTGCTGCTACACAACGCCACCCGTCTTCATGCCGGCGGCAAGGCCATGCGGTACAAGCGCTACGGCATCTGGCAATCGTATAGCTGGCAGGACTATCTTCAGAACGTCAAGTACCTGGCTCTGGGCCTGCTGTCTGTGGGCTTCCAGCCGGGGAGCAGACTTCTGATCGTGGGCGATAACTCCCCCGAATGGTACTTCGCCCAGATGGCCGCCCAGTGCAACCGGGGCGTCGGCGTGGGCCTGTACTCCGATCTCTCTGCGGCCGAGATCGAGCACATCGCCCGGGACTGCGCCGCCGACTTCGCCATGGTGGAGGACGAGGAGCAGGCCGACAAGCTGGTCGAGGTCCTCGACCGGCTGCCCGCCCTTAAGACCGTCGTCTACTGGCGCTACAAGGGTGTCAGCGGGCACGACGAGAGGACGTTCATCGGACTGAGGGACGTGCTGGAGAGGGGGCGTAGGTACGAAGCCGATCGCACCGGCGTGTTCGAAGAGAACGTCGCGGCCGGCAAGGCTGATGACATCTGCGCGATCGTCTACACCTCGGGCACGACGGGAGATGCTCCGAAAGGCGTCTTGCAGAGCCACCGCTCGTTGATGACGAACGCCCGGCCCTACTGCGAGCTGGACCGCCTCACCCACAAAGACGATCTGGCCTCTTCGCTGCCTCCCGCCTGGATCACTGAACAGTGGTTGGCGTTCGGTTGTCACCTTCTGAGCGGCGGCACCCTGAACTACGCAGAAAGCGCTGAGACTCAGCAGGAAGACATGCGGGAGATCGCTCCCAGCGTGGCCCTGTACAGCTCTCGACTCTGGGAGAGTCAAGCCGGACAGGTCCAGGCGAGGCTGCGGGGCGCCAGCCCTATGAAGCGATCGGCCTCGCGCCTGCTCATGCCCGTAGGGCAGCGAATGGCAGCTTGTCTGGAGGAGAAGCGCAAACCCGGCCTTCGGCTTCGGTTGCTTGACCGGCTGGCCGATCTGATCGTGTTCCGCCACGTGCGCGACAGCCTGGGCCTGCCCGACGCCCGTGTCTGCTACACATACGGCTCTGCGCTCTCTCCAGAGACGGTCCGGTTCTTCCACGCCCTCAAGGTGCCCCTCAAGAGCATCTACGGGTCCACCGAAGCGGGGGCCATCACCGGTGCCGCCGGGGGGATGCAATCGCCGGGCACCGTCGGCACGATCAATCCGGGGGTGGAGATCAAGCTGGGCGAAGGGGGCGAGATCATGGTCCGCCACCCCGGCGTGTTCGCCGGTTACCTGGAGGGCCCGCCATTGACGGCTCGCGTGATGGACGACGGCTGGGTCCGCACGGGCGATCAGGGCTACTTGAACGCCGATCAAGAACTGGTCTTCGTCGACCGGGTGGAGGACCTGGTGACTCTGCCCTGCGGGGATGTTCTTTCTCCTCAGGAGATCGAGTGCCGACTGAAGCACAGCCCCTACATCAAGGACGCCTGGGTGCACTCGGGACAAGACTGTGCGTTCGTTACGGCCGTGATCATCATCGATGCCGACAACACGGGGCGTTGGGCGGATAAGCAGAAGATCAACTACACGACCTTCGGCGACCTCTCGCAGAAGCCGGAGGTCTATCGATTGATCGAGGAGGAGATAGCCCTGGTGAACCAAGGTCTGCCCGCCCCCCGAAGGATCGAGAAGTACGTCAACCTGCACAAGGAGTTCGATCCCGATGAGTCCGAATTGACTCGAAACCGCAAGCTCCGCAGGCCGGTTCTGCGGAAGAGATACCCGGATCTGATCGAGGCCCTGAGCGGCGACCGGACGAGCGTGGAAGTGGAGGCGGAGTTCACCTACCAGGACGGCCGTACCGGCAAGATCAGGACTGCTCTACAGATCGCGACGGTCGGGCGGGGTGACGAATGACTTTCTTCCTTCAGCTGGTCGTCACCGGATTCTCATTGGGCATGATGTACGCTCTCATCGCCATCGGGTTCGTGGTCATCTTCAAGTGCTCGAAGGCGTTCAACATCGCCCAGGGCCAGATAGTCATGCTGGGTGGGTACCTGGGCTATACCTTCTTGGTATCCCTCCATCTGCCCGTCTGGGCGGCCATTGTCGCGTCCATTGCCGTGGCGGTTGTCATGGGTCTTGTCATTGAGCGCCTCGCTCTTCGTCCGCTGCTGGGGCAGTCGCCGCTCGCGATTGTCATGATGACCATCGCCCTGGCCGGGGTGATGGAGGGGATCGCTATCCTGGGCTGGGGGGGCGCCTATGTGACCTACCACGATGTGCTGCCCGAGATCAGCGTGCAGATCGGGAATGTCTCCATTCCTCCCTCGTCTCTCTTGGGGTTGGTGGTCTCGGTGGTGGTGGTGGGCATCCTCATGGTCATATTCCGCTTCACGAAGATCGGGCTGGCCATGCGTGCCACGGCCGAGGACGAGCAGGTCACCCGCGGTCTGGGCATCCGCGCCACGATGGTGTATGCGCTCGTGTGGGTCATCGCCTGCGTGGTGGGCGTTGTGGCGGGCGTGTTGCTGGGCGGTGTCTCCGGGGTCTCGCCGCCACTCGCCGAAATCGGTCTCAAGGCGCTCGCAGTGGTGATCCTGGGTGGGCTCGATTCCATCGGCGGTGCCATAGTCGCGGGGATCATCCTGGGAGTCTCAGAGAATCTGGCGGCCGGTTACTTGGATCCCCTGATGCCTTCCGGCGGAGGGTTGGCCAATGTCTTCCCGTTCTTGGTGATCATGGCGGTGCTCATCTTCAAGCCGCACGGACTCTTCGGTTTGAAGAGGATCGAAAGGGTATAGCCGATGAGACTGCCGAGCGGCACATACGCGCAGAGCTACGATCAGGACATGGCCTTGGTTCGCACCAAGGCGGGCTGGGTGTTCGCGGCTATCCTCGTGCTCTTCCTCTTCACCATCCCTCAGTGGGCGTCCAACTCCACTCTGACCCTCGCGACCCTGATGGGGATCAGCGTTGTCAGCGTCCATGGGCTCAACATCTTGACCGGGAACTGCGGCCTTGTTTCGCTGGGGCACTCAGCCTTCATGATGGTGGGCGGCTACGCCATGGCCATCCTCTGCTCCAAGGCAGGGCTGCCCTTCGCGGCCGCGCTTCCTATCTCCGGATTGATAGCGGGGTTGGTGGGCATCATCTTCGGTCTGCCGTCCCTGAGGATCAAGGGTTTCTACCTGATCATGTCCACGGTGGCGGCGTATTTCATCATCCACTGGCTCATCCTGCAGTTCCGAGGCTTGACCGGCGGCACCGAGGGCATGGCGGTTCCGCCGGCTGAGCTCTGCGGCATCTCCCTCGAAGGGAAGGCCACCTTCTTCTACCTGGTCATGGCGCTGGCCATACTGGCGACGATCGTGGCTAAGAATATCCTGCGTACCCGGGCGGGCAGGGCTTTTGTGGCCATCCGTGACAACGATCTGGCCGCCGAGGTGATGGGGGTCAACCTCTGGACCTACAAGCTGCAGGCGTTCTTCATCGGCTGCGTCTTTGCGGGGATCGGTGGCGCGCTGTCCGTCGAGTACTTCTCCTTCGCCAACGTGGAACAGTTCCCGTTCTTCGATTCGGTCTGGTACCTGGGGATGTTGATCATCGGAGGCATGGGCAGCGTCTCGGGGGCCATATACGGGGTCATTGCCATAAAGCTGCTTCAACAACTGGCCATAAAGCTCGGACCCATGCTGCAGGAAGTCTTGAATCCTCAGGCCGCCGTGGCGCTGGGCATCATCCTGCCCAGCCTGGCGATAATCCTCTTCCTGATATTCGCTCCGCGCGGCATAAGCCACATACTCGGACGCCTGAGAACCTACTTCCAGCTGTGGCCTTTCTAGCGCCGCTCAGGCCGTGACGGACGGGGAAACGATCTCTGCAAGGAGGTGGAGCGATTCGATACAGGCATGGGGTTTCGGGCAATGACTGCGAGAACACGCAAGAGGGGTTGAAGACATGAAAAGGATACTGCTCTTGGGCATGCTGGTGATCGTGCTCCTGGCGCTCCCCCTGATGGTGGGGTGCGGGGAAGAGACCACAACCACCACCGCCGCCCCCACGACGACGGCCGGTCCCGCCACCACCGCCGGCCCCGCGACGACGGCCGCCAGTACCGAGACCACACTCGGTGAACCCGTCACCCTGTATGTCGGCGGTACCTTCGCGCTGACCGGGGCGTATGCGGAAGACACCGCTGCCGTGCTGGCCGCCTTCCAGGACTATGTCAAGTATGTGAACGACAACAAGATCTTGGCGCCCTGGTATCCCGACAAGACCATCCCGGCCAACATCACGTTCGAGCTTCTGTGGGCGGATGATGCTCTCGACCCGGCCAAGACCCTGACCATCTATGACGACCAGAAGTCAAAGGGTATGCTGGTGACAAGGATCAGCGGATCCCCGGAAGGCATGGCGCTCAAGGACCTGCTGATAAAGGACATGGTCGGTGCGACCGGCCAGTCCACCTCGCCCGCCTATCTCCAGCCGCCCGGCAATATCTTCACCGGCGCTCCCATCTACACGGATAGCATGGCGGCCATCGCCGACTGGTTCATGGAGAACTGGACCGACACCAGTCGGAAGCCGAGAGTGGCCTACCTGACAGCCGACAGCACCCTCGGTCGCAACATCGATATCCCCGAGATGCAGGCCTATCTGGAGCAGATCGGCTATGAGTTCGTGGGCGCTCAGTTCGTCCCGATGGTCCCCACCGCGCCCCCGACCACTCAGTTGGCCTGGCTGAAGGACAACAAGGTGGATCTGGCGCTGGGGGTCATGATCAATGCCGGCACCCAGCCCACGATCAAAGAAGCGGTCCGTCTGGGCATGGGACCCCATCTTGAGTATAAGATCACCTTCGGCTTCGCCAATCCGGCCCACCTCCAGATCTTCGTGCCTGACATGGGCGAGACGGGCGACGGTGTCGTCGTAGCCGGCGACATGTGCGCCCAGGATGCCGACGTAGACGGCGTCAAGTTCGCCAACATGCTCCAGGAGACGTACCGGCCGAACGACAAGAACGGCAACGTCATGTACATGGAAGGCATCATGGAAGCCATGATCCAGGTGGAGGCACTGCGTCTGGCGTACCTCGCGGTGGGCGGGGCAGAGCTCACGAGCGCCGACGTGGTGGAGAAAGGCTTCAAGCAGATCAAGGACCTCAGCACGGGTGGCATCGTCGTCACCAACCTCACCTACGGCGAGGGCGACGTTCAGGGTGTGGACATGGTCCGCCTCCAGCAGGCTCTGGACGCCAAGATTGTTGAGCTGGGCGCGTACCCGCTCCGCAACATCCTACCGGCTGCCAAGTAACACTCCCTCGAAGTGGGGTCTGTGAGGGGGGTTCTTCATCGGAACCCCCCTCACCTGCCCCTCCACCGCTGGAGCGGAGCGTAGCCGCTCCCTGTGCTACAGTCGGCCCATGAAGCTGGTCGAGACGAGTATCAGCATGGCCGAACTGCGGTCTATGGCGGCGCGATGACCGTCTTTCACACGGGATTGACGGACGCCCAGTGGCAGCTCTTGTCTCTGGCCGAGCAGCTCGCGAACGTGGGAAGTGAGGTAGAGCGGGCCACGCACTGGCGCCGCAAGGGACGGCCCGACTACTGCACCAACGCGCTCTTCCGTGGCCTCGAACTCCTCGACCTGACCATAGCCGATCCCCGGCACAGAAGACGGCTCAGAGAGCTCACGCGTCTGCGGGAAGTGCTCCTCGACTACTTCCTCGGTCCGAACGAGTTCGGGTCGACCGAGGGCTCCTGGCATCGCTACTTCCATGCCTTCGGGGCGGCCGCGGCTACCGAGCGGGAGCGGGAGCGTGGTGGCTGAACCGCGTCCCGAGGGCGGCACGACGTCGGTGGGGTCGCGCAACCGCTGCGCCTGGGCCGGCACTGACCCTCTCTACGTCGCCTATCACGACGAGGAGTGGGGCGTCCCCGTGCGTGACGACCGGCTGCTGTTCGAGTTCCTGGTTCTGGAGGGGGCGCAGGCGGGACTGAGCTGGCTGACCATCCTCCGCAAGCGCGAGGGCTACCGCCGGGCCTTCGCCGGGTTCGACCCGGAACGGGTGGCCGCCTTCGGACCGGCCGACGTCCAACGGCTTCTCGCCGACCCGGCTATCGTCCGCAACCGGCTGAAGATCGAAGCGGCTGTGGCCAACGCACGGGCCTTGCTCGCAGTCCAGGAGCAGTTCGGCAGCTTCGCCTCGTACATTTGGGGCTTCGTCGGGGGGGAGACCATCCACAATGAGTGGAAGACCATGGCTGAGATACCCGCCAAGACCGCGGAGGCTGAACGGATGAGCGCGGACCTCAAGCGGCGAGGCTTCCGCTTCGTGGGGCCCACCATCTGCTATGCGCACATGCAGGCGACCGGCATGGTGAACGACCACACGGTCGACTGCTTCCGCTGGGAAGAGTTGAGGAGTCCAGTGGCCTGACCGGCCGCGGCGACCACCAAGGAGGATGATCGTGACCGCTCACACAAACCCGGCGATACCGCTCGAGGAACGTGCTCCCCTGGGGCCGGCCGAGCTTGCGCTGACGGATGCCTACTGGCGGGCGGCCAATTACTTGTCCGTGGGCCAGATCTACCTGATGGAAAACCCGCTCCTCCGCCGCCCCCTGCGCCGCGAAGACGTCAAGACCCGCCTGCTCGGCCACTGGGGTACCTGTCCCGGCCTCAACCTCATCTATGTGCATCTCAACCGGGTGATCAAGGCCCGGGACCTAGACGTCATCTACATCTGCGGCCCCGGCCACGGGGGCCCGGCTCTGGTGGCCAACGTCTATCTCGAAGGCACCTACACTGAGTACTACCCTCGGATCACCCGCGACGAGAAAGGGCTGCAGCGTCTCTGCAAACAGTTCTCGTTCCCGGGAGGCATCCCCAGCCACGTGGCGGCCGAGACACCCGGGTCCATCCACGAGGGCGGGGAGTTGGGCTACTCCCTGTCTCACGCATACGGGGCGGCCTTCGACAACCCGGACCTCTTGGTCGCCTGCGTGATCGGTGACGGGGAGGCCGAGACCGGGGCTCTGGCCGCTGCCTGGCATTCGAACAAGTTCCTCAACCCGGCCACCGACGGAGCCGTTCTGCCCATCCTCCACCTCAACGGATACAAGATCGCCAACCCCACGGTGCTGGCGCGCATAAGCCGGGAGGAACTGGCCGACTATCTGCGGGGTTGCGGACACCTCCCCTATTTCGTCGAGGGTGATGATCCCGCCGCGGTCCACCAGCTCATGGCGGCGACCCTAGACCAAGTCCTCGACGACATCGCCGGGATTCAGCGCCGGGCTCGGGTCGACGGCGTGGTCAACCGGCCGCTGTGGCCGGCCATCGTCTTGGTGACTCCCAAGGGCTGGACGGGGCCGAAGCTGGTGGACGGCCTGCCCGCTGAGGGGACGTGGCGCTCACACCAGGTGCCCTTCTCGGACATGACCGAGGAACATCTCGCTCTGCTCGAAGAATGGATGCGCAGCTACAAGCCGGAGGAGCTGTTCGACGAGGCAGGGGCTTTGCGTCCCGAACTGGCGGCGCTCGCCCCCGCCGGCACTCGGCGCATGGGAGACAATCCGCACGCCAACGGTGGTCTGCTGCTTAAAGAGCTCGAGCTACCCGACTTCAGGGACTTCGCCGTGGAGGTGCCCGCGCCCGGAGCCGCCGTCGCTGAGGCCACGCGGGTGATGGGCGACTTCCTGGCCGAAACCATGCGCCTCAATCTCGACTCTCGGGACTTCCGCCTGTTCGGCCCCGATGAGACCACCTCCAACCGGCTGGGAGCTGTTCTCGACGTGTCTCCCCGCACGTGGAACGCGGCCGTCGTCCCCGGCGACGACCGGCTGTCGCCGGACGGGCGGGTGATGGAGATCCTGAGCGAGCATACGATCCAGGGCTGGCTGGAAGGGTATCTGCTCACCGGACGCCACGGCCTCTTCTCCTGCTACGAAGCCTTCATCCACATCGTCGACTCGATGTTCAACCAACACGCCAAGTGGCTGGATGTGTGCGAGGAGATCCCCTGGCGGCGCCCCATAGCCTCTCTCAACTACCTGTTGACCTCACATGTGTGGCGGCAGGACCACAACGGTTTCTCTCACCAGGACCCCGGCTTCATCGACCATGTGCTGACCAAGAAGGCCTCCGTCACCCGGGTCTACCTGCCGCCCGACGCCAATTGCCTCCTTTACGTCACCGACAAGTGCCTGCGCAGCCGCAGCCTGATCAACGTCATCGTCGCCGGCAAACAGCCGGCGCCCCAGTGGCTGGACCTGGCCGCGGCCGTCAGGCACTGCACGGCGGGGGCGGGCATCTGGGCCTGGGCCAGCAACGATGCCGGTGCTGAGCCCGACGTGGTGATGGCCTGCGCCGGCGACGTCCCCACCTTGGAGACTCTGGCTGCCGTCGATTTCATGCGGCGCCACCTACCCGAGCTCAAGATCAGGGTGGTGAACGTGGTCGACCTCATGACCCTGCAGCCGCGGGAAGAGCATCCCAACGGACTGAGCGACCGGGAGTTCGACTCCCTCTTCACCAGCGACAGGCCCATCATATTCGCCTACCACGGGTATCCCTGGCTGATCCACCGCCTGACGTACCGCCGGACCAACCACCGCAACCTCCACGTGCGCGGCTACAAGGAAGAGGGGACGACCACCACGCCGTTCGACATGACGGTGAGGAACGATCTCGACCGCTTCAGCCTGGTCCGCGACGTCATCGACCGGGTACCGGGGCTGGCGGAGCGGGCGGCCCACGTGCGCCAACTGGTGGGCGACATCCATGTCGATCATGCTCAGTACATCCGCGAGCGCGGCGACGACCTGCCGTTCGTGAAGGACTGGACGTGGGGGGCCTACGCGGAGGGTGGGCTGGGCCGGTAGGCAGGCGCCCACGTGGGCCCTCCGGGCCGCCCTATCCCGCTCGCCACACGAAGGCGCGGACCGTGTCCCCGACCACGAAGACGATGCGGTGGGCCGACGTGGCGATCGCCGGCAGGAACCAGGGAGGGTCGCCCGTGCTGTCCACCAGCACCTGCTCGTAGGCGCCGGTGAACCCCCGGGCCACCACCTGCCAGTCGCCCCCGCTCTTGGCCCGGAAGTAGGCGGCGTAGGTGGGGCCGGCCGAAGGATAGTCCCCTTTGGTGTCGAGGTCGGTGATCTCCCCGGTAGCAAGATCGGCCATCTGGATCTTCGTGCCGCCCCCTTCCCGGAAGACCAGGGTGTCCCCTCCGATGGAGTCGTTGAAAGCGAGCGGGCTGACGATGCGGGGCTGCATGCTGTCGAAGTCCAACACGTAGGTCCCGGGGTCGTATACGTCGATGGACTCGTGGGTCTCCCAAGAAAGGTGCGTGGGAGACAGGCTGTACGACCACGATGAATCGCCTTGGATCGAGGCCAGGGCGGCGGGCACGAGCTGTCCCGCTGCGCCGGCGGGCTGCCCCGCTTGGTCTATCGCCGCCCCCCAGATGCTGATAAGGGCGAACTCGTCGGGGCTGTCGGTCCAGGTGTCTATCAAGGTCCAAGCCACCACAGAGCCCGCCACTTGGGGATAGCCGAGCTTGGTGTCGGAGACCACCTCCACCTTCGGTCCGTCCGGTAGGCGGTAGGCGAAGATGTGAGCTTCCGTGATCTCATTGTCGGCGTCGTAGTCGGCCTCCCGCCAGACAAGGAGGTGTCCCTCGAGGTCGGGGCCGCCGGCCACCATCGAGTCCACCGGGATGGTGAGGGTGCGGTCCTCTGCGAACAGGTATGCGGAGAGCTTGGGTTCGCTGCCTTCGTAAGTGACGTAAGCGAACGCCTCATCCGAGACGGCTATGTCGAAGGTGCCGGCTGGGACGCCGGGGATGCTCTCCTCCACCCAGGATCCGGCTGAATCGCCGGGAGGAGCGGGAGTGGTGGTAGCGGTCGTCGATGGGGTGGTCTCCGAAGTCGTCGGCCCGGAGGTGGTGGAGGAGGGCGGCGCGGTGGTGGTGGTAGCCGACACGGTCGTGGTGGTTGCCGGTACGGATTCGGTGGTGGTGGAGTCGCCGCTCTCGCCACCATAGACCACGATGAGGGGGATGGCCACGGCCAGAGCGATCACCACTGCGGCGATGGCTGCGACCGCGACCCAGGTGACGGTCGAGGGACCGCCGCCCGCGCCGGCCGCGCCGGCCGGGCCTCCGCCCGCCGCCCCTCTGGTCACCCCGGTAGGAGGCGGGGTCGGAGGGGCGCTCCCGGGCGCGGCCGGCATGCCGCCCGGCGCGCTCCCGACCGCACTGCCGGTCCCGGTTGCGGCCACGCTGGTCTTCGCGGGGGCCCCGCAGGCGCTGCAGAACTTGGCCCCCTCCGGCATCTGCTTGCCACACTCCGAGCAATACATCGCACCCCCCTACGGAACCGCGGCACTCTACAGAGCCCAGCGTACACCCTGTGATAGCCTCTCCGCATGACGCACGCTATCCTCTTGGCCGTTGTTGGTCTTGTCGGCGGGACCTTCGGCTCCATGGTGGGCCTCGGCGGCGGCATCTTCATCATCCCCTGCCTCACCCTCTTCCTCGACGTGCCCATACACGCCGCCATCGCCGCCAGCCTGGTAGCGGTGGTGGCCACCTCGACCAGCGGTTCGGTCGCGTATCTCCGCCAGGGACTCACCAATCTCCGGCTCGCCGTGACCATGGAGACGGCCCTCACGCTGGGGGCGCTCACCGGCGGTTTGGTCGGGGCCATGCTCGACAAGGAAGTGCTGAGCGCGATCTTCGGCGGGGTCATGGTAGTGGTCTCGGTCTACATGGGACTACGCCGCAACGCCTCGCCCGCGCTGCCGGAGGATGAGAACGGGCTCGGGCGGCTAGGCGCCCGCTACCATGATGAGCACCTGGCTTGCTCGGTCAGGTACCGGGTCCGCCGGCTTCCGGGCGGCCTCTTCGCCTGTCTGGTGGCCGGGAACGTGTCTGGGCTTCTGGGGGTCGGCGGCGGGTTCATGACCGTGCCGGTGATGACCTTGGCGATGAGCGTCCCGATGCGGGCCGCCGTCGCGACGAGCAGCCTCATGCTGGGTGTGACCGCCTGCGCGGGCGCCGTGGTCTATTTCGCCCGGGGCATGGTCGACCCGGCGGTGGCGGTACCGGTCGTGCTGGGGGTGACGGTCGGGGCGTTCATCGGCTCCCGGCTGGCTGTCAGAGTGAAGAGCTCGGTGCTGGTGATTACTCTTGCCGTGGTGTTGTTCATCCTCTCCCTGCAGATGATCCTGGCTGCGGCGGGCATACGCGTCCGATGAAGAAGACCGTGGCTGATATCCCTGCCGACTGCCAGGACCAGGCCCGGCTGACCAGCGTGCTCTCCAGTCTTCTGCTGGGCGGTCTGGTTCTTGCCATCGCGCTCATGGTGGCGGGGGCGGTGCTCGTTCTCGTGGGCGGCGACCGGACGGCGCCGCACAGCAGCTCCATCACCGCCCTTCCCGGCCTGCTGGCCGGTTTGGAGCCGGCCGGCCTGCTCGACCTGGGCCTGCTGATCTTGCTGGCCACGCCGGCCGCGCGGGTGCTGGCTCTGACTGTGGCTTTCGCCCGGCGGCGGGAGTGGGTCTTCGCGGGGGCGAGCATTGCCGTCCTTGTCATCCTGGCGGCCGGCGTGGTCTTGGGTCTGGGGACCTGGTAGGGGGTCTCCGGTCGGGGCCTGCTCAGAGCTCGCCTTCCGCGGGCACGGGCGAGGAGGGGCTCTTGGAGAACGTGTATCGCCAGAGGGGAAGCAGGTGGCGTCGGCGGCGGATGAGGATCGCGAGCGCCATGGCGACGTACGCGGCCGAGAAGGCTAGGCGGACCGAGGTCTCGGGGAAGGGGAACTGCAGGAAGAAAAGGGCGGCCAGAGCGCTCGCCTCCCACCAACGGAAGCGCAGATCGATGAGCACGGCGAACCCGAGCAGGGTCTGCGCAGACGTGAGGACGAACTCCTCGGTCTGACGGGCATCCAGCCCGAGGCTGCCGTCGCCTCCCCCGGCCAGAAAGGCCAGGGGGATGGCCCCCACCAAGAGGGTCCACTGGTTGACCTTCGACGACAAGAGGGTCCCCAAGGCGTCGTCGGTCTTGAGGCGGTAGGCAAGGAGGCAGGCGACGATCAGCTCCGGTGATTCCGAAACGAGCGGCGCCAACCATTGGACCAAGAGGAACTCGTCTATCCCCAGGTCCCGGCCTGTCTGCACCAGCGCCTCTGCGAAGGGTTCGGCGGATGCGAGGATGAAGACCGCGGCCAGCAAGAACAACCCCCCGACCACGAGGCGCCGTCTCCTCCGGGGCAGGCAGCCGAGGTAGTAGCAGACACCCTCCAGGTAGGGTGTCTCCTGTGGCTGACGGGAAGCCCGCCAGAGATATACGCAGTAGATGCCGAGCAGCACTGCCGCGTCGTACAGCGCTATGGTGCCCGTCAGGGGGATGATGAAGGAATAGAGGGCGGCGACGCCGAGAAAGAACAGCTCGATGCGCCGCTTGGGGTGGAGCGCGATACCCCCCCGGGTGATCGTCTCGGGTGGGGCATCCTCCCGGGCGTCGGCGGCCGGTCCGTCGCCGGCCGGGGCGTCGCCGGCCGGGACGTCGGCGGCCGGGGGGTCGGCGGCCGGGAAGGAAGCTCTCCTCCGTCGCAGGGCCCTTGCGGCCTTCCGCATCCCTAGACCGGCCACAAAGGCGACGAGGGGCCAACCGAAGCCGAGGAGGAGGCGGTTGCTGCCGGTCATGTTGGCGGCGGCGTAGTGGGCGTACTCTGGCTTGCTTCCGGCGGTGTACGCGAAATACAGGTCGACGGCATATTCGGGCAGGATCGCGATCAAGGCCAACACCGCGATCGCCAGGCTCCCGGAAATGTCGAGTTGGGCGGTCTCGGCCGCCCATGCAAGCAGGATGGCCGCTCCCACCACGGCCGCTCCAAAGGTCAGCGCCGACAGTTCGGCCGACAGCTCCACCTGGCCGACACGGACCACCATGGCAGGCAGCGGCAAGGCGAGCGCGATGATGAGACGGGCCAAGGGACCTGCCGGCACCGAACCAATCCTTTCGTCGGGTTCGCTCCCATGCACTCGCCGCAGCGGCGCGTGCACTGTGCCGGTCTTGTTCGCCTCCTGACGAGGTGGGGTACCGGGTCCAGGACTGGACCGTGATGACGATCACCCCGATCCCTGCTGCCTCACGGCAGAGGGTGAACTACTCCCCTGCGACCGAAATGCTATCAGGCTGAGGAGGCCAGGTCCAGCCTCGCCGACCTAGTCTCCAACTAACCCCGGCTTGGGCACGCTCACCACCGGGCCTCCGGGCCGGCGGCCCAGCACCCACTGGTCGAGGGCCTCGGCCACGCCGTCGCGGAGGTTGGAAGAAGTGATGACGTCGGCGGCGGCCTTGGCCGCGGGCGTGGCGTTGCCCATGGCCACGCCCACGCCCGCCCACTGAAGCAGGGTGGCGTCGCCGTCGCCGTCACCGATGGCCATCACCTGTTCGGCCGGGATCTGCATCTGGCGGGCCAGGCGCTGAGCCATGGCGGCTTTGGAGGTCTCGGCCGACGTGAACTCGATCACGCCGGGGACGTTCTCGGCGATGGTGGCCCGTGCTCCGAAGGCGCGTCGAAGGGCGGTCTGGGCGGTCAACGCAGCCGCGTCTTCGAGATCGCGCAGGTCGAGGAAGACTTTGTCGATGGGCTCGCCGGCCCGGATCACCTCGTCGACTCTGCCCACTCCGTTGGGCTCGGACACCTCGTAGTTGAGGATGCCGTCGCGCATGAGATCGCTCAGCCGGTCGGCGAACCACTCGTCATCGCTCTCCACGTTGGCCACCGCCCCCAGTTCCCGTCCCATCGCGACGATCTCGGCGGCGAGGATGGGGTGCACCGACACCCGGGAGGAGCCGGCTCCGGCCTGGACGTTCCACAGCAAGGCCCCGTTGCAGGCGATCATCGGGGTCATGAGGCCGAGTTGCTGGTGGAAGGGACGCATGGCCCGGGGGGCCCGGCTGGAGACCAGGACCACCTCCACCCCGCCTTCGCGCACATTGGCGATCGTCCGCTTGACCCTGTCGGAGATGAGGCGGGGCCCGGAGACGAGGGTTCCGCCCAGGTCGATGAAGACGAGCCGCATGAGACGCCCGGTGCCCACCAGCTGGGCGAGCCCCCTGGCCACGTAATCGAGGTGTTGGCGCATGGCCTGGCGGGCTTTCTGCTCGTCACCGGCGCGGATGGCCCTGCGGATGGCATCGTGCTGCTGCTGGAGGGCGACCCCGCCGCCCGGCTCAGCGTAGTAGACGCTGAGAATGGCGGCCATGTGGTCGTGCAGTATGTCGACCGGCTCTCGGATGACTCGCTCGAAGAGAGGGTTGTGGGTGGCCTCGGCGATGGCCGCGTGGAAGGCCACGTCGTCGTCGGAGGACAGCGGCTTGCCGGCTCCTCCCAGCGAGGACAGGCGGTGCAGGTCTTCCAGCGTGGCCCGCCGGGCCGCCAGGCCGGCCGCCTCGATCTCCACGGCGCTGCGGATCTCCATCAGCTCCACTATGCGCTCCGCCCCTTCGCCGAGCAGGGGCGACATCGGTTCGGCGAAGCTGGGGGACAGCATGCCTGCGACCGTGGTGCCCTGGGCGCCTCGCCCGGTCACCAGCAGTCCCTGCGCCTTCAGTTCCCGCAGGGCTTCTCGCACCGCCGGCCGGCCCACGCCCAGCCGCCCGGCCAACTCTCGTTCGGCAGGGATGCGGTCCCCGGGCTTGTACTCGCCCGACGCGATGAGACGGCGGAGCTGGTCGGCCACCTGGTCGGCGACTGTGCGGGGGACGACGGGCTGCAACCTATCCTCGGCCGTCCGGGCCGCTGGGTCCCTTTCCGGGCTGTCGCTGGAGTCTGGCATAGGTCTGATGGTAACACCATCAGCGCTGCCGACGCAAGCCGGCTGGACTTCGCCGGATGCCGCTGCGGTTGCCGGCCCCCCCACTCGCCGGCCGCCTGGGGCGCCCGTGGTGCCGCTGGGCGCGGCCGCCCGGCGGCACAGTGTCGTCGAGGCGTGGCTTAGGTCTCGGCGCTCCCCGCTTCGGAGAGCCCCTCTGTGGCCGCGACAGCCTCTTCGAGCATAGCCGCCTCAGCCCGCTTCTGCTTGCGTTTGGCCACGACCCTTGCCAGCCAGATGCCGAACTCGTACAGGACGAGGAGAGGGATGAGCATGAGGGCCATGCTCACCGGGTCCTGGCTGGGAGTGAGCACCATGGCCATGACAGCCATGACCAGCACCGCGTACTTGCGCACCTTGCGCATCCTCTCGTAATTGACGATGCCGACCCAGGCCAGGAGCATCATGACCAGCGGCAGCTCGAACACCACCCCGAAGGCCAATAAGAACATGGACACGAAGCTGATGTAGCGTTCGGCCTGGAGCAGCTGGTTGAACACGTCGCCCCCGTAGCCGATCATGAAATTGAGGCCGACGGGCAGGACTATGAAGTAACCGAAGGCCACCCCTCCCAGGAAGAGCGCCGTCGTGAAGAACACGTAGGGGACCACGCTGCGCTTCTCGTTCTCGTAGAGTGCCGGCATGATGAAAGCCCAGAACTGGTAGAGGATGAAGGGCAGGCTCACGATCAGACCGGCGTAGATGGACACCTTGAGCACCTGCATGAAGGCCTCGGTGACGCCCAGGGTGGTGAGCTCGTTGACCTCGGTGCTCTCCAGGGGGCGAAGCAGGACCATGAAGACCCACTTCTTCTCGATGAAGGCCACGATCACACACACGACGAGAACGATCGCGATGTAGGTGAAGCGGCGGCGCAACTCGCCGAGATGCCCCATCAGAGGCATCGTCTTGGTCGGGTCTTTGCTCACAAGATCCTCAGCATTTGGGGCCGCTTCGCTGAGAGCTTAGCTCTGCCCGGGTTCGGTGCAGGGCAGAGTATAGCCCACCGGGAGGTCACCGCCGAGGCCGCTGCGGGAGGCGCCGCCGGAGCCGCCGGGGGGCCACGGCGAAGGCGCAGGTGGAGGCGCCGCCGGAGCCGCCGCCGTTGCGCCGGGGGCCGGGATTTGTTATGGTCCTGCTGCGATGGCGCGGCCGGCGGAGCCGCCCGTTGCCCTGGTGGGGACCGTCTCAGCACGAGGGGCTCGGTTGGTCAATCCGACCATCGACTTGGTCATCCAGTTCGGGATCATGATCGCAATCGGCGCGGCGATGGCGATCATGTTCGTGGCCATCTCGCATCTCCTGTCGCCCAAGAGCAGGAACCCCAACAAAGCGCAGCCCTACGAATGCGGGGTGGTGCCCAAGAGCGACGCCCGGGCGCCTCTCAACGTCCACTACTACCTGGTGGCTGTGCTCTTCGTGCTGTTCGACCTGGAGGCGGTCTTCATCTATCCCTGGGCCGTCTCTCTTCGCGACCTGGGCACGGCAGGGTTGGTGGAGATGTTCGTCTTCATCGCCATCCTCCTGGTCGGATATGTGTACGCCTGGAAGAAGGGCGTGTTCGAGTGGGAATGAGCGACGCGTCCCTCCGGAAGGCGAGCGAGGCGGAGGTCAAGGCGGCCCTGCAGGGGGCGGGCGTCCCCCCCGCCGGCGTCTCCGCCGCGGTCCCCGCGGCCCCTCCGGCGCCGGACCCGGCCGGCGAGGAGGTTCTTGGCGAGCCGGTCCGCTTTCCCGGGGGGGTGGCGATGCCGGTCCAGATCGAGAAGGTGCTGGGGTTCGGGCGCAGCTTCTCCTTCTGGCCCTTGCTCTTCGGTCTGGCCTGCTGCGCCATCGAGATGATGGCCCTCGGTGGTTCCCGCTTCGACATGTCCCGCTTCGGGATGGAAGCCATGCGGGCCTCTCCCCGCCAGGCCGACGGGATGATCGTGGCCGGCTGGTGCAGCATCAAGATGGCCCCGCGGGTGGTCCGCCTCTATGAACAGATCCCGGATCCCAAGTGGGTGCTGGCCATGGGGTCCTGCGCCATTTCGGGCAACATCTGGGACACCTACCACATCGTGCAGGGCATCGACAGCCTCATCCCCGTGGACGTGTACGTGCCCGGGTGCCCGCCGCGCCCGGAGGCTCTGTGGGAAGGCTTGGAGATGATCCGGGAGCGCATCAAAGAGAGCAGGCACGCCTATGACGGCCTGCGCCGCATCCCCGCTCGCGACGCCATCGCGGAGGCTGCGTCGTGACCCCGGGGGCCGACATGAGCCCTCGGCTGGGTCCGAGCCTGCTGGCGGCAGACGAGGCCGTCGTCGCCCGCTTCGGTGAGCGTATCCTGGAGCGGGTGCCGGCTCTGGATGAACTGACGTATGTGGTGGCGCCGGCGGATTGGGTCGAGATCCTGCGCTTCTGCAAAGAAGCCCCCCAGACCGCTTTCGACCAGCTCGACTGTCTGCTGGGCGACCATCTACCCGAGCGGACGGCGCGGCCCTTCGCGGTGGTCGTCCACCTGGTGTCTCATACTCACGGGCATCGGCTGCGGATCAAGACCGCTCTGGCCGAAGGGGAGGGGCTTCCCACCGTGACCGGTCTGTGGCCTTCCGCCGGTTTCGACGAGCGGGAGGCCTGGGAGATGTACGGCATCGTCTTCATCGGCCACCCCGACCTGCGCCGCCTGCTGACCACCGACGACTTCGAAGGCTTTCCCCTGCGCAAAGACTTCCCCGTGCAGGGGACCGTGGGGGGGCGCATCCGCACCGATCTGAGAGGCAAGATCTGATGGCCGCCCCGCCCCGCCCCACTCCGGAGGAACTGAGGGAACGCAAGCTCCGCAGCCGGCAGCGGGCAGAGCGGACCGGCGAGCTCATGACCGTCAGCATGGGGCCGCAGCACCCCTCTATGCACGGGGTGTACCGGGCCGAACTCGACCTGGACGGAGAGGTCATCGTGGCCGTGCGGCCCGAGATCGGCAACCTGCACCGCGGGGTGGAGAAGCTGTGCGAGGAGCGCACCTACCACCAGATCATCCCGCTCACCGACCGGCTCGACTACCTGGCCGGCTTCGCCATGAACCACGGTTTCTGCGAGGCGGCCGAGAAGCTCATGGGAGTGGAGGTCCCGCCCCGGGCCCGCTACATCCGCACCATCGCCTCCGAACTGTGCCGCATTGCCAACCACATCATGTGGCTGGGCATCCACATCATGGACCTGGGCACGCAGACCTTCTTCTGCATCACCTTCCGCGATCGGGAGTACATCCTCGATCTCATGGAGATGCTGACCGGGGCCCGCCTCACCCACTCGTTCGCCCGCATCGGGGGGGTGGCCAAGGACCTGCCGGACGGTTTCGATCACCGCTGCCGCAAAGTGATCGACTTCATCCCCCGGCGGGTGGCCGAGTACGAGCGGATCGTCAAGCACAACCGCATCTACTACAAGCGGGCTAAGGGCGTCGGCATCTTCCCCGCGGAGGATTGCTACGCCTGGCGGGTCACAGGGCCGGCATTACGGGCGGCCGGGGTCGCGCGGGACCTGCGCAAGGACGAACCCTATGCCGCCTACCCCGAGGTGGATTTCGAGGTGGCGGTGGAGTACAACGCCGACGTGTACGACCGTTTCCTGGTGCGGATGAAAGAGATACGGGAGTCCTGCAAGATCGTCCGCCAGTGTCTGGACCAGATGCCGCCGGGTCCCTACCTGGCCCGGGACGCCGCCCACTCCCTGCCTCTGAAGAAGGACGTGCTGCGGGAATCGCCGGCCATGATCCAGGACTTCTACCATGTGTTCCGCGGCCCCCAGGTGCCCAAGGGCGAGGTATACCGGGCCATCGAGGTGCCCAAGGGCGAGATGGGTGTGTACATCCGGTCCGAGGGCGACGCGAAGCCGGCCCGCGTCCGCTTCACCACCCCCAGCTTCTACCACGGGCAGGCGGTGCCGGCTCTGGTGGAAGGGGAGATGATCGCCGACATGGTGGCGATCTTCGCCAGTGTCGACGTCGTGTTGGGGGACTGTGACCGATGAGCGATCCCGTCGCCCAGCTGGTCTTCCTCCTCATCAAGGCCGTCCTCATGTCGGTGATCGTGGTGATGATGGTCGCCTTCATCATCTATTTCGAGCGCAAGTTCGCCGGCTTCTTCCAGGGCCGGGTAGGCCCCACCTACCTGGGGCCGTGGGGCTCGTTCCAGTCGTTCGGCGACATCTTCAAGTTGATATCGAAAGAGGACCTCATCCCCGAGAAGGCGGACAAGTGGGTGTTCCGCCTGGCTCCTTACCTCATCTTCGTGCCGGCCTTCCTGGTGATGGCGCTGCTGCCGTTCGGTCCGGTGGGGGGCGAGCCCAACCTCTTCGGCTACCGCTTCGACTACGTCATCGCGAACTTCGACGCAGGGTTGGTGCTGTTCTTGGCCATGGGGGCCATCTCGGTCTATGGGGTGGTGCTGGCCGGCTGGTCTTCCAACAGCAACTTCTCCCTGCTGGGCGGACTCCGGGCCGGGGCTCAGATGATCTCATACGAGCTGGCCATGGGCTTCTCGGTGGTGGGGGTCATCCTGATGGCGGGCTCGCTCAACTTCGTGACCATCGTGGACGCGCAGGCCGGCAACTTCTGGGATTGGTACTTCATCCCCCAGGTGGTGGGCGGGATCGTCTTTTTCATCGCCACCCTGGCCGAGCTCAACCGCACCCCCTTCGACCTGGCCGAAGCCGAACAGGAGCTGGTGGCCGGCTATCTCACCGAGTACTCAGGGATGCGCTGGGGCATCTTCATGTTCGCCGAGTACGTCAACCTGGTGGTGATCTCGGGGATCGTCGCCACCCTGTACTTCGGGGGCTGGCGGGCTCCTCTGGAAGCGCTCGACTTCATACCGGGGCCCATCTGGCTCTTCCTCAAGATTTGCGTGCTCGTCTTCTTCTACATGTGGGTGCGGTGGACCATCTTCCGGTACCGCTACAACCAGCTCATGGCGATCGGGTGGAAGGTCTTGCTCCCCGTGTCGATCGCCAACCTGGCAGTGACCGCCATAGTCGTGAGCCTGGTGGACTGAGATGGGCCTCACCGACATCGTCAAGAAGGCGGCCTTCGTCGACATCCTCCGGGGGATGTCGGTCACCGGCACCTACTTCGTGGTGGACAAGGTCACCGTCGAGTATCCCAAGGAGAAGCTGCAGCCCTACCCGCGCTTCCGGGGAGCGCAGGCCCTGTTGACCGACCCGGCCACCGGCGACACCAAGTGCGTGGCCTGCATGCTCTGCGCCACCATATGCCCGTCCCGCTGTATCCAGATCGCCGGCGAGCAGACCCCCGAGGGCCGCAGCCGGCCGGCGAGGTTCGACCTCGACCTCTCGCGCTGCATCTTCTGCGGCCTCTGCGAGGAGGTCTGTCCGGAGGCGGCCATCGTCATGACCCGTCGCTACGAACTGGCCACTTTCGATAAGAGCGACTTCCTCCTCACCAAAGAGAAGCTCCTGGCCAACGAGCCTTGGGTCCACAAAGAGCTGATCGCGCAGGACGGGGAGGCGGCGGGCGGCGGCGCGGGCAGGCCGGCCGCGCCCGCCCCCGCGGCCGGGCCGGACGGGGAGGGCTGACGGGCATGGCCGAGCAGGTGCTCTTCATCGTCTTCGGGGCCCTGGCCGTCCTGGGCGGCCTGGGGGCCGTGACCCGCCGCAACATCGTCCACGCGCTGCTGCTCTTGGTCTTCACCTTCCTCAACATCGCCGCCATCTTCTTCCTCACCGAGGCCTACTTCCTGGCCGTGGTGCAGATCCTCGTGTACGCCGGCGCCATCATGGTGCTGTTCGTGTTCGTGATCATGCTGCTCAACCTGCGCACCTTCGAGCAGGAAGAGCAGACCCACCGGGGGCAGCGCTGGATAGCGGTAGCGCTGTCGGCCTTGGTGCTGGCCGAGTTCGTCATCGTGCTGGCCGGTGTCACCTTCACCTCGGCCAAGATCGGCTTCACCCCCGAGGCCGCCGAGGCCATGGGGGGCAACACCGGTGCGCTCGGCCGCTCTCTCTTCGCCTTGACCCTGCTGCCTTTCGAGGTGGCCTCGGTCATCCTGCTGGTGGCCATGGTGGGAGCGATCGTCCTGGTCAAGAAAGAGAAGAGCAGAGAGGCGGCCACCCGGGCCTGGGAGCCGGAAGCCCAACCCACCCCCGAAGCCGTCGAGGAGGAGGTGTAGCCGTGGAGGCCGCCGCCCCCATGCCTATTCCCATCGATTGGTACCTCTATCTGTCGGCCGCGCTCTTCCTGATCGGGGCCGTAGGCGTGCTGGCCCGGCGCAACCTCTTCATCATCCTGTTCTCCATCGAGCTGATGATGAACGCGGTCAACATCAACCTCGTCGGTTTCGCCCGCTTCCATGAGAGCCCGCTGGGGCAGGACTTCGTGCTGTTCACCATGGCCATCGCGGCCGCCGAGGCGGCGGTCGGTCTCGCCATCGCCGTGGCTCTGTTCCGCAACCGGCAAACGTTGATGGTCGACCTCTTCGACAGGATGAAGGGTTAGGGCGGCGGGCGTGGAGAACTACGTCTGGCTCATACCGCTGCTGCCCCTGGCGGCCTTTGTCATCACCTTGATCTTCGGCAAGTGGTGGATCAAGGAGCGGTCGCACTGGCTGCCTATCATGGCTATGGCCGGCTCGCTCGGCCTGTCCATCGCGGTCTTCCTGCAGACCCGCGGGGCGGAGGAGCCGGTGGTGGTCGACCTCTGGTCGTGGTTCTCGGTGGGCGGCTTCCAGGTGCCGGTGAGCATGCAGGTGGACCAACTCTCGGCCGTGATGCTCCTGGTGGTCACCGGAGTGGGCCTGCTCATCTTCATCTACTCCAGAGGCTACATGCACGGGGATACCGGCTACTACCGGTTCTTCGCCTACATGAGCCTCTTCGCCTTCAGCATGCTCATGCTGGTGCTCGCGGGCAACTACCTGCTGCTCTACTTCGGCTGGGAAGCGGTGGGGCTGTGTTCCTACTATCTCATCGGCTACTACTACCATAAGCCCGAAGCGGCTGCGGCCGGCAAGAAGGCCTTCCTGGTCAACCGGGTGGGCGACTTCGGCTTCGGCCTGGGCGTGATGCTGTTGTTCGTCACCTTCGGCACCCTGGACTACGTCGGGGTGTTCGAGCAGGTGGAGGCGGGCGCGGCCGGTGAGGCGGCGCTCATCGGGATCGCGCTCCTGCTCTTCATGGGGGCCATGGGCAAGTCGGCCCAGTTCCCGCTGCACGTGTGGTTGCCCGACGCCATGGAGGGCCCCACGCCGGTGTCGGCCCTCATCCACGCCGCCACCATGGTCACCGCCGGGGTCTATCTGGTCGCCCGCAGCGCCGTGATCTTCGCCAGCGCCCCGGGGACGCTCTTGGTGGTGGCGGCCATCGGCACCTTCACCGCCATCTTCGCGGCGGTCATCGGCATCTGCCAGAAGGACATCAAGAAGGTGCTGGCCTACTCGACGGTATCGCAGTTGGGCTACATGTTCATGGCCCTGGGCGTGGGCGCTTGGGCCGTCGCCATCTTCCACCTCATGACCCACGCCTTCTTCAAGGCCCTGCTGTTCCTCGGCGCAGGCTCGGTCATCCATTCGCTCGGCGGTGAGCAGGACATGGACCGCATGGGCGGCCTGCGCGGGCGTATCCCCGTCACCTACTACACCCTGGTGGTGGGCGCCTTGGCCTTGTCCGGCATCTTCCCCTTCGCCGGCTTCTGGTCCAAGGATGAGATTCTGGGCTCGGTGTGGCGTGACGGCAAGTACCTAATCTGGGCGATCGGGGTCATCGCCGCCTTCATCACCGCCTTCTACACCTTCCGCATGATCTTTCTCACCTTCTTCGGTAAGCCCCGGATGGACGAGGAGACCGAGCACCACGTGCACGAGAGTCCCTGGTCCATGCTGGTCCCGCTCATCGTCCTGGCTGTGGCCTCCACTCTCGGCGGCTTCTTGGGTCTCCCCGGGGAGCTGGGCCTGATCCAGCGCTTCCTGGAGCCGGTCTTCGCCCCGGCCAACGAGATCCTCGGTATCCATGAGCACAGCCTGACGGCGGCCGACTACGTCCTGATGCTCGTCACGCTCATCGTGGCCATGCTGGGCATCGTGCTGGCCTGGGTCATGTACGTGCGCCGGGTGGATCTGCCCCAGAAGGTGGGCGCCCGGCTGCAGCCGCTCTATCGAGTGGTCTACAACAAGTTCTACGTCGATGAGTTCTACGCCGCTACCTTTGTGCGGGTGGCCGTCGATGGTTCCCGCTGGGTGTGGCACCGCTTCGATGAGGCGGTCATCGACGGGGGCGCCCATGGCATGGCCTGGCTGTGGCGGGCCTTCGGCGCCGCGCTGCGGCCTCTTCAGACCGGCCGGGTGCAGCATTATCTGCTCGGCATCTTCGTGGGCCTCTTCATCGTGGTCACGGTGGTGGTGCTGCGGTGAGCGGCGGCGACCTCGGCTTTCCGGCCCTCACCATCCTCACCTTCTTGCCCATCGCGGGGGCCCTGGTCATGCTGCTGTTCATGCGGGGGCGGCCGCGCGCCTACAAGACCGCGGCCCTGGTCACCAGCCTTATCGTGCTGGCGCTCGCCATCTACCTGGCCGTCCGCTTCGACGCCGGCGCCACCGGCTTCCAGTTCGAGGAGGACTATGACTGGATCGCCAGCCTGGGCATCTCCTACCACCTGGGCGTGGACGGCATCTCCCTTGTCCTCCTGCTCCTGACGGCACTGCTATCGGTGCTGGCGATCCTGGGCTCGTGGAACTCCATCAAGGACCGGGGCCTGGCCTTCTTCATCAGCCTGCTGGTGCTCGAGACCGGCATGATCGGCGTGTTCGTGGCCATGGACCTCTTCCTCTTCTACGTGTTCTGGGAGATCCAGCTCATTCCCATGTACTTCATCATCGGGCTGTGGGGCGGTGCCCGCCGGGTCTACGCGGCCATCAAGTTCTTTCTCTACACCTTCGCCGGCTCAGTGTTGATGCTGGTGGCGATTCTGGCCGTGGTGTGGTGGTACGCCAAGCAACCCGGCGGGGACCTGACCTTCGACATCCTCACCCTGCAGCAGGTGGGCTTCCCGGGCACGCTGGCGGCCTGGTCGTTCGCCGCCTTCTTCATCGCCTTCGCCATCAAAGTGCCCATGTTCCCGGTGCACACCTGGTTGCCGGACGCCCACACCGAGGCTCCCACGGCCGGGTCGGTGATCCTGGCCGGCGTGCTCCTCAAGATGGGCGCCTACGGCATGATCCGCTTCTGCATCGGCTTCTTCCCCGAGATGGCGGTGCGGGCCATGGTGCCGGTGGCGATCCTCTCGGTGATCGCCATAGTCTACGGGGCGGCCATGTCGTTGGTCCAGCCGGACATGAAGCGGCTGGTGGCCTACTCCTCGGTGAGCCACATGGGCTTCGTCACCCTGGGCCTGTTCGCTTTCAACCAGCAGGGGGTGGAGGGCTCCATCCTGCAGATGGTCAGCCACGGCATCCTCACCGGGGCCCTCTTCATGATGGTGGGCTTCTTCTACGACCGCACCCACACCCGGCTGATCGCCGACTACGGCGGCATGGCCAAGCCCATGCCGGTGGCCGCCGCCTTCTTCAGCCTGTTCGTGCTGGGTAGCCTGGGCCTGCCCGGTCTCAGCGGCTTCGTGGGGGAGTTCCTCATCCTGGTGGGGGTGTTCCAGTACGTGAAAGTGTTCGCCGTGGTGGCCTCCATCGGCATCATCCTGGGCGCCGCCTACCTCTTGTGGATGTACCAGCGGACCATGTTCCAGCAGGCCAACGAGAAGTGGCTCACCCTCAAGGATCTGGGGCTGCGGGAGATCGTCACCTTAGTGCCTCTGGCGGGCATGGCCGTGTGGATCGGCGTCTATCCCCAGACCTTCCTCAATCTGCTCCACGTCCCTGTGCAGAACATCCTGGCCCAGGTGCAACCGTACCTGGCCGAGCACAACGACATCCTCACCCGGTTGGCCGGCTCGCTCTTCGGGGGGTTCTAGGTGCAGGCGTCTGATCTCATCGCCGTCCTTCCCGAGCTGATCGTCCTGGGGGCGGCTTGCCTGGTGCTTCTGGTCGACGTGTTCGGCAGGCAGGACCACAGCGGGCGGGGCGGCAAGGGCGTCGTCGTCGCGCTGGCGCTGGTCGGGGCTCTGGGTTCGGTGGTGGCGTCGGCGGCGCTGATACCGGGCGGGCCCCGCCTGGCCTTCAACAGCATGCTCCTGCTCGACGAGTGGGGGATCTTCTTCAACGTGCTCTTCGGGTTGGCGGCGGCGCTGGCCGTCCTCATGTCCCCCGGCTACCTGCAGGCGCACGGCCGCCATCTGGGTGAGTACTACGCGCTGGTGCTTTTCGCGCTCATCGGCATGGACCTCATGGCCGGGGCCAGAGACTTCATCCTTCTGTACGTGGCCCTGGAACTGATGGCCGTCAGCTGCTACCTGCTGGCCGCGTTCTTCAGGTATCGCGAACGCTCCAACGAGTCGGCCCTCAAGTATTTCCTCACCGGCTCTTTCGCCTCCGCCATCCTTCTGTACGGCATCTCCTTGGTCTACGGACAGGCGGCGGCCACCAACTACTGGGCGGTGGGTTCCGCCCTCGCGCAGGAGGGCGGGAGTCCGGGGATCATGCTGGCCATGTTCCTCTTCGGGGTGGGGTTGGCCTTCAAAGTGTCGGCCGTTCCCTTCCACATGTGGACCCCGGACGTCTACCAAGGCGCTCCCACCCCGGTGACCGCCTTCTTCTCGGTGGGACCCAAGGCTGCGGCCTTCGCGGTGCTCATCGTCGCCTTCATCACCGCCTTCGGGGGGGCGGCCAAGGAGTGGAGCGTCTTCTTCATGGTGCTCGCCATCGCCACCATGCTGCTGGGCAACGTGGTGGCCCTTGTGCAGACGAACGTCAAGCGCATGCTGGCCTATTCCTCCATCGCGCACGCGGGGTACATGCTGACCGGCTTGGCGGCCCTGGGCTGGAGCCGCAACGCCTTCCCGGCTATGGGCATCTTGGTCTACCTGGCGGCCTACACCTTCATGAACCTGGGAGCGTTCGGGGTGCTCGCCTATCTGAAGACGCAGGGGCCGGAGACGTTCGACTACTCGCTGGGCAAGATGGCGGGGCTGGGGCGGCGCTCGCCCTGGGCCGGCGTGCTGCTCTCGCTCTTCCTGCTCTCGCTCACCGGCATCCCGGGCACGGCCGGCTTCATCGGCAAGTTCTGGGTGTTCGGCGGGGTGGTGCTGGCCGACCTGTGGTGGCTGGCCGTCATCGGCGTGCTTCTGAGCGCCGTGGCCGCCTACTTCTACCTGCGTGTGATCATCTACATGTTCTTCAAAGAACCGGAACAAGAGATCGTCATCCGCCGGCCTCTGTCCGGAGGCATGGCCGTCGCTCTGGCCGTCTGCGCTGTGGCCACCGTGGTGATCGGCATCCTGCCCTCCCGGTTGTGGAACGCGGTCATCGACGCTTTCAGCACCTTCTTCGGGTGATACCGCCATCGGCCGCCGAGGGCGGGGAGCGGTGGGGGAGGGACGCGTGCTCCTGATCGCAGACTGGGTCGTCCCCGTGAGTGCGCCTCCGCTGGCCGACGGCGGACTTTGGGTGAAGGACGGGGTGATCGGAGCGGTGGGGCCCGCCGCGGAGCTGCGGGCCCGCTTTCCGGATGACGCGGCAGAGGTCTTCCCGGGATGCGCCCTGCTGCCGGGGCTGGTCAACGCGCACACGCATCTGGAGTACTCCGCCTTCCGCGGGTTCGCCCGGCCCGGTGGGTTCGGGGCCTGGATGCTGCGGTTGTTGCTGGCCCGACGCAAGCTGTCGCCGGCCGACTACGAGGCTGCGGCCGTCTGGGGGGCTCATGAATGCCTCCGCAGCGGGGTGACGAGCGTCGCCGACTGCTCGTACGAAGGTCGGGCGGTGGCGCGCGCAGCCGGCGCAGCCGGGCTGCGCGCCCGCGTCTACCAGGAGGTCTTCGGTGTGGACGATGCCGCCCTGCCCGACGTGATGGAAGGACTGGAGAGGCGGCTCGACCGCCTGCGGGCCGAGGCCGGCCCCTTGCTGGAAGTCGGCGTTTCCCCCCACGCCCCCTACACCGTCTCTGCCCGCCTGTACCGGGAGGCGGCGCGCTTCGCGCGCCGCGCCGGCCTGCGTCTGGCCACTCACCTGGCCGAGTCGCCGGCCGAAGTGGAGATGTTGGCTCGAGGCGGGGGAGCGATCGCCCGTGCCTACCGTCTGGCTCGAGTGGGCGGCGGCGGGTGGGCGCCGCCGGGAGTGAGTCCGGTGCGCTATGTGGCCCAGGCCGGGGCGCTCGGCCCCACCACCCTGGCTGTGCACGCAGTGCAGGTGGACGGAGACGATATCGCCCTGCTGGCCGCCTCGGGCGCCGCCGTGGCCCACTGCCCCCGCTCCAACCTCCGTCTGCGCTGCGGGGCGGCCCCGGTGGCGGCGTTGCGCCGGGAGGGTGTGACCGTGGCCTTGGGCACCGACAGCCTGGCCTCTAACGAAGACCTGGACCTCTTCGCCGAGATGCGGGCGGCGCTGGCGGTGAGCGGGGGGAGGCGGCCGGGTCCCGCCGCCGCCGGCGGGACCCAGCCGGCGGGACCGGGGGCCGCGGGCCTGCCCCTCACCTCCACCGAGGTGCTGCGCATGGCCACCCTGGACGGGGCCCGCGCCCTGGGGTGGGATCACCTGGTTGGTAGCCTCGAAGTGGGCAAGCAGGCGGACATCATCGCCGTGGCTCTTCCCCAGCCGGTGGGGCCAGGCGGCCCCGCTGCCGCCCGCGGTGGGGGCGAGGGGGACGGTGTGGTCGAGGCCATCGTGGCGTCGGCTGCGGCGGACTCCGTGCGCATGACCATGGTGGCGGGCAAGCGGGTCCACAGCGGCGGCCTGGTACCGGCCGCCGTCCGCGCGGGGCTCGCCGCCGCACGGGCGAGATTGGGTCTCCGGGATGAAGACGCCGGTTTCGGTGGCCGGGGAAGCGGGATTGGGGCATAATCTGTCGAGTTCGAGTGGCCGGGGCGGTCCCGATCCGGTCCTACGTGAGCCACACCGGCACGGGAGCTGAGGCGAGGGGAGCATCTTTGCTACTGGATCGTAAGCGGATCAACAAGTGGGCCAAGTGGGTGGCGCTGTTCTTGGCCATCGTGTTCGCGGGTGGGTTCTTGTTCATGGGGGTCGGTTACGGAGGAGCGGGGTTCAACGTGTCAAGCGCCTTCTCGTGCGCCAACGAGGACGCCGTGAACAACCCGCAGTCTCCCGAGGAGAAGATCGCCGCGCTGGAGGCCGCCTTGGCGGTGAACCCCTACGACACCACCACCCTCCTTGCCCTCGCCACCATCTACCAGCAGGAGGGCCTTCCGCTGCAGGCCGCCCCCTACCTGGAGCGGGTCATCGCCGCCGATCCTTCCCAGAAGGAGGTCTACCTGCGGTTGGCCAACATCTACATGAGCGCCGACGTGGCCGACTACACCTCCGCGGTCCGGGTCCTCAACCAGGCCACCTCGGCCGATCCCGACAACCCCGATGTCTATCTCAAACTGGGCGTCGCCCAGCGCAACCTGGGCAACACGGGGGCGGCGCTGCTGGCCTGGCAGCGCTATCTGGCCCTGGCTCCCAACGGGGAGATGGCCGACGTCATCAGGGAGCAGGTGGATCTTCTCAGCCAGAACGCGACCACCACCACGACCACCGCGGGGTCGACCACCTCCACCACCGCCGGGTCTACCTCATCTACTACGAGGTGAGCGGGTGAACCTCTCCATCAAGACCGAGATCCAGGACGGGGTGCCCGTCGTCCAGGTCGGCGGCGACCTCGACGTCTACACCGCCCCCCGTCTCAAAGAGGCTCTCAGCGCCGCAGCCGCCCAGGGGGGCCGGGTGGTGCTGGACCTCACCGCCGTCCATTTCATCGACTCGACCGCCCTCGGCGTGCTGGTGTCCTCGCTGCAACAGGCCCGGGCCGATGACGGCGACCTCCGTCTGGTGCTGGACGACCCATATCTGCTCAAGATCTTCCGTATCACCGGTTTTGACGGGGTCTTCTCTATCTATCCGCACGTGGCGGAGGCGGTCTCGGCCTTCTGAGCTCCGGCTGCTGCGGCACCGGCGGGCGTGCTATCTTTCGGCTTTAGTACCGGCAGGTCCCAGACCGTCATCCCACGAGGAGCTTGTCTCTTGCGACTCATCATCACCGAGAAGAACGACGCTGCCAAGAAGATAGCGGGCATCCTTGCGGCGAACGGGGTGGAGGAAGACTCGTACCTCAAGGTCCCCTACTACCGGTTCATCGACGCCGACGGCCGGCCCACGGCCGCGGTGGGACTCAAGGGGCACGTGGTCCAGGTGGACTTCCCCCCCGAGTTCTCGGAATGGCGCAAGGTGGAGCCTCGGGCTCTCATCGACGCCCCCTTGGTCAAGACCGAGACGGCCAAGTCGGTGGTGCGCACGGTCAAGCGGCTGGCCGCCGGGGCGGACGCCCTCATCATCGCCACCGACTTCGATCGGGAGGGGGAGCTCATCGGGTTGGAGGCGCTCAACCTGGCCGCCGAGGAGAATCCCCGCCTGGCCCGCTCGGTCCGTCGGGCCCGCTTCTCGGCCCTCACCCCGGGAGAGATCAAGCGGGCGTTCGCCCACCTGGACCATCTTTCCGAGCCTCTGGCCAAGGCCGGGGAGGCCAGGCAGGACATCGACCTCATCTGGGGAGCGACGCTCACCCGGTTCGTCTCGCTGGCCACCTCCCGGCTGGGCAGCCAGTTCCTGAGCGTGGGGAGGGTGCAGACGCCCACGCTGGCCCTTATCGTGGAGCGGGAGAAGGAGCGGCGGGCCTTCGTGCCTGAGCCGTTCTGGGTGGTGAGGGTCGACCTCGAGGCCGGGGGACAACGGTTCAGCGCGGTCCACAAGGAGGAACGCTTCAGCGACCAAGGGCGCGCCGCCGCCGTCTTCGAGAGATTGGCCGGACCGGGCCGGGTGACCGCGGTCAAGCAGACCTCGCGCAAGGTCCCGCGCCCGGCCCCCTTCAACACCACCAGCTTCACCAGCGCGGCCACCGCCCTGGGTTACAGCGCCGCGGTGGCCATGCGTATCGCTGAGGACTTGTACATGGCGGGCCACATCAGTTACCCCCGCACCGACAACACGGTGTATCCGTCGTCGCTCGACCTGCGCGAGAGCCTGGCTCTGCTCGCTCAAAGCGAGTTCGCGCGGGAAGCCGGCGAGCTGCTGGCCCGGCCCACGCTCCATCCCAGCCGGGGCGACAAGCGCACGACCGATCATCCCCCCATCTATCCCACCGGGGCACCCCGCCGAGGCGAACTGGGCGACCGGGAGTGGCGCCTCTTCGAGCTGGTGGCCCGCCGGTTCATGGCCACCCTCGCCGACGAAGCGGTCATGGAATCCAACCGGGTCGACCTGGTGCTCAGCGGAGAGCCGTTCTTCGCCCGAGGCAACCGGGTGGTCTCCGCGGGGTGGCTGGAATACTACCCCTACAGCCGCCAGAAGGACCTGGAATTGCCGCTGCTGCACAAGGACGACCCGGTCGACCTGGTGGACAAGCAGCTCGAAGCCAAGGAGACCCAACCGCCGTCGCGGTATGGGCAAGGCACGCTGATAGAGCTCATGGAGAAGCACAACCTAGGCACCAAGGCCACCCGGCACGCCATCATCCAGAACCTGTATGACCGCGGCTACGTGCACGGCAACCCGGTGGAGCCCACGGAGATGGGCATCAAGATGGCGGAGGCGCTCCAGGAATACGCTCCCCGCATCGCCTCTCCCGATATGACGGCCGAGCTGGAGAAGGACATGGACCTCATCTCCGAGCGCGACCTCACCAAGGAGCAGGTGGTGGCCATCTCCCGTGACCTGCTGCGGGAGGCCTACCGTTCGCTGGAAGACAACCGGGAGAGGGTCGCCTCCAAGATCTACGAGGGGATCACCGACGACCGTGTCCTGGGGGAATGTCCCAAGTGCGGAGAGAACAAGCTGCGGGTTATCCGGTCCAAGGCCAGCAAGAAGCGCTTCGTGGGCTGCGAGGGATACCCCGGCTGCGATCAGACCTACCCCCTGCCCCAGCGGGGGGACATCATCGGCACCGGCGAGACCTGCCCTCAGTGCGGCAGTCCGAAGATCAAGATCCTGGGCGGTCGCCGGCCCTGGGTCCTGTGCCTCGACCCATACTGCCCCACCAAGGCCGACTACCGGGAGAAGCAGGCGGCTCGAGCGGCCAAAGCGGCGGCCTCCGGTGATGGCGGCGGCGAAGTCCCCAAGAAGTCTGCGGCAGCGAAGAAGGCGGCGGCGAAGAAACCGACGGCGCCGAAGCGGACGGCGGGCAAGAAGGCCGTGGCGGCGAAAAAACCGGCGGCGCCGGTGGACGAGGTCCCGCAAGCCTCCCCGGTGGGGGCGGGCGCGGCGGCCGCCGGCTCGGCGGCGGAGGACTCGTCGGGATGAACGACCGGTCCGACCCGCCCGAGGACGCCTCCCTGGACGATACGGCCCTGGCCGGCATGGGCAGTGGGCTCAAAGGGGTCTTCATCACCTTCGAGGGCCTGGACGGCTGCGGCAAGTCCACCCAGATGGACCTGCTGGCGGAGGCCCTGCGAGAGCGGGGGTATGTGGTCCTGGTGACGCGCGAACCGGGCGGCACCCCGCTGGGTGAGGCGGTGCGGGACCTGCTCCTCGATCCGCGCCACCACGGCATGTCGGCGCGGGCGGAGGCCTTGCTCTACGCAGCCGCCCGCGCCCACCTGGTGGAACAAGTCATCAGGCCGGCGCTGGCGGACGGTCAGATCGTCCTGTGCGACCGCTATGTCGACTCCTCCTTGGCCTACCAAGGCTATGGCCGCGGCTTGGGGACCGACGACATCGTCATGCTCAATGTGTGGGCTACGGACGGCCTCTTCCCCGACCTCACCCTGTTCCTCGACCTGGACGACTCGGTCCGCTCCACCCGTCTGGCCGCGGTGCCCGACCGCCTGGAAGCGGAGGACGAGGAGTTCCATCGCCGGGTGGGCGCGGGTTACCGGGAGCTCCTTTCCCTCCACCGCCATCGCATCCGCCGGATCGACGCCACCGGCAGCGAAGCCGAGGTGCAGGAGCGGGTGAGGGTGGCCGTAGAAGAGGAACTGGAGTTGTTCAGCCGCTGAGCCTGGGCTCGGTAGGCGGGAGCGAGGCGCAGTGAGGAGTCTCTTCGCCGACATCGTGGGCCAGGAGATGGCCGTGGCTCTTCTCACCCGGGCTCTCGAGCAGGGAGCCTCCCACGCCTACCTCTTCTCGGGGCCGCCCGGGGTGGGCAAGACCGAAGCGGCTCTGGCCTTCGCGGCCGGACTCGTCTGCGCCGAGGGCGGCTGCGGGAAGTGCGACACCTGCCGCCGGGTCCTTGAGGGGCTGCATCCCGATGTGAGGACCGTGGCGCCCGAGGGGAACTTCATCCGCCTGTCCCAGATCGCGGGCGACGAGAGGGGCGAGGAGAAGGGCGTCATCCTCGATGCGGCGCTTCGTCCGTACGAAGTGGACAGCCGCTCCAAGGTCTTCATAGTCCTGGAGGCCGAGAGTTTCACCTCCGAGGCGGCCAACGCGTTTCTCAAGACCCTGGAGGAGCCGCCCGGGCATGTTCACTTCATCCTGGTGACCGAGCATCCGGAGCGGATGCTCCCCACTATCGTCTCTCGCTGCCAAGTCGTGGAGTTCTCACCCGTGCCCACGCCGGTGATCATGGGTGATCTGGCCACCCGATTCGGACTGCCGCCGGCAGAGGCCGCCCTGCTGGCCCGGGTGGCCGGCGGAGATCTCACCTATGCCCGGGAACTGGCCGGCTCGGAGAACGCGCGCCGCCAGCGCGACCACCTGCTCGACTTGGCCCGGGACCTGCCTTCTGCGAACCTGCTCGATACCGAGGTGGCTCTGGACGAAGCCATGGCCGCGGTGGACAGCCGGGTCGAGGAGCCGGTCGCCGCGCTGCAGGCCGAACTGGACCGGAGACTGGAGTGGGCCGGCGACGCCCGCACGCGCAAGTGGCTGGAGAAACGGTACGAGGAGCGGCTGAAGCGGCAGCAACGTCGCCTGCACACCCAGGGGCTGCAGACCCTCACCCGGGTCTTCGCCGGCTGGTACCGGGACTTGGCCTTTGCGGCCGTCGGAGCCGACGCGGCCGTACTCAACCAGGACCGCCTGCCCGAGCTGCGGGCCGCCGCGTCGCCGGCGGGGGTGCCGGCCTACACCCAGGCCGTTCTGGCGGTGCGAAGGGCGCAAGACCGGCTTCGCTATAATGTCGATGCCCGATTAGCCGTCGGGGACATGTTCCGCTCTATCAAGGAGGCCCTGACTCAGTGGCCGATGTCGTAGGGGTCGTCTTCCCCAATGGGACCAAGACGTACTATTTCGATCCAGCCGGGCTCCAGCTGTCTCGCGGAGACCGCGTTGTCGTGCACACCGCCAACGGCCCGGAGATCGGGCAGGTGGTGGAGCCGACTCATACCATCGACGACTCCGAGCTGCCGGCGCCGCTCAAGAAGGTGACCCGTCTCGCCACCGGCAAAGACCTGGAGGCCCGGGCGGCCTCGCAGAGCATGCGCAAAGAAGCGATGGCGACCTGCCGCGAGCTGATTGCCGCCCACGGTCTCGACATGAAGTTGGTGAGCGCGGACATCTCCTTCGGCGGGGAGAAGATCACCTTCAGTTTCTACGCCGACGAGCGGGTGGACTTCCGCGACCTGGTGGCCGATCTGGCCAAGACTTTGAAGACCCGCGTGGAACTCCGCCAGGTGGGCGCCCGCGAGGAGGCCCGCATGGTGGGAGGGCTGGGCCCATGCGGCCGCGGTCTGTGCTGCACCCTCTTTCCGCCCGGTGACGAGCCGGTGTCAATCCGCATGGCCAAGGAACAGAACCTTCCCCTCAATCCGGCCAAGATCTCGGGACTGTGCGGGCGGCTGATGTGTTGCCTAAAGTACGAGCAGGACCAGTATGTCCGCTTCCGCAAAGAGGCTCCGCCCAAGGGGACTCCGGTCTCCACCCCGGCGGGCGACGGGGTGGTCTATGGCTACAACGTGCTCAAGGATTCCATCCTGGTGAAGTTCGAGGACGGTACGTCGACGGCCGTCAGGCTTGACACCTGTCAGTGTAGGGAGGACGGCGGGTTGCTGGTGGTCCCCGTCGAGGTCGAGCCGGAGACGGTGCCGGTGACGGCCTTGGCGGACGCGCTCGAGGCCATCGGCGCTTTGGCCGAGGTCGAGAGCGGGTCGGAGGAATTGACGGTGGTCGAGGCCGAGGTCGTGCTCGGCGCCGACGGCGAGCCGGTGGAGGTCATCGTGGCCGAGAGCGTGCGGCCGGCGCGGTCCCGACGGGGGCGGGGCCGGCGGGGAGGCCGGGGGCGGTCCCGGAGGGAAGGCGGCGAGACAGGAGCCGCTGGTAACGCGGGCCAGGGGAGAGATGCGGCTGCGCCGGCGGTGGCGCCCGAGGGCGCGAAGGCCGGGCACGGAGACAGCGCCGCGAGCGGTGAGGGCTCTCGCAGCAGCCGGTCCCGACGACGACGCCGGCCCCGGCGATCCAGCGGGGACGGCGGAAGCAGCCGCGACTCGGGGGGCGCGCCCGCGGACTGACCGTCGGCGCTGCGCGGCGGCTTCGAGACCGTTCGCCTCCAATCCGGGCAGGGTCTGCTGAAACACCACGCAGATCGTCGAGACCAGCACGACCTTCTCCAGCAGAGCGCCGGGTCGGACTGTCGTGGCAGAGCGCTCCCGTCACCAGCGGAGCACCAACAGCTAGACGACGAGGAGGGTCTCCCAGTCCAAGTCACTCGGGACGCATCACGCCCGGCGGACCGCGCTTTCGAGGTAATCGTTCCGCACATCCTGGGAGACCAGGCCGTCGCTGACCTCGATCATGCGGTCGGTCTGTTGGGCGATAGCCCGATCGTGGGTCTCTTCCGGCGGGCAGAAGAAGGCCACGGTGACCGGCAGGGCGGGCACTCGGGTCTGGCGCTCATGGGCGCGGCCGTGGAAAGAGATGGAGGATCGATTCGAAGGAGGGGGCGATGCGATTTCTGGTCAGGGCGGCACTGGTCCTGCTTCTTTTCTTCGTGAGCGGCTGTGGCGGGCTCCTCTTCGGCGATGCCTATTCCTACTACGTCACCGGAGCGGACGGAGGGCAACTGAACCCCGAGGCGGAGGTGGGCCAAGCGGTGCCCGTGCGGACCATGCTCGAGCTCTCGAACGGGTGCGACAACCCGGAGTCGACCTACGTGCATGAGGGGCTGAGCTGGAAGGTCGAGCCGTCCGAAGGGGCTGAGGTCAAGGACGGGGTCTTCGTGGCCGCCGAGCCCGGCACCTACAAGATCACGCCGGTGGTGGCCGGCGCGCCCGACCACGCGACCTTCGGCTCCTTCACTTTCACCGTGACCGCGAGCGGGGAAGTGGTGGTCGAGACGACCACCAGCGAGCCCCCCGAGCCCGAGTCAACCACCACGACCACCGAGGTCCATCCGCTGGTGGGGACGTGGGAGTTCACGTTCTGGACCCGGGGGCAGAAGCAGACTCCGGACCAGGGCGTCATCGTCGAAGAGTACGAGTGGTTCCCCCTTACATCGCCGATCCAGATCACCATCGCCCAGGCGGGAGACTCGTTCGAGTTGGTCGAGGGGTATCTCGTGAGCGCCCGCCTCGACGTCGCCGGGGCCAACGTGCGCATCGCCGGTGGCGGGAACGGTTTCGAGTATGTGCTCGAGGGTGCGGTCTCCGGAGACACGATCACCGGCACCCAGTCATACAACGACGTCAACGCGGGTGCCTTCTCTACAGAGTGGGTGGCCACCCGGCTGAAGTAGGGGGGATGTCGTTCGGAACTGGGTGGGCTCAGTGTTCACGACGATGCCGTTCAGTGCAAACGAGATCTCTTCGAGCGCTCAGCTCAGGCGCCGGGTCCCTCAGCAGCCCTCTTCCAAGTTGTCCAGCAACCTCACCGCGAGCACCACGAAGGACCCCGCCATCACCGCGATGCCGGTGATGGTGATACCTAGGCCGATGCTGTAGGCCTCACCCATGTAGCCGAGGGCTATCGGCAGCAGTCCGCCGCCCAGGAGGAAGGCGGTGGGAGGAGCCAATCCGGCGGCCAGGTTGCGGAAGTTGGGCTGCACGATACGGGAGAGCGCGGCGTACGCCGGCGGGAAGAAGCAGCCCGACGCCGCCGAGAGTACAAAGATCGCGGCCACCACGGCGTTCCCCGACAGGCTGCCCACCGCGACGGCGGCGGCGCCGCTCACCAACATGAACGAGATCACCGCCCGCTTCTCCCCGACCTTGTCGGTCAGCCATCCCGCGAAGAAGGTGGTGAAGATGGGAGCGATGGCGGCCAGGCCGACGATGGCGTTGGCGGCCGTCGGCGAGAAGCCTTGCTCCGTGGTCAGATAGAGCGGCATCATGCTGTAGAGGCCGGCCTGGGCCCCGATGCCTAGGGAGAACAGCAGGATCATCAGCCAGAAGGAACGCTCCCGAAAGATCACGGCGAGCAGCCTGGGGTTGGGAGGCGTCCCTTTGAAGCCACCGCAATCCCCCCAGATGATGAAGGCGATGCCGCACAGTGCCGTGAAGACCCCCAGCACCGCCAGTGCCGCCTGCCAGGAGAGGAAGGTCAGCAACCCCACGGCCAGGAGCGGAGCCACCGCGTAGCTCAGGCGGGGTCCGGTCTGCTGCACGGAGAGGGCTTTGCCCCAATCCTCCCGGCTGACCATGGCCGCGACCGTGGCCGTCACCGAGGGCTGGTTGAGACCGGCGCAGAACCCCAGCACGATGACGACGATCTGGATGGTCCAAACCGACTGGGCCACATAACAGACCATGAGGGCGGCGGCGCTGACCAGCACCGCCACGATCAGATTGCCCCGGTGGTTGATGCGCGATGAGAGCACTCCCGAGAACAGGGAGCCCACAAGCACTCCGACCGAACCCAGGAAGAATATGGTCCCTGCCTGCCCGGAGCTGAGGTCGAGGTCGGCGCCGATGGTGGGCATGAGGGGGGAGAAGATGAAGCGGCTGATGAACGTGAGGAAGAACAGCAGGGTGACGAAGATGACCTGTCCGTAGACGTCGGCCAGCCGCCGGGGCATGGGGCAGTGCTTCTCCAGGGTGCGTCTCCTCGGGTCGGGCTCGCCCGGGTGGGGCTGTCCCGCTCAGGGTAGCATCCGGCGGGGTTGGAGGTGGGCGCAACGGTCACGCGGACCAGAGCCGTGGCGGTCCACCCTGAGGCCGGCCGCGGCGGGACCGCCGCCGGTGCGGCCGGACCCGCGGAACTTGTCAGTACGGACGCCAGCTTCTAAACTAAGGCGCCCGCGCACGCGGCCGGCCCGACCAATCGGGCGCCCGCGGCCCCGCGGTTCTTTCTCGCCGGCGTAGCTCAGATGGCAGAGCGGCTCACTCGTAATGAGCAGGTCCGGGGTTCGATTCCCCGCGCCGGCTTACCCTACATCGCCTCGATGGCCTCCGCGGGGCAGAGGGCGGTCATGCCTGCGGGAAGCCTGTTCCGTTGTTCGTCATCGAGAGTGATGAGAGTCGCGTCGAAGTGGCGAGCGGTGGCCGCGTATACCGCATCGGCGCCCCTCAAGCCGGTCGTCGCGGCGATCTCGGAGGCTGCGTCGGCCATCCTATCGTCCAGGGCCTGGAAGATGACCCCAGGCAGTCCGGCGAACGACTCTTCGAAGGCCGCGGCCTTTTCCGGATCTCCCGTCGACCTGCGCAGCGCAGCCACGAGCTCGGGCCGGATCAAGGTGGGTACGACGATCACGGCCTGGTTTCGCCACAGCTGGTCGAGGAGCCGACGGCTGTCTTCTGAGGCGGCCTCCGCGGAGTTGAACGCACTCACGACGACGCTCGCGTCGAGCGTGATCCGGCCGAGCGTCGGCACTACCGTCTCATCTCGCGCAGGATCTCTACGGACGTAAGGGGGCTCTTCCACGCCTGCCCCACCTGCTCCCCGGCCGCCAGGAATCTCGCCCAAGCCTCTTCCCTGTTCTCCGGCTGCGTCGCTTCGCGGGGGGAGTAGGGGATGAGGATGCCTATGGGCTCGTTCCGGCTGGTGATCACGTACCTTGCTCGGTTGTCTCTGACGTCGCGTAGGACTTCGGACGCATGGGTTTTCAGATGGCGAAGACCGATACGGGGCATGACGGACTCCTCGACCACGAGTAGTGCGTTAGGTGACCACATCATACCTCCTCTCGGACCGTTGCGTCCATGGTCCGCCCTACTGCCTCGGGGGAGGTGAGTCTTTGGATGGAGGTTGGCGTCACGTGTCGCTACCGTCCTATCGCCTCGACCGACGCGCGGATCTCGCTCTCGGATGCCGCCTCCTCCTCGACCGCCGAGACGGTGCCGTCCGCCCGCACGTAGTAGACGGTGGGATATCCCCGTACGCCAAGAGCCTCGGCCAGCCGTTGGTCGGCGGTATCGAGCGCTACCGGGAAGGTCAACCCCTCGGACTCGAGGAACTCCGCCGCAGAAGACCCCGACGAGCCCGTTCGTCCCGTCACGATGCCCAGCAGCCGCACGCCGGGGAACTCGCCGACCACCCGGGCGAGCACGGGTAGCTCCTGCCGGCAGAAGGAGCAGCGGGGGTTCCAGACGACGAGTACTGTCGGCACTCCCTCCTGGGCGCTCCAGGAAAGGGTCCGGCCGTCCAGAGCAGGCGCGGAAAAAGCGGGAACCGTCTCTCCGGCCGGTATGGGCGCATCACGGGCGGAGCCGGCGACATGGACCTGATCGGGCGCCGCCGCGTACGGGTGGCTCGGCGCTCCGGTCAGGAATGGCACGGCCAGGGCGGCCACCACGATGAGCACGATCATCACCATCGGCAGACCGATACTGAACTCGGCCTCCGACGCCCGCCCGCGCAGCCATCGATCGACACCGAAGCGCCCGGCTGTCGGGCTCAGCACGAGATACACCGCCGCCGCCAGGAGCGCGAGCGCCCGCAGCAGATCGAGCCAGGTGACCCCCTCCCCGGCGCCGGTCCCGCCGAAGCATCCGCAACCGATCTCCAAGCCGCGGGCTTTGGCCTGCACCAGCGCCGCCAGGAAGATGACGGCCAGCGCCGCCGCGCCCCCGGCGGCCAGGCGGGTGAACAGACCGACCAGCAGCAGCGATCCCAGCGTGATCTCGAGCAGGATCAGCCCCAAGGCCGCCGGCTGCACGAGGAGTGCGGGGACCACGTCGTAGTTGGCCACAGCCGCCACAGCTCCCGAGGAGTCCAGCGCCTTCTGGATGCCGGCATAGAGCAACACGCCGCCCAGCGCCAGTCGCGCGGCGACGTCGAGAAGGGACCTCAGTCGGGGACCCCACGGCTCTGGTCGTCTGTGGTCGTTCACATCTCCCGGAGTCTAGCACCTCGTCTCGCGCGCCCCTCGGCCTCGTTGGGCCCCTTGGACCCTCCCACTTCCGTGAGGGCAGTGCTAACCTAGGGTCACGCCGTCTACTGAATCTTTGGAGGGGATTTCCAGTGGCTGTTGGCTGCTTCAGCCTGCCTTTGTTCCTGGGCGCAGATCCTAGGGGGGACGGCCTCTCCTCCACGCGGCAGGCCGCCGCACCCGCAGGGGAGCGGCCATGACCCTCCAGAAGACCCGGTCCGTCGCCCTGCCGTTTGGAGCACTCGTGGCGTTGGCGGCCTTGTGGGGCTACAACTGGGTGGTGATGAAGGTGGGGCTCCAGGATTCCGAGCCCTTCACCTACTCCGCGCTGCGCAACCTCTCCGGGGCGGTCTTCATCCTCGCCCTGGCCGCCGCGACACGCCGCTCGTTGCGGCCCCAAGCCATCGGATGGACGGCGCTCTTCGGGCTCTTCCAGACGGCCGGGTCCGCGGGCCTGGCCATGTGGGCGGTGCAGGTGGGTGGCGTGGGCAAGGTGTCGTTCCTCACCTACACCATGCCCTTCTGGCTGCTGCTGATCGCTTGGCCGGCACTCCGGGAGCCGGTCCGGGGCCTGCAGTGGGTGGCGGTCGCGCTCGCGCTTCCCGGACTGGTCTTCGTGCTCGAGCCGTGGAAGATGAGAGGACTCACCAGCAACCTCCTGGCCGTGGGCGCGGGGATCTCGTGGGCCGTCGCCTGCCTGGTGGTCAAACTGCTTCGAGCGCGCCGCGACATCGAGCCGCTTCCGTTCATCGCCTGGCAGGGCATCTTCGGCTCAATCCCGCTGATCCTGGTGGCCGTGTTGACTGCGGAGAGGCTGCCGCATTGGGACGCGGGTTTCGTCTCGGCGCTGGCCTTCAGCGCCATCCCTGGGAATGCCGTCGCCTGGATCCTCTGGCTCTACGCGCTGGAGAAACTTCCCGTCAACACCGCCGGCTTCGGCAGTCTGGCCGTCCCGGTGGTGGGGGTGCTGGCGGCCTGGCTCCGGCTGGGCGAGCACCCCGGCGCGGTGTCGGGCCTGGGTATGGGACTGATCGTGGTCGCCCTGGCGGTCCTTACCGCGAGAGAAGTGCGCGAGAGCCGGAGGTTCGCGGCGCAGCAACCGGCAGGCAAAGCGGTTCCGTCTGTGGCTGGAGCCTCCTCAAGGTAACGAGGGACGCAAGGGAGGTCTGCGGCAGTCGCGGGGTCGCGGAGCCCCGTGCGCCTTTGTCTGGATCGCGCCCCTTGCCTCGCATCCCCCCACTCGCGTCGGGTGCGCTCTCCACCGCACGGTGCGCACGGTGCGTGATATCCTGATCATTGCGAACATTCCACGTTCGCTTCTTGGTGTGACCGCGAGGGCGGTGGCACGAGCGGGAGGCAGATGGTATGGCCGAAACCCAGCTGGTCCTTCTCGCGACGGCGGTGGCATTCTTCTTGGGGTCCTTGCCCTTCGCCGTGTGGCTGGGGAGACTGCTCGCTCGATGCGATGTGCGCGCGGTGGGCGACGGAAACCCCGGGACGGCCAACGCTTTCAAGGCGGGGGGCTGGAAGATGGGTGTGCCGACCCTCGTGCTCGAGGTGGGGAAAGCCGGTGTGCCCGTAGGTCTGGCCAACCTCACTCTCGGTCTGAGCACATGGGCACTCGTGCCGGTGGCGGTCGCTCCCATATTGGGTCACGCGTTCTCGCCCTTCCTGCGCTTCAGAGGCGGCAAGGCCATAGCGGCCACGTTCGGATCTTGGATTGGACTGACGGGGTTCTTGGGTCCGCTTGCTCTAGGTTTGGCGATTGGACTGTGTTTCGCGGTCCAGGTTGTTGACGCGTGGAGTGTGGCGGGCGGCCTGCTGCTGTTCGGTATCCTTCTCCTGTTCGTCGGGGCACCGGTCGCGCTTCTGGCCTTCTGGGCGATCAACGCCGCCGTGCTCATCTGGACCCATCGTTCGGAGTTCGTCTGGACGTTCGACCCTCGCGGCTGGCTGCAGGTGCGCAGGCCGAGAAGTCGGTAGATGCGCGGTGGGCGCGGCTATCTCTGCTCTCCAGGCTTGCCTGTCCTTCTTGGTATGGATATGGGAGTCACGAGACATCTTGAGGGTCGGTCTTCTGGGTCTGATCCTGCTGGTGGCGCTGAGCAACCTGCACTTCTTGAGGCGAGCTGAACGCTACCGTCGCAGCTCCGCGCGAGTCGGTCTTGCGGTCGGCGGAGGGCCTGGGATCGACGACGGTGTCCACGATGCCGATGCCAATCTTCCGTTCGTATCGGTCTTGGTGCCGGCACGGAACGAGGAGGAGAACATCGAGGCGTGCCTGCTTTCTCTTCTTCGGCAAGAGTATCCGTCCTTCGAAGTGGTGGTCGTCGATGACGGGTCGACGGATGGGACCGGGCGCATCCTTGCCCGGCTCGAGGGCGCCCACGATCGGCTGCGGGTGCTCGCCGGGCGTCCTCTGCCGGACGGCTGGCTGGGCAAGCACTGGGCCTGTCACCAACTGGCAGGGGCCACACGGGGCGAGTTGCTGTTGTTCACCGATGCCGACACCCGGCACCATCCCCAGATGCTTCGCGACGTCGTCGCTGCACAGCAGGCCGAGGGAAGCGATCTGCTTACCGGCCTGCCCCACGAAGAAGCCGTCTCTTGGGGGGAGATGATCGTGATCCCCATCATCAGTTGGGCGGCGCTCGCTTTGCTTCCGTTGGGGCTTGCCCACCGGCTCAAGACCCCGCTCCTTTGCATGGGGATAGGCCAGTTCATGCTCTTCAAGCGCTCCTCGTACAAGGAGATCGGCGGCTTCGAAGCCGTGCGCAACGATCCTGTGGACGATATGGCTCTCGCCCGCCGAGTCAAGAGCTGGGGTCTGCGTTGGCGGTTCATCGACCTGTCGTCGAGGGTGAGGTGCAGGATGTACGAAGGCTTCAAGAGTACCGCCCAAGGGCTGGGCAAGAGCGCGTACCCCGCGCTGGGCTATAGACCCTGGGTCTTGGCCGCCTTTTGTGTCGTGCTGACCTGGGTGTACCTGGGTCCGATCGGGGCCTGGGCATCCCGGCTCCTTGGATTGTCGACGGCCACCGGACCGCTGTGGTGGGCGTCGGCGGCCATATGTCTCGCTTTGACCGGCTGGATCCTCGTGATGTGGCGCTTCGGCCACCCTTGGTATCGGGCCTTCTTGTATCCTCTCACCATCCTCCTGACCATGGGTATCGCCCTGCACTCCGCCGTCCTGTTCTGGCGGGGCCGAGCCAGTTGGAAGGGCCGGGCGCTGCCCGGCTTGCCGCGAAATGCGCAGGCCGAAGAGGAGTGGGGCGTCGATTGAGTCCGGGGTCACTGTCCAGACGGTGGACGGGTCCCACGCCGGCAGCGAGGGCGGTGCCCGCCGGTTCCGTCGGGTATCATTCCTGCTCCACGCCGTCCGCGTCGCCTCGCGTGAGGGCCGCGGCCGGCCCGGGCGTCATGAGGCAAAGGATCACGACTTGAATCGGGTTGCGGAGTGCTTGGAGCGGCCTTCATCGGCCGTGCTGCTGCTGGCTCACGGTGGGCCGTCCCGCCTTGAGGACATCCCTCTCTTCCTCAAGACGCTGAGCGGACGCGACCCTACCGAGGAGACGGTGCAGAGGGTGACCGAACGGTACCGCCACCTCGGGGGCGGGTCGCCGGCTCCGGGATTCGTTCTCAGCATCGCCGGGAAGTTGGAGCAGTCGTGTGGCCTGCCGGTCTACCCGGGTCAGTTGCACTGGCATCCTCTGATTGAAGATGTGGTCCCCCGGATGGCCGCCGAACAGGTTTTGAAGGCGCTAGCCGTGTGCCTGGTCCCCCACTTCAGCCCGGCGGGCGTGGGGAGGTATCAGCGCCGGGCCCTGGCGGCCTGCCGGGCAGCCGGGATAGCCCTCGACCTGGTCGACAGCTGGCACATGGAGCCGGCGTACGTGGACGCCATCGTGGAGTCGGTGGCCCGGGCGTGTGCCACCCTTTCTTCGCCAGAATCCGAGTCTGTGAGCGTTCTGGGAACGGCCCACGTGGTCTTCACGGCGCACAGCCTGCCGGTGGCGGCGACGGGAGCCGGAGATCCCTACCAGTCGCAGCTGCGTGAGACCGCGGTCCTGGTGGCCGAGCGGACAGGCCTTGACCAGGACGGCTGGACTCTCGCGTTCCAAGGCGCGGTGGGGCATACCGAGAGGTGGCTGGGGCCTGCGGTGGAGGACGTCCTGGCATCGCTCTCGTCTAGGGGCGTCCGCCGGGTGGTGTTGTGCCCCTTCGGCTTCGTGCTCGACCAAGTGGAGATCCTGTACGACATCGACGTGGCGCTGCGGGGCCGGGCCCGCGAACTGGGGATGGAGCTGGTCCGCACGCCCACGCTGAACGACAGTGCGCCGCTCGTGGAGGTGCTTGCCGGTCTCGTAGAGGGCTGGGAGGCAGCGGCAGAAAAGGGCCGGCTTGCCTGAACGGGCCGGTAGCCACCCCTGGCCGCGCCTCCTCTTCTGGGAGGTCACGGCCGCCTGCAATCTCGAGTGCTCCCACTGTCGGCGCACCGGCTCGGGGGGGGAGGGGGCGTCCCCCGAACTGTCGACCGGGGAAGCGGAGGGTCTGATCGACGAGCTGGCCGCCATGGGCCACCCGTTGTTCGTGCTGTCCGGCGGCGAACCTCTATTGCGCGGGGACATCTTCGGGCTTGCCGAGCGGGCCGCTCGGCAGGGACTGGCAGTGGGGCTGGCCAGCAACGGGACTCTCATCGATGCCGCGGCAGCCGGCAGTATCAAGGAGTCCGGCATACGCCGGGTAAGCATCTCTCTCGATGGGCCGGACGCGGCTGTCCACGATGTCTTTCGCCGCCAGGAGGGTGCCTTCACTTCGGCCGTGCGAGGCATCGCAGCCCTGCGGGAGGTGGAGGTCCCCGTCCAGATCAACGTTACGGTATCTCGGCACAACGTGGACCGATTGGATGATATGGTCGGTCTGGCCAAGCGCGTGGGAGCGGTGGCACTGCATTTCTTCCTCCTCGTGCCGGTAGGCTGCGGCCTCGAGATCGCCGAAGAGCAGGCAATCAGCGCCGAGGACTACGAAGACACCCTGGGATGGCTCCACGAGGCCGAGCGGCGAGAGCCGACTCTTCAAATGAGGGCCACGTGCGCTCCCCACTACTTCCGGGTGGTACGGCAGCGGCGGGCTGCCGCCGGGGTGGGCCCGGACTCCGAGGGAGGGTCTCCGCCCAGTCTGCATCGCCAGGCCGCGGTCGGCGGCCCGATGCACACGGCGACGCGGGGATGCCTGGCGGGCACGGGGATATGCTTCGTTTCGCACACGGGCAAGGTCTACGGCTGCGGGTATCTGCCGGTCGAAGCCGGCGACATCCGCCGGGAGAGACTCTCGGCGGTCTGGCAAGACAGCCCGCTGCTCGCCGAACTGCGCGACTTCGACGCCCTCAAGGGAGCCTGCGGGGTCTGCGGGTATAAGCAGGTCTGCGGGGGATGTCGGGCCCGGGCCTATGGAGTGAGCGGCGACTACCTTGCTGAGGAGCCGTTCTGCAGCTACGTTCCGCCCGGTACCGACCGGCTGCCCAGGAGCTGAACGGTGGGAGATCACACGTGCCTTGTGCTCGTCGGGTCGAATCACCGCACCGCCATGGTCGAGATGCGGGAGAGACTCGAGCGGGCGGCGGCCGGACTCCAGCGCTCGCTTTCGCACGACCTCGGTCGAGATGGTCTGTCCGAGATCGTTGTCGTGTCCACCTGCAACCGGCTGGAAGTCTATGCCATCGCCTCGGGGCTCCGCGCCGGGGTGGAGGAGGCGGTGGTCGGGCGGCTGAGCGAGGCGGCGTCTCTTCCTTTGAGCGGACTCGAGCCTCTCCTATATCGGAAGGCAGGGCGTGAGGCCGTCGTACATCTCCTGCGCGTGGCCTGTGGTCTTGACTCCCAGATGTTGGGCGAGACTCAGATCCTAGGGCAGGTCTCGGAGTGTCTGGGCAGTGCCCGCGCGGAGGGGACGCTTGGCCCGGTGCTGACCTACCTCTTTTCGCGCGCGGTCCACGCGGGCAGGAGGGCCCGCACCGAGACCGCCATATCTCAGGGGGGAATGTCGATCGGCCACGCCGCCGCTTCGTTGCTCGCCGAAGAGCTCGGCGGGCTTTCGGGCAGGCGGGTGGTGATCGTGGGCGCCGGCGAGACGGCCGAGATGGCGGTGCAGGCGCTCCGCAACCGGGGGCAGCCTCAGGTGACCTGTGTAGGTCGTTCCCTGGGTCGGGCTGAGGCCCTCGCCGCCGCGGCTGGCTGCGTAGCGTTGCCGTGGTCGGCGTTGGGGGAGGCACTCGCAGACGCCGATGCGGTGATCACGGCCACTTCGGCGCCGCACCCTATCCTCTATGCCGAAGACGTGATCCCCGCGCTCGCGCAGCGGAGAGCAAGGCCCCTGCTGCTGCTGGATATCGCCGTTCCCCGCGACATCGATCCGGCGGTGGGCCGGCTGCCCTTGGTCACTCTGTACGATATCGACTGCCTCGAAGCGTCTCTCGACGAAGGCCGGGCTCGGAGAGAAGCGGCGATCCCAAGGGTGGAGGACATCATCGCCGCTGAGGCCGATATCGCCATGGAGTGGATCGGGGGTCGGAAGGTCGCTCCTCTCGTGCGCGAACTGCGGCGACGGGCCCGCTCTATCGCCGACGCGGAAGCCTGCCGGGCCGTCAGCCGCTCGGGCGAGCTCAGCCCGGAGCAGCAGGAGGTGGTCCGCCAGATGGCCAGGAGGATAGCCAACAAGCTACTGCACGAGCCGACTCTCCGGGTGAAGGCGCGAGCAAACGAGGCAGACGACCAAGGCCGCCTGGAAGCTTTTGCGGATCTGTTCGGCCTCGAGAACGAGACTGAGCGGTGAAGCCCACGGTCAGGCTGGGCACGCGAGGCTCCGCGCTCGCCCTTTGGCAGACCGAGCATGTACGTGCGCTGCTGGCCGCAGCCGAGCCCGGAAGCCGGTTCGAAACGGTCGTCATCTCCACCAAGGGGGACCGCCTGGTCGACGTGCCTTTGCCGTCCATAGGGGGGAAGGGCGTGTTCACTGAAGAACTGGAGCGCGCTCTCCGCGACCGCTCGATCGATCTGGCAGTCCACAGCCTGAAGGACCTCCCCACCGAGATCCCGACCGATCTGGTGGTGGGAGCGGTTCTGGCCCGGGTCGACCCGGCCGACGCCCTGGTCAGCCGGAAGGGTTTCACCCTCGGCACCTTGCCCCCGGGAGCGCGGGTGGGAACGGGGAGCACGCGCCGGAGGGCTCAACTGCTCAACTATCGGCCGGACTTGGAGATCATCGAGCTCCGCGGCAACGCTGACACTCGTCTCCGCAGGGCCCGCGACCCCCAGGGGCCGTACGACGCCATCGTCATCGCCCACGCTGCCCTGGCCCGCCTCGGCGGGCTGGATGCATCGACCGAGCTGTTGCCCGAAGAGGTCATGCTGCCCGCGCCCGGCCAGGGAGCCCTGGCGCTGGAGTGCCGGGCCCAAAGTGAGACTCTGGCTCTCGTGCGGGCCGTGAACGATCTCGCCTCCGAGATCGAAACGCGCGCGGAGCGGGCCTTCCTGGCCGCGCTCGGAGGAGGATGCGCCGTCCCCGTGGCGGCTCGTGGACGGCTGTTTGCCGGCGGCCGATTCGAACTGAAGGGGAGGATCTGCTCTCCGGATGGCTTCCTGCGTATCGACGTGGTTCACAGCGCGATCATCGAGATGGGCGCCGAATCTGCTCAGTCTGCCGCCGAGGCGGGGAAGGCCCTCGCAGCCGCCGCTATCGGCCGGGGGGCTGAGGATATCCTGACCAGCGCAGGTGGGCTCGGCCACGGCGACTACGGGGGATGAGGGGAGGTTCCACTGTGAGCGCGCGATCGAGCAGACCGGCAGCGAAGCGACGGGCTTCACCGCTTCGTGGCGCACGGGTGGTGAACACCCGCAGCCCCGCTCAGGCCCCCGAGCTCGATGAGATCCTGCGGGGGCGGGGAGCGGTCCCCCTCTCCTACCCTTGTATCGACATCGCTCCTCCGGAGGACGCCAACGCGCTGGTCCACGCCCTGGCTGAGGCGGCCGCGGGCAGGTTCGACTGGGTGGTCTTCACCAGCGTCAACGCGGTGCAGGCCGTCGCCACCGCCACCGGGGTGGCCGGCGCGGGGCGGCCGGCGAAGGGGCCACAGGTAGCTGGGGCTCGGGTGGCGGCCGTGGGGCCGGGCACCGCCGCAGCCGTATGGGCCGCGCTCGGCCTCACCGTCGATCTTCGACCGGATGAGTACACGGCCCAGGCGTTGGCGGCCGCGCTGGTGGCGCGCGGACTCGGCAGGGTGCTTCTGCTGGTGGGCGACAAAGCGCTGGACACCTTGCCGCGTGCCCTCGAAGCGGCCGGAGCCGGAGTGACCCCCGTGATCGCATACCGCACAGTGCCTGGACGGGGTGGGGCGGATCTGCCGGCGATCCTGGGTCGGGGTGAGGTGGATGCGGTGACGTTCACCAGTCCCTCCACCGTCGACAATCTTGCGCTCCGCCTGGAGCACGAGGGGGGCGATTGGGCGCTGCTGGGTTCGACCTGCATCGCCTGCATCGGTCCGGTGACCTCCCGAGTCGCCGTCTCGCGCGGTCTGCACGTGCAGGTCGAGCCCCGGGAGCATACTATTGAGGGGCTCGTGGATGCCCTCGAGGAGTATTTCAATCGATCGAGCCGGAATGAGGAGGTCGCTGATGCCTGAAGAACCCCGCGATGTGGGCCCTGCTCCCACCGTGCCCGGTTCCGGCCCCGTGTGGCCGTCGGCGCGACCTCGCCGGCTGAGGGTCTCGGCGGCCATGCGAGATTTGGTGCGGGAGGCCTCTCTCCTGCCGTCGGATCTCATCTGCCCTCTCTTCGTCCGGCCGGGCTGGGGGGTCAAGCAGCCGATAGCGTCAATGCCGGGCCAGTTCCAATGGTCCAGTGACCGGGTGGTGGAGGAAGCGGCCGAAGTGTTCGCTCTGGGGGTGAAGGCGGTCCTCATGTTCGGTATCCCGCGTTCCAAGGATGCCCGAGGCAGCGGCAACTACGACCCCGATGAGGTGGTGCCCACCGCCATTCAGGCCATGAAGAACGAGGTGCCTGGACTGCTCGTAGTCTCCGATATGTGCTTCTGTGAGTACACCGATCACGGGCACTGCGGGATCGTCAACCTTCCCGGAGATGAATCCTACCGACCTGATCTGCCGGACGGCTATCTCGTCAACGATCCCACCCTCGAACTGCTCGGCCGGGCGTCCGTCGTCCACGCCAAGTCAGGCGCCGATGTGATCGCACCCTCGGGGATGATCGACGGGATGGTGGGAGGCATCCGCGCAGCACTGGACGAGGCCGGTCTCGAGAACACGGCCATCATGAGCTATGCGGTCAAGTATGCGAGCGCCTTCTACGGCCCCTTCCGTGACGCTGCCGAGAGCCCGCCGCAGTTCGGAGACCGCAGTCAGTATCAAATGGACCCGGGCAACCGGAGGGAGGCCCTGCGGGAGATGAGGTTGGACATCGCCGAGGGGGCCGACATGCTCATGGTCAAGCCGGCCCTCCCCTACCTCGATGTGCTGCGGGACGTCCGGGAGTCGTGCGACCTGCCGTTAGCCACCTATCAGGTCAGCGGCGAATACTCGATGATCCAGGCGGCGGCGGCCAACGGTTGGCTCGACCTGGAGAAGACGGTCCTGGAAGCCCTGTTCTGCATGAAAAGGGCGGGGGCAGATATGATCGTCACCTACTTCGCCAAAGAAGCGGCCCGCTGGCTGGGCGGCCGATCGTGAGCGAACGAACGGCACCGGGGCCGGGGCCTGGGGAACCGGAAGGACGGTTCCTGCGGGCGTGCCGGGGTCTGCCCGTGGACTGTACCCCCATCTGGCTGATGAGGCAGGCCGGCCGCTACATGAAGGAGTACCGGGCGGTCAGAGAGCGTCATACCCTGCTTGAGATCATTCGCGACCCTGAACTGAGCTGCCAGGTGACCCTGCAACCCATGGAAGCGTTCGACCTCGACGCGGCCATCATATTCGCCGACATCCTTCCGCCGCTTGAAAGCCTGGGGCTGCGGGTGGAGTTCCAGTCCGGCGAAGGCCCGGTGATCCTGACGCCCATCCGCGACGAGGAGGCCGTCCGAGCGCTGGGGAGCGGAGATCCGACGGAATGCTGCGCCGCCACCCTGGAGGCGATAAGGCTGGCGAAGAGAGCTCTGGGCTCCACTCCCCTTATAGGTTTCAGCGGTGCTCCCTTCACCTTGGGCTCCTACGCGGTCCAAGGCGGCGCCAGCAAGGACTTCACGCTCGCCCGGCGCTTCATGATGGACCGGCCGGATCTCTGGCATGTGCTGATGGCCCGCGTCAGCGATCTGGTGACCCGCTACTTGACCGCACAGGCTGCGGCCGGGGTGGACGCCCTGCAGTTGTTCGACACCTGGGCCGGGCTCCTTGGCCCGGACGACTACGCGGAGTTCGCCCTGCCTTACGTGCGCCGGGTGGTCGCGGAGGTCTCGGGAACAGGGCTTCCCCTCATCTACTTCTCGGTCGGCACGGGGGGGATGCTTGACCGGGTCGGTGAGTGCGGGGCGCCCGTGATCGGAGTGGACTGGCGGGTGGACCTCGGCGGGAGCCGCAAGAGCCTGGGGTCTCAGGTGGTGGCCGTTCAAGGCAACCTCGACCCCGTGGCCCTCCTGACCGAGTGGCGGGAGTTGGAGCAACGGGCGAGGCGGGTTCTCATCAGCGCTGAGGGCAGGCCGGGACACATCTTCAACCTGGGCCACGGCGTCCTGCAGCAAACGCCGGCCGAAAGCGTGCGCCGGCTGGTCGACTTCGTCCATACGTTCAAACTGTGACCGGGCGCGACCGGACCATCCTCACGCCGTGATGACCAGGGAGCCGTACCATGTCGTCGTCGTTGGCGCGGGCATCGCCGGGCTGGCCACGGCGTGGTATGCCGAGCGGGAGGCGGCGGCCCGGGGGCTGGTGCTGAGCTGCACGGTGCTGGAGAAGAGCGACCGTGCGGGCGGCAAGGTGCTCACCGAGACCGTCAGCACCGACGTGGGTGAGTTCATGGTCGAAGGCGGACCCGACTCGTTCCTGGCGGTCCAGAAGCCCTGGGCCGTCGGATTGGCGACCGAGCTGGGCCTATCCGACCAGGTGGTGGGCACCAACGACAGGGCCCGCAAGGTCTACGTTCTCTCTCGAGGCCGGCCGCTGCGCCTCCCCGACGGCATCTTCCTCCTGGCTCCCACCAGACTCCGGCCCTTCCTCTGCTCCAGGCTGATCTCTCCATGGGGCAAGCTTCGGATGGGGCTCGACCTCGTCATCCCCGGTCGCCCCGGCGACGAGGACGAAACCCTGGGTGACTTCGTGATCCGCCGGTTCGGGTCGGAGGCCCTCGACAAGATCGCCGAGCCCCTCCTTTCCGGCATTTACAGCGCTGAGGTCGGCCGCCAGAGCCTTCTGGCCACATTCCCCCGCTTCCGGGAGATGGAGCGCGAGTACGGCAGTGTGATTCGAGCTGGTCTGGCGGCACGGCGGCGGGCGACCGGTTTCGGCGGCGAGCCCGGTCCGGACCGGCCCAACCCGGCTTCCGGCTCAGGCCCGCATGACCAGGGACCAGGCCAAGCGCGGCGGCAGCCGCCGTCCATGTTCGTTTCGTTCCGGCGAGGCACGTACCAGCTCATAGAAGGGCTGTTGGGCTGCCTGAGGGCGCGGGTCGAGTACGGTGCAGAGGTGGTGGGCATCAGCAGGCGGGCGGGATCGCCGGACCGCTACCTGGTGCAGGTCGCCGGTGGGGCGGCCACCATCGAGGCTGATGCCGTGGTGCTGGCGGTGCCGGCCTCGACGGCGGCCCTTCTTCTCGACCCGTTGGCGCCCGTCGCCGCCGAGACCTTGCGTTCCATTCGCTACGTCTCCACCGGGATCGTGTCTCTCGGCTACGCCGCGGATGCGTCCTGGGTGTCGATCCGTGAGCGCGTTCATGGCTTCGGCATCCTCGTTCCTGCTGGTGAGAAGCTCCCCATCAACGCCGTGACGTGGTCGTCCGTCAAGTTCCCAGGGCGGGCTCCCGACGGGTACGAATCGCTGCGGGTGTTCTTCGGGGGCTCACGCAGCCCGCGTTCCATGGATCTCGACGACACCAGACTCCTGGAGGTCGTGCGGGAGCAGCTTCGGCGGATCATGGGGGTGAGCGGATCGCCGCTCTTCTATCGAGTCCATCGTTGGGAGCAGGCCAACCCGCAGTATGATGTAGGCCACCTGGACCGGGTCGACGCGGTGGAGGCGGCCTTGCCGCCGCGGCTGTGGGTGACCGGCAGCTCCTATCGGGGCATCGGTCTTCCGGACTGTGCGCGCCAGGCCGGCGAGGTGGCCCGAGATGTGGCGGATGAGTTGAGTCGCTGAGGAGGATGCGAGTGCGTGTGAGCGAGTCGCAGAGGTGGTGGGAAGAGGCCAAGACCCTGATGCCGGGCGGAGTGAACAGCCCCGTCCGCTCCTTTCGCTCGGTCGGTGGCGTTCCCCGCTTCATCGCGAGGGGGGAGGGGGCCTACCTCTTCGATGAGGATGGCAACCGCTATCTTGACTACGTCCTTTCCTGGGGGCCGCTGATCCTCGGTCACGCCCATCCCCGGGTGACGCAGGCCCTGTGCGACGCTGCGACCCGGGGGACGAGCTACGGGGCCCCGACGGCGCTGGAGGTGCGACTCGCCCGCCGTATCGTCGACGTGCTGCCGGCGGTCGAGATGCTGCGTCTGGTGAGCAGCGGGACTGAAGCCACCATGAGCGCCGTGCGATTGGCCCGCGCCTACACCGGGCGCGACAAGGTGGTCAAGTTCACGGGCGCCTACCACGGTCACGGCGACGGCTTCCTGGTCAGGGCGGGGAGCGGGGTCATCACCCTGGGGCTGCCCGATTCCCCTGGAGTGCCGGCGACGGTGGCGGCAGGCACGCTCAGCGCTCCCTTCAACGATCTCCGCGCGCTCCAGACCGTCTTCGAAACCCACCCCGATGAGGTGGCCGCGGTCATCACCGAGCCTCTCATTGCCAATATGGGCTTCATCAGGCCTCACCCGGGGTTCTTAGCCGCGGTGCAGGACCTCTGCCGCCGCCACGGTGCCCTGTTCATCCTCGACGAGGTCATCACCGGCTTCCGCGTCGACCTCCATGGGGCTCAGGGGCTCTGGGGTCTCGACCCCGACCTCACCTGCCTGGGCAAGGTCATAGGGGGAGGCCTGCCCGTGGGCGCCTACGGAGGCAAGCGCGATGTGATGCAGATGGTAGCGCCGGTCGGTCCGGTCTATCAGGCGGGGACTCTCTCCGGTAATCCGCTCGCCACCACGGCCGGGATCGCCACGCTCGAGACGCTCCTGCAAGATGGCGTGTTCGCCGAGATCGCCGGCCGGACGAGGACCCTCGCCGAGGGCCTGGCCGACTTGGGGAGACGTCACGACCTGCCTCTGCAGGTCGACTGGGAAGGGACCGTCTTCGGCTGCTTCTTCTTGAAGTCGGCCGGCTCCGCCATCGTCGATCACGACTCGGCCAAGGAGTATGCCGACACGGACCGTTACGCACGGTTCTTCCACCTGATGTTGGAGGCCGGCTTTTACTTCGCCCCCAGCCAGTTCGAGGTGGGTTTCTTAAGCGCCGCCCATACCGATGCCCACGTGGCCGACACCTTGTCGGCTGCCGACGAGGCCTTTCGCGCCCTCTCCGGGCACTGACCAGATCGGGGTCTGTGGCAGCGGTGGCGGGAGGAGCGAGACAGAACGGGCAGGCTTGCCCAGGCCTTTCCGGCCTCCTGACGGTCACGGCCGCTGTACACGGCGGCGTCGACAGGGCTGAACTGGAGCGCCTGTCTGTCGATGCGGCCGCCATCGTTGACTTCAGCGCCAACCAGTCGCCGCTGGGTGTGTCCGCGGCCGTACGCCAGGCTGTGGGGAGCGCGATCTTGGACAAGTACCCCGACCGCGACGCCGTCGGTTTGACAAGGGCCCTGGCCGCCCGGCATGGGCTGACCGAACGCCAGGTCGTCGTCGGCAACGGGAGCACCGAACTCATCCGCCTGCTGACTCAGGTGGTCCTTCGGCCCGGAGACAGCTGTCTGTCTCTCGGCCCTTCCTTCGGCGAGTACCGGACGGCGGTGCTGCTCGCCCGTGGGCGCTTCGTCGAACACCGGTTGAGCATCGGGTCTGACGGCCCTGTCTATGACCACGAGGCGCTGTGTGCGCGCCTCCGTGCGCGACCGCGACTCTGCTGGCTCTGCTCGCCTCACAACCCCATCGGTATCGCCCTCCCGTCCCAGGCGATCGCCCACCTGGTCGACGCCTTCCCCGATACGATCTTCGTGCTTGACGAGGCCTATGTCGACCTCCTCACGGAGCCGCAATGGACGGCCGCCACACTGGCCCGCGGCAACTTCGTCGTGCTGCGCTCGATGACCAAGACCTGGGGCTTGGCCGGTCTTCGGCTGGGATACGCACTGGCGCCCGAAGCCGTGGCCGGACCGCTGCGGTCCGCCAAGGCGCCCTGGAGCGTGAATGCCTGTGCGCTGGCCGCCGGGGAAGCTGCTCTGGCCGATGAGGCCTTCTATCGGGGGGTGGTCGACATACTCAGGGACGGACGGGAGCAATTGATGTCGGGTTTGAGGGCTCAGGGGTGGCGGGTCCTGCCCTCGGCAGCGAGCTTCTTCCTCGTCGAGGTCGATGATGCATGCGAGGCACGGAAGAGGTTGCTGTCGGAGGGTTGCTTGGTCCGCGACTGCACCTCGTTCGGTCTTCCGGCCCACGTGCGGGTGAGCCCCCGGCTTCCCGAGCAGAATGCCCGGCTCCTGGAGGCCTTCGCGAGGCTCGCCGCCCAGAGGCGGGGAAGAGGTGGCACTCGGGCCGCTGGCAATGGCCGGCCGGCATGACCGGCAACAGCCGGCCGGCATGACGGCGCGAGGCAGCGGGGGAACCAGATGAAGCTCTGGCAGAAGGTGTTGTGCGCGGCCGTACTGGATGCGGCGCTGGGAGACCCGCCTTACCGCCCCCATCCCGCGCGGCTGATGGGGAGGCTGGCAGTGGTCCTCGAAAACCCCTGCCGCCGGCTGGTCGACGATGAGAAGAGGGCGGGGACACTCGCGGCGGCGCTGGTGGTGTCGAGCAGTCTGGCAGCGGCCGGCGGGCTCCTGCGACTTGCCCGCTACGTGCACCCCCGCGCGGGTGACCTGGTCTCGGTAGCGCTGCTCTATACGTCTCTCGCGGCCCGTGATCTCTGTACCCACGCTCTAGGGGTCGAGCGGGCCCTGGGGGCGGGCGACCTGGACGCGGCGCGGCTGGCCGTGTCCCGGATGGTGGGGAGGGACACCACCGCCCTGGACGCCGAGGGTGTGGTGCGCGCGACAGTGGAAAGCGTGGCCGAGAACACGGTGGACGGGGTCATCTCACCGCTGTTCTATGCTCTCGTGGGCGGGGCACCTGCAGCTACAGCCTTTAAGGCTGTGAGCACCCTCGACTCCACCTTCGGCTACAAGAATGAGCGCTACACCCGGTTCGGTTGGGCCTCGGCCCGCCTGGACGATGCGGCAAACTATTTACCGGCCCGGCTCGCGGTGCCGTTCATCGCGGTGGCTGCGGGCGCCGTCGGACGGAGTCCGCTCGCGGTTCTTCGTACTGTCCGGGATGATGGACGAAGCCACGCGAGCCCCAACGCCGGCCTTGCCGAAGCCGGCTTCGCCGGCGCCTTGGGTGTGCGTCTGGGTGGTCCGGTGTCCCGTGACGGCCGGTTGGTGTCGGTGCCCTACATGGGCCACCCCAAGCGTGCGCTCTCCGCCGGCCGCATCCGGGAAGCTGTGTGGCTCATGTGGCTGGCGTACGGACTTGTACTGGGCGCCGGTCTTGCTCTGCGCTGCCGCGGCTGGTATGGCCTTCGGGCCGGTGCCTGAGACGGGGAGCCCATGCCAATCGTCTCCGAGGTCATAGCCGCCCGCACCATGAACGCCCTCTACGTGTGGCTCGATCTCGCCTTCCTCTTCGTCCTCCTGGTGGTGCTGCTCTGGACGAGGCGATATCAGGCCATCATCGCCGGCGTCATCGGCGGTGCCGTCTACATGGTCGTGGATTACGGGATCTTCTACCGGCTTCTCGGCACCCGCACGGTGGAGGGCGCTGATCCCTTCTGGTTCTTGCTGTGGCTCTCGGTCAGCTACGGGTTCACCAATCTCGCCTGGATCTGGCTGTGGCTCGACCGCGACCACCGGGCCGCCGAGTGGTCCATCTTCATCGCGAGCGGCTGGCTGGCGGTGGCGCTCCTGAGTAGCAGCTTCGGCTCCGGGACCAGCGAGATCTCCATCATGCGGGGCACGGCCGACTACCACGGGATCATGGCCCTGCTGCTCTTCGTGGGCTACGTCATCCTCTGCGTGGGCAACATCAGGCAGAAGGACCCGGCCAAGCGGGCTCCTCTTCTCTGGATACTGGCGATCGGCATACTCGTCCAGTTCACCTGGGAGGCGGTGCTGGCCATCACCGGCATCAGGAATCTTTCCCTGAACACCATCGTGGTCAATTCGCTCCTGGAGACCAACATGGGTCTGCCCTACCTGTACCTGATCCACCGGGCGGTGACGCGGCGGTGGGACGAAGGGTTGCGCCGCGTGGGTCAGTAGGCCGGGCGGGTCTACGGGGCGGCCGCGGGTCGGGGGCAGACATGGAGGGCGGCCCCCAGGGGCCGCCCTCTCGCTGATCGATCCGCAGGTCGTGTCGCCCGCGGCTGAGCCTTCCAGATGGATGGCGCCTGTGCCTAGTTGGTCACGATCCCGACATAGAATTGCCGGGCGACCTTGCCCTCCGGGTCGAGGTACTTCAGTTCCAATGGCGAGCGCGCGTTGGCTCTGAGCACATCGAAGGTCCAGATGAACGCGCCGGGGGCGCCCAGTCCTCCCGACACCGGGACGAACTCGGGGTTGCCGGTCGGCCGCAAGACCGACTCATCGATGCGGGTGATCTGCCAGCGATAGCCCGCAGAGGGGTTGCCGCTGAGGCTCAGGACCACTTGGGCGCCCGCACGAGCGTAGACCACCTCGCCGTTGTTGCGGTCGTCGAGGTAGGTGTTGTTGGGCAGGATCTGGATGGGCGGCTTCGCCAGCTGGGTGGTCGTCGTGGTCGGCGCCGCCGTGGTCGTGGTCGTCGGCGCCGCCGTGGTCGTGGTCGTCGGCGCCGCCGTGGTCGTGGCCGTCGGCGCCGCCGTGGTGGTGGTGGTCGGCGCCGCCGTGGTGGTGGTGGGGGCGGCGGTCGTCGTCGTGCTCGGCGCAGCAGTGGTCGTGGTCGTGGACCCCGCGGTGGTGGTAGTGGACGCCCCGGTCGTGGTCGTGGAAGGGGCCGTCGTCGTAGTGGTGGCAGCTGTCGTCGTAGTGGTGGCAGCTGTGGTGGTCGTCGTCGCCTGGCTGGTGGACGTGGTCGGAGCCTCCGTCGTGGTGGTCTCCGGATTGCCGGACACGACCTGGATGATCACCTTGAAGGTGTTCTCCACCTCGCCCAGAGGGCTTACGTATTCAGCCTGTACGTCGGTTTCGCCCAGAGAGAGCGCGATGCCGGCGAAGGTGAAGGTGCCTGGGATGTCGCCCGAGTCGGGGGTGATCTTCGGTCCGGGTAGACTCTTGACGATGAGCGGGTCAGGAGGGAGGACATCCCAGTGGTAGCCCTGGCTGGGGTATCCGGGCAGGTCGAGGACAAGGAGGACTCCCGGCAAGACCTGGATGACCCTGCCGTTGGACGCATCGGTGATCCTCAAGTATTGTGTGCCCGGCGGAATGCCGGTGGTCTGCTCCTGTTCGCCACATTGGCATGAGCTCAAGAAGACCATCATCAGTGTCAACGCGGCGACCACCACGCCTGCCGCGATCCAAACAGGCGTCTTGGTCTTGGCCCTGCCTTGTGCCACAGTAACCCCTCCTTAGTTCGTTCCCCGCGACCGGACGCCGCCGGCCCAAGAGATCCCTGACATCGGCACTTCAGCGTTACATATTCTGCGCCGCCTGGGCCGGCACCTTCCTGTGCCCGAGTAGTGCCCTAGTAAGGCGTCGCCTCGGCCGTCGTGGTGACTATTCCAACGTAGAAGTACTGCTCCACGTTACCGTCGGGGCCGCGGTAAACGAGAGCCAACGGTGTTTGGGCGTCCGCCTTCAGAACCGAGAAGGTCCACACGAACACGCCCGGTGCCCCGACCGCGTCGGACTCAGGGATGAACTGGGGATCGCCGTCGAGGCTGATCACCGACTCCTCGTACCGCACCAGTTCCCACACGTACCCCGTGGAAGGGTTGCCACCCAAGGTCAGCACGATCTTGCCGCCGACCATGGCATAGACGATCTCCCCGAGATTGCGCTCGTCCAGGTAGGTGTTGCCGGGGACCTCCTCGATCGGTGGACGCTCGATGTAGGAGGTGCTGGTGGTCGGGGGCAGGGTCACCGAGGTGGTCGTGGGAAGGGATTCGGTCGTCGTGGTCGGCCTCTGGGTCGTCGTAGTCGATGGCGCCGTGGTTGTGGTCGTCGCCGATGTGGTCGTGGTCGGTGCGGCCGTTGTCGTGGTGGTCGACGCCTCCGTAGTCTCGGTCGAGCCCTCGCTGGTGGTGGTCGTCGGCACAGCCTCGACCACGCGCAGCATGACTTGGAAGGACCTGTCCACCTGTCCGCGGAGGTTCACGTAGTCTGCGGTCAGTGCAGTCTCGCCCAGGTTCAGCGCGATGCCGGTGAACGTGTAGTCACCCCTGATCCCCGGGGTATCTTGGCGGATCACGGGGCCGGGCAGCATCCTCACGATCAGAGGATCGGGCGGTAAGACATCCCAATGATATCTGAGGCTCGGTTCTCCCTCGAGATCGACGATGAGCAGGAAGCCCGGCGAGAGGTTGACCGTGGTGCCGTTCGAGGCTTCGGTCAGCCTGACGATCTGCATGTTGGGCGGGATACGGGGGCACGAGCTCGTGGTGGACACGACGTCGTCGCCTCCGGTGCAGCCTGCGGCGAAGGCAGTCGCCAGCACCAGGGCCACCGCCGCCGATAGGCCGAGCACCGCTCGGCGCACGGATGTTCGCTGCCGTCCGTCGTTCTTCATCGTCCCCTCCTCAGATCTCGATGACGTCGTTCATGTCCGGCATGATCGTTTCGAGCGAGAACCGCTCCTCGATCTTCTCGGCCAGAGCGGCTCGGGAACCGTTCTCGCCGTGGGTCAACACCACGCGCGGCCGAGCCGGGGCGACCGCGCCGACCCACTCCAACAGGTGGCTCTGACCGGCATGGGCACTGAATCCCCCCAGCATATGCATGTGGGCCTTGACCGCGATCTTCTCCCCGTAGATGGTCACTCTGGGGGCACCTTCGACGAGACGTCGCCCCAGCGAACCGTACCCCTGGAAGCCGACGAAGAGGACGTGGGTCTCGGGCCTCCACAGATTGGCCTTCAGATGATGGAGGATCCGCCCCGCGTTGCACATGCCCGCGCCCGCCATGACCAGGAACGGACCAGGCTGGTCGTTGATCTGCCGGGAGTCCTGGGCGGTCGGACACAGCTTGAGCGTCGTCAGGTCCTCGCGCATGGGTCTCTCGGCGATGAATCTCGTCATGCCCTCGTCGAACAACTCCCGGTGGCCGGAGTAGATGTCGAGCGTCTCGATGGCCATGGGGCTGTCGAGGAAGACGGGAAAGGGCTTCACATGGCCGTTGCGGAACATCCAGGCCAGCATCCCGGTAAGGAGCTGGGCCCGCCCGATGGCGAAAGTGGGTACCAGGATCCTGCCGTCCTGGGAGACGGTCTCCCTGATGATCTCCACAAACTCGGCGGCGGTCTCCGTGAACGGTCGATGGTCGTGATCGCCGTAGGTGGATTCCACGAAGACAGCGTCGGCTCGGTGGAACGGCTCGAAATCCTTGAGTATGGGGATGCCCATGGGCCCGATGTCGCCGGAGAACACCACGCGCTTGGTGGCCCCGCTCTCCTCGACGGTCAGACGGATGCTGGCAGAGCCGAGCATGTGGCCGGATTCGTGCCACATGGCCGTGATCCCGGGGGCCACCTCGACCTCTTCCTCGTACGGCACCGGCTGGAGTTGGGCGATGACGGCCTCGACATCGTCGGGATCGTACAGAGCGGGCAGCGGCGGCTCTCCCGCCCGGGCCCGGATGCGGTTCCGGCGCTCGTTGTCGGACGCCTGCAGCCGTACGGAGTCACGCAGGACGAGCGCCGTCATGTCCACCGTCGCCGGCGTGGCGTAGACGGGGATGTGGTGTCCTCGCTTGGGAAGGAGGGGAAGACGGCCGGTATGGTCGAGATGCCCGTGGGTGACCAGGGCCGCATCGATCTTCCGTCTTGCGCCGGGGAGAGGGCGGTTGCGGGCTTCGGACCTCTTGCCTCCCTGGAACAAGCCGTAGTCGACGAGGACGGCGGCGTCCTTGGTCTGAACGTAGTACGAAGACCCGGTGACTTCCCCTCCGGCGGCTCCGACGAGGGTGATCTTCACGCGCGATCGTCGCCTATTGTGGCCACCATGACCGCCTTGATGGTGTGCATGCGGTTCTCCGCCTGATCGAAGACGATGGAGTACTCCGACTCGAAGACCTCGTCGGTGACCTCCATGCCGTCGAGGCCGTAGGTCTGGAAGATCTGCTCGCCCATGGCGGTCTCCCGGTTGTGGAACGCGGGCAGGCAGTGCATGAACTTGACGCCGGGGTTGCCGGTCATCGCGATGACGTCCATGTTCACCTGGTAGGGCAGAAGCACTCTGATGCGTTCGTCCCACACGCTCTTGTCCTCGCCCATGGAGACCCACACGTCGGTGTGGAGGAAGTCGACCCCGGCGACGCCCTCCTCCACGCTCTCGGTGAGCATGAGACGTGCCCCTGTGTCGGCGGCGATGGCCCGGCAGGTGGTCACCAGGCTCTCTTCCGGCCACAGGTGGGCGGGGGCGCAGAGGCGCACATCCATGCCCAGCTTGCAGCCCCCCACCATGAGGGAGTTGCCCATGTTGTTGCGGGCGTCGCCCAGGTAGCAATAGGAGATCCGTTCGAGGGGCTTGTGGCAGTGCTCCCGCATGGTCAGCATGTCGGCCAACACCTGAGTGGGGTGGAACTCGTCGGTCAACCCGTTCCACACCGGGACGCCCGCGTAGGCGCCGAGGATCTCGACCGTCTCCTGGGCGAACCCCCGGTACTCGATGCCGTCGTAGATGCGGCCGAGCACCCGGGCCGTGTCCTTGGCCGACTCCTTGTGTCCCAACTGGGAGCCGCTCGGATCGAGATAGGTCACGTGCGCGCCCTGGTCGTGAGCCGCCACCTCAAAGGCGGTGCGGGTGCGGGTGGACGTCTTCTCGAAGATGAGGGCGATGTTCTTGCCGGTCAAGAGGGGCCGCTCGGAGCCGGCCCGTTTGGCCGCCTTCAGTTCGGCGGCGAGGTCCAGCAGGTAGCGGATCTCATCCGGCGTGAAGTCGAGCAGCTTGAGGAAGTTCCGCTTGCGTAGATCGTGTCCCATGAGGACCCCTCCCGGCTCCGTGGGCGCCCACCGTCGCCCTCACAGGGCCATTCTAGCGAGTGTAGCCTCCGACCGAAGCAACGCATAGCACTGCAAGGGGCCAATGATGGTGCGTGGGAGATGCGGCGGAGACAGACCGCCCGGCGGCCGGCTCTGGGCCGCCGGGCGGTCTGTCTTGGGACCAGCTTCCCGAGCTGCCGGCGCCGGCAGCTCGGGGGTCGACTCAGTTATTGGCCGATGGCTTCCAGGCGATGAAAGCGATCAACACGATCACGTAGAGGGTGATCATCACGATCGACCAGATCGGGTAGACCGGCAGCATGAAGAACTCGGAGATGGCCGCCAAAGAGGCAGCGATGATACCGACTATCCGCCCCCACATGCTTCCCTGCATAGCGGCGAGACCACCCAGGAGCAGGAGAGCTCCCACGGCCAGCCACCAAACCGCCAAGCCGGTGATGTCAACGAGGAGGTAGCCGTTGAAGCCTTGGATGACCCACTCACCCTGGAAGAGACCCACGATGCCGGTGATGAGCTTGAAGGATCCCGCAATCATCATGAGGACCGACCCCAGGATCACCCAGTTTCCCCACTTACTCTGTGACAGCATGAGCGCCCCTTTCCAGTAATGCGGTGTGCACCTGGGTCTCGGTGTATCACGCGATCCACAAGGACGCAAGCGGTGGGTGCGTAATTTGCTCGAAATCGATCAAAACGCTCCGATGTCGATCAGTTCTCGGCCGGCCTAGTCTCGGGGCGAAGGGGCCTCGATCGAGGCCGGCCGGGTTCCCCTGCGGCCCTGAAGCAGGATGTAGGTGCTCATGGCGGCGGCCATAGAGAGGCTGACTATCCGCGCGATCAGGTTCGGTGCCAGCAGAGCGGTCGATACGACGGCCGTGACCCACGACGAAGCGATGAGAGCGGCTTTGACCACCGGCGAAAGCCGCCGTCCGGCCGCTGCCGCAGCCACGTAGCGGCCGAAGAGTCGGTTGCCGGTCAACCATGCGTGGCAGCGGGTTGAGCTGCGTGCGAAGCAGTACGCGCTCAGCAGCAAGAACGGGGTGGTGGGCATCACCGGGAGGAGGGTCCCGATGACGGCCAGCACGAGAGCCGCGAAGCCTCCGGCCAGTAGAGCCCTTCGTTTGGCGCCGACGGCCTGCGGTACTGGCGCGACACTGGAGTTTCGTTCATTATGAGGTCGAAGCATCACCTTGTGTGGCCTGGTATTCGGAGAGGGGGAAGATATGGAGGTCCTTAGCGCTGTCTTCACCGTGGTGCTCGTCGTGTTCATCGTCTCCACGATGCTGGCGAGTGGCCTGAGCGCCACCTTCTCGGCTATCGGGCAGGTGTTCCGCAGGGGGTGGTTGCTTCTTCTGGTGCTGATCGTCAACTTCATCCTCGTCCCGCTCCTCGGCTGGGGGGTGGCCGAACTCTTCGCCCTGTCCGTCCCCGCGTTCATCGCTCTGGTCCTGGTGGCCTGCTCGCCGGGTGGAGCGGTTGGCGTGCGGCTGGCGGCGATGCAGCGGGGTGAAATCGTCACCGCGGGCACCCTGCAGATCCTCATGGCCGCACTGGGGAGCATCACCTTCCCGTTCACCGCCAACTGGATCCTGTCCGCCGCCACCATCGAGGGGGCGAACACGTACCCGTCCATCCCGGTCGGCCGCTTGTTGTTGACGGTGGTGGTGCTGCAGTTGGTTCCGTTCGTGGTGGGCCTGTCCATTCGAAACTGGGCCCCCCAGGCCGCGCCCGGCTGGTTCAGGCCGGCCATGCGGGTCTCAGCCACGACCTTCACCGCTGTGTTGGTGCTGGCCCTCATCGGCGGCTGGCGTGAGATCGTGGATCTTATCGGTTCGCGTACCCCCCTCGCCGCCATCGTGCTGGGTCTGGGCGCCATAGCGCTGGGCGCTCTCGTCGCCGTGGGTCCCGGGATCACGAAGACCACCGTGGCGTTCATGGCCCCGATCCGCAATGTGGGGCCGGTCTTCGCTGCCATCGGGATCGCGTTCGCAAACGATCCGGAGATCCTGGCCGCGGCGGGCGTGATCAGCTTGGTCCTGGTCGTGGTGGGGACTCTCTTCGCCTCATACTTCGGGAAGAAGAGGCTGACCCCCGAGGAGGTCGCGGCGGCCCAGGCCAAAGCGGAGCAGGAGATCGCCGATCGCTACTCGTCTAGCGGCGGAGCGGGCGTCTCCCCCGAGCACCGGGAGATGGGCGACCCCTATCCCGACTTCCACCATTCCGGCGTGTAGCGGTCCGGCGCGCATCGCCACCGCTCCCGAACGGGCGCGGGCCGCAGACCCCAGAGGGTCTGCGGCCCGCGTCATCGCGACCTCATGTGCGGCCGGAGCAGTCGCTAGTCGCCGGATCCGTCCGCCTGCGCAGGCAGACGGACCACTACGAAGGAGATCAGGATGAACACGAAGGCGACGATCAGGAGCACCGACCAAAGCGGGTGGTTGGGGAGCTCGAACAGCTCGGATATGAGGGCCGCTCCCACGGCAACGATGCCCACGATCCGCCCCCAGGTCTTGCCCTTGGTCACCGCGACGGCGCCGAGGATCAGCACGACCCCGCTTACGATCCACCAGATAGCCAGGCCGGTGGCATCCACCAGAGAGTAGCCTTCGGTGCCCTGCACCAGCCACTCGTTGGTGAAGAGGCCGAAGATGCCGGCCAGGATCTTGAACGCCCCCAGCAGCAGCATGAGGATCAGGCCGAAGGCCAGCCAGCCCCACCATTTCGTGACGTTGTCCATTCGTCTACTCCCTCTCTTGTATGAACGGCGCTGTACAGCCCATTATCCGGAAGGTCCCGGGCTTTGGGAAGCCTTCTGGAAAGACAAGGACGGCTTGCCGTCGGCCCCTAGCGCTGCGCCTCCCGGCGGCTCATAATGGGGCAGGCTGTGCGACCATGCGCGGCACCGTGGGCGGCAAGGACAGGAGCGACAGGGAGGTCTCTATGAGTCTGGGCGAAGTCATCTGGGCGATGTGCGTGTTCTTCTTCTGGTTCATCTACATCTGGATGTTCATCACGGTCTTCGCCGACATCATCCGGCGGAACGATCTGAGCGGCGGGGCCAAGGCGGGCTGGATCATCTTCATCATCTTCATCCCGCTCATCGCGATCTTGGTCTACCTCGTCAAGCGACCCAAGATGACCGAGCAGGACAAGCAGATGATGGAGCAGGTTCAGGCGCAGCAGCGCCGGGCGGCCGGCTACTCCGCGGCTGAAGAGATAGCGAAGGCGCAGGCGCTCAAAGACAGCGGCGCTATCACCGACGAGGAGTTCCAGGGACTCAAGCGCAAGGCCATGGCGTAGCGGCCGCTCGCAGGCACCGACACAAGGAGGAGGGCATCATGTGCTGTCTGTTCACGACGCTGGCGTTTCTCGGTCCGCGGGTCGCTCTGATCATCTGGTGGCTGGTCGACATGGACTTCTTCGCCCGCGTGTTCGACACGGTCTTCTGGCCGGTCGTCGGCATCATCTTCGCGCCCTGGACCACTCTCTTCTACGTCATCGGTTGGGTGGGCTCCCCCGGCATAGAGAGTTGGGACTACGTGTGGATCGCCATCGGCATACTGCTCGATATAACCTCCTATACCGGCGGGGCCTGGAAGAACCGCGGGCGTGTCCCCGGACACACCACCTAGGCCGGGTTCTCCGGATCAGCGTGTAAGCGCGGGGGCGGGCCCGCCCCGCCGCCCGCCCCCCCCCCGGGCCAAGTCGGAAACCCAAGGTCTCAACATAGAGGACCAGGGGCACCAGAACTTACTCATCG
>CAYNPL010000003.1:70521-83480 GCA_964399135.1 uncultured Gaiellales bacterium
TCCCCCCTCACACCCCCCCTGGGCGGGGTTCTGCGGTTCTGGGGGTCGGGGGGGGGGGGGCCCGCCCCCCGGCCCGCCCCGCCCCCGGGTCCATGTCGGAACCCAAGGGTCTCTCCATCTCGTACCTGGGGCACGAGACGTTCCTCTTCGGTCTTGACGGGGTCCGCCTGCTCACCGACCCGGTCCTTCGGATGCGCTTCGAGATCCTTCGCAGACACGCGCCCAGTCCCGATCCCCAAGTCGTGAGGGAGGTCGATGCCGTCCTCATCTCGCACCTGCATCTGGACCACGTGAATCCCACTTCGCTGCGCATGATCCCCAAGACCACGCCGGTGCTGGTACCACCGGGTGCCCGCGCCATCCTCCGCCGGTATCACCTGGCCGACGTGCGCGAGTTGGCGCCCGGCCAGTCGGTTCACCTTGACGGTGTCACCGTGACCGCCACTCCGGCCCTGCATACGGGCAAGCGCTATCCCTGGGGCCGCTTCGCCGAAGCGGTGGGCTACACCATCCAAGGGTCGCAGAAGATCTACTTCGCAGGGGACACGGGCTACTTCGACGGCCTAGCCGATCTGGCGGGCGACCTGGACGTGGCTCTGCTGCCCATCTGGGGTTGGGGGCTTCGCCTGCCCGATGACCACCTGTCGCCCGAGACGGCTGCCCAAGCTCTCCGGCTGTTGCGCCCCCGGCTGGCCATCCCGATGCACTGGGGGACCTTCTTGCCTTTGGGTGTCTTCAGATTCTATGCTCATAACCTGACCGACCCGCCGGCGGCGTTCGTCCAGTATGCTAGGGAACTGGCACCAGAGACGCGGACCGTGGTGATCAGGCCGGGGGACACTATCGTTGTGCCTGGATCAGAGGACCGGCAGGGGGAACACCGATGAGCGGAGATGAGGAGATCGACGGAGGCCGGACCGACGGGCAGGTGAGCGGCGACCAAGTCCCCGATACGGGCGGCCTCGCCGCACCGGCCCTGGAAGAGTCTGGTCCCAAGTGGAAGGTCTGGCTGGAGAGGATCGCCCTTGTTCGGCCCCTGTATGCGTTGTATAGGGGCTATTCCAAACGGAACGGGCCGCTCCTGAGTGCCGGCATCGCCTACTACCTTCTGTTTTCCATCGCCCCCATGCTGATGCTCACCATCAAGATTGTGGGCCACTTCGTCGACCCGGCCGACGCCGTGCGGCAGCTGCGGGAAGGCGCGTCCCAGTTCTTGGGTCCCCAACTCGCAGCCTTGCTTGGTGACCTTGTCGCCCAATACGGAGGGTCTGCGGGCAGGAGAGAGTTCATCGTCATCGGCGCCGTCCTCCTTCTGTGGGGTGCCACCCGGCTGATCGTGAGGTTGCAGGTAGCCTTCAACATCATGTGGGACGTCCGGGTCAAGCAGACCAAGGGTTTCTCCTCTCGCCGGCTGGTATCTCGGCTCATGCTCTACAGTCTGCTCCTTCTCCCCAGCGTGCTCCTGATAGTGGCGACCGCGTTCAACTCGGGCACCGAAGTGCTGGGGGAGGTCAGCGGCCTCGGGATCATCGCCGACATCTCCCAGGCAGTGTTGGCCTTTCTGGTCACCTGGGGCGTCATGATCCTCGTGTTCACCGTGCTCCCCGACGTCCGCATGCGGCCACAGGACTGCTGGCAGGGCGCTCTGCTCACGGCCGTACTCTGCACTGTCGGCACCCGTCTTTTCGGGGCCCTGATCTACTGGACCGACAACCCCAAGTACTCGGGAACCGTGGGGTCCCTGATCGCCCTCATCGTGTGGGCCGACTTCATGGCTATCATCACGCTGCTCGGCGTGCGGCTGAACAAGGTGCTCTATCATCTCAGCGGCAAGGTCGTCCAGCCTTACGACTATTCCGTGATCGTCGACGAGACGCAGGCGCTGGGAATGCCTGCCACCGAACTGGACCCGGACGAGTGGGCGAGGCTGTACGCGCTGGCTCCCGAGGTGGTGAAGAAGTCGATCAACATCCCGCCAAAGGATGGCTCGGTCGACAGCGGGCCCGCTGATCCGGCCGGCGGCGGGGAAACCACGTCCGCAGTCGCATCGCCTCCGCCGGACAACCCGGACGAGACCTGACGCCGGAGCCGTGCGGCTCCCACTCCTAGGCGTCGGGAGCCAGATCGAAGAGGTGGTAGCCCCAGGCCGGCAGGTCGAGGTAGAGACCTCGTTCGGCCAGGGTGTCGCCGTCCCGTCTGTAGATGTTCTCACCGAGCAGGTCCCGCAGGACCCAGTGCCTCCCGGCCAGGTCGCTGTACGGTAGAGAGACGTAGCACTGGCTCTGATGGTCGGAGTAGTTGACTATCGCCATCAGTCTGTCCCCCCGATCGCCGCGCCAGCCCTGGGCGATGAAGCAGTCGTCGGTCCAGTTGCCGTCCCAGGCCGGCCGGCAATCCGCCGGTGTCCACGACCCGTCGTGCAGTCCGGGATGGCGGAGGCAGGCAAGCAGAGAACGGTAGAACTGCCGCAGCCCCTCGTCGGCCTGCTCGACCGGACCCCTGCATAGATGGACCGGAAGGCGAAGTCTCGCTCCCTCGAATTGGCCCTGGTGAAAGAAGCGGAGCCCGGGGCAGGAGAAGGTGACGACCGCCGCCGCTCGATGCTTGCCGGGTTCGAACGTGGACGCGGCCCGTGGTTCATCGTGGTTCTCGAGGAAGCGGGCCGAACGCTCTTGAAAGGTCGGATCGGCGCGTAGATGGGTTCTGACCCCGGCTGCATCTCCCTCGACCAGCCGGTCATACAGGTGCTTGTCGTAGGTGTAATCGAAGCCCTGCTGTTGGAGCTCCCACTCAAGACCCCAGTAGACTTCGGCCATGAACAGGAAATCGGGGTGTTCAGCCTTCACCTGCCCGATCGCCTCCGGCCAGAAGGGGGGCGCCGCCCGTCCCCACGTCCGCTCGAACACCTGGGGCAGCACGAGCATAGCCATGTCGCACCGCACCCCGTCGCAGCGGTCTGCCACCCGGCGTAGTTCGGTCGTCATCGCGGTCTGCGCGTCCGGGTTGCTGTAGTCGAGTTGCAGCGTGTCCGGCCAACCATCGAAGTAGGGGTCCCGACCGTACGCCAGCACGGCTTGGGGCGCGTCCCCAGGAGGTCCGGTTCCGGTCAGACAGTAGTTCTGTGGCTCGCGGGCGAGGTCGTCTTCGGTACCGTGGACGTAGTAACCGGGATGCTCTGAGACCCAAGGGTGGTCCGGGGCGGTGTGGTTGGGGACGAAGTCGAGGATGAGCCCAAGACCACGCTCCCGCAGCCGGTCGCGCAGGCGCTGCAGAGCCGCGTCGCCCCCGAGCGCCTCCGCGACTTCGTACCCTGTGACCGCGAAGCACGATCCGCAGATGTCCTCCTCCCGCAGGTCGGGAAGCACCCGCAGGAATTCCTCGCGCCATTCGGGGTTGCTCCGGGAGACCCTCCGTCCCGCCTCACCCGTCCGCCAGACACCCAGCAGATATACCAGGTCGAAACCGGCCTCGGCGAGGGCGTCCAGTTCGGCATCGGGGACGTCATCGAGGGTGACCCGCCGGCCCAGGTCCCGCGCCAGCTTGTTCAGCCAGACGCGGGTGTTCACTTGATAGAGGCAGGGGTTCTTAATCACGGGTCACCTGTCATCGGTGATGCCGTAGGCCAGCCTCTTGCTGGCTTCTCCTTGAAGGACGGCTTCCTTCGTGAACGTTACGGACATCCGCAAGAAGCGGGCGACAATCCCGGTCCATCCGGTCTGGTGACTGGCGCCCAGTCCGGCACCGTCGTCCCCGTGAAAGTATTCGTAGAACAGGATGTAGTCCCGCCAGTGCGGGTCGGAGTGGAACTTCTCCGCGCCCCCGAAGACCGGGCGCCGGCCATCCGCGTCCCGCAGAAAGACGGCCGAACTGCGGCGCATGATCTCCATGGCGGCGTCGAAGAGCGTGGCCTGCTTGCCGGACCCGGTGGGGCATTCGATCGAGAAGTCGTCCCCGTAGTATGCATACAGGTTGAGGAGCGCCCGCACCAAGAGGGCGTTGGTGGGGAACCAGATGGGGCCACGCCAGTTGGAGTTGCCTCCGAACATCCCGGTGTCGGACTCGCCCGGAAGATAGGACACACTGAACTCCTGGCCGCCTGCGCTGAAGACGTAAGGGTGTTCGAGGTGATAGCGCGAAAGCGACCTCACGCCGTAGGGACTGAGGAACTCCTCCTCGTCTAGGAGCCGGGAGAGGACCCGGCGCAGCTTGGTCTCGTCAAGCAGCGCCAGCAGATGGCGACCCCCGGCGCCCGGGACTCCCGGGGAGGCGATGTTGGCGGTGAGCTCCGGGTGGTTGAGGGTGAACCAAGCCGCCCGCTCTCTGAACTTGGGCAGCTTCTCCAAAGCCTCGTGGGGAATGACGGTGCTGGCACATAGCGAGAGCAGCCCGACCATCGAGCGCACCTTCAGCCGGGTGGAGGTGCCGTCGGGCAGACGGAGCAGGTCGTAGAAGAAGCCGTCCTCCGGGTCCCACATCTCGTCCTCGTGGTCGCCCATGCGGTCCATGGCCCCCGCTATCCATAAGAAATGCTCGTAGAACTTGCAGGCGAGCATCTCGTAGGCCGGGTTCTCCTGGGCCAACTTCAGAGCCATGGACAGCATGTTCTGGCAGAAGAAGGCCATCCACGCCGTACCGTCGGCCTGCTCGAGGTATCCGCCTGTGGGTAGAGGGGCGCTCCGATCGAACACGCCGATGTTGTCCAGTCCGAGGAAACCCCCCTCGAACACGTTGCTGCCGTGGCGGTCCTTACGGTTCACCCACCAGGTGAACGTCATGAGCAACTTGATGAACATGTGCTCCAAGAACTGCAGGTCGCCCTGTCCGGTGGCCTCCTTCTCCAGGTTGAAGAGAAAGTCGGCGGCCCAGGCATGCACGGGCGGATTGACGTCGCTGAAGTCCCACTCGTATGCGGGCATCTGTCCGTTTGGATGCAGGTAGTTCTCGTTCAGCATGAGCTCGAGCTGCTGCTTGGCGAAGTCCAGATCGACCACTGAGAGAGCGATGGTATGGAAGGCCAAGTCCCAGGCGGCGAACCAGGGGTACTCCCACTTGTCGGGCATGGAGATGACATCCTGATTGACCATGTGGAACCAGTTGGCGTTGCGGCTGGGCGGTGCTGAGGGCGCGTGCCGGCCGGCCCCGCGATCCTGTAGCCAGCGGTCGACGTCATAGGTGTAGTACTGCTTGCTCCACAGCATGCCGGCCAACGCTTGACGCATGACCAGCGCCCCGTCGGCGCCGAGTTCGGACGGAGTGAGAGCAGCGTAGAAGTCGTCGGCCTCCGCCGCACGCATCGCGAACGTGCCGTCGAACTCGGGGCCGAACGGGCCCGCCGAGAAAGCCGGGTCGCCCGCGGCGTTAGCGGCGGCCAACCGAAGGCGGATCGCTGCGCTCGCGCCGGGCTCTATGGTCACCTCGTAGTGTGCGGCCGCCTTGGTGCCTTTCTGGTCGGGGTTGACGGCCTCCCGGTCTCCGGCCACCAGGTAGTCATTGATGCCGTCCTTGACATAGGGGACGGCGTTGGGTGTGCCGAAGACCCGCTGATTGTTGGTCTCGTTCTCGACGACGAGGAACTCCGGGCCGCCCTCACAGCAAAGGTGATAGGTGCCCAGCGAGGGGTGTTGTGCCTCCAGGACGCTGTACGCGTCCGGCTCCGTCTTGGCCCGGGTCGCGGAAGGGACGCGGAGCAAGGGCCGTTCCGCGTCCTCCGGCCGGCGCCACCAGGTGTTCCTGAACCACAGAGTGGGCAGCAGATGGAGGGATGCAGGCTCGGGACCACGGTTCCAGGCCGTGATCTTGATGAGCAGGTCCTCGGGGGCGGCCTTGGCGTACTCGATGAAGACGTCGAAGTAGCGGTCCTCGTCGAAGACGCCGGTGTCGATCAGCTCGTACTCGTGCTCTCGGCGGGTGCGGGCAGCGTTGGTCCGCACGAGGTCGTCGTAGGGATAGGCGGCCTGGGGATACTTGTACAGGTACCTCATGTAGGAGTGGGTGGGGGTGGAGTCCAGGTAGTAGTAGTACTCCTTGACGTCCTCGCCGTGGTTGCCCTCGCTGTTGGTGAGGCCGAACAGTCTCTCTTTGACTATCGGGTCTCGGCCGTTCCACAGGGCCAGAGCGAAGCACAGTTCCTGCCGTTCGTCGGAGATGCCCGCGATCCCGTCCTCGCCCCACAGGTAGGCGCGGGAGCGGGCCTGGTCGTGGGTGAAATACGCCCAGGCGTCACCGTTGGCGCTGTAATCCTCCCTCACCGTTCCCCACTGGCGCTCCGAGAGGTAGGGTCCCCATCGTCTCCAGGCGGCCGTCCCTTGCCGGGCTTCTTCGAGCCTACGCCGTTCCATCCTTATGTTCACCCGCTTTCCCCTGAGGCGCCTCGGGCTCTGCTTCAGGTCTATTGGGGCCGAGCCATAGTCGACGGCCCATGTTGCCTACCAGGAGCGCCACGACTGTCACAAGGAAGAGCTGACCCACGATCACCTCCACGGCGGCCATCATCCTGCCCAGGTTGCCCAGCGGTGAAAGATCCCCATAGCCTGTCGTGCTGATGGTGATGACACTATAGTAGATGAAGTCTACGGCGGTGGGGTCGGTCTTCTGCGCGAAGAAAGGCTCGCCGCTGAGGAGTGAGATGGTCACGAAGACCACCGCGAAGAGGAGGGCGATGAAGAGGTAGATGCAAAGCGTGCCCATCACCGTGCTCACCGAGATACGCTTGTGCTGCGCGAGGCGGCGGGCGATCACCACGGTGCAGGCGATGACGAGAAGGGCCGAGAACAGGGAGGCGACGGTCCCGACCACGGACTGCGACCCCGTGAGAACTGCGGCGACGACCACCGCGAGCATAGGCGTTCCGAACTCGGCTGCGAAGCGGATGGTGCTCAGGTGGACTCCCGAGGCTCGTAGGCTCAGGAAAAAGACCATGCCCATCCCGGCTAGGCCCGCGGCTCTGCCAATGGCGGACTCACTCAAGAGGCCGACCAAGACGAAGACCAAGATGATAGAGGCCAAGACGAACAGGTAGTTGTCAAGGGTCGGCGGGAACCGTCGACTTAAGGTCCCGATGATCGCGGGTTGGGTGTCCCGGTTGGCCATGTCGCCGCCCACTCCATCACTCCGCCGGTGTCGCGAGTTCGCTCTGGCGGGCCACGAAGAAGATCAGCGCTTCGACGACGACCACGATGACGGTGATGACCACCACCGTCGCGACGCCGGGCCGTTCCCACGCTACCAGAACCAGGAACCCCACGACGAGCACCCCGAGAGCGAGCCACCTGCGCAGGCGAAAGACCCAGCGGCCGAAGGCCCCCGTCTTGAAGCCCATCTCCGTCGCCCGGCCGGCCGCTCGCGACATGGCCTCGCCTTTGAGCAGCCTGACGACGAACGGATGGACGAGTAGGAGGATGCCCACGAAGAACAGCGCCCAGGTCGTGCCGCGCAGCGCGATCGTCAGATTGTCCCAGAGCGCGGCCGCCACATCGGTGGACATGCCGGCGTTCTCGACCGCGTTGAACAGACTCATGCGGGCGAACGCGAGGATCACTGCGAAGATGCCCATGCTGATCATGATGCCGATGCCCGCGCGGACCGCGGCCTTCTGTCTCCTGACGGCAACGGCCACCGAACCGGCCAGGAAGATCACGGCAAGGATGGGAAGCACGATGAACAGCTTGTTGAGGAAGTTCAGCAGGCCTCTGATCTTCTCCAGCCCTTCCACCTGCGCTATCGGCACCTTGCCGCTGCTCAAGATGGGGAAGCGGTCCTCGGGAAGGGTCACTCCAGCCTGCTCGAGCCTGTCGACCAGTTGACTGGTGAGCTCGCTCAGATCCAGCTGGATCACACCTTCTTCCCCGAGTTGCACCCTCCCGGTGCCGTTCATGAAGTCGACGACGGTGGAGTGGACCGCCCGGACGGCCCCGGTCCAGATGCGCGGGAACTGCTCACTGGTGGTCAAGCGCTCGGCGCCCGCCTGCGTCCACTCCTGCAGTTGATTGGCCACGGGGGCAGCCAGGAAACCAAGGCGGTTGGGCAGCAGGCCCTGAAGACGTTGCTCCAACGCGAGCGCTTGGAAGATCTGGTCGGTCACGGCGGTGGCCACCGCCACCTGAACGGCGGGCTCCTCGGCGATGGGGCCGACCGCAGCGACGAAGCCGTCGGTGTCGAACACGGTACCCCGCACCCAGCCGCCGGTGACGGCCAGGGGCATCAAGATCAATCCCAGCACGAGGAACACCCAGGCGAGGACGCGCCGCCATCTCTTGCCTGGAGGCGAGGCCGCAGGCTGTCCGGCGGAGGAGTCGACTACGCCGGACGCCGGGTCCTTGCCGGGTTCCGACTCGCCCTGAGCGTCGAGGTCGGGTACGGGCCCATCGCTGTTGCTCTCATTCACCGTGACCCCCTTCGACACCGGGACTGGTGTGTCGGACGAATACGCTCAGGCAGCGCCGGCAACCTGCTTCTTGGCTTCGCTCCTGGCCACGAAGGCAAGGATGATTCCCAGTATGCCGAGGACCACGAACCACAGTCCGAGCAGCCAGGCCATGGCGGTGACCGTCTCGACCGGCCAGCTCAACACGATGATCCCGGCGATGACCGAGATGATCCCCATGACGATGGTGTAGCCGCGGGCCGGATGCTTCTTGTCAGCCACCGCCCCCACGAACTGGATGAGGCCGTGTGCGACCCAATAGACCCCGAGGATGAGCGCCAGGATGTAGATGGTCTGCACGACGTTGCGAAGGACGATGATCGCCACGATTATGGAGACGATGCCCAGGGCGATGGCCCAGCCCTTGCCCTCCAGTTCGCCCGAGAAGGCCTTCACCAGGCCGTAGACACCTGTGACCAGCAATTGGATACCGAACAGGATGGTAAGGACCTTCAGCGTCGCCTCCGGCCATGCCATCACGAGTATCCCGATGATCAGCGTCGCGACCCCGAACAGCAGGGCCCATCCCCACGAGCGCCCGACGTTCTCCATGATCGACTCCTCTTCTCCCGAGCGATTGACGAACGAGACCCTGGCGCTCTTCGGAAGAGCGCGCCTGCACATCGCACCATAGCGAACGGCGGGGGTGGGGTCAATGGGGCTCTGGCCGGGTTCTTGTGTTCCAGGGGCGCGCGTGTATGATGGCGGGGCAAAGAATATGAAACACGATCGTGGGAGGGACTTGCCATGGGTTGGCAGATAGAAACGGGCTTCCTGGGGTTCCTGGCCTTCTTCGTGCTGATACTGATCTGGATCGCTCTGTTCCTGACCTGGGCGTTCTCCATTTGGGACATCTTCCGGCGGCGCGACCTCAGTGGCGTGGCCAAGGCGGGCTACTTCATCCTCATCATCGTCCTGCCGCTGATCGGAACGGTCATCTATCTGCTCCTGCGTCCGCGGAACGTGCAGGTAGAGGTGACGGCGCTGCCCGAAGGAGCCACGAGTGCCAGTGCCGCCACCCAATTGGAGACGCTTGCCAAGTTGAAGGAAGCCGGGCACCTTACCGACGAGGAGTTCGCCGCCCAAAAGGCCAAGCTCAGCTGAAGCGGTCGTGATCATAGGGAGTCCGAAACGCGGTGGGGCGGACCGGCCATAAGGCCGGCCCGCCCCTTTTTGTTGGCTCAGGCGGCCTGCAACGCCTCCACCGAAAGAACCGTGGCGTTGCTGGCGAACAGCGCATCGAGCAGACCGGCCAAGGCTGCCTGGTCGGGCATTGTGGCGCGCAGCACCGACACCGCCTGCTCGTCCACTCGGATCACCTCCAGCGTCGTATCCTCGGCGAAGTCGCACCAGGTCTGATCGAGGATGCCCAGCACCCGGATCTCATAGAAGGCCGGGTGCTGGGAGGAGATGCCCGCCACTCGGTTGTCGGCCATGCGCTCGCTCCCGGGTCCCATTTGATGCCTGTGAGGACAGCCTACGACTCCTTGCCTCGCGTGAACAGCACCACAACGGTCCAAAGATGGCCACAGTTGGTAGTCAGCGGGGATCCGCGATGAGCCCCCACTGGCGTGCCTTCAGCACCGCTTCGCGTCTCCCTTTCACGCCGAGCTTGCCGTAGATGTTGAGCGTGTGCCTCTTCACCGTCGCGGGGGAGATGACCAGTCGTCTGGCGATCTCCTTATTGGTCATGCGTTGGGCCAGGAGTTCGAGCACATCGAGTTCGCGATTGGTGAGGAGCAGCTCGGCCGAAGGGTCCCGCTCGGCCGCGGGCCGTACGGAGGGAGACAAGACCTCCGTTGTGGTGTCAGGAGTCCGGAACGCCGCGATGACCTCGGCGATGAAGGTGTCGCGGCCGCTCCGCGCGCCCAGGACTCGCAGAAGCGGGAGCACCCGGTCGCCCAGATCGGGAAAGAGCCGGACCAAGCGCGCGGGTCTCGCCGCCTCGACCGCCTTGGAGAGGATCGTGAGGGCCTCAGTCCGCCGCTCCTCACGGTCCAGGAGAAGCGCCTGCAGAGTCAGGCACTGTACGATGCGGACCACATTCCCGCTTGTCTCCGCGCCGGCGAGCAGCCGGTCGATCGCCGGCGCGCACGCCGGCAGATCCTGGGAGGGCCCATGGGCCACCAGCAATGCGCAGGCCGTGACGGCAGCGGACTCATAGCAGTTGTTGAGAAAGACAGGCCCTCGGCCTTCCCTGGGAAGGAGCGATCGCGCCGGTCCCAGGTCGCCGACAGACCGAGGATTCGGCGCGGCAAGCCGCGCGCGAAGGAGTCCAAACTCAGGCCCCAGCGGGATTCCGAGTCCGGCGGCGGTCAAGGCGAGCTGGTCGAGCACTTCGACCGCCAGGTCCGCCTGCCCCTGGGCCAGCCGGGTGCGGGCTAAGAAGTACGCGGACTGAACGATCGCATTCGCGTGGGCTGAAAGGGGAGAGACCGACCCTAACTGGTCTGCGGCGAACAAAAGCCGGTTGCGGAAATACGCGGCCATCCCCAGGAAGAGGTGGCCCCAGCCCATCGTCTCATCCAGGCCCCGGCGATGGCCTTCCGTCAGCATCAGGTCACCCACGTGCTCAGCGTCTTCCAGCTTTCCCGTGGAGAGAGACAGCACGCCCAGCCCGATCATCAGCCGCGGATGGATGCTTTGACCGTACTCCCCGAACGAGCCCCGCCGAAAGACGTCGAAGGCATCGTCGTTATGGCCCAAGAGGTGGAGGCCGGCCCCTTCGAACACCGTGGCGGTGGCACGGGCAAGCCGGTGGCTGGGAGGGAGCAGCCGGAGTGCCTGGCGGGCGAGCATCAGAGTGCGCTCGCCGTCGGCCCGCTGGTATGCGGTCTGCGCTCTCAGGGCGGCCAGCTCTCCCCGGAGGGAGTCTCCGTCCTCTCCGCGAGGAGGCTGTTCGGCAAGAAGCTGTTCGGCGCGGTCGCAGTAACGCTCCTTGTCGGCCGTGTCGACTCGTTGATGCGCGAGCCAAGCGTGGATCGACACCAGACCCGGGCGGGCATCGATGGCGTCGGCCCCCAGTCGTGCTAACCAGCGCTGGAGTTCACGCCACCTCTCATCATCCATCGCCTCCCGCCGGTGCCTCTCGACGATGTCACAGGCAAGGTCCGATCGCCCTACCCCGAGAAAATGATCCAGGGCATCGTCCACGTAGCCATGCTCACCCAACCACGTCCCGGCGCGGATGTGAAGGGCGATCACCTCGTCTTCGGACCTGTTGGCGCTGAGTGAACGGCGGAGAAGGTCGCGAAAGAGGTGGTGATAGCGGAACCATTCTCGGCGGTCGTCCAAGCGGATGATGAAGAGGTTCGCGTGGTCGAGCCACTCCAGCACCGGCCGGCCTTCATAGCTGGCCAGAGGCTCCTCCTCCAGGAGAGCTTGGCAGAGAGGGGCCGAGAGCCGCTCCAGGATCGAGGTGGTGGTGAGGTAAGTCTTGATGGCAGGATCGATCCGAGTGAGCAACTCCTCCATGAGATAGTCGGCGATGTGGCGGTCTGTGCCGGTCAGTTCCCTCACGCCTCTGTCCAGGTCTTCTCGCTCTGCCAGCGAGAGAGCCGCTAGTCGCAGCCCCGTGGCCCACCCCTCGGTCCGCTCGGTGAGAGACTCGATCTGGCTCTCCGTGAGGGGTCTCGCGATCACCCGCGGGAGATACTCCGCGGCTTCAGCCACTCTGAACCGGAGGTCAACAGCCCGCACCTCGTTGAGGAGTCCCCGGCCTCGGAGGCCGCCCAGGGGCAGCATGGGATCGGCCCGGCAGGAGAGGACAAGGTGTATCGTGCCGGGTGGCGAGAGGACGACCCGCTGCAGAATCTGCTGGATCTCGGCGTTCTTGAGGTTTTGGCAATCATCCAGGATCAGAACGGATTCGGGGAGTTCGTCGAGATCTTGGGCGAATGCCCGGATGAGCGTCTCCAGGGACGGCAGGACCGGCCGGGAGAGTAATGCCCTGGTGTCCGCGCAGGACCCCGGACATGCCTTATCGAGGGCAGTAGTGACCTCCTCCAAGAAGAGGCTGGCGTCGTTGTCATTCTCCTCGAGTGAGAGCCATGCCCAGGGCAGATCAAGGCGGGCGGTCCACTCGGACAGAAGCGTCGACTTGCCGTAACCGGCGGGAGCGGCCACAAGCGTGATGGGGCACGCGAGCCCTCGGTCGAGCCGCTCGAACAAACGAGGCCGTTCAAGATAGTCGGGCCCGGGCGGGGCCGGACGGAGTTTTGAGCCGAGAAAGCTTCTAGTCACTCACACATACAATCCTCGGGTTCGGGGAATGCGTAGAACATCTTCCCACAGCGCTCAACGCGAAGAAAGAGTCGAGTAGGCGGCGGCCCGGGGGGTGATGTGCAGCACCATTATTGGTCCATTGCGGTGCTTTCGGGGGCCGGTTAATCGAGCGTATTCTCGTGAGCGAAAGAAGACGGCGGCCATTCGCCAGGCAGGGTGCTGTAATCGCGGGCTTCCCCGCGTGCTTGGCGACAACGGAAAGTGAGGACGGGTATGCCTTTGGGTCCAGTGGAATATGTGGTCTTGGCCCTTC
>CAYNPL010000003.1:83490-111860 GCA_964399135.1 uncultured Gaiellales bacterium
ACCTGGTCGAGCAAGGCATCATCCGGGTCATGGACCTGGCCTTCGTCAAGAAGGATGCCGACGGCACCGTGGTGGCCCTGGAACTCGAGAACCTGAACGACGACGAAGCCTCCCCCTTTGCGGCGTTCGAGAAGCAGATCGGCGATCTTCTCAGCGCGGACGACCTGATGGAAGCGGCCGACATGGTGGAGCCCAACTCCTCCGCCGCCGTCCTCGTCTGGGAGAACGTCTGGGCGGCCCGTTTCGCCGAGACGGTCCGTGAGGCCGGCGGCATCCTCGTTGACAACAGGCGCATCCCCTATGATGTGGTACAGGCGGCCCTCGACGATGTGACGGATTGAAGGAGGCAGGGACATGATAGGTAGACGAGCGAGACGCCGGGGCATCGTGCGCGTAGCGGCCACCACGGCGGTCGTTGCCGGGACCGCCGGAGCGGTGCACCATCACCAGCAGAAGAAGTACGCTACGCAGGAGGAGGCGGCTGCCTACGAGGCCGCCCAGCAGCAGGCCGCCATGGACGCCGCCGCGCAGCAGGCCGCCGCCCAGGCCGTGGCCGCGCAGCAGGCCGCCTATAGTCCTCCGCCGGCCGCGGCCGGTCCCGCTCAAGACGACACTATGGCTCAGCTCGAGAAGCTGGCCCAAATGCAGGCGGCCGGCATCCTGACCGCAGAGGAGTTCTCCGCCGCGAAAGCGAAACTGTTGGGGATCTAGTGATCAACCGCGTCAAACGAGAAAGGCAGGGGTCATGAAGTACGTTCCGAAGAGCTGGTTCTTTCTGGTCATGCTGATGGTGGGGTCGATGTTCGCCCTCACCGGCTGCGGCAACTCCTGGGGACAGGGGAGCGTCCTCTGGACCATGGCCGTGTTCTTCTTCTGGATGATCTACATCTGGATCTTCATCACTGTCTTCGCCGATATCTTCCGGCGTAACGACATCGGTGGCGGCAAGAAGGCCCTGTGGATCATCCTCCTCATCTTCCTCCCCCTCATCGGTCTCCTGGCCTACATGATCGCCCGGCCCAAGATGACCGAGCAGGACAAGCAGATGATCGAAGAAGCCGAAGCCCGGCAGAAGCGCGCGGCCGGCTACTCCGCGGCCGAAGAGATCGCCAAGGCCCAGGCCCTCAAAGACAGCGGCGCCATCAGCGAAGAGGAGTTCCAGGAACTCAAGCGGAAGGCGATGCTCTAGAGCGGGGGCGCGGCACGGCCGGATCCGGCCGACCCTCTGGAGACCAGAAGACACGTGGCGGCGGGGCCGCCCGGGCGGCCGCCCCCCCCCCGCAAAAAGCCCAGTACCCCCCCGCCCAAAAGCCAAAGGGTACCGGGGCAAATCCGGCATCATCCAAGCCGTGGAAGCGGTATGGTGTTGAGGGGGAAAACGGAGAGCACATGACCAGCCAGCCGCTTGACATCCTGCCCATGTGGGCAGTCTACCCCGTCACCGCAGTTCTGCTGTTCTTGGTGATGGAGGCGGGTTACAGATACGCGAAGGCAAAGAATCGGGCAGCTCCTAGCAGGTCCGACGGTGGGCTGAGCACTTTCACCGGCGCGATCCTTGGTCTGCTGGCCTTTCTCCTGGCATTCGTGGTGGCGTTCGGCATGAACATCTACCAGGAGCGGCGCCAACTGGTGGTCGAAGAGGCGAATGCGATAGGCACCACCTACCTCCGGGCCGGTTATCTCGAAGATCCCTACCGGACCGAATCGCGGGCGCTCCTGGGCGAGTATCTGGATTGGCGGGTGGCCGCGCCTCAAGAGGGTAAGCTCCAAGAGGCCATCACCCGCTCGGAGGAGATCCACCGGGAGCTGTGGGCGCTGGTGGAGGAATGGGTGGCCGAGGGGAACACCGCGGCCACCAGCGGTCTCTATGTCTCGGCCTTGAACGAGGTCATCGATCTTCACACAGAGCGAGTAGTGGTCAGTCTGCAGATCCGGATCCCACCCATGGTGATGCTGGCTGTGTATGTCATCGCTCTCGTCACCATGTTCCTTGTCGGCCTGCAGACCGGCTATGCAGGGAGCCGTAACCTCTTCGCCATGATACTGATGGTCTTGGTGCTCGCGGCCGTCCTCTACGTGATCGTCGACCTCGACCGCTCGCAGCAGGGTCTGCTCACAGTGTCGCAACAGGCGTTGGTGGATCTGCAGGCCGGCTTGCCCACCTTGCCCTGACGAGCGGAGGCGTATGAACGGTGTTGGAAATGAGAGGGATTCCGGTCCTGCCGGGTCGTCCGGCTCGCGCCGGCGCTCCGTTAGCAGGGCCCTGTGGCGCCGGGTGGCCTTCGGCGTCTGCCGCTTCGTCGGCATCATCCTGATCCAGGCGCTGACCCTCTGGCTGACCTCACTGGTCTTGCCCGGAGTCCAGCTCACGGGTGTGGGGGCGGCCATCTCGGTGGCGGTTGCCGTGCTAGTCGCGACCGTCGTGATCTGGGCCCTGTTCATGCGCTTCCTCTTTAAGCTGACCGTATGGACCGGAGGTTTGATCACCATCCTCGTGAACGGCGTGATCGTTTACGTGGCGGCCGAGATCAGTGAAGGTCTGAAGGTAGACGACTTCGGCTGGGCCGTCCTGTTCGGCCTTGTCCACACCGTGATCCTGACCATCCTGCTGGGGATCATCTCCTATGAGGACCCGGTCACCTGGAAGAAGCTCATCTTCCGCCGGCACCGCCGCACGATCGATCCCGCCATCGTCGACAAACCGGGGATCATCTTCCTAGAGATCGACGGTCTCTCTCACGATGCCCTGGTCCGGGCTATGGCCGCGGGCAAGACCAAGACCATGCGCCGTTGGCTCACGTCCGGGTCACACGTGCTGGTCCCGTGGGAATGCGACCTCTCCTCGCAGACCAGCGCCTCCCAGGCCGGCATCCTTCACGGCAGCAACGGCGACATACCGGCCTTCCGTTGGTTCGACAAGGAACTGGGCCGGGTGGTGGTGTCGAGCAACCTCAAGGCATTGGGCCCGCTCGAAGCCCGGCATTCCAACGGCAACGGCCTGCTCGCCCACGGCGGGGCCGCCCGGGCCAGCATGCTGTCCGGCGACGCGGACGAAGTCATGCTGGTGGCCAGCCGGCTGCGGGAGGAGAAGGGTGACAGCTACCGAGCCTTCTTCGCCTCACCTCTCAGCTTCACTCGGGTCACGTTGCTGCTCATATGGGAGATGCTGCTGGAAGCCGGGGCCAAACGGCTGCAGAAGTGGCGCAAGGTCGAGCCTCGCATCGACCGCCATTTCAAGTACACGGTCATCAGGGCGATCATGACGGTGGCTCTGCGCGATCTGAGTCTCAACGGGGTCATGGGAGACATGCTGCTCGGCGTGCCCTACTGCTACGCGACGCTCGCCGGCTACGACGAGGTGGCCCACCATTCCGGCCTCGATCGCCACGATACTCTGGCCGTGTTGCGCAAGATCGACTCCCGCTTCCACAAGCTGGAGAACGTGGCCCAGATCGCGCCCCGGGACTACCGGTTCGTAGTGCTCTCCGATCACGGGCAGACCCAGGGAGCCACCTTCCTGCAGCGCTACGGCCACGACTTGGAGGAACTGGTCAGGCGCTCGGTGTCGGAAGGCACGACCGTGGGTGGTCCGAGCACGTACGCCAAGACCGGCGCGGGGGCTGGGGTCGCCCCGGGCCAGAGCGACTGGGAGCACACGGCCACCGTGGACGGCGCCATGGTGGAAGCGGGCCTGGGCAAGAAGCGCACCCTCCGGTCGCTCCGCGCGCGCCTGCAGGCGGGCGAGGCAGCCCCGAGCGAGATGACCGACGTGGTGGTCATGGCCTCGGGCAATCTGGGGCTGGTCTCGTTCACCGGGCCCAAGCACCGTCTCACCCTGGAGGAGATCGAGCGGGATCACCCTGGACTTCTGGAGAAGCTGGTCGAGCACCCCGGCGTCGGCTTCGTTCTGGTGGCCACGGGAGAAAGCAGGGCAGCGGATGCGGGGTCCGTCACCGCCGATACCGTGGTCATCGGCAAGGGTGGCCGCAGGTATCTCATCGACGACCGGGTGGAGGGAGACGATCCTCTATCGGTCTATGGGCCGAACGCCGCCCGTCACCTCCGCCGCACCAACTCGTTCAGCAACTCCCCGGACATCCTGGTGATGAGCACCTACTGGCCCGACACCGACGAGAATGCGGCCTTTGAGGAATTGGTGGGCAATCACGGCGGTCTGGGGGGAGAACAGACCCATCCCTTCGTGCTCTACCCGGCAGAATGGCAGTTGGACGGCGAGGAACTGGTGGGGGCCGAGTCGGTATACAGGAACCTGAAGCGATGGACGGCGGTGACGGCATGAGACTCGCGACTGAGGGGGTGGCGTAATGGCTACTGAAGGGCCCGGCATCGTGTCGGCGGCGGAGAGGCAAGTAGTGAAGAGCCCACGCTCCGCGGGGATAGCAGGTTTGCTGTTCGCCATCACGTTCTCGCTGAGCGTGACCATCCTCTATCTCTCGGTGACGGGCTCGGGCAGGGACAGCGGCGCGTGGCTGGCGGAGAGGGCCGGTTGGGTCTCCTTTGCGGTCGGTCTCATGCCCTTCGCCGGCATCTTCTTCCTGTGGTTCATCGGCGTGGTGCGCGCCCGTTTGGGCCGCTTCGAAGACCAGTTGTTCTCCACGGTGTTTCTGGGTAGCGGACTGGTCTTCCTGGCCCTGGTGTTCGTGGCTGCGGCCATCGCGGGCGCCATCGTGGCCGGGTACAATCGTGATCCGACCGGTTATCCGGACAGCAGCGCCTACTACTTCGCCCGCGACATCATCTCCCAGTTGTTCGGTGTCTACGCCCTGCGCATGGCGGCGCTCTTCATCCTCTCCCAGGCCGCGCTGTGGCTGCGGACCAAGGTGATGCCGCGCTGGATGGCGCTTCTCACTTTTGCGGTGGGACTCTTGCTGCTCTTCGGCTTCTCGCAGTCATTCTGGGTGGTGCTGGTCTTTCCCGCGTGGGTGTTTCTGGTGAGTGCCTTCATCCTGGTCGTCAGCTTTTTGCGTCGGAAAGAAGAGGCTGCGAGTGTGCCGACGCAGGATGAGGCCGAGCGGACACCGGCCGGCTGATGAGCAGGCCGAGCTGGGTACAGCCGAGACGGATCGCCGAATCATGTGCCGATCGGTTGAGGGGGTGACGCGAGGACCCAGTTGAGCGTGCACGGCCGATCGTGCTTGAAGAAGACCAAAGAAGATTCAGGTGGAGCCGGAGGAGGATCAGGGTGAGCCAGAAAGAGAAGAATATCGTCATCGTGACCGCGTACATGGCAAGAGAGCCGGCCCAGGAGGACTTCGACCAGCTCACGCAGTTGGTGAAGGACAAGAAGATCAAGAGCGACGGTATGATCCTGGTCGAGAAGGACCAGGACGGGGAGCTGGTCGTCAGCGAGACCGGCGACCATCTTGGCCGCAAGGGGATGGAATGGGGCGGCGGGGTCGGACTGCTGGTCGGTCTGTTTGCGCCTCCGTTGCTCGCCTCGATCGCCGTAGGCGCCGCAGCCGGAGCAGTGGTCGGCAAGTTCGCCAAGAACAAGATCGTGGGCGGCATCGAAGGCGGACTAGGGCAGAACCTCAAGCCCGGACAGGCCGCGATCCTCGCCATCGTCGAAGAGAAGGACCGCCTTCCCGCCGAGCAGGCGCTGCCCGGTGCTCTTGCCAAGTCGGTGGCGGTCATGGAAGAAGGCGGCACCGAGGGCCTCAAGGCGGCCCTGAACGAGGCCCGCGGGAAGTTCAATCCCGATCGCACCGTGCTGCCCATCCCCGACAAGACCTTCGGCGGGGCGATCGCCCGCACGATGGATCAGGCAGTCGCCGACTGGAGCTTCATCCCCGGCCCGAAGGCTCCCGAGAACGCCCCCAATGTGCTCATCGTCCTCGTGGACGACGCGGGGTTCGGCGGCCCGGAACCGTTCGGCGGCGAGATCCGCACCCCAACGCTGGAACGGATCGGGCAGATGGGCCTGACCTACAACGCCTTCCACGTCACAGCGGTGTGCTCTCCCACCCGGGCGGCGCTGCTCACCGGGCGCAACCATCACCGCGTGGGCATGGGCGGCATCGCCGAGTTCCCGGGACCGTTCCCCGGCTATACCGGCACACGGCCGCGCAGCTGCACGGCACTGCCCCGCATTCTGAAGGAGAACGGCTACGTTACCGCCGGCTTCGGCAAGTGGCACATGACGCCGGGCCGTGAGATGGGGCCGGCCGGCCCCTTTGAGCACTGGCCGCAGGCCTGGGGCTTCGACCACTGGTGGGGTTTCCTGACCGGGGCGGCCGGCCAGTACGACCCGGTCATCACCCAGGACAACTCGGTGATCGGCGTCCCCGCGGGCAAGGACGGGAAGCTCTACTACCTGCCCGATGACATCACCGACAAGACCGTCGAGTGGCTCCACGCCGTTCGCGCGCACGACGCTCACAAGCCGTGGTTCGTCTACTACTCCACCGGCGCCACCCATGCGCCGCATCATGTGGCCAAGGAGTGGGCCGACAAATACAAAGGCCGGTTCGACGACGGCTGGGACAAGTACCGCGAGCGCACTCTGGAGCGCCAGAAGAAGCTCGGCATCGTACCGCCGGACACCGAACTGGCGGCCCGGCCCGACCCGTACCCGGCCTGGGACACGCTCAGCGACGCGGAGAAGAAACTGTACGCGCGCCAGATGGAGGTCTTTGCCGGCTTCTCAGAGGTCACCGATTGGAATGTGGGCCGGCTAATCGACGAGATCGAGGCGATGGGTGAACTCGACAACACGCTCATCATCTACATCTGGGGCGACAACGGCGCCAGCATGGAGGGTACGACCACCGGCTCCTTCAACGAGACGACCTTCTTCAACGGCATCGTGCTCAACGCCGATGAGCAGTTGGCGCTGATCGAGAAGTATGGCGGCATAGAAGAGCTCGGTGGTGAATACACCGCCCCACACTTTGCCGCAGCCTGGGCCCACGCCAACAACACCCCCTTCCAGTGGGGCAAGCAGATGGCCAGCCATCTGGGTGGCACGCGCGATCCGCTGGTCATCGCCTGGCCAAGCCGCATCAAGCCCGACGGCCGGGTCCGCAGCCAGTTCACGCACTGCATCGACGTTGTCCCCACGATCCTCGAGGCGATCGGCATTCCCGAGCCCAAGGTGGTCGACGGCATCGAGCAGGAGCCGATGGACGGTGTGAGCTTCGCCTACACCTTCGACGACCCTAGCGCGGCCGCGCGGCACAAGGTGCAATACTTCGAGATGTACGGCAGCCGCGCCATCTACCAGGACGGCTGGTGGGCCTGCTCTAGGCTCGACAAGCTCCCGTGGGACTTCTCTCCGGCCACACTCGGTCGCTTCGCGCCGGGCAGCGGGTACGACCCCGACCAGGATACGTGGGAGCTCTACTATCTGCCGCATGACTTCAGCCAGGCCAAGAACCTGGCGTCCGAAAAGCCTGAGAAATTGGCCGAACTCAAGGAGCTTTTCTGGCAGGAGGCGGAGCGCAACCGGGCGCTGCCGCTGCTGGGCGGGCTCGCGGCGTTCTGGGGCATCCTGCCGCCCATGCCGACGGTCACCCGCTACACGTTCGCCGGCGACGTCCAGAACGTGTCGACCACGGTGATCCCCCGCATCTACGGGCGCTCGTACGCCATCGAAGCCGAACTGGAAGTCCCTGAAGGCGGGGCCGAAGGCGTGCTGTGCGCCTTCGCCGACTTCATCGGCGGGTTCTCGCTGTGGGTGGATGAGAAAGGTCACCTCATCCACACCTACCAGTTCCTCGGCGTGGACACCTACAAGCAGGTCTCGACCGAGCCGATCCCGACCGGCCACGTGACCGTCAAGATGCTCTTCGAGATCGACGAGCCCAAGCCGGGGGCGGGCGGCAAAGTGACGCTGTGGGCCGATGACAAGCAGATCGGCGAAGGCAGGATGCCCCACTCGGTGGCGATGCTCTTCACGACCTATGCCGGTATGGACATGGGCCGCGACAACGGCGGCGTGGTCGACCTAGACTATGAGGACAAGGCGCCGTACGCCTTCACCGGCAAGCTCAAGAAGGTCGTCTTCGATCTGAAACCGGCGCATATCGAGGCCGAACAGCATCTGCATCATCACGCGGTGGTCAATGCTGTGGCCGCGGGAGCTGCCGGCTGATCTCCGCACCAAGCGGGCCACACTGGAGGGCAAACACCGAGGGCCCCGGCGCAAGCGCCGGGGCCCTCGGTCGTTCGTCACGTCCGCTTCGGCCCGGCGGGCCGAGCTCTCGCCGTGGTCCTACGTGTCCGTCCCCGCTTCAGATGCCGCCGGCGGCGCCACCGTGCCCTGGCGCCGGCTCAGCAGCCGTGCCGTGGGAATCAGTATCACCGGCAGGAGGATGGCTCCCACCAGCACGTAGGGAAGAGTCATGGTTCCGGAGAAGTTCAAGGTGGTGACCAGGATGGCGGCGGCGACGTTTCGCTGGGCCGTCCCCAGGGCCAGGACGCTTCGGGTGGCGTGCCTACGGCCGCCCAGCGCGTACCCGATCACGAGCGATCCGAGGACGAAGATGATAAGGGCCAGGAACCCATACGAGCCTATCAGGCTGATGATGTTGGAGATGTTCAGGCCGAGTCCCGTCACCAGCAAGAGGAGCAGGGCGACGCCGGACACCTTGCTCATCACCGGGGTCCAGCGCTGCGCGCTGTCGGCGGAGTGAGACTTCCATAGGAGCCCTATCACGAGGGGAACAAGCATCGTGACGATCAGGGACTTGGTGATGGCCCAGGCATCGACCTCCACCCCGGAAAGAAGTCGGGGCAGAACGAGGGGCACGTAGGCGATGGTGACGATCATCATCAGGAACATAAGACCGACGCCCAAAGCGACATCAGCCTTGGCGGCTTGGATCTCCTTGATCAGGAAGGGCGCCCCGGCAACGGTCGAAAGGACGATCAACCCGATCTCCAGAGGCTCGTCAAGAGGCAGTAACTTCGTGATGCCATAGGCGAGCAGCGGGACCAGCACGAAGTTCGCCACCAACGCCAGTATCACCAAGGGGGCGTTCTTGAGCGGCCGCACGATCTGGCCCACGGAGAGACTCAACCCGGTCCCGAGCATGCTTCCGACGACGAAGAGCAGCCCGGCCAAGACCGCGACCGAAGAGAAGAACTGCTCCGCGCTCATATCTCTGCTCCCTATTCGGCTTGCTGCGGCTCACCCGACAGCTGCTCGAGATCGGCATCGTGGGTCCACGCTGCCCCGCCCAGCGGCCCGCTTCGCCGATTGTATCGCCTGCGGCGCTGAGCCAGGTAGAATCGTAGCCATGGATTCCTTTCACGTCATGGCCAAGCCCACAGGGGCCCGCTGCAATCTGCACTGCGCCTACTGCTTCTTCCTCAAGAAGGATAGGCTCTATCCGGGTAGCAGCTTCCGTATGTCTGACGAGGTACTGGAGGCCTACATCCGCCAGACCATCGAGGCCCACCAGGTGCCCGAGGTCACCATCGCCTGGCAGGGCGGAGAGCCGACGCTGATGGGACTCGACTTCTTCCGCAGGGCGGTCGCACTCGAGAAGCAGTATGCGCGGCCCGGCATGCGCATCGAGAACACCTTCCAGACAAACGGGGTCCTGCTCGACGACGAGTGGTGCGAGTTCCTCCATGACGAAGGTTTCCTCGTGGGGCTGAGTCTGGACGGCCCCCGGGAACTTCATGACGCCTACCGCCGGGACCGGCAGGGCGGCTCGGTGTTCGACAAAGTGGTCGGTGCCGCCCGGCTGATGCAGGCGCACGGGGTGGAGTTCAACATCCTCTGCACGGTCAACGCGGTCAACAGCCTGCATCCGCTCGAGGTCTACCGCTTTTTTCGGGACGAGTTGGGGGCCCGTTACCTCCAGTTCATCCCTATCGTCGAGCGCGAGAACGAGAGCGGTGACCAGGAGGGCACGGCCGTGACCGACCGTTCGGTCGACGGGCGGCAGTATGGGCGCTTCCTCATCGAGATCTTCGACGAGTGGGTCCGCCGCGACGTGGGCACGATGTTCGTACTTTTCTTCGACGGCGTGCTGGCTTCGTACCTGTTCGGACACTCGACCCTGTGCGTGCTCCGGCCTACGTGCGGCGACGGGATGGCCCTGGAGCACACAGGCGACGTGTATTCGTGCGACCACTACGTGGAGCCGGGGTGCCTCCTGGGCAATATCCTGGAGACTCCCCTGGGCGAGTTGGTCGTCTCGGAGAAGCAACGGGCCTTCGGCGCTGCCAAGGCGGATACGCTGCCGGCACAGTGCCGCGAATGCCGCTGGCTGTTCACCTGCGGAGGCGAGTGCCCCAAGAACCGGGTGCTGGAGACCAAGGACGGCGAGCCCGGGCTGAACTGGCTGTGCGAGGGGCTCACCGACTTCTTCGAGCACACCGAGCATCCGATGCGGGTGATGGCCGATCTGCTGCGGCGCGGCCGGCCGGCGGACGAGGTCATGGCGGTGTTGGCCGAGGAAGAGCGCCGGGCCGCCGAGGATGAGGCCCGCCTCTACGCCGCCGCCGCCCGCAATGACCCCTGCCCCTGCGGCAGCGGCAAGAAGTTCAAGAGGTGCCACGGGGCCTGACGCGCTCCCGGGTCGCCTGGGATTGCGTCTGCCGGTGACGGGGTATGAGAATCCAGCGCTGTATCGAGGACCGGAGTGGAAGGGAGGAGCGTCGTGGGCGGGGTAGGTGATCAAGCACGTTCGGAAGGGTACGCGGGCTTGAAAGAGCGGGTGGCGGAGTCTATGCCGCGACTGGTCACGGAACTCAAGGCCTTGGTAGCGATTCCCTCAGTGTCTGAGGCCGGCTACCCCGAGAAGACCCGCCCCGCTCTTCTGGAGGCCCGCGATGCGGTCGTCAGATTGTTCCGGGAGTCGGGTTGCGAACGGGTGGAATCGATCGACCTGCCCGAAACGGCCCCTCTCGTCATGGCCGACATCCCGGCACCCCCGAGCGCCCCTACCGTGCTTCTCTACAGTCACTACGACGTGGTCCCTGCCGGAGATGAGGCCGAGTGGGAGACCCCGCCCTTCGAGCCCATCGAGCGCGACGGCGCCATCTACGGCCGGGGGACGGCCGACACCAAGTCCAACATCGTGGCCCTCGCGGGTGCACTCAGGGCCTGGGATGGGCGGCCCCCGGTGGGTATCAAAGTCGTGATCGAGGGCCACGAGGAGGTGGGAGGCGGGGCCCTCCTGCCCTACGTTTCGGAGCATCCGGAGTTGTTCGGCGCAGACGTGATGCTGATCGGCGACATGGGCAGCGTGCGACCCGGGGTGCCGACCCTGACCGTCGCGCTGCGGGGCATGGCCAACGTCACCATCGAGGCACGGACCCTCGCCTCCGGCAAACACAGCGGTCAGTACGGCGGCGCGGCGCCGGACGCGTTGCTGGCCCTCATCCGGGCGCTGGCATCTCTCCATGACGAGCACGGTGATGTCGCGGTTGCAGGGTTGCGGCGAGAAGAGTGGACGGGAGGCGGCAGTACCGAAGAGGAGTTCCGCTCCCTGGCCGAAGTGGTGGAGGGGATGCCGCTCTTCGGCACAGGGTCGTTGGGCTCTCGAGTGTGGTCAGGGCCGGCCATCACCGTCACCGGCATCGACGTGCCCTCGGTGGACAAGGCCCTGAACGCGGTCAACCCGCACGCCCGCGCCGTCATGAACCTGCGCGTGCACCCTGAGCAGGAGGCCGCGGAGGCTCAGGCCGCTCTGGTGCGCCACCTGGAAAAGGTGCTGCCCTTCGGGATCAAGTTGGAGATCCACCCTGGGGCCACCGGCAACGGCTTTGCCGCCCGCACGACCAGCCCGGTCTATCAGGCCGCCCACGAGGCCTGGTCGGCGGCCTGGGGCGCTGAGGTGGTGAAAGTCGGGAGCGGAGGGTCCATCCCGCTGGTGAACGCCCTGAGTAGGGTCGCCCCTGCTGCGGACATCCTGCTCGTCGGTACCACCGACGGCTACGCCAACATACACGGGCCCAACGAGCGGGTGCTGCTGGACGAGTTCGAGAAGGCAGTGCTCGCGGAGGCCGATCTCCTGGGACGGTTGGGGGCAGCGGCCAAGGCAGGGACTTGGTCATGAGCGCCCAGGAGGAATCATCCAAGAAGAAGCGCCGCGGCTCCTCCAAGAGCGAGACGGATTCCGGAGATATGCGGGGCGTGCTCGGATTCATCGAGCGCTTGGGCAACAAAGTGCCCCACCCCGCGATCATCTTCATCGCGCTGTGCGTGGGGGTCATCGTCCTGTCGCAGATCCTGGATTGGGTCGGAGTGGGTGCGACCTACCAGGTGGTCAAGCCGCCTCCGGTCGCTATCGAGGAGGTCGACATCGGTGGATCCACCGGCCAGATCGAGGTGCTCCCCAGTCAGCCGGCAGATTCCGCGGACTACAAGGTGGTCACCGAGACGGCCGCGATACAGGGCCTCCTGGACGGCGACGGGGTCCGCTTTCTCTTCACCTCCTTCGTCCGCAACTTCATGGGCTTCACTGCCATGGGGATCATCCTGGTCGTGATGATCGGGGTGGGTCTGGCCGAGGCATCAGGCCTCATCGCGGCGCTAATCCGGAAGCTGGTGGCGGTCGCGCCTCCCGCCTCGCTCACCTACATCATCGTGTTCATCGGGGTGATCTCCAGCATCGCCTCTGACGCAGGCTATCTGGTGCTCATCCCGCTGGGAGCCGCCGCCTTCAAGAGCGTGGGCCGGCATCCCCTGGCCGGCATGGCGGCCGCCTTCGCCGGCGTGGCCGGGGGCTTTGGGGTCAACTTCCTCATCACGCCGACCGACGCCGTACTCACTGAGATCGCCAATGAGTCCATCGCCCTCGTGGATCCGGGGCGGACGATAGACATCACCGCCAACCTCTGGTTCGGCATCGGGTCGACGGTGCTCCTCACCGTTGTGTTGGGACTGATCACCTCTCGGATGGTAGAGCCCCGGCTGGGCGCCTACGACCCCACCGTCGCTCCCACGAACGGCGTGCTAACCGGCGCTCCGGATGCTTCGGCGCCCCTCGATCCGGCAGCCGAAGCCCGTGGCCTGCGCTGGGCCGTGATCGGCACCGTGGCCGTCATCATCGGGATCGTGCTGCTGACGGCGATCCCCGGAGCTCCGCTGCGGGATCCGGAGACGGGCAGTATCATCGGGACATCCCCCTTCATGGACAGCCTGATCGTGATCATCTCGATCGTCTTCCTCGTGGCCGGGGCCTGCTATGGACGGGGGGCAGGGACGTTCAAGAACACAAGCGAGGCGATCAACCTCATCATCAAGTCATGGGCAGGGCTGGCCGGCCTGCTCTTCTTGTTCCTGCTCATCGCCCAGTTCATCGCCTACTTCAACTACTCCAACATGCCGCAGGTGGCCGCCGTCAAACTCGGCAACGTGTTGGATGGGGTCGGGATCGGTGACATATGGCTGCTCATCATCGCCATGTTGATCACCCTGGTGGTGGGGATCATCATGCCCCAAGCGATCGCCAAATGGGCGCTCCTCGCCCCGATCTTCATCCCGCTCTTCATGCGGCTGGGTATCGAGCCCCAGTCGGTGTTGGCCGCTTACCGGGTGGCGGACTCGCCGATGAACATCTTCACCCCGATCATGGCCTATTTCCCTCTAATCGTCGTGTTCGCGGCGCGGTATGACAAGCGGGCGGGAATCGGTACGGTCATAGCTCTGATGTTGCCGTACTTTCTCATCCTCACTGTGGTGTGGATGCTGTTCTTCGTGATCTGGTACCTGCTCGGGATTCCGATGGGTCCGGGCGCACCGGCATAGAGAAGACAGGAGGACTCCGGGAAAGGGAGGGGTGGGGACGTACACACCCCTCCTCGAAGCAACTCGGCCTCGACCTATTCGCCTCGCGGCCGGTCGGTCACGACACCCGGCGGCGCAGTTCCCGCTACCCGGCCCGGGCCTCTCCCAGGGCGTCCGCAGGCCCGTCCCCGCCCGCCTTCTTTCTACTGCCCGGCGTGGGGCTGATGAGCGCCGAGATCGACCGGGTGCTGTCATAGGTTTCCAGGAAGAGCAGCTTCACCATGAGCATCAGGGGCACCGACATGAGGGCTCCAATAGGGCCCAGGATCCAGGCCCATAGAACCAGGGAGAGGAAGACGGCCAGGGTAGACAGGCCTGTCTTCTGCCCCATGAAGCGGGGCGCGATGGCGTTGTTGACGAACCCGTTGAACAGGATGACGATGGCGACGACGACGGCCGCCCGCGCGAAGCCGGACTCCAGCAGAGTCACGAAGAACGGCGGGATCACGGAGAGCACGAACCCGATGTTGGGGATGAAGCTGAGCAGGAAGAACAGCAGAGTCCAGAGCAGAGCGAAGTCCACCCCGAACGCGTAATAGACGACCGCTACGAGGACCGCCGTCAGCATGTTCAACCAGGTGAGGGTGAAGAGGAAGGTACGGGTCACGTCGGCGAAGTTGTGGAAGGCACGGCTGAGAGTGGGCCCGAGATGCACCTGGTGATAGATCTTGCGGGGGAACGAGTAGACCTCGGCCACCATGAAGGCCACGATCAGAAGCAGGAGAAAGGCGTTGGTAAGGAGCGAGATGAGGAGGCTCACCGTCGAGGTGATCCAGCCCATGATCCTGTCGGGCCGGAGGATGTTGCCGGTGAGGCCGCTGATGTCGATCCCCCTCTCCCCGAACCAGGCCTGCAGGTCGGCGTAGATCTGGCTGAGGTTCTGGGTGTAGACGGGGATCTTGGTGTTGATCTGCCCTAGGGAGGTGGCGATGCCCGCCACCAAGGCTCCCGCGACGACGAGAAACCCCACCATCACGATGATAATCGCCGCCCAGGCGGGCATCCCCTTGCGTCTCAGCCACTGCAAGACCGGACTCAACCCCATGACCACGAACATCGCCAGTAGTATGGGAGCGAGGATCGAGCGGGCATTCCGCATGCCGTAGATCACGATGGTGGCGCACGCCAGCGCCAGCAGGAGGCCACTGGGGCGGCCCAGCAGACCGCGGTAGAGGAGCGTGAACCGCGTGACCCTGGGGGTTGCTTCGGGTCCGTCGGCGGACTGCTCCAGCACCACCCATTCCCGGGGTACCTCGTCGGACACCGGTTCGGTCTCGGGGCTTTGATCCGGCTCTAGATCCTCCGCGCTCATTCGTTCTCCTTGGTCGGGGTGGCGCTCTTCCCCAAATACGACGCGCCGCCGCCGTAATCCTGCCCGCGGGTGGCGATCGGTTCTCGCAAGAACGGCGTCCGCCGCCGGGACATGCGTCCCGTTCAGACTCTCAAGTATCGTCAGATCGCAGGGGGACTGCCGTGGCGGCTCTGGTGCACCCACTCCTCCGCCACAGCGTGGGCGTCGTGGAGGGACTCGCCCACCTCGGCGGTCTGGGTGAAGATGTTCCGGCGGGACACGGAATCGACCATCCCGGCCCGGGCCAACTGCTGCCTGGCCGCAGGGTCGACCTCGGCTAGCATGAGGAGGCTGTCGTGTGCCCTGAGGTCGGCCGCGTAGCGTTCTATCGCTTTCATGAACGTGCTGCCCAGCTCGTCCCGACCGCGCAGACTGAGGATGACCACGGCGTGTCTGGTCTGTTTGTCGACGGCCGGCAGCTTTGCTTCCAGCACCGGGGCGGCGGCGTAGAAGAGGCTGCCGTAGGGGACCAGGATGGTGATGCTCTCGGCGACGACGGTACTCGGTAAGTCCTGTTCGATGGGCATCTTGCCCTCCCTGAGCATCCACTGCTTGACGGCCACTCGGTTGGACTGCCGCACCGTGTACAGCACGATCGACAGGGCCACGCCGGCCAGCACCGCGTACTGCAGCGGAATCATCAGCACCAGCACGAAGGTAATGATCATGACCACCCGCTGGATGTTCCCGGTGCGCCAGACCACGAGCGCGGCGGCGGGTTTGAGGGTCCGGAAGCCGACTACGATCAGCAGGCCGGCCAGGGTGGGCATGGCCAGCTTCCCTACGGCCCCGGTGAACAGCAGGGTGATCAGCGCGATGATCACGCCGGCGAAGATGTTGGCGAGGCGGCCCCTGCCCCCCGCATTGATGACGATGCCGGTGGCGGAGACGGAACCGCCGACCGGCATGCCCTGGAAGAACCCGGCGGCTACGTTCGCCGCTCCCTGGGCGATGAAGTCCCGCGACGGGTTGGGATAGCTCCCATCGGGGTTGACATACGATTGGCTCACCCCCGCTCCTTGGATGAGGCCGATGATGGCCAGAGACAGCGCGGGCGCCAGAAGCGAGAGGGCCACGGTGAAGTCGGGAAGCACGGGCTTGGGCAGCCCTTGCGTCACCTCCGCGATATCGGATACGAGTTGGACCGAGTCCCAATCGAAGAGGGCCGGCAGCAGGGAGGCGACGGTCAGCGCCACGACAATGCCCATCTGCCGGAGCCGGGTCTTCTCGAGCACCACGATAAGGATCACGGTGGTCATCCCCACTACGAGGGTGGGAAGGTCAACCTCTCCCAGGTTGAAGAGCAGATCGACGGCGCGCAGGACGCGGTTGCTGAACTCACTGGTGTATCCGGTGAAGGCGGCGATCTGACCCAGGATGATGATGAGTGCCACGCCGTTGATGAACCCCACCATCACCGAGTTGGAGACGAAGCGCAGGAGGCGACCCAGCTTGAGGAAGCCGGCGACGAGCATGAGGATGCCCGTCAGGATGGCGAGAGTGAAGACCGCGCTGGGGTCCGCGGATGAGGAGGTCAGCACCGGGATGCCGGCGACCACCAGGGCCATGGCGCTGGTGGTCTGGACGCTAAGGTAGACCGAACTGGCGAAGATCGCGCCCACCGGGGTGGACAGCATGACCGCATACAGGGCGTACAAAGGATTGATACCGGCAAGCACCCCGGTCGCGAGGGCCAAGGGCACACTGACCACCCCGAGGACGAGGCCGGCCGACAGGTTCGGGCCCGCGGTACGGCGGTCGAACCTCGTTCGCCTGAGCACGCCTCGGAGGTCCACCGGCTCCGCTTCTACCCCGGCTCTCCCGCAGACCCCTCGAACGCCGCCACGGCCGCCGGCAAAGTCGGAAACACGTGATCTTCGCCGACCTCTTCCAGGAGGCCGTTGCGCCGGGCCACCTCGAGAACGGGCACGTGGACTTCAGCCAGATAGATGTCGATCCCTCTTTGTCGAATCTCGGCGAACAGCTTCTTCAGCATGTCGACGCTCGTGAGATCCAGATCATCCTGCGGCACCGCATCGACGATCACGGCGCGGAGCGGGGGTTCCGTCGCCTCCACCAAGGCCTTGACCTGGTCACGCACGCTCTGCGCATTGGCGTAGAACAAGGGGCCGTTCAGCCGTAGGATCAGCAACCCGGGGATGGGTACTTCCTCCGGATGTCGAGTGAGGTCCAGAAAGACGTCTTTGCTGCCCGGGACGCGGCCCAGAGAGGCCAGATGAGGTTTGGTCGACTTGTAGATGAACCACACGAGGGATGCCACCAAGCCGATCATCATCCCTTCGAGGACATCAAAGACGAGCACACCCAAGAAGCTGAGGACACCCAGGACGAACTCGGGGCGCGACTCGAGTCGGACCCCCTTCAGCTTGCGGGCCACGATGAGGTGCCATACGGCGTGGATGATGAGTGCCGCGAGCACGGCCTCGGGCAGGGTCTTGAAGAGGGGAGTGAGTACGAGGACGGTGATGATGACGGCTACCCAAGCCACCAGGTTTGAGACCTGGGTGTGGGCTCCCGCGCCGTCCTTGACGGCCGATCCGGACATGCTTCCCGCGACAAGCTGGCCGCCCAGGAGGCCGCTGGCCACGTTGGCCACCCCGTGAGCGCGCAGTTCCTGGTTGGCGTCGACCTCGTAGCCGTGCTTCTCCGCGAACTCTCGGGCGACTCCGAGCGCTTCGCTGTAGGCGACCAGCACGATTCCGAAGGCGGGGAGCACCATTTCAAGCACGACGGATGCCGACACATCGGGCCACGTGAGACTGGGCAGCCCCTGCGGCAGCTGGCCGACCACCTCTACGCCGTACCGGCCTTCCAGGTCGAAGAGATAGCTCAGGAGGATGTAGAGGAAGAGCACGAACAGACCGGCCGGGATGCGCCTACTAATTCGAGGCAGTACGAACAACAACGCCAGCGCCGACGCCCCCACGACGAACGTCGTCCAGTTCGCCTCCGGGAGGCTTTCGATGACACTGAAGAGCTTCTGGAAGCTGTTCCCTTCGCCCTTCTCCACCCCGAACAGCTTGTTCAGCTGTCCGATCGCGATGAAGATGGCCAAACCCGTGACGAATCCGTCCATGACGGGTTTGGACAGGAACTGGGTGATGAAGCCCAGGCGCAAGATCCCGGCGATGAAGAAGATCACGCCCACCATCAGCACCAGCAAGATGGCGTATGACTGGTAGGTCTCCGCATCGCCCGAGGAGACGCCCAGAGCGACCACGGTCGAAGCGAGCAGGGCCGCGGTTGCAGACGTAGGCTGGACCGACAGGTGGCGCGCCGTGCCGAACAACGCGTAGACCAGCAGGGAGGCGAGGAGAGCGTACAGGCCCGCCTCTGGGGGAAGACCGGCTATGCCCGCGTAGGCCATGGCTTCCGGCGCCACCAGACCCCAGAGGGTGAGGCCGGCGACGATATCGGCGCCCAGCCACCTGCGGTCGTAGGAAGGGAGCCAGGAGAAGAGGGGGATGTATCGCCCGATACCGCCGGAGCCACTACCCTTCGTCTCACCCATTCAGGTCTCCTCTCGTGATGCTCCGCGAGTTCATGCCGCGGGCGGCGCGACCGCGCAGGACTACCGATGGTCAACGTGGCCGACCTCTTCATGGTATCGGAATCGACGGGGCGGCGCATAGGCTTCTCCCGCGCGAGATGGCTGATCTTTGGTGCGTCGATGGTGCCCGGGCCGGGGCTCTCCGATCACGACGTCGGCGGCCGTGGTATAAGCATGTGAAGGGTGCGGGATGCTACCGGATCGGGAAGGGAGTCGTCATGACCGGGTATCTGGTTCTGGCCGGCCTTATCGCTTTGTACGCGCTGGGCGCGGCCCGGCTCGAGTACCTCATGGTGACCGGTCCCATCAGCTTCGTGGTGCTCGGCTTCTTGCTCGGCCCGAAGCTCGGGGCCGTGGTCGATGTGGACACCGGTTCGGAGATAGTGCGGGTGGTCACCGAGGTCACCCTGGCTCTGCTACTCTTCTCAGACGCCTCGAGCGTCAACCTGCGCGCTCTCCGCCGGGACCGTCAGATCCTGGTCCTTCTCTTGTTCGTCGGGCTCCCGCTGGCGATCGCCTTCGGCACCGTCTCCGGCTGGCTCTTGCTCCCCGGGCTCGGTCTGGCTACCTGCGCCCTGCTCGCCTCCATCCTGGCTCCCACCGATCTCTCGCTGGGACTGGCGATGTTCAAGAACCCGCGGGTCCCCGACAGGGTCCGCCGCGGCATCAACGTGGAGAGTGGCCTGAACGACGGGGTGGCGACGCCGTTCGTGACGCTCTTCATCGGCGTAGTGGTCGCCGAGTCGGCGCAGGATGCGAACCAGGTGCTGCTGGCCATCGAGGAGATGGCGATCGGGGTGGGCGTCGGCGCGGTTGTCGGTGTGGCCGCGGGACTGCTGATGCGCCTCTCTGAGAGCCGCGGGTGGTCGTCCCCGGCCTCCCGTCAGTTCGCGGCCTTGGCGTTCGCCCTGTTCGCCTACGGGGGTGCCCTGGCTCTGGGGGGCAACGGGTTCATCGCGGCCTTCATCGGCGGGCTCGCCTTCGGGGCCGTCGATCACGAGGTTGCCAACGAGGCGGTGGAGTACACCGAGCGGACGGGCGTCCTCTTGACCCTGGGGGTCTGGTTCATCTTCGGGGCCGTCATCGGCCCGGTGCTGCTGTCCGACGGGCTGGCCTGGCAACCTATCGTCTACGCGCTCGTGAGCCTGACCGTGGTGCGCATGCTGGCCGTCGCCATCTCGCTCGTGCGCAGGAAGATGCACCGGTCGACGCTGCTGTTCATTGGCTGGTTCGGTCCCCGAGGCCTAGCCAGCGTCGTGTTCCTGATCCTCGCATTCCAATCGCTGAGCGAAGCCGGCATCGATACGACCCTGCTCGTGGCGACAGCGGGCTGGACGATCCTGCTGAGCGTGATCCTGCACGGGGTCTCCGCCGGGCCGGTCGCGGCTTGGTATGGCGGCAAGGCAGAGGGTTTCCCGCCGGGCAGTCCGGAACTGGAGGAGACCGAAGTGACGAGGACCCGGCAGGGGATCGCCTCGCCCACCTCACACAGGCGGGGATGAGGCGGTCCGGGGGGCGGGCACAGCCCGCTGTCCCCGGACCGCCTGCCGGTCAATCGAGCGGAATGCGGGCCTCAGCCCACCAAGGACCCACTAAGCTTCTCCCTCCGTCTCGCCTTCTGCGGCCGCCTGCTGCCGCGCGACCCACTCCTTGGCGACGGCGTAGGCCTCGTAGAGTGAGCCTCCGACCTCTTCCGTTCGTATGAAGATGCTTCTGCGTGAGATCGACTCCACAATGCCGGCAAGCTTCAACTGGTCCCGGAGCGAGGGATCCACCTCCGCGAGCATCAGGCGGCTGTTGTGGTTCTTGAGGTCTTCGGCGTAGCGGTCGATGGTGCGCATGAAGGTGCTGCCCAAGTCCGTACGGCTGTGAAGGTTCAGGATCACTACCGCGTGGTTCGTCTGTGCGTCGGTCTGGGGCAGCTTCTCTTCAAAGGCCGGAGCTGCGGCGTAGAAGAGGCTCCCGAAGGGGACCAGCACAACCACGCTGCCCGGTAGGAGCGTGGCCGGAGGAGCCTGCTCGATCGGCAGACGGCCTTCTCCTATCTTCCACTCCACCACGGTGACCCGGTGGGACTGGCGGACGGTGTACAGGAAGATGGCGAGGGCCACGCCCACCAGCACCGCGTACTGGAGCGGGATCAGCAGGACGAGAGCGAAGGTGATCAACATGATGGCCCGCTGGATGTTGCCGGTACGCCACACGCTGCGAATGTTGGCGGGCTTGATGATCCCGAAGCCGATGACGATCAGCAGGCCGGCAAGGGAAGGGAGAGCGAGTTTGCCGACCGCACCGGCGAAGAGCAGGGTGATGATGGCGATCACGACGCCGGCGAATATGTTCGCGAGACGGGTCTTGGCCCCGCTGCTCACAACGAGAGAGGTCGCTGAAGCCGAACCGCCGACCGGCATGCCCTGGAAGATTCCGGCCGCCACGTTGGCCGCTCCCTCCCCGATGAAGTCCCGGGAAGGATTGGGGTATTTCCCATCGGGATTCACGAACGCCTGGCTCACGCCCGCCCCCTGGATGAGCCCGATGACGGTCAAGGAGAGCGCCGGTACGATGATTTCCAAGAACTGCGAGAAGTCCGGCAGGGCAGGGCTGGGCAGTCCGCCCGTGATCTCGGCGATGTCCGACACCTTGGCCACCGACGTCCAGTCGAAAAGGGTGGGAAGGATGGAGGTGACTATGATCGCCACCACCAGGCCGAATCCGCCAAGGCGGGTCTTCTGCAGCACGATGATGAGGATGATCGTGCTGAGGCCCACCGCCACGGTCGGCAGATCGACCTGGTCGAGGTTGAACAGCAGGTCCACGGCCTTGGCCACTTTGTTGCTGTATTCGCTCGAGTAACCAGTGAGGTCGCCCAACTGACCCAGGATGATAAGAGCGGCCACCCCGGTCATGAAGCCCACCATCTCCGCATTCGACACCCAGCGCAGCAGCCGTCCTGCCTTTAGAAATCCGGCCAGCAGCATGATGACCCCGGTCAGGAGCGTAAGGGCGAAGAGGGTGCCCACAGAATCGCCACTGGTGACCGCCGGGACGCTGGCGACCACGAGGGCCATGGCGCTCGTGGTCTGCACGCTCAGGTACGCCGAACCGGAGAAGATGGCGCCCACGGGGGTACCCATCATGACCGCGTACAGAGCGTAGAGCGGATTGACCCCCGCGAGCACGCCCGAGGCGAGGGCGTCGGGTACGCTCTCCACCCCGAGGACGACCCCTGCCACCGCATCCGAGCGGACGTTTCGGCGGTCGATCTTCATGCGCCTAAGAAAGCCGGGCAGTTTCATGGACCTTTCCCTCCCGTGTCATCAGGAGTTGGCTGCGCGTCTCAGGACTGGGCGACAGGGCCCCGCTTGAGGCGGACGGCTTCGACGATCTCCCCGATGCCTCTGAGCAGAGCCGCTATCCCGACCCAGGCCACGACGAGGAGGGCCGACCCCTGGTAGAACCCGGCGGCCCAGAAGCCAAGGGCGATCTGCAGGAGGCCGACGATCAGCAGGAGCCACCAGGCATCGGTCATGGGCCGGAACACCAGGGCCTTGACCACGTCGAATGTACCTTTGATCAGCAGGTACCAGGCGAAGACCGCCGCGATGATCAGGAAGGTCTTGCCCGGGTAGACGATGGCCACTATCCCTATGGCAAGGTACAGGACCCCCAGGGCTATGCGGAACCAGCGCAGATGGCTGCTCCAGGCGGCACTGACGAATTCGTTGATGGCGGCCAGAAGGACCACCGCCCCCGCCATCAGTCCCACGGTAAAGGCGCTCGTGGCGTTGAAGCGCAGCAGGACGAAGGCGACTATGAGCCAGAAGATGCCCGTGATGAGGAAGACCCACCAGTGCCTCCTGGCGTACGATTCCGGGCTTGCAGCCGACTGCAGTGTCTCTTCCATCTCCGCCCCCTGTCCATCGATCGCCGACCCTATCCGCTCCCACTCTATCCGATATTCCGAGCGTGAGCTAGCCCCCAGTCTGACCCCAGGCTGACGTCACGGGTGCCACAGGGCTCTTACGTCTGACCTCCCCCGCCAAGGGTCTTGCGAAGGGCCTCGAGTTCGGCGCGTATGGCCCGCAGCTCGTCCTGGACCGGGTCCGACGGGCCGGCCGCCGCTTGGCCGGGGGCGGCGGCCGCTTGGGTCTCCGGTTCGGGTTCAGAGGGAGCCACCAGGAAGCTGGCCAAGATGCTGGCCAACGCTCCGATGATGCCTACACCTCCGAACATCACGAACACGGCGGTGATGCGGCCCCCGGCCGTCATGGGGAACGCGTCCCCGTAGCCGACCGTGGTCAGGGTGACGATCGACCACCACAAGGCGTCCCCCCCAGACGTGATGTTACCTCCCTCCGCAGCGGTCTCGAAGGCCAGGACGGAGATGCTCGCCGCCACGAGGACGATGACCGCGGCCAGGATGGTCACGAACGCCGCGTATTGCCCCCGGTTGGCGAGTACGTCGGCGATGATCTCCTTCCTCTTCTGGCCGCTGAGCATGCGGATGGCCCGGCCCAGACGGCTGAGCCGGGCGAGGCGGAAGAGTCCCGCGTATCTGAAGGCCGCGAAGCTGGGGATCGAGCCGAGCAGATCCAACCAGCCCCGTTCGTGAATGAAGTACTGCTTGGTGGAGGGCGCGCGCCGCATGCGCAGGCCGAAGTCGATCAGGAACACGACACAGATGAGGTTGTCGTACACGGTCAACAGGTCCTTGGTGGCCTCCGACAGCGGGACCACCAGCAACACCATGATGACGAGCGAGAGGATGGTGAGAACGAGTATGAACATCTCATAGGCGTTGCTGAAGCCGCGCCCCCGCTTTGTCTGTTCTTCTGCCATGCCCCACGTCCCCTTTCCCTGTGAGCCCGCCGTCGTTCCGGCCGGCCCATGGCCTTCACGTCGCCGGGCATTTTTCCCCACGGAGCCCCCGTTCTCCTGCCTCGGATGGCGCCCGGGGCTCCGGAGATGCCCTCCGAGCCCGGTCGCGGCGGCCGCTCGCTACTAGAATTGCCCCGCATTTGGCCCGGCGGCGGGTGGTCGTGGCGGCGCCCTCATGCTGTAATTGGGGAGACGACCCGACGGCAGGAGGTGGCACGCCATGAACGGCCCGGAAGACCTTGATCGATCCACCGCAGGCGAGCCCGCACCGGCTCCTGCGCGGCCGGGGGAAGCGTCGGGATCGGACGCTCGGCCCGGGGTGACGTGGTCGGCTGCGGCCGCGCCTCCGCCGAAGAAGAGGTCGCTCCTCTGGCTGTGGATCCTGCTGGGGGTGTTTCTTGCCCTGGTAGTGGCAGCGCTGGTGGTGGTGGGGGTGTACCGGAGCAACGTCACCGACGTCCCTGATCTCCGGGGCATGAGCGTGTCTGAAGCAGCGCGCGCGCTCGACGACGTGGGTCTCGAGCTGGGGCAAGTGGAATACACCGCCGACTTCCCCGCGGGCTTCGCCGAAGGTGACGTCATCGCCCAGACTCCGGCTGCGGGTGAGCAGGTGGACAAGGGCACGGCGGTCGACGTGACCGCGGCCGGTGAGGTCGAGGCCGACGTCGAAGTGCCTGATGTTTTGGGTCTGAACGTGGACGAAGCGACGGCCGCCCTCAAAGGGGCGGGCCTCACCGTGAAAGCGGTGGACGTCGAGAGCGGCATGGAGCCGGGAACTGTGGTGGACCAATCGCCCGTCGCGGGTACTACGGTGGCCGCCGGCAGCGAGGTAACCCTGCTGGTCTCGGCCGGTATGGCCGAGTCGTTGGTACCGGCGGTGGTCGGCATGAGCCAGGAGGAGGCGGTCGATACCCTTGAGACCGCGGGCTACGAAGTGCAGTCCAAGGGTGCGTATGACGGCGAAGTGGCCGAGGGAGTGGTCATCAGCCAGGATCCTCTGGGCGGTACTGTCGCCGAGCCGGGCACCAGGGTCACCATCGTCGTCTCCCAAGGCCGGAGCCCGGAAGTCGCGGTACCCGACGTGGTGGGCCAGCGAGAGGCGGATGCGGCCGAGGCGCTTGAGAGCGCGGGTCTGGAGCCCGTCCCCAGTCCGGCCTACAGCGACACTATCCCCGCCGGCACCGTGATGAGTCAAGATCCGGCCGCGGGAGCGACGGTGCCGGAAGGGACGGCGGTGATCATTTCCGTGTCCCAGGGGCCTGCACCGGCCGAGACCGCGACCGTGCCCGACGTGGTCGGCAAGACGGAGGCTGAGGCCGTCGACATCCTGGAGGACGCCGGCTATGAGGTGGCCGTCGCTCGGACCTTTAGTGAGACCGTGGCCAAGGACGTGGTGGGCGCCCAGGCGCCGGTGGGCGGCAACGTGACGGCCCCGGGCATCACCGTGGGGCTGCTGGTCTCAGACGGCCCCCGTCCGGCAGAGGAGTTCGTGATCGTGCCCGATGTTCGTGGCATGGGTCTCGAGGAGGCTACGGCGGCGCTTGAGGAGGCCGGACTGACGGCGGTTCCCTACGAGTTCTACACCGACCTCGCTCCCGCCGGTCAGGTGGTGGCGCAGCTTCCGCCGCCCGACTCGGCGGTAGCTCTGGGCTCGCCCGTCCTCCTGCTGGTGTCGAAGGGCCCTTCTCTCGAAGTGAACCCGCTCTAGGGTTGGGCCTCCGAGCCGGGCGATAGAGAAGCGGCCGGTGAGGCGGATCGCCTCACCGGCCGCTTGTGCGTCCAGGCGCGAGCGGAACGCTGCCGGCCGTCCTGGGTCAGACGCTCTTCTTCTTGACGTGGATGCGCCGCCGCCACTTGTCCATGAACGGCTCCTTGGGTTTCTTCTCGGACTTGTCCCGAACCGTAGCCTCCATGAACGCGGAGATCGGTCTGGTGCTCTCGAAGGTGTCGAAGAGAAGGATCTTGACCATCAGGGTGAGCGGCACGCACATGAGCCCGCCGAGACCTCCGAACACCCACACCCAGAACATGACCGAGAGGAAGACCACGAGACTGCTGATGCCCACGCTCTTCCCCATGATCTTGGGCGAAAGGCCGTTGTCGACGATGGCGTTGACGACGATGACGATGATCAACACCGTCGCAGCCTCGGCGAAGCCTGACTCGAGGAGGGTCACGAAGAACGGGGGGATGACCGCCAATACGAAGCCGATGTTGGGGATGAAGCTAAGGACGAAGAACAGGATGCCCCACACCACGGCGAAGTCGGTGCCGAAGGCCAGGTAGATGAAGGTGACGATCACCGCCATGATGGCAGACAGCCAGGCCTTCGTGAACAGGTAGGTGCGGGTGAGGTCGCTGAACTCGTGGAAAGCGCGGTTGAACTTCTCGCTCACGTGCATCTTTTCCCTGAGCTTGTTGGGGAAGCCGTACACCTCGGCCACCATGAACAAGATGACGATGATCAAGAGGACGATGCTGCTCATGGCGTTGACCGCACCCTGGATGAGCGAACTTATGAAGTTGGTCACGTTCTCCGGATTCAGGGTGCCGTCGAAGAGGCCGCTGATGTCGATGCCCCTGTCCATGAACCAGGCTTCCAGGTCGCTCGCCATTTGCTCCATGTTGGCCTGGTAGACGGGCAGCTGCTCTTCAAGGTCGGCCAGCGCCCCCAACATGACGACCACGAACAGCGCGCCGAGGACAAGGAACGCGACCATCACGATGGTGAGGGCCAGTCCGGGGGACATCCCCTTTCGCCGCATCCAGTGGAGCGCTGGGCTCATAGCCATCACCATGAACATGGCGAGGAACGTCGGGGCGAGGATGCTGGCCGCGGACTGCATGAACCAGATGATGATGGCCACAAAGCCCAGTGGGATGATAATGCGGACCGGGCCACGCAGGAACTCGCTGCCGAGCCTGTTCACCGTCTCCTTGAGGGTGGAAGGACCCCCGGGGTCACCCGCAAGCGCAGGCACGGCGGGAGGCTTCTCCGTCCCTGCCGGATCCTCCGGGGAGGCGGGGGTGGATTCCTCGTTCTCGCTCACGTGGATCCTCGCTTCAGTTCCGGATTGAACGCAGCTCTATCAGCCTAATACCACATCTCGCTCAGTGACGCCAGGAACGGCGGGAATCTGGGCCGGAAATACACCGTCATCCCGGTGTGGCACCCCGCGCTTCGCCGGTCGGCTTAGTGCTCGTCCGTCCCGTTGACACGCCATCCGGGCCGGGCGTATAGTCAAGTCCTGGCGAGCGCACACTCAATAACGGAGGGGGCTATGAATGAAAAGAGAGCTGTAAGCCGTCGCGAGTTCCTCAAGGTCGCCGGGCTGGCCGGGGCCACCGTCGGTGTGGGCGCGGGCCTGGGCGGGCTCTTGGCCGCCTGCGGCGAAGCCGAGGAGACCACTACTACCACCACTGCCGCAGCCACCACCACGACGGCAGCGGCCAGCACCACTACCGTCTCCGCGGGGCCCGAAGAAGGCCGGCCCATCAAGCTGGGCTTGGTCTCGCCCAAGACCGGGAACTTCTCGGTGTTCGCGATCTCGGACGACTGGTGGGTGGCCCGGGTGAACGACATCATGAAGGACGGGTTCATCACCGGCGACGGCAAGAAGCGCATGCTCGAGATCATCGTGAAGGACAGCCAGTCCGACTCCAACCGGGCCGCCCAGGTGGCGGGTGACCTGGTCCAGAACGATAATGTCGACATGCTCCTGGCCTCGGGCACGCCGGACACCTGCAACCCGGTGTCCGACCAGGCCGAGGCTCTCGGTTGCCCGGCCCTGAACAGCTTCAGCCCCTGGCAGGCCCTGTTCCTGGGCGCCGGCAAGCCGACTGAGTGGAAGTGGGTCTTCGGCAACATGCTGGGGTCCGAGCAGACCATCGCCTCCTTCACCGATGCCTTCGAGACCAGCGGGACCGAGACCAATAAGAAGGTGGGCATGCTCTTCCAGAACGACGCCGACTACCAGGGCTGGATGGATCCCTCGGCGGCGCCCAAAGTGTTCGCTGAGAAGGGCTACACCTTGGTGGTGCCCGAGCCGTATTCAGTCCCCGCGGAAGATTTCACGTACCAGATCAATATGTTCAAGACCGAGGGTTGCGAGATCGTCTGCGGGACCAACGACCCGCCGTGGTTCAACAACTTCCTCACCCAGAGCCTGCAGCAGGGCTATCAGCCCAAGTTCATCAGCTCGGGCAAAGCCCTCATCTTCCCGCAGGCCGTCATGAGCTATCCCAACCAGGGCAAGGGCCTCATCGGCGAGTGCGCCTGGCACCCGAGCTGGAAGATCAAGGACACCCTCGATCCCAGCATGGATTCCGAGAGCCTGGCCGCCGACTACGAGGCGAAGACCGGCGAGCAGTGGACCCCGGCCATCGGCTGCTACGGCAAGTGCGAGTGGGCCATCGATGCCTACAAGCGGGCGGCCGATCCTGAGAACAAGGAATCCGTGGTGGAAGCCATCAAGACCACCAAAGGCTACTTCCAGCAGGGCTTCATCGACTTCAACGAGCCTGTGAGTCCCGACGGGTTCCATCCGCATCCCAACAACTACAAGCCCTATATCGGCGCGCAGCAGTGGCGTGCAGGCACCAAGTACCCCGTGGAACCCATAGTGGTCAGCAACGCGACCGCACCCGGCACCACAGTCCAGGACAAAGCACAGCCCATGCAGTATTAGCAGCTGCTGATGAGGAGCGGAGCGGGCCCCGGCTTGGCCGGGGCCCGCTGCGGAGTAGGGGCGTGATGGGGGGCGGGGGTGCCGGGGGGGGCCAGCGCCGGCCGGGAGCCCCCG
>CAYNPL010000003.1:111870-146046 GCA_964399135.1 uncultured Gaiellales bacterium
GAGCGAGAGGAGGCGTCATGGCGAACGGCGTGGAGCGCCTGCGGGCGCAGACGGTGATCATCGGGACCGGCCCGGGCGGGGCTACGGTGGCCCGCGAGCTCACTCGCAAGGGCCGGGACGTGCTCATGATCGAGACCGGCGCCTACCACAAGCCGGTGGGCAGCTGGCTCACCATGTTCAAGATGCTGGACCAGCGCGGTAATCTCGCCTCTCTCGAGGGAACGCAGATGGTGCGCCTGCTGACGGTGGGCGGCAGCACCATCATCTTCTGCGGGGTGGCCTTCGACCCCCCGGCCTGGTTCAAAGACCGGCACGGCATCGACCTCGCCCCCTTTGCGGCCGAGGTCAAAGAGGAACTCGCCGTCGTGCCTCTGCCGGAACGGCTGGTTGGCCAGGGGGCTCAGGCCATTCGCAAGGCGGCGGTCAAGCAAGGCCTGGACTGGCGGCCTCTGCCCCACTTCATCCGGCCTGAACTGTGCGACCTCTCCTGCCCCAAGTGCATGATCGGCTGCGCCAAGGGAGCCAAGTGGACCGCCCGTGACCACGTAGAGGAGATTCTGGCCGCCGGCGGCCGGCTCATGACCAGGGCCCACGTGGAGAAGGTGCTGTCCGACGGGGGCCGCGTCACCGGCGTGAGCGGAGTGGGCATCAACGGCGCCTTCACGGTCGAAGCGGAGACGGTGGTGCTCTCCGCCGGCGGGCTGGGCAGCCCCGTGGTGCTGCAGCACTCCGGAATCCCCGACGCCGGTCGCAACGGCTTCTTCATCGACCCGCTGACCCTGACCTCCGGGATCTACGACGGGCCCGGTTCTTCCCACGACCTGCCTATGAGCTGCGGGACCACTGAACTAGAGGACGAAGGCATCATCATGACCGACGTGGTCGACCCCTGGCCGCTCTACTTCTTCGGGCTGGTCATGGGCGGACCCCGGCGTCCCCGCAACTTCATCCGGTATCCCAAGACCTTGGGCATCATGGCCAAAGTGCGTGATCCTCTTACTGGGACCATCAATCCCGACGGGACCGTCTCCAAAGTGCTGGGCGAGGAGGAGATGAGCCGCATCAATCGAGGCCGGGAGATCTCCAAGCGGATCCTCATCCAGGCCGGGTGCGACCCGGACAGCATCCTCTCCAGTCCGCCCCGGGGGGCCCATCCGGGCGGCACCGTGCGGATAGACGACATGGTGGACCGCGACCTGCGGACCCAGATCGCCGGTCTCTACGTTTGCGACGCGTCCGTCATCCCCGAGCCATGCGGCATGCCCCCGGTGCTCACCATCATGGCTTTGGCCAAGCGGCTGGCCAAGGAACAGCTTCTGAAGGAGGCCTGATGTGGCCGGATACGAAGCCCTGCTCGAACCCCTCAAGGTCGGACCACTGACGGCCAAGAACCGGGTGGAAGCTGCGCCCACCCTGCTCTGCGTGGCCCATGCCGATCAGTCGGTATCCAGGGACATCGTGGAGTTCTACCGGGTCCAGGCCAAGGGCGGAGCCGGCATCATCACCGTGATGGAGACGGCCATCGATGCCGACCGGGCCATCACCCAGCCCACCCAGCTCAACCTGGGCACCGACTTCTACATCCCCGCCCTCACTTCGGTGGCAGAGGTGATCAAAGCGGGAGGCGCCCTCGCCTCCATCCAGCTCAACCACGGGGGGCGGCAGGCGGTCAGCCAGCTCAACGGGGGACGCAACCCCATCGGGCCCTCCGCCATGCGGGGCGTGTTCACCGAAGACCGGCGCCGGGGTGAGCAGGTGATCGAAGAGATGACGCTCGAAATGATCGAGGAGGTCATCGAGCGTTTCGCCGCCGCCGCATTCCGGGCGAAGACGGCCGGGTTCGACATGGTCATGATCCATGCCGGCCACGGCTGGCTGATCTCGCAGTTCGTGTCGCCGGCGGTGAACTCGCGCACCGACGAGTACGGCGGCAGCTTGGAGAACCGGTGCCGCTTCGGGGTGCGGGTGGTCGAAGCCATCCGGGAACGCTGCGGGCCGGATTTCCCCATCGAATGGCGCATCAGCGCCAGCGACCTGGTGCCGGGCGGGTTGGAGATCGCCGACGCCATCGAGTACGCCAAGATCATGCAGGGCAAGGTCGATCTGTTCCAGGTCTCGGCCGGGATGATCGGGGTGCCGGAGACCTATCCCTACACCCACCCCTCCACCTACCTGCCCCACGGGGAGAACGTGGAACGGGCGGCGGAGATCAAGCAGGCGCTGAGCACCTCGGCGGCCGGGGACACTCCAGTGGGGGTGGTAGGAGCCATCCTCGACCTGGACGAGGCGGGCGAGTGGGTGGCCGCGGGCAAGGCCGATTTCGTGGCCCTGTGCCGGGCCCTCATCGCCGACCCGGCCCTGCCCAAGAAGACCTTCCGGGGCCGCAAAGCGGACGCGACGCCCTGCATCCGCTGCAACTCTTGTCTGGTACGGGGGGCCCATAGCCTGCCCGTGCGCTGCGCGGTGAACCCCATCGCGGTGCGGGAGGACTACTACCGCTGGCTGCCGCCGGTGGCGGCGGTCAAGAAGAAGGTGGTGGTGGTGGGGGGCGGACCGGGCGGGATGGAGACGGCTCTGGTGGCGGCCTCTCGGGGGCACGACGTGACCCTGTTCGAGAAAGAAGATAGCCTGGGCGGCAACCTGCGGGCGGCGGCGGGGCCGGACTTCAAAGCCGACTGGAAGCGGTACCTGGAGTACCTGCTGCGGCAGGTGGAGAAGTCCACGGTGAAGGTCCGGCTGGGGACCGAGGCCACCGCCGACCTCGTCCGGGCTGAGGCGCCGGACGAGGTCGGCGTGGCGGCCGGCGCCGAACCGGCGCCGCCGGACCTGCCTGGCCTGGATCTTCCCCACGTGCTGACGGCGAGCCACGTGCTGCGCGGCGGCGCCGTCCCCGGCCGGCGGGTGGTGGTGGCCGGGGACGGCGGCATGGGTCTGGAGGCGGCCCTGGCCTTGGCCCGGCAGGGCAAGCAGGTGGCCGTGGTGGCGCTACCCGGCGGTTCGAGGGGCGACCAGACCGTCAACTTCGTAGACATCGTGGTCTTGGAGGACTACCTGGAGGAGCACGGCATCCGGGCCCGGCGCAGCACGGTGTTGACCGCGGTGCGGGACGGCGCGGTCACTGTTCGTGAGGCCGACGGCGGTGAGTCGGAACTGCCCGCCGACGCGGTGGTGGTGGCGGCGACGCTACGGCCGCGGGCCGAGGTGGCCGCCCGGTTCGCCGGCCTGGTGGACGAGGTGCACGTGATCGGCGACTGCAAGGCGCCCCGCATCCTGTTCGACGCCATCCACGAAGGTTTCGAGACGGCCATAGAGCTGTAGGCCAGGAGGCTGACATGACCACCGAACTGGAAGGCAAACGCCTGCGTGGCAAGGTGGCCCTCATCACCGGCGGGGGCGGGACCAACAGCATCGGGCGCTCGATCGCTCTTCGCTTCGCGGCAGAGGGGGCGAAGGTGGGCGTGCTCGACATCGACGGACCCAGCGCGGTGAGCGTGGCTGACGAGATCACCGCCGCCGACGGGGAAGCCATCCCCATAACCTGCGACATCACCGACCTGGCCGCGTGCGAGGCCGCGGCCAAGCTGCTGGCCGACACGTACGGCGGCAGGATCGACATCCTGGTGAACAATGCGGCCGCCTTCCGGGGGGAGATGTCCAAGGAGCCCTGGAAACGGTTCTACGAGTGGACGCCGGAGCAGTGGGACCACGCTCTGGCGGTCAACCTGCGGGGCATGTGGTTCTGTACCCGGGCCGTCTATCCCTACATGCAGCCCCAGGGCTACGGCAAGATCATCAACATGACCTCAGCCACCTTCTGGGAAGGGGTGGCCGGGTTCATCCACTACGTGTCGAGCAAGGGAGGCATCATCGGCTTCACCCGAGCAATGGCGCGCGAGCTGGGGCCGGAGGGCATCCGGGTGAACGCCATCGCGCCGGGGTGCACCACGACCGAGGCCAACCTCGAGCAGACGGCGGCGGCTCCCGAGCACTGGGAGAACGTCCGTCGGGGCCAGTGTCTGCCCCAGCGCAACCTGGCGGCCGACGACATGGCGGGGACGGCCTTCTTCCTGGCTTCTCCCGACAGTGACTGGGTGACCGGGCAGACCATCTTGGTGGACGCCGGCCTGCGGCACGACTGAGGGTGCCCTCCCCTCAATACCGGGCACCGTTTCGCCGGCCCGAGCCTGGGGTATGGAATGCGGTGGACGTCTTTCACAGTCTGCGGGCCGGCAGGCCCAGCGCCCGAAAGGAGACCACACTCATGGCTCTGACCGAATACGACCCCGGAACAGCCTTCAACGGGGTGATCGGGCGCACATACGACGTTTCACAGCCGTCCTGGCCTCGGCCGCTGCGCGCGAAGCCCGGTGCTCCCAACGTCATCTTCATCATCCTGGATGATGTCGGATTCGGCCAACTGGGGTGCTTCGGCAGCCCGATCGCGACGCCCAACCTCGACAGCCTGGCGCGCGGCGGGTTGCTCTACAACAACATGCACACGACCGCGCTTTGCTCGCCTACGCGCTCATGCGTGCTGACCGGCCGCAACCACCATTCGAACGCCATGGCCTGCATCACCGAAGGCTCCACAGGCTACCCGGGATACAATGCCAACATCCCCTTCGAGAACGGCTTTCTCTCCGAGATGCTTCTCCAGCACGGCTACAACACGTATGCCGTCGGCAAGTGGCACCTGACTCCCGCCGATCAGATCTCCGCCGCCGGCCCCTACGACCGCTGGCCGCTGGGCCGCGGTTTTGAGCGCTACTACGGCTTCCTCGGCGGTGAGACTCACCAGTACTATCCGGAATTGATCTCGGACAACCACCAAGTGGAGCCGCCCAAGACACCGGAAGAGGGCTATCATCTGACCGAGGACCTGGTCGACAAGGCCGTATCCTTCATCGCAGACTCCAAGCAGGTGGCCCCCGACAAGCCGTTCTTCCTCTACTTCGCTCCCGGAGCCATGCACGCCCCGCATCACGTGCGCAAGGAGTGGTCGGACCGCTACCGTGGCGCGTTCGACGACGGCTGGGACGCCTACCGGGAGAGGACGTTCGCCCGGCAGAAGGAGCTCGGTGTGATCCCGGCCGATGCCGAGCTGTCGCGCCACGATCCCGACGTGAAGCCCTGGTCGGAATGTTCGCCTGACGAACAGAGACTCTACGCCCGCATGATGGAGGTCTTCGCGGGCTTCCTCACCCACACCGACCACCACATCGGGCGTCTGCTGGACTTCCTCAAGACCATCGGCGAGTTCGACAACACGCTGATTATGGTCCTATCGGACAATGGCGCATCCTCGGAGGGCGGCCCCACTGGATCGGTGAACGAGAACCTGTTCTTCAACAACGTTCCGGAGTGGCTGGAAGAGAACCTGAGGCAGATGGACGACCTCGGCGGGCCGACGACGTTCAATCACTACGCCTGGGGCTGGACTTGGGCCGGCGACACCCCCTTCCGCCGCTGGAAGCGGGAGACCTACCGAGGGGGGACCAGCGACCCCTTCATCGTGCATTGGCCGCAAGGCATCGCCGCCCACGGGGAGGTGCGGTCGCAGTATGCCCACGCCATCGACATGGTGCCCACGGTCCTCGAGGCCCTTGGTGTCGAGCCCCCCACGGCCATACGAGGCGTTGCTCAGTCCCCGCTCGAGGGAGTCTCATTCGCGCACACCTTCGCCGACCCGGCGGCCACGAGCAAACATCACACGCAGTACTTCGAGATGTTGGGCCATCGCGCCATCTATCACGATGGCTGGCGGGCGGTCTGCCCCTGGCCGGGCCCCTCGTTCGCCGAGGCCGGGATGACCTTCGGTGCGCCCATAACCGCGGAGACGCTCACCCAGCTCGACGCCACTGCGTGGGAGCTCTATCACGTCGACGAAGACTTCGCCGAGAATCACAACGTCGCCGCCGACAATCGGGCCAAGCTCATCGAGATGATCGCCACATGGTATGTGGAGGCGGGGAAGTACAGGGTCATGCCCGTGGACGGTCGTGGCGTCCAGCGATTCATGGACGAGCGGCCCCAGATCACCGCCGACCGCAGCTCTTACACGTTCTACCCGCACACGCAGGCGGTGCCCTGGAACGCCGGCCCCCGGCTCCTCAACCGCACCCACAGCATCACCGCCGAGGTGGACATTCCGGCCGGCGGGGCCGAAGGGGCGCTCATCTCCTTCGGGGGCACGGACGCCGGCTGCTGCCTCTACCTCAAAGACGGGACGCTGCAGTACGTGCAGAACTACGTCGCTCGCGACTACCTGCATCTCGCGTCGGCGGAGCGCGTGCCGGATGGGCGCCACATCCTGCGCTTCGAGTTCGAGGTCACCGGGCCGCCTGACATCGCCGTGGGCAAAGGCACGCCCGGGCGCGCCCAGCTTTACATCGATGGCAGGCTGGTGGGACAGACGGACTTCCCCCATACGGTGCCTCTTGCGATGGGGCTCACCGGCGGCTGGTCGGTAGGGGCCGATCCCGGGGCTCCGGTGGCCCCGTTCTATCGGCCGCCGTTCGAGTTCACGGGTACCATCCACAGCGTGACTATCGACCTGAGCGGCGAGCTTATCAAGGACGACGAGGCCGAGTTCAAGATGCACATGGCGCGGCAGTGACTCGTAGAGGCACTTACTTCCCCGGCGCCGCTTCCTTGAGGATCAGGTCCATAATGTGGGCGGCGTGGCCGTCGTCCAAGTATTCCTGCATGCCCATCATGCAGGCGATGTTCTCGGCCCAGAGGACGGTGTAGAAGCCCCAGGCCAGGCGGTCGGGGTGGATGTCGGCGCGGATGGTCCCCTTGGCCTGGCCCTCCTCGATGATGGCCCGCAGCCGCCGGTAGGCGCTGCGGTGGGTGTCGGCCACGGCGTCACGCAGCCCTACCTGGGGTCCGGCGGCTATGAACTCGAACCAGGGAAGGGCCAGGAGGCCGCGCTCGGCGCTCATGTCGCGGGCGTGCAGCTCGCCTATCTCACGCAGCCGGGTGAGGGCGTCGGCCTCCGGGCTGGTGTCGATCAGCGCGTACATCTCGGACAAGATGGACTCGAGGGCCGCCAGCAGCATCTCCCGCCGGGAGGGGAAATACACGTAGAGGGTGCCTTCGGACACACCGGCCGCCTGGGCGATGCGGGCCACGGTGGCTTCGGGCACGCCGTGCTCGGCCACGACCCTGAGGACGGCGGCCACGATCTGTTCGCGCCGCTCTGCGGGCGGAAGCCTGCGGGCTCGGACCCGGCGTGTCACGTCGCCCTCCTCTCCGGCGCCTCGGGGGTCTGAGGCGTATTGACAGGGTACGCCCCTATCCCTATAGTACATCTTATTGAGCGATTGCTCATTTGAAGCGATCCGTCGTCGTCTGAGAGCAAGAATACGCGGACTGGAGGAATCGTGACAGAGCCCAAGAAGACTGCCGCATCCCAACCGCAGTACGGCATGGTGGTAGAGCGCGACGTCTTCGTGCCCGCCCGGGACGGCATCGGATTGGCGGTGGACATCTACCGGCCCGACGCTCCCGGCAAGTTCCCCGCGCTGCTGGCCATGTCGCCCTACGGCAAAGACACGCAGATGTTCGAGACCCCGCCCCAGCCGTTCGGGAAGTCCATCTTCGAGGCCTCCATCGAGTGCGGCGACGCGTGCTACTACGCCCAGCGCGGGTACGTGTACGTGATCGCCGACCTGCGGGGGACCGGTCACTCTGAAGGCATCTACGAGGGGTTGTTCTCTCCGCACGAGGGGCAGGATGGGTACGACATCGTGGAGTGGCTGGCCCAGCAGCCCTGGTGCGACGGCAACATCGGCTTGGCCGGCATCTGCTACTTCTCGTCCATGCAGCTGCACGTGGCCGCCGAGCAGCCACCCCACCTCAAGTGCATCGCCCCTTGGGAGATCTTCGGGGACGATCTCTACAACCACGGCCAGTACGAGGGAGGCGTGTTCAACATCTTCCTCTACGGTCTCTATACCGGCACCTACCCGGCCCGCTGCGGCTACGCCCCCAACGACGTACGCTCCTGGATGGAGATGTACACGCCCCCGGAGGAGCTCAAGAAGCTGGTGGAAGAGGCGATGGCCGACCCCGATCTCAAGCAGTACCCCTACCTGCTCCACCTGCTCCAGTATCCGAAGAAGAACCCCATCCTGTTCGACTTCATGCTGAACAAGCTCGACGGCCCCTACTATCGGGAGCGGTCGGTGAGCGAGCGGCTGGACAGGATCAAGGTGCCCACCTACGTGGGCGGCCCCTTCTTCAGCTTCTTCTCGCAGCCGCAGATGAACGTCTTCAACCGGGTGAAAGACAACGTGCCCACCAAGATGTACCTCTATACCGATATGGGCACCCGTCCCTGGCGGGCCAATCACGACGAGCTGCTGCGCTGGTACGACTACTGGCTCAAGGGCCTAGAGACCGGGATCATGGACGAGCCCACCATCCGCTACCAGACCACCGGCATGACCACGTGGCAGACGGGGGAGACCTGGCCGCTGGAGACCACCCAGTGGACCGACTTCTACTTCCAGAGCCTGGAGCAGCTCGGGTCCGAACCCGACTACTGGAACGAGGAGCCCGACGCCTTCGTGCAGCAGCCGCTTTATGTGACCGAGAAGCGCAACCGGGTGAGCTACGTCAGCGCCCCGCTCCCCTACGACCTGCAGGTCACCGGCCCGCCGCGCATCACCTTCTATGCCTCGCTGGACCAGGACGACACCTGCTGGCGGGTGGAGGTGCGAGAGGCCGACTCCGACGCCATCTACCCGCTGGCCTCCGGCTGGCTCAAGGCGTCGCACCGGGCGCTTGACCCCGAGCGGACCACCCCGTGGGAGATCGCCCACGATCACACCAAGGAAGTGCCGGTGGTGCCGGGCGAGGTGAACGAGTACGTGGTGCAGCTGCGGCCCATGTCACACCTGTTCCGGGCAGGCAAGCAGATCAAGGTGGAGATCTCCTGCATCGACATCCCCACCGACATCGAGACCTACGACGTTATGTGGCATGTGTGCAAGAGCCGCACCTGCCTGCACAAGATCTACCGCGACGGGCGCTATCCCTCACGGGCGTCGCTGCCGGTGATCCCCAGGAAGAGCTGAGCGTACGGATCTGCCCGTTCCCCTGAAGGAGCCCCTCATGCCCGGAGGGGCTCCTTCGCTATCATCATAGGCAACTGCGACTGCAAAGGAGAGTCGGCGCGATGATGCTCGAAGGCAAAGTGGCGATGATCACGGGGGCGGGGGCCGGAATCGGGACGGCCATCGCCAAACGGTACGTAGCGGAGGGGGCCAAGGTCTGCATCACCGGGCGGCGGCAGAACAAGCTGGACGAGGTGGTGGCTTCGCTGCCGGCCGGCAGCGCGCTGGCCTGTGTCGGGGACGTCTCCAAGATTGAAGACGCCAAGAGGATGGTCGACACCACCGTCGAGTTCGGCGGCAAGATCGACATCCTCGTCAACAACGCCGCCATCGACCCGGGGGGCTCGGTGGTGGACGTCGACCCGGCCATCTGGCACGCGGTGATCGAGACCAACCTCACCGGCCCTTTCTACACCATGAAGTTCGCCATCCCCTACATGATCGAGAACGGGGGCGGCTCCATCATCAACATCTCGTCGCTGGCCAGTGTGCGCTGTATCCCCACCATGGCCCCGTACTGCGCCTCGAAGGCCGGGCTCAACCACCTGACCAACCAGGTGGCCCTCGATTTCGGCAAGCACAAGATCAGGGCCAACTCGGTCTTGCCCGGGCCGGTGCGCACCGAGATGAGCGAGCACTCTCTGGGCGGCATGGCCGAGGCGCTGGGCTGCGACATGGACGGGGTCTTCGGCAAGCTCACTTGCACCCTGCCCCTGGCCCGGGCGGCCTCGCCGGACGAGATCACCGGGATATGCGTGTTCCTGGGGAGCGACGACTCCAGTTTCGTCACGGCCGAGACCATTCTGGTGGACGGGGGAGCGTCGATGGTCGACCCCTGCGGGGCGTCGCTCAGCATGAGCGGCGCCTCCGGCTGGGGAGCGGCGCCGCGGTAGGCCCGGGGCGGACGAGCAGCGGGCTGCGGCCGACCACTTACCCACGGTGCGAGAGGGTGGACGAATGAGGCTGCTGCTGTTCGCCGGGTTCCTCGGCTCCGGCAAGACCACGATCATCCTCACTCTGGCCCGGCGCGCGGCCGCCTGCGGCGCGCGCCTCTGCGTGATCGTGAACGAGGTGGGCGAGGTGGGTATCGACGGCGAGGTCCTGCGCATCGGCGACCTGGAAGTGGTGGAGATCACGGCGGGCTGCATCTGCTGCCAGATCGGCTCCGACTTGGTGCGGGCCCTGCGCGAACTCGATGAGGAGTTCCATCCCGACCTGGTGATAGTGGAGGCGTCCGGCATCGCCACCCCGGCAGGGGCCCTGGACGCCATCCATCGCTACCCCCCGCCGAGCCTGGCCGGGATCGAGACCGTCACCGTGGTCGATCCCACCCGCTTCGAGGCTCTCTACGAGGTGCTGACGCCGCTGATCGAGTCGCAGCTGACTGGGGCCGACCGCCTGGTGATCACCCGGGTGGACGAAGCGAGTGAGGCTGAGGTAGAGGCGGCGTGGGCGGCGGCGGCGCGGCACGCGCCCGCCGCCCCGCTCTATGTGGTCGACGCCACCCGCGAGCAGAGTCTGGCCGGCTTGGTCGCCGACGTCCTGGCCGGGGTGCTGCCGGACGGGGCGGAGGCATGAGCGGCCGTGTCAGCGCGGGGGGGCCCGGTGGAGCGGCCGGGGCTCCACCCCCCTCGGCCGCCGGGCACATCGAGCCGTACGGGGCGCGCATCTGGCTGGGGCCGGCGCCCGCGGGCTTCGCCCCGGGCGCCTTCTTGAAGGACCTGCTCGAACGGGTGGCGGGCGACTGCATCGACGAGGGGGCGACGATCATCGGCCACCTCAAGTGTGTCCTGGTCAGCGAGGCGGGCCGTATCCGCTGCAATCTGACGTCGCTCCGATCGGGCGCCACCTGCGTCGAAGAGTCGCCGGCGGTTCCGGCGACTACCGGACCGGCTGCCGCAGCGCCTGCGGCCGCAGCGAGTGCGATGACCATGCCGGCTACTCCCGGGCCTGCGGCCGCCGGGCCTGCCATCGCCGGGCAGGGCGGAGCCGCCCTCGATCTGGCGGTGCTGGTCTACGGCCTGCCCGCCGAGACCGTCGACCGGCTGGTGGGCGACGCTCTGGTGACCCTGCTCGGTCCGCCCGGGGTGGCCTGGGGAAAGCACGCCGAGTTTCAGGGGCATCGAGAGTCCTGCTAGAGGCGCGGTCCTTATCCTCCGCGCATCCCCCGGCCCGCTTCCCGCCTGGCATCTCCAAAAAGGCTTGAATAGTTTACCAATGGTGGTTAAGGTGGTCATCGTCGCTTACTGCTCCGCGCTGCGTGGCCTCGCCGCGCACCGCGGCTCGCCGGATCGTCGACCAAAGGGAGTCTGAACAAGGAGCGCGGATGATGGCCACCTTCGATCCTTCCGATTTCGAGGTCCTCTTTCCCGGCGTCTGCAGCGCCCGGGAGGAAGGGCCGGTCGCCAAGTACCTTGCAGACAACCGGGCGCTCGAAGAGCGGGGGCCGGTCGATGCTCAGGCCTTGGTCGCGGGGGCCCTGCCTGAAGACACGCCGGGGTTAGGTCCGGTCCTGCCGGTGACCGAAGCCATGGTCCGCTACAACAACCAGAAGTATGACCCCGACAATCCCCTTCTGAGCGACGCCGCCTACGCCCGTTCCCTCGGCTACCAGGACATCATGGCCATGCCCTGCTATGGCGCCCATGACGACACCTTCATGGTCCCCTATCCGCCCGAGGCCCGGGATACCTTGCTGGTCTCACAGCTCAACCACAGCGTCACCATCCACCGGCCGGTCTATCCCGGCGACACTCTCTATCTCGTGTCCGACAGCCGGCACGTGATCGATCGCACCCCCACCGAGGGCTCCATCTACCGCCACGTCGCCATCCACTCCACCGGTAGCGTCTACAACCAGCGGGGGGAGAAGGTGAACGACACCGTCTGGCGGGTCACCGAGAGCCTCAAGATCTACAAGGAAGGCCGCCGCCCGGTCAAGATGGGTTTCGCCGAGATGTGGGAGGCCCCGGACTGGACCAGCCGGCCCGCCCACTACTACACGGATGCCGACTGGGACTTCATCAGGAGCGTGTGGGCGAACGAGAAGCGCCGGGGAGCCGAGCCGCTCTACTGGGAGGACGTGCGCATCGGTGACGAGCCCACCTGGACCGCCGACGGCCCTATCGACGAGTCGCTGGCCCCCACCGCCCCCTACGGCATGGGATCGGGAGGCAGCCGCACTCTCCGCAAGGAGATCATGGACCCGGCCGTGTTCAAGACGATGGTGCGGGGCGAGAAAGACGGCATCTACCGGCTGCCGGAGCGGGAAGCCCACATTCCCCCGGTACCGGACGGGGTCAAGCCCTTCTTCATGGCCGACCCCGAAAGGGCCGCAGCGGGCGCCGTCGACACCCAGGACATCCACAAGGCCGGTCCGGAGCGGGCCGCCCTCATCAACTTCCTGGGCCGCGACCTGGCCACCCGTCACCTCAACAACTGGATGGGCGACCACGGCTGGCTCCACAACATCCGCTGGGGGATCATGCCCGCCGAGGGTCACGCCGCTCTGGGCAAGACCGTCCCCGCCGACCCGGAGGCTGAGTACTTCTTGGGGAAGGTCCCACACATGAGCGGTAAGAACGTCATGGCGCACGGGCTCACCGGCGACTTGGCCTTAGTCAAGTCGTACGTGTACGACAAGTACGTCCGCGACGGTGAGTTCATGGTCGATCTGGCCTGGTGGATCGAGACCATCGAGGGCGATATCTGGCTGGCGGGCGGGGCCACGGTGAGGCTGCCCTCCGTGAGAGCCGCGACTCGGACGACGAGCCTGCCGCCGGCGCCGCCGGCGATCCGGCGAGGGTAGGGTCACCGGGGTCATGAAAGCCGCGGTCTACATCGGTGATAGGACCATACGGCTCGAGGACCGGCCCCTCCCCAAACCGGGGCCGGGAGAGGCGGTGGTGAAGATCGAGCTGTGTGGCATCTGCGGCACCGATCTGCACATCTACTTCGAGGGCATGCTGCCGCCGCCTTTCGTCCCCGGTCACGAGAACGTGGGCTACGTCCACGAGGTGGGCGAGGGAGTGGAGGGCCTCGCTGTGGGCGACCGGGTCGCGGCCGGCCCTCCGGGGCCTTGTGGCCGCTGCTACCACTGTGTGCACGGACGGCCCTCGCTCTGCGTGGACGGTTTCGAGCAGACGAACGGGCTCAGGCGCGACGGAGGCATGGCCGAGTACATGCTGGTCAAGGACGCCCGGCAAATGCTCTACCCCATCCCCGAGAACGTATCCTTCGAGGATGCCGTGCTCACCGACACCATGGCCACCGCTCTGCGGGGGATCACGCGGTCGGCTTTCCGCATGGGCGACAACGTGGTGGTGTCGGGAGCCGGGCCCATCGGCCTGTCGGCCGTGCAGTTCTTCAAGCTGGGCGGGGCTCGCCACGTGACGGCATTGGAGATCGTGCCCGAGAAGCGCCGGCTGGCGGAGGAGATGGGCGCCGACCTGGTCCTCGACCCCGATGCCGAGAGCGGAGGTCTGGCGCAGCGACTAGCCGAGCTCTACGGCGGGGTGGGCCCCGACCTCGTGGTGGAATGTGCCGGCAAGGCCCGCTCCCTCGAACTGTGTCTGAGCCTGCCCCGAGCCGGGGGCCAGGTGCTCAACCTGGGGGCGGGGGTAGAGCCGGTGAGTGTGGTCCCGGCGGTGCTGGCCCTGCGCGAGGTGGGGCTGGTATCCAGTCTGGCCTACACCGCCGCGGAAGCCAGGCTCTGTCTGGATTACCTGACGAGTGGGCGCTTCCGCACGTCCGGCCTGCTGTCGGACGTCATCCCGCTGGCCGACCTGGTGGACCAGGGATTCGAGCGGCTGGCGGCCGACCGAGCACTGGTGAAAGTGGCGGTGAGGCCCTAGTCCGGCCCGCCTTGTCGGGGCCGGCCCGGTGCATCGCTTGACATGCCCGGAGCCTATCTGCCAGAATGCATAGAGCGAGCGCTCTATCTGCGCAACCAGGGAGGCTTACGTGCGGGGCAAGATCGCCATAGTCACCGGAGCCAGCCGAGGTATCGGCAAGGCCATCGCCCTGGGCTTCGCGGCCGCAGGGGCCGCTGTAGTCGTGGCCGCGCGCAGCGAGTCCGCCCCCCACGAGAAGCTTCCTGGGACCATCTACGATACCGCCGCGATCATCGAGGCGGCCGGCGGACGCGCCCTGGCGGTCCGCTGCGACGTCACCGATCAGGCCAGTGTGGCGGCCATGGTCGAACGCACCTTGGCTGAGTTCGGCCGCATCGACGTGCTGGTAAACAACGCCGCCGTCGATTTTCCCAGCCCGGTCGTGGACATGCCGCTCAAACGCTGGGAGATCGTGCTCAAGGTCGATCTGACCGGGCCTTTCCTCTGCGCACGCGCGGTCCTTCCGACCATGATCGCGCGGAAGAGTGGCAGCATCGTCAACATCACCTCCCAGGCGGGCTCGGAACGAGGGAGCAAGACCGTCGGCTACAGCGCCGCCTACGCGGCGGCCAAGGCCGCGCTCGATCGCTTCACCTGGGCTCTGGCGGTGGAAGTGAAGGAGCACGGCATCGCGGTCAACGCGCTCAAGCCGGCCAAGGTGGTCGACACCGAGGGCATGCGCATGTGGGCCACAGAAGAAGAGAAGAAGACCTTCGTCCCGCCCGACACCATGGTGGCGTGCGCGCTGTTCCTGGCCGGCCGCGACGCCAAGTCGCTCACGGGCATGGTGGCCACCGACGAGGAATACATCGAACGGTACGGACTGGTGGTGCCCCCGGCGGCGGAGCAGGCAGGGGGGCCGCAGCGGTGAGGGCGGTCGTCTACCGGGGTCCCGGCGAGATCGGGCTGGAGGAGATGGCAGAGCCGGTCATCCGCGACCCCGACGATGTCATCGTCCGGGTCACCTTGGCCGGCATCTGTGGCAGCGACCTGCACGTGCTGCATGGCCTCATGCCGCAGATGGAGGCGGGAAGCGTCATTGGCCACGAGTTCGTGGGTGTGGTGCACGAGGTGGGGCCGGCTGTGGAGCGGCTCGAGCCGGGGGACCGGGTGGTGGGTCCGGCGGCGGTGTGGTGCGGTCGGTGCCGGGCCTGTGTCAAGGGTGCGCCGTGGGCGTGCGAGAAGGGCGCCATCTTCGGCAATGGGCCTCTGTTCGGCGACCTGCAGGGGGCCCAGGCCGACTATGTGCGCGTGCCTTTCGGCGACACCGTGCTCCAGCTCATCCCAGACGGACTGGCGGACGAGAGGGTCATCTTCGCCGGGGATATCCTGCCCACCGCCTACTCGGCCGTGGTGGGACTGGTCCCAGGTGGCCGGGGCGTGCGCGCCGGGGACACCGTGGTGGTGTTCGGAGCTGGGCCTGTTGGCCTTTGCGCGGTGGCCTCAGCGGCTCTGTTCGAACCGGCCCGGATCGTGGCGGTGGACGTGGAGGGCTATCGGCTGCAGCTGGCCGCCCGCCTGGGTGCGGACGTCTTGGTGGACGCCTCCCAGGAGGATGTGCGCACCCGGATCAGGGAGGTCACCGAGGGCTGGGGGGCCGACTATGTGATCGAAGCGGTGGGCCGAAAGGAGACCTTGGGCAACGCGGTGGCGGTGGCCGCTCCCGGCGGGGCCGTGTCGGTGGTGGGAGTGTTTCAGCAGCCCACACCGCTCAATCTGCCCCGCATGCTGGCCAAGAACGTCTCCTTGAGCGTCGGCATGGGCGACCTGGGAAACATCGGGTGCTTGGTCGACTTCATCGCCGAGGGCCGGCTCGACCTGGCCCCCATGATCACGCACCGACTGTCTCTGAGCGAGGCGGCGCGGGCATATGAGATCTTCGAGAAGCGGACCGACGGGGCGGTCAAGGTGGTGCTCTTGCCGTGAACCATCCGCCGGAGAAAGAGGTGGATCATGGAGACTCCTGAGCTGGAGGCGCGGCTGCGCGACCTCGAGGCTACAGTGGCCGGCTTAGAGAAGCGGGTCCAGGTCGGCGAAGACGTGGAAGAGATCAAAAAGCTCCAGTGGACCTATCTGAACGCGCTGATGGCCACCGATTGGGACACCTGCGCCGGCTGCTTCGCCTCCGACGCGTTGGTGGACGTCTATTTGCACGAGCCCGTCCGAGGCAAGACCGCCATCGAGCGCTGGTTCAAAGAGGAGCTGAGCAAGACCCACGCGGGCAAAGAGGGCGACGTGTGCATCCACCCCATCATCACGGTGGACGGCGACAGAGCCACGGGCAACTGGCTGCTCTACATGATGTATTTCTATCCCCGGACCGGCCAGTCGATGTTCTGGGTCCAGGGCTACTACGACATGGACTATGTGCGCGAGGGCGGCCGCTGGAAGATCGCCGTCATGCGCTGGCACGAGACGATAGGCCTGCCCGGCGGCGGCCCGCCGACCGGGCTCTGGTGAGACGACGGAGAGGGGTGGAGCGATGGCACAGAGCGTGAAGGACCAGACCGGGACGGCGACGGGCAGCACCCGCCGGCGCCTGGAGGAGATGCAGCAGCGGGTGGCCGAACAGGCGGTGTCCGCCGGTCCCGCTGACCGGGAGCTCACTGAGATCAAGCAGCGCCAGATCGTGGAGGGAGCAGGCGCCGTTCTCTTCGAGAAGGGCTTCCACGGCACCTCCATCCGCGACATCGCCGCCGCCTGCGACATGTCGATGGGTCAGCTCTACCACTACATCTCCTCCAAGGACGACATCCTCTTTCTCATGCACCTCTACACCCAGGAGCAGTGGCACCGTCGCTTGGCCGAGGCAGGTTTCGACCGGATCACCGATCCGGTGGAGAAGCTGGAACACGGGCTGCGCATCTCGATCCGGCATATCTCGGAGAACCGGGCCATCTACAAGTTCATCTTCACCGAGAGCAAGTACATGGACCGGGAATATCTGCGAAAGGCGCTGGACCTGGATGATCAGAACGTGGTGGGCTTCTACCGTCACCTGCTGTGTGAGCTGCCCGGGCGTTGTCTCGAGGCGCGTGAGGCCGACCTGGCCGCCAACCTGGTGGCCTTCATGTGCACGTTCCTCGCGCTGCGCGGCTGGAACCTGCATCTGGCCGGCGAGGCCGACGTGGATGCCGCCGTCGACTTCTTGACCGATTTCATCTTCCGCGGCCTCGGCATAGAGCGCGGAGCCCGGACCGAGGAGGCTTGAGGGCATGCTGTTGATCCGCAAGGCCGCCGTGCTGGGGGCGGGCCGGATGGGGACCGCGGTGGCGGCCCATCTGGCGAACGCCGGCATCCCCACCCTGCTGCTGGACATCGCCCCCGCCGCACTCACCGAGGAGGAGCAGAAGAAGAAGCTCGATCTCACCCATCCCGCGGTGCGGAACCGCCTGGCCGCCGAGGCCATCACCGCCGCGCTCAAGGGCCGTCCGGCCGCTTTCGCGCACCCGACCCGGGCCGCCTTGCTCACTCCCGGCAACTTCGACGATGACCTGCCCAAGCTGGCCGAGGTCGACTGGGTGATCGAGGCGGTGGTGGAGAAGCTGGACGTGAAGAAGGACCTGCTGGCCCGGGTGGCCGCGCATGTGGGTCCGCGCACCATCGTGTCCACCAACTCGTCCGGGCTGTCGGTGAACGCCATGGCGGCGGTCCTGCCCGAGGGGGTGAAGACACGTTTCTTGGGGAGTCACTTCTTCTTCCCGCCCCGCTACATGTATCTGCTGGAGCTGATCCCGGGCGAGGCGACCGATCCGGCCGTGGTGGCCGGGCTCGAGGAGTTCGCCGAGCTCCGGTTGGGCAAGGGGGTGGTCCTCTCCCACGACACCCCCAACTTCGTGGCCAACCGCATCGGCATTTTCTCCACCGTCTATGCCATCAACGCTATGGACAAGTACGGTCTCACCATCGAAGAGGTCGACGCGGCCAGCGGCCGGGCCATCGCCCGCTCGGTGACGGCCACCTACGGCACTTCCAACCTGGCCGGCACCGACGTGCTGGCCTACGCGGTGGCGAGCCACTACGAGACCGCCGTGGACGACGAGATGCGCGAGCAGTGGCAGCTGCCCCAGTGGATCCTCGACATGGTGGCCAAGGGCTACCTGGGCGAGAAGACGGGAGGCAGTTTCTTCCGGGAGAAGCGTACCTTGGTGATCGACCCCGCCACCCTGGAGTATCGGCCCTGGCAGGATCCGCGGCAGCCCAGCCTGGCCGAGGCCGATAAGATCTCCGACCCGGTGGAGCGCGTCCGCACCTTCATCTCCGCCGATGACACCGCCGCCCGTTTCGGTTGGGACCTGCTGGCCGCCACCTTTGTCTATGCGGCCAACCGAGTGCCCGAGATCTGCGACGACATCGCCCAGATCGACCGGGCCATGCGTTGGGGCTATGCCTGGGAGTTGGGCCCGTTCGAGCTGTGGGACGCGCTCGGGGTTAAGGAGACAGTGGCGCGCATGCAGGCCGAGGGCCGGGCCCTGCCGGCGTGGGTGCTCGCGCTCGCCGCCTCCGACGACCCTCACTTCTACAAGCGGGAAGCCGACCGCACCGTGGTATGGAGCCCGGGAGCGGCCGGCCGGACGGCGCTGCCCCCGCGGGCGCGGACGATCGTACTGGCCGACCTCAAACGCGCCGGCAGGACCCTGGACGAAAACGAACACGCCAGCCTGGTCGACCTGGGTGACCGGGTGGCCTGCATCGAGTTCCAGACCAAGGCCAACACCGTGGGCGAAGGGGTCCAGCTCTTTATCGAGAAGGCCATCGAGCGGGCAGGTGATGCCTACGATGCCTTGGTCATCGGCAACCAGGGCGCCCACTTCTCGGGCGGGGCCGACATCAAGCTGATGGTGGACAAGGTCGTGGCCGAGGACTGGGACGGCATCGACCATCTGCTCCGCACCGCCCAGCGGGTGAGCATGGCCATCAAGTACGCTCCCATCCCCATCGTGGCCGCGCCGTTCGGCCGGGTGCTGGGCGGGGGGCTCGAGGTATGTCTCCACTGCCACCGGGTGCAGGCCCACGTGGATGTGGCCATGGGCCTGGTGGAGACGAGTGTCGGCCTTGTGCCCGCTGCTGGAGGCATGAAGGAGGCGGTTTTCCGCACCATGGAGCCGGCTCAGGGTGTCACGTGGCAGTACTTCATCATGAGGCGCTCGTTCGAGGCCATCACCCAGGCCAAGATCTCGTCGTCGGCGTACGAGGCGTTCGACCTCGGCTATCTCCGTCCCGGTGACGGGGTGACCATGAACAAGGACGGCCTCATCTATGCCGCCAAGCAGGTGGCCCTCGGTCTGGTCGAGACCGGGTGGCAGACCCCAGTCCCGGCAAAGGTGAAGGTCATGGGCAGGGACGGCATCGGTAACTACCGCGGGCTGCTCGACAACATGCGCAAGAGCGGCTTCATCTCCGACCACGACCGCTATCTCTTCGGTCACGTGGCCCACGTGCTGTCGGGCGGCGATGTGGACATCTACAGCGAAGTCGACGAGCAGTACCTGCTCGACTTGGAGCGGAAGGCGTTTCTAGAGGTATGCCGCACGCCCAAGACCGTCGAGCGGATACAGGCCATGTTGAACACCGGCCGGCCGCTTCGCAACTGATCTGCGGCCGACCGAGCGGGAGGAGAGCCTTCTATGAAAGAAGCAGTGATCGTATCGGCCGTGCGCACGGCGGTGGGCAAGGCGCCCCGCGGCATGTACCGCACCACTCTGCCGGAGACGCTGGCCGTGGCTGCCATCCGGGGTGCGCTCGAGCGTGTGCCTGCGCTCGACCCGGCCGAGATAGACGACGTCATGATGGGTTGTGCCTTCCCCGAGGCGGAGCAGGGGCTGAACGTGGGGCGCAACTACGCCCTGCTGGCGGGTCTGCCCGAATCGGTGCCGGGCTTCACCATGAACCGCTTCTGCTCATCGGGGCTGCAGGCTGTGGCCCTGGCGGCGCAGGCCATCATGAGCGGCATGGCCGAGGTGGTGCTGGCAGGGGGCGTGGAGTCAATGTCCCGGGTGCCGGGCGGCGGCAACAAGGAGATGTTCAGCAGCGACATGATGGACGTCAGCCCGGACATCTACCTGAGCATGGGGCTCACGGCCGAGAACGTGGCCTCCCGCTACGGCGTCACCCGCGAACAGCAGGACGCCTTGGCGGCGGAGAGCCATCGCCGGGCTTTGGCGGCCATCTCCCACGGCACCTTCGCCGACGAGATCGCGCCCGTGGAGATCAAGCACCGCCTGCCCGGTCCGGAGGGGACGGTGGTCGAGACCAGCACCATCGCCACCGTCGACGAGGGACCGCGGGCGGGAAGCACGGTGGAGACGTTGGCCAGACTGCGGCCGGTGTTCAAGAAGGACGGTACCGTCACCGCCGGCAACTCGTCGCAGACCAGCGACGGCGCCGCCGCTGCGGTGTTGATGTCGGCCGAGAGGGCGGCCGCTTTGGGGTTGGAGCCGTTGGCCCGTTTCGTCTCGTTCGCCGCCGCCGGCTGCGACCCGGGCGTCATGGGCATCGGACCGGTGTTCGCCGTCCCCAAGGCGCTCAAGCTGGCCGGCCTGTCCATCTCCGACATCGACCTGGTGGAACTCAACGAGGCCTTCGCCAGCCAGGCTTACTATTGCATCCACACGCTGGGGCTTGACCCGGCCGTCGTCAACGTCAACGGCGGAGCCGTCGCCCTGGGTCATCCACTGGGCGCCACGGGGGCCAAGCTCACCGCCACTCTGCTGCACGAGATGAAGCGCCGGCGGAGCCGCTATGGGGTCGTGAGCATGTGCGTGGCCGGTGGCATCGGGGCCGCCGCGGTGTTCGAACGTCTGTGACAAGGAGGCATCATGGCACTCGGCAAATACGCGGTGGACTACGAGGAGCGGGTCAACTACCCGCGTCTGCGGGCGGAGCGGCTGCAGCGGGCCAAAGACCAGATCAACAAGGACGGCCTGGGTGCTCTGGTGACCTGGGACGAGGCCAACGTCCGCTACCTCACCGGCTACTACATCACCACCCCTAACCGGCCGCTGGAGGCGCAGTTCGCCTTCGTGGCTCGCAACGGCGAGCCTCACATCATCGGCGGCAACGATCAGGAGGGCCTGATCAAGCGGATGCCCTGGATGGAGGGCCGCATCCACGCTCCCGCCGGCATAGCCAAGATCGCCGCCTTCACCCCCGACGACCCCGTGGTTCAGCGGGTGGTGGACCAGATCTTCGGCTTGATGGTGCAGTACGGGGTGGAGAAGGAGCCCTTGGGCATCGACGGCACCACCCTATCCTATGTCTACGCCGAAGCCTTCAAGAAGCGGGGCGTCGAGGTGGTCCACGCCAAGCCCACCATGGACTACGCCCGCATGATCAAGACCGTCGATGAGATCGAGCTCATGCGCATCACCTGCGCCAATTCGGAGAAGGCCTTCGCCGCCATCGTCGACGCCATCCGGCCGGGTATCAGGGAGTGCGACCTGGTGGCCATCGGCATCAAGGCCCTGTACGAGGAGGGCGACGACCACACCGAAGACCTGGTGTGCTGCTCGGGCCATAACACCAACCCTTACGGCTGGTCGTTCACCGACAAGCCTTTGCAGGTGGGCGACCTGGTTTACATCGACGTGGATGGGGCCTCCTACCAGGGTTACAAGTCCTGTGTCTATCGCACGTTCTGTGTGGGCAAAGCCACCCAGGAGCAGAAGGACGTCTACGAGGAGTGCCGGGCCATGCTGTACGCAGGCATGGATACCATCAAGGACGGCTCCACCGACTGGCAGTTGCTGGAGAAGTGGCCCGATTCTCCCCAGTACTGGGGCCACAACACCTGGGCCGAGGTGGGGCCGTACGCCATCGGCCACGGCCTCGGCCTCACCCTGCACGACCGGCCCTTCTTCAACCGCATGAATCAGGTGGCGGGCGTTCCCGAGCAGACCTTCCGGGAGGGCATGTGCCTCGCCATCGAGACCTATGCCGGGCGCAAGGGCGGCAAGTTCGGCGTGCGCTTGGAAGAGAACATCCTGGTGACCAAAGACGGCTATGAGCGGCTCAGCCTATGGCCCATCGACGAGTTGATGGAGTGCTGGCTGCCCTACAGATAGGAGCGGCCGCGGGCGGGTGCCCGCGGGCCGGCGGCCGCAGGCGGCCCCGGCCCGGCGGGCTCTCCCCGGCTCGCGGGCCCCGCAAAGGCAAAGGGAGGCGATGATGGCGGACCTATTCAGACTGGACGGCAAAGTGGCGGTGGTGGTCGGTGGCGGGGGCGGCATCGGCAGGGCTCTGGCCCTGGGACTGGCCCGCCAAGGCGCCGCCGTGGCCTTGGCCAGCCGCAACCTGGAGAAGTTGCAGGGAGTGGCGGCGGAGATCGCGGCCGACCCGGAGGTGACCGGCCGGGTGGAGGCCTTCCGGATGGACAGCACCGATGAGGAGAGCGTGCGGAACGCGGTCGAGGCGATCGTGGCCGCCATGGGGACGGTGGACATCCTGGTGAACTCCCAGGGGCAGAACATCAAGCAGCCCTTCGCCGACCAGTCGGTGGAGAACTGGCAGACCCTCTTCGACAACAACGTCAAAGGGGTCATGCTGTGCTGCCGGGAGTTCGGCAAGGTGATGCTGGAGAAGAAGAAGGGCAAGATCATCAACGTGTCGTCGGTGGCGGGCGACCGGGGGGTCCCCCTGGCCGGCAACGTGGGCTACTGCGCCAGCAAGGCGGCGGTCAGCAACCTCACCCGCATGCTGGCCTACGAGTGGGCCAAGGAGGGCATCAACGTCAACGCCATCGGCCCTTCGGTGATCTTCACCCCGGGCATGAAGGCCGCCCTGCCCCCCGAGGTTCTGGCCGGCGCTATCGCTCTTCATCCCATGGGGCGGGTGGCCGAGCCGGAAGAACTCATGGGCACCTGCGTCTACCTGGCCTCGACTGCCTCGGACTTCATGACCGGGCAGGTGGTCTACGTGGACGGTGGACGCAGTTGCTTCGCCTAGAAAGGGGGCGTCCGTGAGGGTGGACGACGTCAAGAAGGTGGCGGTGTTCGGGGCTGGGACTATGGGTCCCGGCCTGGCCTTGGTCTTCGCGCTGGGCGGCTTTGGCGTCACCATGTATTCCCGCAAGGCGGAGACGCTGGCCAAAGCTGCGGACACGGCCCGGTCCGGCGTGGCCACTCTGGTGAAGCACGGCGCGCTCGGCGAGGGCGAGGCGGCGGCCGCTCTGGCCCGCATCGGTCAGACCCAGTCGATGAGCGCCGCCGCCGGCGAGGCCGACTTCGTCATGGAGACCATCGTCGAGAACAGAGAGGCCAAGCGTGAGCTCTTCAAGCAGTTGGCCGTTCTTTGTCCCGCTCACACCATCTTCGCCAGCAACACCTCCAGCCTCAATGTGTTCGAGCTGCTGCCGGAGGCGATCCAAGGCCGCAGCCTCTGCGCGCACTTCTTCACCCCTGCCCACATCATCCCCCTGGTGGAGGTGGTGCCCGGCTCCCGGACGGCGCCGGAGACCGTGGCGCTGACGGTCGCGCTGATGGAGGCGTGCGCCAAGAGCCCGGTGGTGATGAAGAGGTTCGGACCCGGCTTCATCGTCAACCGCATCCAGCGCGCCATCGGCGAGACCTGCATGGACATGGTGCAGGAAGGCCTGGCCGAGCCGGAGGAGATCGACACCGCCGTGAAGACCTCCCTGGGTATCCGGCTCCCCGTCGTGGGAGTGATGCAGACGTTCGACTTCCAGGGGCTCGACATGCTGCTCGCCTACCAGAAGAACGTGGGCAAGGTCTACTCCTTCGTGGAAGAGCGAGTGGAGCGGGGGGCGACGGGGGCCAAGGCCGGGCGCGGCATCTACGACTACCAGGGCCGCAGCGAGACGCAGATCCTGGAGAAGCGGGACGAGCTCTACCTCAAGATGCTGGACCATCTCAAGGAGATCGGCGCCTTCGAGCCGGTCTGAGCGACGAGACGACGGGAAGGGACACATGGCGACCACCACCTACGCGAAGCTCCTGGAACCGGGCCGGATCGGCAAGGTGACCACGCGCAACCGCATCTACAAATCGGCCGCGGGGATGCACTCCTTCGAGGAGTACGAGTTCGACTCGATGAACGACAACACCCTTGGCTTCTACGAGGCCCTGGCCAAGGGGGGAGTGGGGATCATCTCGGTGGAGGCTCCCACCGTCGACTACCCCCAGGGTTGCCGCTGGCACCACCGCTACCGGATGGACGACGACAAGTACATCCCCGGGATGCGGCAACTGGTGGACCTCATCCACGGCCACGGCTGTCCGACCTTCATGCAGATGGAGCACGACGGGCCCTGGCAGAACCCGCTGTTCCCCAACCATCCGCCCACCTACGAGGGACCGCCGATCGGCGCGTCGGCCGTCAAGATCGACCGGCCCAGCGATTTCCACCGGGACCTGATCCGGCCCCTCACCATCCCCGAGATCGAGGAGATCGTCCAGAAGTACATCAACGCGGCCGAGCGCGCGCAAAGGGCCGGCTTCGACGGGGTCGACCTCAACATGGGGAGCACCCACCTAGGCATGAACTTCCTCTCGCCCTGGTGGAACCGGCGCGACGACGAGTATGGGGGCACGCCCCAGAAACGGGCCAAGTTCGTCCTGGACGTCATCACCGGCATCAAGAAGCGGTGCGGGGACGACTTCCCCGTGGTCGTCTGCATGAACGGGTTCGAGTCGGGCTACCTCCTGGGCGATGCCGACGACAAGGTCTTCAACCACAAACTGGCCATGGAGGCTATGGCCAGGGTGGTCGACGCCGGCGCCGACGCCCTCATGATCCGCAGCAGTTGGCTGGGGCTGCACGTGCCCGGCTTCCTTCCCGACTATCTGTTCTTCCCCGACGCCCAGGTGCCGGTGGACAAGATGCCGCCCGAATACTACGCCAAGGAGCGGGGCAGGGGTGCCATCCGGCTCATGACCGAAGAGGCCAAGAAGCGCTTCGACGTGCCCGTCATCCTCATCGGCTACGTCACCCCCGAGCTGGGCGAGCAGATGCTGAGGCAGGGCAAAGCCGACTTCATCGGGATGAACCGGCCGCTCATCGCCGACGCCGACCTGCCCAACAAGCTCAAGGCCGGCCATCCGGAGGACATCGCCCTCTGCACTCGCTGCGGCACCTGCCTCGACCAGACCGAGTCGTTCTTGCGCCACTGCCGAATCAACGCCCAGGTGGGCTTCGGAAGGTATGGTCTGCCGCAGGCCGAGACGAAGAAGAAGGTGGTGGTGGTGGGTGGCGGCCCCGCCGGCTTGGAAGCCGCCCGGGTGGCGGCTCTGCGCGGCCACGACGTCACCCTGCTGGAGAAGAGCTCCGGACTGGGGGGCTTGGTGCCCCTGGCGGCCCTAATCAAGGGCACCGAGCTGGAGGACCTGCCCGGCATGGTCGAGTACCTGAAGACGCAGATCGCCAAGGCGGGTGTCAAGGTGCGGCTCAAGACCGAGGCGAGCGTCCGGTCGCTCCAAGAGATGAAGCCGGACGTGGTGATCCTGGCTACCGGCGGTAGGCTCACCTCCCCCAAGCTGGACGGCAGCAAGAAGGCCAAGGGCAAGGTCGTCACCACCCCGCAGCTGCACAAGCGGGTCAAACCCTGGCTGCGCCGCTTCGGCCCCGAGTTCCTGGGCCGGGCCACCCGCTACTACCTGCCCATGGGCAAGAAGGTGGTGGTGGTGGGTGCCGGGTTGCACGGCATGGAGGTGGCTGAGTACCTGGTCAAGCGGGGCCGTGGGGTGACCATCGTGGAGCCCACCGACGTCATCGGCGAAGGGGTGATCGATTTCCGGCTGGGGCTGACCCTGGACTGGTTCGCGGCCCAGGGCGTCCGCATCATCACGGGGGCGCGAGACATTGAGGTGACCAAGAGCGGGCTGAAGTTCAAAGACAAGGAAGGGAAGAAGGTCGAGCTGGAGGCCGACACCGTCGTCCCCACCTCCCCGATCGAGCCCGACGACGAGCTGTACGAGAAACTGGAGGGCAAAGTGCCCGAGCTTTACCTCATCGGGGACGCCAGGCAGGCGGGCATGATCGTCCACGCCGTCCGCGCCGGCTTCCAGACCGCGAAGGCACTGTAAAGCCCACATCAAGGCAACCACACCGGGAGGCATACATCATGGCTGAAACCCCGAGCTACGACGAGCTGCTCAAGCGTCTGGAGAAGGCCGAGCGCAACGCTCAGATCGCCCGCGATTGGGTGGAGATCTCCAACCTGCACGGCCGCTACAACCACCTGGTGTTGGGTCACCGGTGGGACCAGGTGGTCGATGAGCTCTTCGCCCACAAGACCCCCGGAGTCAAGTGCGAGATCGTGGAGAGCGGGGTGTTCCACGGCATCGAGGGAGTGCGCCGCGTGTTCGTGGACATGCTGGGCAAGCTCTACCACTACGAGGGCAACTGCGCCATCCACGAACTCACCACCCCCGTCATCCAGATCCAGAAGGACCTGAAGACGGCAAAGGGCATGTGGTACCACGTGGGGTTCAACACCTTCCTCGACCCGGTCAAGGGTGTGATCCCCATCTGGCAGGTGATCAAGTACAACCACATCTTCGTGAAAGAGGACGGGCAGTGGAAGTTCTGGGACTATCGGGCCCACCTGCTCATCCGCAGTTCGTTCGAGAAGGGCTGGGTCGATGAGCCCGTCATCCAGGGGAGCGCCATCCAAGGAGAGCGGCCGGCGGAGGCTCCGGAGCCGGATGAGCCCACCAGCTTCCACGAACCGTACGGCGGCCGCCACGGCAACCACTCCGGCCTGCCCCTGCCGCCGGAGTACGTCGATCTGGACAACGACTAGGCGGACCGTGGCGGCGGCCACGAAACCGCTTGACAAGGCGGCCCGGGCCTGGAAGAATGGATAGAGCGAGCGCTCTATCTAAGCGCTGGCGCCGGGGGGCGCAGGGAAAGAGCACGACAGCGACGAGGGAGAGATTCCGGTGGCACTCAAGACCGCACAGCAGTACCTCGAGAGCTTGAAAGACGGCCGGGTCGTCTACTTCGACGGCCGACTGGTCCTCGATGTGACCGAGCACCCGGTCTGCAAGATCACCAACGACTGGGTCGCCATGGACTATCTCCTGAACAACGACCCCCGCTATCAGGACCTGCTCACCGACGTGGACGCGGAGGGGGAACGGGTCAGCTTCGCCCTGCAGCCGCAGCGCACGCGGGAGGACCTGCTCCGTCTGCGCGAGGTGGTCAAGCTGTGGGCCCGGGTCTGTTTCGGCAAGCCCTCGGGGGCCAAGTTCGTGGCCAAGGACGGCCTGAACGCCGTGACCGTGGTCGCTCCCCGGGTGGACAAGATGTACGGCACCTCCTATGCCGCCAACGTGGAGGCGTACCGCAGACACCTGCAGAAGAACGACCTGTCGTTCGCCATGGGCCTCACCGACATCAAGGGCGACCGCAGCCTGCGGCCCTCCGAGCAGGTGCAGCACAAAGACTTCTACGTCCGCATCGTGGAGGAGCGCCCCGACGGCATCATCGTGAGCGGGGCCAAGACCCACATCAGCCAAGCCCCCGCCTGCAACGAGGTGCTGATCGCCCCCTGCCGGGCCATGAAGGAGGATGACGCCGCCTACGCGGTGGCCTTCGGCATCAACCTCAACGCTCCCGGCATCACCATGATCTGCGCCCAACCCGAGATCCATGAAGGGGTCTCGCTGTTCGACAACCCTGTCTCGGGCGCTGTCTACATCAACGACGCCACCATCATCTTCGACAACGTGTTCATCCCCAACGAACGCATATTCCTCAAAGGGGAGTGGGAGTTTGCCGGCGACGTGGCCTACATGTTCGCCAACTTCCACCGCCTCTCGGCGGAGACATACAAGGCCATGGAGCTGGAACTGTTCACCGGCGCCGCCGCTGTGATGGCCGAGTACAACGGCATCATCAAGAAGCCCCATGTGCGGGAGAAGCTCACCTGGCTGGTGATGTACACCGAGGCCGTGGAGACCCTGGGCCGGGCCGCTGTGGAGCACTGCGTAAGCGAAGAGGGCTCCGATCTGGTTTATCCCAACCCCATGATCGCCAACATCTGCAAGTTCTACTTCGCCGACAACTGGCACCAGGCCACCAAGTACATCCAGGACATCGGCGGCGGGATCATCGTTACCGCGCCGTCCTCCAGGGACTACTACAACCCGGCCACCCATGACTTCATGGACAAGTACTTCGCCGGCAAGGCAGGCGTGCCCACCGAGCATCGCCTGCGCATGGCCAAGCTCATCCGCGACCTGACCTCCTGCTACGAAGACGTGCTCACCATCCATGCCGAGGGTTCGCTGGAGGCGCAGAAGCTCTCGATCGTGCAGTTGGCCGACTGGGGTCGCTACCGGGCGGCGGCCATGCGGGCGGCCCACATCCCCGGGGCGGAGACGCACCCGCTGTTCGCCGAGCTGCCGCAGTTCCCGCCGGAGCTGTAGGGGGATGCTCTTGACAGGTCCTGCGCGGACCTATAGATTAGTTAATCTAGGTTAACCTAAGTGCTGGGTCTGATGCGATGACGTTGGTAGAGACCGAGGGGGGACGGGTGACTACCAAGGCCGACCTCGAAGAAGCGGCCGAGCGCGCCGAAGCCTTGATCAGGGAGGCGCTCGAGTACGGCAGCACGGCGCTGGATGAGGCGGCCGCGAAGATGGTGCTGGCCGCCTACGGCATCCCCGTGCCCGCGGGGGCCCTCGTGCGCACTGAGGAGGAAGCCGCCGCCGCAGCCGAGCGGCTGGACGGCCGGCTGGCTGTGAAGGCCGTCGGTGAGAACATCCGGCACAAAACCGAGCAGGGTCTGGTGCTGCTGGACATTGAAGGCGGGGAGGCCGCTGCTGAGGCCTTCCGCATCGTGCGGGAGCGGGCCGGCGACGACCTCGCCGCGGTCCTGGTCGAACGCATGGTGGGCGGCGACCGGGAGTTCATGGCCGGCATGAAGCGGGACCCCGTATTTGGACCGGTGGTCGCCTTCGGCCTGGGCGGAGTGATGACCGAGGTGCTGAGCGACGTCGCGCTCGCTGTCGTCCCCCTGAGAGAGCGCGACGTCGCCGAGCTCCCCAGTCTCATCCGAGCCCGCGAGCTACTAGGACCCTTCCGGGGAGCTTCGGCGGTCGACCAGGCGGCGCTCCGGCACGTCATCAGGGCGCTCGCCCGTCTCGCCCTCGACTTCCCTGATATCTCCGAGGTCGACCTCAATCCCATCAAGATAGACGGCGATCGGCCGGTGGCTGTCGACGCGCTGGTGGTGCTCGGGGGCGGCTCCGTCCGGTCGGTCGCCGCCTCCTCTCGGGCGGTCAAGCCGGACCTTGCCGCGGTGCTCGCCCCCGATTCGGTTGCCATCATCGGCGCCTCGGACGACCTGCGCAAATGGGGCGGCTCGGCCCTGAGGAACATCCTCGACGGCGGCTATACCGGGACCATCTATCCGGTGAACCCGCGCGGCGGGGTCTTCTTCGGCGTGCGGGCCTATCCCAGTATGGCCGACCTGCCAGAGGCCCCCGACCTCGCCCTCCTCGCGGTGGGCGCCGGCCAGGTGGAGGGGGTGCTGGAAGAATGCGGCCGGCGGGGGGCGCGCGCTGCGGTGGTGCTCACCGCCGGCTACTCGGAGACGGGTCCGGAAGGGGCTGAGCAGGAGCAGCGGCTGGTGGAGATAGCCGCAGCCCACGGCGTGACCCTCATCGGGCCCAATTGCATGGGTCTGCTCTCCAACGAGCGGCGGCTGCACGCCACCGGGTTCGTGGCGCTGCACCCTCCGGTCGGTAGGCTCAGCTTCGTCTCACAGTCGGGGAGCATGGGCCCCACCGTCGTCAACCTCTGCCAGCGGCGGGGCATCGGCGTGGATAAGTTCGTGAGTGTGGGCAACGAGGCCCAGGTCAGCGCGTTCGATGTTCTCGACTACTTGGCCGACGATCCCGCCACCGAGTGCGTCATGATGTATCTGGAAGGCATCGATGACGGTCGGCACTTTCTGGCATCCGCCGGGCGCGCGACCGCTGCGAAGCCGGTGGTGGTGCTGCGCGGAGGGTTGACCGAACTGGGCGGCAAGGCCGCCGCTTCGCACACCGGAGCCCTGGCCGGCTCTGCCGAGGTCTTCCGGGCGGCGGCGCGGCAGGCGGGAGTAGTGGTCTGCGGCACCACCCAGGAACTGGTCGACCTGGGGGCCAGCCTCGCCTATCTGCCCCTTCCGGCGGGTCGGCGGGTGGCGGTCGTGACGAACGGCGGCGGCCCCGGGGTGTTGGGCGCCGACGAGGTGGCGTTGAACGGGCTCACCCTGGCTGCACTGCCCGATGAGCTGATCGGGGCCTTGGATGCCATACTGCCCCCCTTCTGGAGCCGGCGGAATCCCCTGGACCTCGTGGCCGCCGGCTTCGGAGACGTCGGTCTTCGGACTCTTGAGCTCGTGGTCGCGTGTGACGAGGTGGACGCGATCATGGCCCTCAACTTCCTGGGGGTGCCGAGCACGGTAGGGGAGGAACGACCGCGACTGGCCAACGGTGAGTACGAAGGATTCAGCGCCTGGGAAACCGAGTTCCTCCAGTGGGTATCTGAACTCATGGCGAGGACCGGCAAGCCCATCATCAACGTACCCGACCATCCCGTCCACGGCTCCACGTTCGACCTTGGCGATCCCTACCCACCGGTGGTCCTGGGTTCGCCGCGTGCGGCGGCTCGGGCGCTCGACCGAATGGCCTGGTATGGACAGTGGAGACAGGCTCAGGGCGGGTCAGAGTGAGCGGTCGCTCGACAAATGGTCAACTGGTATGCTCATATCCGGATGGGGACGGCTCTGCGCAACTCGGACTTGCCAGCGCTGGTTTAAAGGTATATCGTCTTGTCCAATACTGATGGCAGGGGGCTATCTTTGAAGGGCTGCGGTGTCGCCGTCCCCGGTTTCTGGAGACCGCACGCGGCTCCCTATGCGAAAGGAAGGCTCTATGGAGAACAGGCACCGTGTCGTCCCCTTGGTACCTACGTGAAAGGCGGTCTATGCGAGCTTTGGTTTAGGAAGATGGCGGCACCGTTTGGAACCCTGTATGGCGTGTACAGAGAAGGAGGACGCGAAGTGAGCAAGAAGGTAATCATCCTCGCCTTGGCGCTTGTCCTGGCGGTCGGCCTGGTCGCCGCCGGGTGCGGCGACGAGGAACAACCGGCGACCACGACCGCGCCGACGACTGCTCCGGAGACCACGACTGCGCCGACGACTGCACCGGACACCACGACCGCGCCGACGACGGCCGAGACGATCAATCTCACCTTTAGCTGCCACAACCCACCCGGGAACGCTATTTCCTCGGCACTGGTGGAGTACGCTAAGTACATCGAAGAGAACTCCGGCGGCCGGGTGAAGATCGACGTGCAGGTGGGCGGCGCCCTCTACAGCAACCAGGAGATCTTCGACGGGTTGAGGACCGGTGGAGCCGATGCCGGAACGTACGTGATCGACAGTGGTGACGGCTTCTACTACAACACCATCATGTCTCTGCCGTTTATCGGGTACAAGGACACCCCGAGCGCGGTCGACATTCACTGGACGCTCTTCCAAGAGTTCCCCGAGATGGCACAGGAGTTTCTTGACCTGGGCCTGGCCAAAGGGACTCAGTTCATGATGCCCCCGGTCCACGTCAACTTCCACGAACCCAACGTGGTGGTCACCACTCCTGATCAGTTGAAGGGCATGACCCTGCTGACCCTGGAGTCCTACGTGGCCGAGTGGTTCAACATGCTGGGGGCGTCCACCGAACAGCCGGCGTTCCCAGACCTGTTCCCCATGATCGAGAACAGGGCCACCGACGGATACATCCAGCACCTCAACTTCCTGGGTGGATTCGATTTGGTCGATGACTTCCAGAGCCACACCATCTTCGGTGATGGCGGCGTGTTCATGGGCAGCATCGGAGCCGTCTGGAACAAAGACAGCTGGGAGAGCCTCCCGGACGACATCAAGCAGATCGCCATTGACGGACAGCAAGTCTACTTCGACACCGCCTATGCCGGGAGCCAGGCCGACTACGAGAAGGCTATGGGCCAAGCGAAGGCCGAGAACCACACCATAACCGAGCTCACGCCGGAGCAGATCCAAGTGTGGCATGACGCGTTGGCGTCCGTGTACACGGACTGGGTCAAGAACGCTCCGGATCCGGCGGTCGCCCAGCGGATGCTCGACAGACTGATGGAGCTCACCAGCAAGTAGTCACTGCGCTGAAGACGGCCTTGCGCCGCGATGGGGCGGGTGTGACCCACCCGCCCCATCTATGTTGTTCAAGGTCCGCCAGGTGATTCACTCGTGAACATGCAGGATGATCTACAAGTGAAAGTGGTCATCATATGAGAATCGTCTATCGGGTTGCCGAGTATCTGCAGTACATTGCCGCGGTGGCGCTGGTTGTTCTCATGATGCTTCAGGTGGCCAATATGGTGGGGAGGATGGTCTTCGACACTCCCCTCCAGGGAACGACCGACCTCGGGTCCTACATGCTGCTGGTGGTCGTGTCTCTGGGATTGGGTTGGGCCGCTCTTGAAGGACGGCACATCAAGGTGGGCCTGGTGGTGGATAGGCTGCCGGCCAAAGCACGGTTCATTGTGGATACTTCGATCTTGATAATCACTCTCGCGGTAGTGATATATGTGGCTTACGTCAACCTGTGGGCCGCCGCCACCTGGCCTCCGCGGTACTCCTCCGTGCTGAAACTGCCGTATACGCCGTTCCGCTACATCTTTGGTGCGGGGTTCGCCGTGCTCGGCATGTGCACTTTGGTCGTGATAATCGAGAAGCTGCGCGGGGGGATAAGGGGAGATCATGAGTCCTGAGCTCATCGGAGGCATCGGGCTGGTACTGATGCTGGTCCTGATCCTCCTGCGCATGTGGATCGGCATCTCGATGCTCCTGGTCGGGTTCGTGGGGTACTGGGTGCTGCGTGGCTACGAACCGGCGGCGGGTATGGTGGCCACCATAGGCTTCGGCCAGGCGACCATGTACACGCTGACGACGGTGCCTTTGTTCATCTTCATGGGCCAGATCATCTTCAGTGCCGACATCGGGCGCGACCTCTACAACGCGGCATATCGGTGGATGGGGCACCTTCGTGGCGGGCTGGTCCTGGCGACGGTCCCCGCCTGCGCCATGTTCGGAGCGATCACGGGAGTGCCCACGCCTGCGGCCATCACCCTGGGCAAGGTGGCTCTTCCGGAGATGCGGAAGTACGGCTACACCGAGTCGTTCTCCACCGGTCCCATCGCCTCTGCCGCCACGATGGCCATGTTGATCCCCCCCAGCATTCCCATGATCGTCTACGGCATTCTGACCGAGACCAACATCAGCCAACTGTTCATGGCGGGCATTCTGCCCGGGGTGTTGCTGTCGATCCTGTTTCTGATCACGATCTCGATAATGGTCAGGGTGAAACCGGAGATAGGACCGGCGGGTCCTCGGAGCACGTGGAGAGTGCGGTTTTCTTCACTGACCCTGGTCTGGCCGGTCATCATCCTGTTCATCCTGGTCATCGGGGGTATCTACAGCGGTGCGGTGACGCCCACGGAGGCGGGCGGGCTGGGCGCCTTCGTCGCCATCATCATCGCACTGGTCATGCGCCGTCTCACGGTCAGGAAGTTCTCTGAAGCCCTCTTGGAGGCGACCGGCCTAACCGCCATGATCTTGCTGCTCATCATCGGCGCCCAGATCTTCGGCAGGTTCCTGGCTGTCAGCGGGCTGCCAGAGCTGCTGGCCGAGACCTTGGTCGGGATGGATCTGCCCAACTGGGGTATCTTCCTGATCCTCATAGCATTGTACGTAATCCTAGGGATGATCTTGGACGTGATGTCGGCCGTCATTATCACCATGCCGGTGATATTCCCGGCCATCATCGCGATGGGATACGATCCCTTCTGGTTTGGCGTGATCATGATGCTGGTGGTGCAGATGGGAGTGATAACTCCTCCCATCGGGATGGACGTGTTCGTACTGAGTGGCGCGATCGATGTTCCCGCGATGACCATATTCAGAGGAGTCGCACCATTTGTTATCACCATTTTGATCTGCATCCTGATACTCATGATATTTCCTCAGATCGCCACTGTGATACCTCTCACCATGTGACATCGGTGAGCGCCCACGGTTCTGCTCCAGAGCGCCGCCGCGATGGCTCCGTCCAAGCGGGCCTCGAGTGGACCTTGCAGTGAGCCCGGGGCGGCTCGCGGAAGGCCGCGAGCCGCCCCCT
>CAYNPL010000004.1:0-117016 GCA_964399135.1 uncultured Gaiellales bacterium
CTCGGGTGGTGCCAACAGGTCGCGGCGTGCCAGCTCGCGGAGGAGGTGTTCGGCACTCCCCAGGATGTGGAGTGGACCGTCGCCGGGGGGGACGTCTGGCTGCTCCAATCCCGTCCTATCTCCACGCTGGGCTCGCGGCCGCAAACAGACGCCGAGGCCGACGCCATCGCCCGCGAAAGAGCCGCGGCCGAGTTCGAAGAAGCGCTCGGCGGATCCGGCGCGCGCCCCGCGCAAAGCCGTCCCCCTCGGGACGAGCGCCCCTGGTACCTCAACCTCCGCAAGAGCTTCGGGACGCTCCGTGAGCTGCGCCGGCGGGTCGAACAGGTCGCCATACCGGCCATGAAGGCCGAAGCCGACGCCATGGCGGCCGTGGAGCTGTCAACCCTGTCCGACTCGGACCTTGCCCTGGAGGTGAAGCGCCGAGCGCGGAGTCTGTCCCACTGGGAGGAGGTCTACTACCGTGACTTCGTCCCTCTGGCGCACGGGGTCCGTCTCTTCGCTCAGGTCTACAACGACAAGGTCAGGCCGGCCGATCCCTACGAGTTCATCGACCTGCTGACAGGATCGGGCCTGCTCAGCGTGGAGCGAAACGCCGTGCTCCAGGACCTCGCCCGGCGCCACGCGGGGGTTGCAGGCGCCACCAAGGCCGGCGTGGAGACGAGCGGCGCGGCCGACTTCGAAGCCGCGCTCGACGACTACCTCGATCGCTTCGGGTCGGGGCCGGCGACGCCCGAGCCGGTGCGGAAACGAGAGCGGGAACTCCTCCTGGGACTTCTTCTGGAGATGGCGCAAAGCCCGGAGACGGTGAAGGCTCCTGTGCCGGGCTCCGCGCCGCCGCCCCCGGTCGACCGCGCCGCCCAGTACCTTGCCCGCTTCGGCGGAGATGAGCGCCTTTTCCAAGAGGAACTCCTTGACCTCGCCCGGGCGAGCTACCGTCTGCGCGACGACGACAACGTGCACCTCGACCGCATCCGCCGCCTGGCCAAGGCCGCCCTCGTCGAAGCTCAGACCCGGGAGCAGGCCGCCAAGACTGCAGAGCCACGATCGGGGTCCGCGCCTTCCGGGCGCGGGGACGACGCCGAGGTTCCCTCGGTCGGCGCCGAGACTCCGTCGCCGCCAGGTGGTCCGGTCCTCAAAGCCCGGCAGTTGGTGGGGCAGCCGGCCGGGCCGGGGCTCGCCGTGGGGCGGGCACGGGTGATTCTAGAGACCGACGACCTCTTCGCGTTCCAGCGCGGCGAGATCCTCGTGTGCGACAGCCTCGACCCCACCATGACCTTTGTGGCCCCTCTGGCGGCCGCCATCGTCGAACGGCGCGGCGGCATGCTCGTGCACGGGGCGATCATCGCCCGCGAGTACGGACTGCCTTGCGTCACCGGCGTGCCGGATGCCACCCAGGATATCCACACCGGCGACCTGCTCACCGTCGACGGGTTCCTGGGCATCGTGGTGGTCGGCGGCGCGCCGCCGGAGCGCGCGCCGGCGGACGCCGCCTCCTAGACGTAGGCGGGCCGGACCTCCCGCAGCCAGTCGTCGGTGGGCCGCTCGAGGATGAAGGTGCTGGCGAAGTCCACTCCCGGTTCGAAGAACGGGTAGCGGCCGTGGCCGGCCCAGGGCGGAGGGGTGTACTGCGGCGGCCGGGTGATGATCGAGTCCACCCAACCGTTCGCGTTCTCGTACCACAGCTCCGAGACCCGGTGCCAATCGGAGGAGACGGTGGAGAGCGGGTGCAGGAAGGCCGGGACCACTTTGTCCATGACCGCCGGCGGAGCGATCACCCGATAGCTGAAGAAGCGAGTGAGGCCGGGCTGGCGCATCACCTCGGGCACATGTATGTTGAGATACCAGTCGTCCCCTTGGCCGAAGCTCACCCCCTCCGGATACCTGAACACGGTCACCCAGCGCAGGATGGTGTGCTCGTCGAAGGAGGCGTCCCCGCCCAAGAAGTCCTCGGTGGGAGTGGCGGGCACGTTGACCATGATCACCCTGAGGGGGACTACCTCTTTGCTCATGGAGAGATATCCCAGCGGTCTCTCCCCTTCCCCCCGGTTGAGGTTCTCGTGCACTTTGTAGTTGAAGTAGCCGAAGGCCTCCGCTCCTGGGGGCGGCGGTACCGCCCGGAAACTGAGGTAGCTCACCGGGTGGTTCCGCAGCACTTCCGGGATGTGGTAGCGGTAGAACCAGCGTTCTGCCGCGGGCAGGTCGTTCATGTCGACAAGGTGATGAAGGATGATAGTTTTGATCATGGCTTCCCTGTCGTTGTTGGGGGATGGTCGCGTTAGGCTCCCGAACGCATGGTATAGCGTGTAGGATTGCCATTGCAACGTGGTGTGCACTCGTCGTCGTTCGTCTCGCATCCCTGAGAGGTCCATCATGAGTGGTCTGGTCGTGTACGACAGCTACTACGGCAACACCGGGCAAGTGGCCGAGGCGATCGCTGCGGAGCTGCGGCAAGCCGGTCACGAGGTACAGATCTTCAATCTCCACCAGAGCAAGCCCAAGACCAAGGCCCTTGCTCCACAGACCGCCTTCATCGTCGTGGGCGGGCCCACGCGTATGAAGCACATCAGCAGGCGCGCCAAGGGCTTCGCCAAGGGCCTGAAGGCCACGAACTGGACGGGCAAGCCGGCCTTGATCTTCGACACCTACGGACCGCTCGACCCCGATCCCGCGAAGAACGAGGGCAACAAGTGGCTCTACCCCGGGGGCGTGGCCGATCTGAGGCAGGTCCTCGAGGAACGCGGCCTGGTGGTCTGGCCGGAGGACCTGCGTTGTCTGGTGACGGACATGCGTGGACCCCTCGCGGAAGGGGCCCTGGACGACGCCCGCGCCGCCGCCCGGCGCTTCGCGGCCGGGCTTGCCGGAGGCACAGGCACGCCGGTCTAGGATCGGCCGGCACCCGGCCGTCAGGTCCTTCGCATACCCCCTGCCAACCTCCGCCCCACCCGGACCCAGAAGCCCAGACTGAGCAGCCCGACCGCCAGCGTCAGCGCTCCCAGCACCATCACCCGGTCGCCCAGCTGCAGCGAGACGATCGCCATCCCCAGACTCCCCATCACCATGTGGGTGGAACCCATAAGGGCGGAGGTCGAGCCGGCGTCGGCCTCGTGCTGGTCGAGGAGGAGGTAGGTGGCCGGGGGACGCATGCAGCTCAGCGCCATCCCACTGGGCAGTATGGTCAGGATGAAGGCCCAGGGTCCCCGCCCGCCCAGCAGCAGGACCAGCAGACCGCTGAGGGCCACCACGGCCAGGGTGCCGGTGATGATCGAGGTACGCCTCCAGCTGCGGGACAGCCTGATGTAGATGAGGGGGCCGATCGCCAGGCCGATGGCGAAAATGGCGAAGAAGAAGCTGAAGACCTGGCTGCTCACCCCGAAGTCCTCCTGATAGATGTAGGAGGAGGACGACACGAAGGCCATGCCCGAGATGCTCACCGGGGCGAAGATGGCCAGCAGGGTGGCGAAGGTGCGATGGCTCAGGACCACCCCCAATCGCCGCAGGGAGGCGAGGGGAGAACCGGAGGTCCGCAGTTCCAGGGTCTCATCGAAGGCGATGGTCAGACCCACCACCAGCAGCCCCAGACCGGCCTGCGCCCAGAAGGTGCCCCGCCAGGAGGTGAGGTTCAGTATGAGCGCCCCGATCATGGGGGCGACCGCCGGCGAGATCACCGTCATGGACTGGATGAGCGCCAGGGTCGATTCGCGCCGCCTGCCCCGGTAGACGTCCTTGACGATGGCCGTCGCCACCGCCGTGGCTGCGCCGGCGCCTACCGCCTGCATCACCCTGAAGAACATCAGAAGAAACACGTTCGGAGCCAAAGCGCAGAGCCCACCGGCGAACGTGTAGCCGCAGAGGCCGACAAGGAGTATGGGCCTGCGTCCGTAACGGTCGCTCAGGGGACCCCACACCAGCAGAGACACGGCGTAGAAGATGAAGAAGAGGATGAGGGTGAGGTTGGTCTGATACTCGGGCACGCCGAAGTACGCGGTCATTCCCGGCAGCGCCGGCAGATAGAGATCGGTGGAAAGCGGGATGAAGGCGCTCAGGATGGTCAGGTACGCGACCAGGCCCGTCTTGCCCAGGCGCCTCTGCCGTCCGGAGGCGTCGTCAACCAGAGCGGCCTGCGTCATGACGACGGGCCGCCTCTTCTGACGTGAAGCAGGGGCATAGGTCCTGTCAGAGCTGTCCGCTCCCCGCGATGAAGGAATCACTACATGCGCGCGCCCACCCGGCCCCGAAGCCGGCCGCGCTGCCGCAGAACACTATCCCGGAGAATCGGCTCTCTGTCCAGCCGCCGACCTCAAGCTTTGACCCTCAGGGTCGAGCGGCCGCCGTCGACTCCCACCACCTGTCCCGTGACCCAACTCGAATCGGCCGAGATGAGGAACGCGGCAAGGGCGGCGATGTCGTCCGGGTCGCCGAGACGGCCCAAAGGATGAGCCGCCGCGATGCCCTCGGCCACCTGCGCGTTGCGAAGTACGCCCTCTGACAACCTGGTGCGAGTGAGAGATGGGGCCACGGCGTTCACCCTTACCCGAGGAGCCAGCTCGGCGGCGAGCGAGACCACCAGCCCCTCAACCGCCCCCTTGACCATCCCGATGCCCGAGTGCAGCGGGAAGCCCTGCCTCACCGCCACACTCGAGAACAGAACGACGGCCGCACCGCCCTCGGAGGCTTTGAGCGCAGGCAAACAGGCCTGAACGGCAAGAGCGGCCCCCAGCGCATTGACCTGGAAGTCCTCGAGGACATCCGCGATCTTGAGGCGGGACAGGGAGCCTAGGCGCATCGTCCCCACTGAGTAGACCAACCCAGCCAACGGGGTGCCTGCCTCCCGGGCCACCTGGGCGAAAAGGCCCTCGTCCAGCACGTCTCCCGCCGTCGACCCCGCTCCCACCTCCCGGGCGGCCTCCGCCAGCCTGTCCGGGTCACGGCCGACCAGGTGCAGACCATAGCCTCGCTCCCTGAGCCTGCGCGCCGTGGCCAGACCGATCCCACCCGAACCCCCGAAAACCACCACCGTGCCGCTCATGTGGCCTCCTCTGCTCTCACGCCGGATCACCGCCGCAGACCCGGGCGACCAGGTCCTCCACCAAGCCCTCCTCCACCAGGTGCGGCAGAGTGATGTGGCCGGAAGGCGGTATCGACACGGCCGGGGCGGCCGCACCCGAAGGTGCGGCGGCCGCTCCCTGGTCCGGCTCCCCCGCGTTAGCACCGACCACGTGCGCCCGGTTCCAGGCGGCCGCCGTCTCCATGGCCGCCTCGTTGCGGGCCCAGGCCCGCCGCGCCACTCCGCCCATCACGTCCCACTCCACCGCCGAGCGGATGATGCGGTCCACCCGTTCCGAACCGTCCAGCACCAAGCCGAAGCCCGTGTTGATGGAGCGGCCGATACCCACCCCTCCCCCGTTCGAGGCCACCACCAAGGTCATCCCCCGGGCGGCGTTGCCGGCGAAGCAATGGAAGGCCATGTCGGCCATGACGTTGGAGCCGTCCCGGACATTGCTGGTCTCCCGGTAGGGCGAATCGGTGCCGGACACGTCGTGGTGGTCCCGGCCGATGATGAGGGGCCCCACCGTGCCCCGGCGAACGAGGTCGTTGAAGGCCAGGGCGATGCGCACCCGGCCTTCGCCATCGGAATAGAGTATCCGGGCCTGCGACCCCACCACCAGCTTGTTCTTGCCGGCGTCGCGCACCCAGCTGTAGTTGTCCCGGTCCTGCCAACAGCGCTCGGGGTCGATGCAGGACATGGCGACGGCGTCGGTGGCGGCCAGGTCGGCGGGGTCGAGGCTGCAGCAGACCCAGCGGAACGGCCCATAGCCGCGGTCGAAGCAGAGCGGCCCCATGATGTGCTCCACATAGGAGGGATAGATGAAGCCCTCCTTGGTGTCGGTCCCGTTGGCGGCCACCTCACGGACGCCCGCCTCGAACACCGCCTTCAGGAAGCTGTTGCCGTAGTCCCAGAAATGGGTGCCGCGCCCCGCCATGATGCCTATGAGTCCGATGTGGCGGCGCAGAGAGGCGTCGACCCGGCGGCGGTATTCCGCCGGGTCGGCGGCCAGCAGTTCTCGGGCCGCCGCGAAGTCCAGCCCCTGGGGCACGTAGCCGCCCTCGTAGGCGGCGTGGCAGGAGGTCTGGTCGGAGGCCAGTTCGACCGTTATCTCGTGGTCCACCGCGTACTGCCAGAGGTCCACCACGTTGCCGTGGTAGGCGATGGAGAGAGGGAGGCGGGCGGCGCGCGCAGCCGCCGCCCAGGCGAAGGCCTGCCCGAGGTCGGCTGTCACCCGCTGCACCCAGCCCTGCTCGCTGCGGGTATCGATACGGGAGCGGTCGACCTCGGCGGTGATGCTCACCGCCCCGGCGATATCGGCCGCCTTGGGCTGGGCCCCGCTCATCCCGCCCAGACCGGAGCTCAGGTAGAGCACGCCCCTCAGGTCCTGGTCCGGGGGGATCCCCAGGTACAGCCGCCCGGCGTTGAGCAGGGTCAGGTAGGTGCCGTGCACGATCCCCTGCGGCCCGATGTACATCCAGCCGCCGGCGGTCATCTGCCCGTAGTTGGCCACCCCGAGCTGGGCGGCCTCGTGGAAGCCGGCGGCGTGGTCGAACTCCCCCACCATGAGACCGTTGGTGTTGATCACCCGGGGCGCCTCCCGGTGGCTGGGGAACAGTCCCAGCGGGTGCCCGGAGGCCACCACCAGCGTCTGCTCCTCGGTCATCTGCTCCAGGTACTGCCTCACCAACCGGTACTGCATCCAATTCTGGAAAACCTGGCCGGTCTCGCCGTACGTGACCAGCTCGTAGGGGTAGAGCGCGACGGCGAAGTCGAGGTTGTTGTCGATGTTGAGCTGTAGCGCCCGGGCCTCGAGGATACCCTTGTAGCGATCGACCGGCCGGGCCTTGATGTCGCCCGTCCTTTCGCAACCAGGCTCTCCCGGCCGGGGCCGGAACCGGTAGCCGTAGATACGCCCCCGCTCCCGCAGTTCGGCCAGGAACTCGGGGGCGACCGCCTCATGCAGGGCCGGAGGCAGGTAGCGGAGGGCGTTCTTGAGGGCCAGCACGGTCTGGCGAGGGCTCAAGGTGTAGCCACGGTCGGGCGCCCGCCGGATACCCGCCGCGAAAACCGGCGGTGGAGGCAACTCCTCGGACAGACCGACCACCAGAGGAACGGGACCGGTGCTCACCGTGCCGACTCCGGTCACAGCTCCAGCAGGCGGCTCTCGATGACTTGGTCCACCGAGAAGTCCTTCAGTTGCAGGTAGAAGCGAAGGACCTCGGCGAACGCTGCCAGCGGCGCCAGGCCGACCAGTTCGCAGCCGCTCACTGCCACCCCGTAGCGGGCGGCCTCGAACCGAATGGTTTCGAGCACCCGGTGGATCGGCGTCTTCTCGTACTGCAGGATGTCGGTGGACACCTGCACCTGCCCCTTCTCCTCCAGAGCCACCCCCATGGCCCGCACGTACCGGTAGCCGCCACTCGAGAATCGCACGGCTTCGGCGATGCGCCTGGCTACGGACAGGTCCGTGGTGGCAAGGTTCACGTTGAAGGCTATGAGCGGGAACCTCACCCCCACGATGGAGGCCCCGGAGCGGGCGTTGAACACCGCCGGGCCCGCATCGGGCGCCCCTTCCGGCGTGGCCAATCTCGCGGCCAAGCCCTCGTACTCCCCCCGGCGCACATCGGGGAGCGCCTGCCGCTCGGGCCGCGTAGCGGCATCCTGGTAGTAGTACACGGGCACGCCCTGCTGCCCTATCCAATCGCCCAGACGCCGGGCCAGGGCCACCGCTTCCTCCCCGCTCACCCCCCGCAAGGGTACGAACGGGATCACGTCCACGGCGCCGAGGCGGGGGTGCGCCCCCTCGTGCCGGGTCATGTCGATAGAGGCAAAGGCTTCACGGCACAACGCCTGGGTGGCCTCCAGGACCGCTTCCGGCTCTCCCACATAGGTGAGGACGGCCCGGTTGTGGTCGGCGTCGGCACTCCAGTCGAGCAGCTCCGCCCCAGGCGTCCTCCTGACCGCGCCGGTGAGGCGCTCGATGACCGCCGCGTCCCTGCCCTCGCTGACGTTGGGCACGCATTCCAGCAACCGCACGGTCACACCTCCTCCAAGGGGTCTCTCTTCACCACCAGCCTGCCGTCCTTGAACACTCGCCAGACCGGGTTCATGCCGTAGCGGTAGGGGATCTCGGCATGCCTGGTCTCTTCGAGGATGAGGATGTCGGCCTTCTTGCCGACCTCTAAGCTGCCCACCTCGTCCTCCAGAGCCAGCGCCGCCGCCGCCTCGATGGTGATGGCCCGGATGACCTCTTCCGCCGTCATTCTGAGCTGAGAGCAGCCCATGGTGGCCATGAGCCACAGGTTCTGGGTGGGACTGGAGCCGGGGTTGAAGTCGGTGCTGAGGGCCACGCGGGCGCCGGCATCCAACAGACGCCGGGCCGGCGCGTATCCGCCTTCCCCCAGAAAGAAGGTCGCCCCCGGCAGCAACACCGCCACCGGCACCCGTTTCGGGCCGGTGCGAGCGGCCGCCAAGGCGGCGATACCCGCTTCGCTCACGTGGTCAAGATGGTCGACGGAGACGGCACCCAGTTCGGCGGCCAGCTCGGTGCCACCCTGGTAGCTCAGCTGATCCGCGTGCAGCTTGGGCAACAGGCCGTGCTCGCTGCCCGCCTCCAGCACCCTGCGGCACTGGTCGGCTGTGAAGGCCCCCACCTCCAGGAAGGCGTCACAGAAGCGGGCCAACCCTTGCTTGGCCGCCGCCGGGATCATCTTCTTCACCACCATCTTCACGTAGTCGTCCGCCCGGCCGAGATACTCCACCGGCACCACGTGGGCCGCCAGGAGCGTGGGGACGACATCCACCGCGTGGGTGGCGGAGACGTCCCGGTAGACCTCCAGCAGACGCAGCTCTTGCTCCTGAGAGAGGCCGTAGCCGCTCTTGGCCTCCACCGTCGTCACCCCGTAGGTGAGAAAACGGTCCAGCCGGCGGCGAGTGAGCGCCCGTAAGGTCTGGTCGCTCGCGGCCCGGGTGGAGTAGACGGTGCTCATGATGCCCCCGCCCGCCGCCGCCACCTCCTGATAGGTGGCGCCTGCCACCCGCAGTTGGAACTCGTCGGCCCGGTCGGCGGCGAAGGCCAGATGAGCGTGGCACTCCACCAGGCCGGGCATGACCACCCGGCCGTCGGCCTCCACCGTCAGCGCTCCCTTGACCGGCCGCACCTCTTCGAGCAGGGCCGAGCTCGGGCCCGTCCACACCACCCGCCCCTCGTAGGCGGCCACGGCCCCACCGGGGATGTTGCCCAGGCCGGCCGGCCCGCCCCTGTCCGGAGCCAGGGTGAGCAACTCGCCCGCCCCCTTGACGATGAGATCGGCCTGGATCCAGGACCGGCCCGATTCCGCGATCACTTCGCTCATGTGGTGTTCCCCCCTGTTCGATCATAGGCCGGTTCGAGCGGGCCGATGGCCCGCTCCACCCTGGCCGTCAGCGACCCGTCGCGCACCATTTCGCTGAGCGCCTCGATGTCGGGCGTGAGCGGGCGGTCGATCTCAAGTCGAGGTATGGACTCTCTGATGAAGTCGTGGGCGGCGGCCACGCCCCAGCCTGGTTGCAGCCCCTCCCGGAACTCCAGCCCTTGGGCCCCACACAGAAGCTCGATGGCTATCACCCGCAGCAGGTTGCCCACCACCTCCCGGGCCTTGAGAGCGGCGAACGCGCCCATGCTGACGAAGTCCTCCTTGTTGGCCGAGGTGGGGATGCTGTCGACGCAGGCGGGATGGGCCAGGGTCTTGTTCTCGGAGACCAGAGCGGCCGCCGTCACCTGAGCGATCATCATCCCGCTGTTCAGCCCGCCGTGCGGGGTGAGAAAGGCGGGCAGGTGGTCGGAAGTGGCTGGGTCCATCATGTACTCCACCCGGCGTTCGGAGATGTTGGCCAACTCGGTGAGGGCGATGGCGAGTAGGTCCATCGCCTGCGAGAGCGGCTGGCCGTGGAAGTTGCCCCCCGAGATGACCTTCTCCTCCTCGGGGAACACGAGCGGATTGTCGGTGGCGGCGTTGACCTCCACTTCCAGCACCCCGCGCACAAAGGCGAGAGCGTCCTTCACCGCTCCGTGCACCTGAGGGACACAGCGCAGCGAGTAGGCGTCCTGGACTTTGCTGCAATGCTCATGAGAGGCCATGATCTCGCTGCCCTCGAGCAGCCGGACCAGGTTACGGGCTGTGGCCACTTGACCCGGGTGGGGCCGCACCCGATGCGTGATCTCGAGATACGGCGTCCGGGTGCCCCGCAGCGCCTCCACCGCCTGGGCTGCGGCCACGTCGGCGCACTTGCTGATGCTCTCCGCTTCCAGCAGGCTGAGGGTGCCTACCGCCGCCATCATCTGAGTGCCGTTGATGAGGGCAAGCCCTTCCTTGGCCTCCAAGACCACCGGCTCGATCCCCGCCGCCCGTAACGCTTCGGCCCCGGGCATCCGCCGGCCCCTGTAGACGGCCTCTCCCTCGCCCATGAGGACGGCCGTGAGGTGGGCCAAGGGAGCCAGGTCGCCGCTGGCTCCCACCGAGCCCTTGCTCGGGATCACCGGCAGCACCCCGGCCTCGAGAGCGGCCAGGAGCGTCTGCAGCACCCGCAGCCGGACCCCCGAGTAGCCCTTGGCCAGGACGTTCGCGCGCAGGAGCATCACGGCCCTGGTCTCTTCGGGGCCAAGAGGATCGCCCACCCCGCAACAGTGGCTGAAAATCAGGTTGCGCTGCAAGGCGAGAGCGTCGGCGCCGGCCACCCGGACCTCGGCGAACTTGCCGAAACCGGTGGTCACGCCGTAGACCAGGGCATCCTCGGCCAGCAGTCGCTCGACGTATTCCCGAGACCTCTCGATGCGGGGGACAGCCGTAGGCGCCAGGGTGACCCGTGCCCGCCCCCGGGCGACGGCCTGCACCTGCTCGAGCGTCAGCGACCCACCGTCTATGACCACGTCCGCCATGGTCGTGCCTGCCACTTCCGTAGTGTTCCGATGGCTCCCATACTACGCCGTTGCGGCGCCGGGTGAGCGCCTCGCCGTCGACGCCGGGAGCACTTCTCTCTCATGCAAGAGGCCGCCCGCCGCACTTCCGTGCGGCGGGCGGCCTCACCTCGCTTCCGCGGGGCGCCCTGCTGCGGCGGCACCATACCGCCGACGCAGGGCCGCCCGCCCTATTCCTTGACCTTCTGCCGCTCGATCCGCATGCCGTAGAAGGAGCGGACGACGAACGACAGCGACACCACGAAGAACACCGCGGCCAGGATCCAGGTGAGCGTGTTGCTGTCCCGCTCGCTGGCGATGCTCACGGCCAGCTCGACGGCGAGCAGGCCGAACAGGGTGGTGAACTTGATGATCGGGTTCATGGCCACCGACGAGGTGTCCTTGAAGGGGTCGCCCACCGTGTCGCCCACGACCGTGGCCGCATGCAGTTCCGTGCCCTTCTCTTTGAGGTCGGTCTCCACGATCTTCTTGGCGTTATCCCAGGCTCCCCCGGCATTGGCCATGAAGACGGCCTGGAACAGCCCGAACACCGCGATGGAGATCAGGTAGCCGATGAAGAAGAACGGCTCCAGGAAGGCGAAGGCCAAGGTGCCGAAGAAGACGGCCAGGAAGATGTTGATCATCCCCTTCTGTGCATACTGCGTGCAGATGGCGACGACCTTCTTGCTGTCTTCGACCGAGGCTTTGGTCTCGCCCGCACCGAGCCTAATGTTCCGCTTGATGAACTCCACCGCCCGGTAGGCCCCGGTGGTTACCGCCTGGGTGGCGGCACCGGTGAACCAGTAGATCATGGCCCCGCCCATGATGATGCCCAGCAGGAACGGCGGGTGCATGAGGGACAGGTTCTCCAGATTCGTGGTCAGGCCCTCGGTGAGCAGCATGATGATGGAGAAGATCATGGTGGTGGCGCCCACGACCGCCGTGCCGATGAGCACCGGCTTGGCTGTGGCCTTGAAGGTGTTGCCGGCGCCGTCGTTCTCCTCCAGGTTGTCTTTGGCCACCTCGAAGTTGGGCTTGAAACCGAACTCATTCTCGATCTCGGAGGCCACGTTCGGGATCTCCTCGATGGTCGACAACTCGTAGACCGACTGGGCGTTGTCGGTCACCGGTCCGTAAGAGTCGACGGCGATGGTGACTGGGCCCATGCCCAAGAACCCAAAGGCCACCAGTCCGAAGGCGAAGACCGCCGGGGCCAGCATGATCGCGTCGAACCCCTGCAGGCTGACGATATAGCCCACGCCCATCAGGACCATGATCGCGAAGCCGATGTAGTAGGCGCTGTAGTTGCCGGCCACGAAGCCCGAGAGGATGTTAAGCGAAGCTCCCCCCTCTTTCGTGGAGGACACGACTTCTTTCACGTGCGCCGACTTGGTGGAGGTGAAGACCTTGACCAGTTCGGGGATGAGAGCGCCGGCCAGCGTCCCCATACTGATGATGATGGAGAGCAGCCACCAGTAGTCCGGATGGGCCTGGCCGATATCGGTGTCGCCGCCGATCAGGAAGTACGACACCACGAAGGTGAGGACGATCGAGATGATCGAGGTCAGCCAGACCAGTGAGGTCAGAGGCGCCTCGAAGTTCATCTTGTCGGCGTTCCTATAGCGCGCCTTGGTGATGGCCGCGTTCAGGAAGTAGGAACCGCCGCTGGAGATGATCATCATCACGCGCATGGCGAAGATCCACACCAGCAGCGAGACCTGCACCAGAGGCTCCTCGACCGCCAGGATGATGAAGGTGATGAGGGCCACCCCGGTGACGCCGTAGGTCTCGAAACCATCGGCGCTGGGGCCGACGGAGTCGCCCGCGTTGTCACCGGTGCAGTCGGCGATGACGCCCGGGTTACGGGCATCGTCTTCTTTGATGTTGAAGACGATCTTCATGAGGTCGGAGCCGATGTCGGCGATCTTGGTGAAGATGCCGCCGGCGATCCTCAGCGCCGCCGCACCCAGAGACTCCCCGATGGCGAACCCGATGAAGCAGGCGCCCGCGTAGTCGCGCGGGATCCAGATGAGGATGATCAGCATGATGATGAGCTCGACACTGATCAGCATCATGCCCACGCTCATGCCCGAGCGCATGGGGATGGCGTGGATGCCGTAGGGTTTGCCCTTAAGGCTCTCGAACGCCGTGCGGGAGTTGGCGTAGGTGTTGACGCGGATGCCGAACCAGGCCACGCCGTAGCTGCCCAGGATGCCGATGATGCTGAAGAGGAGGATGATCACCACTTTCGTGCCGGTGAAGTCGCTCAGGATGCCGAAGTAGACCCCGATCACGATGGCGATGAAGACCCAGAGCAGGATGAGGAACTTGCCCTGCTGCAGCAGGTAGGTCTTGCAGGTCTGCCAGATGAGCTCGGAGATCTCCCGCATCGACTTATGGGCCGGGAGCCGGCGCAGGCCGACGAAGATGACGAGACCGAAGAGGAGGCCCAGCGCGCAGACGATCAGCCCCAGAGCTAGAAGGGTCCCGCCGGCCACCCCGTGAAAACTCACCTGGTTCAGGTCGGGTAGGACCAGGCTGGCTTCGCCCCCGCCTTCGGCCAGCGCGGCGGGCGCGAAGGCGAATAGTGAGACCACGAGCGCGACCGCGAAGAGGAGCGGCCTCCTCCAGCGGCGCGGACGGGTCTCGCGCGGTTTACATTCCATGCAGTACTGCCTCCTTCTTGGCCTTGACGCCGTTTGACGGATGCGGTGTTCTTGAGACCGCCGATGGGGTCGGACCCATATCCCCTGGCGCGCGGCGCATGTCCCCCCCGGCCATGCCAAGTCGCCCACTGAAGGCTTGACCCGAGAGTTCATGCTACAGAAACCCGCGCCGCCCCGTCAAGGAATCGCGGGCCCCCGGCATTCCCGTCGCGCCGGCCGGACCCCCGTTCCGGGCGGCGGGACACCAGTGGGGATTGAATCGAGGCAGAAATGGAGATAATGCCCGGGAGTGGCGGTTGACCCACCCTCTCGGCCCCGATCAGAAAGGATCGATCGATGGACAAGTGGCAGTGCCTGTTGTGCGGATACATCTACGACCCCGAAGTGGGCGACCCCACCCAGGGGATAGAGCCGGGGACCGCCTTCGAAGACCTGCCCGACGACTGGGAGTGCCCGGACTGCGGAGCCAGCAAGGACGAGTTCGAGAAGATGGCCGACTGAGGACGGCGGCCTCGGCCGCCGCAGCCCTGCGGTGGAGTCAGCCCAAGGGACTTAGCCCAGGCGACTTAGCCCAGGAACCTGGATATGAGCAGGTGGCCCGGCGCCACGGCGTAGCCCGTGGCCCGGGCTTCCGCCTCTGTGTAGGCGGCCGCCCCGTTGCCAGGGAACCCGGGCCCCCACATGATGAAGGGCACCGGGTCGGCCACGTGGGTCTTGATCTCGAGCGGGGTGGGATGGTCGGGCAGCACCAGCAGCCGCAGATCCTTCCCCTCCGCGCCGGCCCCGGCGGCCTCCCCCAAGCGCAGCGCCTGCGGCACCATGAGCGCGTCCACCTTCTCGATGGCGTCCACCTTCGCCCCGGCGTCGCCCTGGTGGGCGGCCTCGTCGGGCGACTCCACGTGGACGAAGACCACCTCGTGGTCGGTCAGCGCCGCCAGCGCCCCCGCCATCTGGCCGGCGTAGTCGTTGTCCCCCCCATCCGTGACCCCGGGAATGGACAGCACGTCCATGCCGGTCTGCAGCGCCAGGCCTCGCAGGAGATCCACCGGTGACGTGAGGGCGGCCCGGCGCCCGCCGTAGAGAGAGGAGAAGCTGGGCAGGTCGGCGGCCCTCATCCCCGGCCAGAACAGCCAGATCTGGGTGGCCGGCGGCTTGCCCCGGCCCACCCTGGCCCGGTTCACCGGGTGCGTCGCCAGCACGGCCTTGGACCGCTCCATCAGCTCGAGAGCGAAGGCGGCACCCGGTCCCCGGGGCAGCCCTCCCTGGATGGGGCGGTCGGACAGGTCGTGAGCAGGAACGAACTCGGTGGCGGCAAGAGCGGCCCCCTCGCGCACCGTCAGCACGTGGCGAAAACCCACCCCGGCCTGGAAGTGCACCCGCTCGTCACCCAACGCCTCCTGCAGGGCGTCGATCAAGAGCGCCGATTCTTCGGAGGTGATGTTCCCGGCCGAGTAGCTGACCATCCGGCCGTCCTCCACCGTGACCAGATTGCAGCGCATCGCCACTTGGTCCGGCTCTAACTGGATATTCATGGCGGCCGCTTCGATGGGCCCCCGGCCTTGGTAGTGCACCTGGGGATCGAAGCCCATGACACTCATGCAGGCGACGGCGCTGGAGGCCTCCATGCCCGGGGGGACGTTCGCGGTCGTGCCCACCGTGCCCTCACGGGCGAGGCGGTCGAGGTGAGGGGTGCGGGCCGCCTCCAAAGCGGTGCGTCCGTCGAGGGCGGCGGCAGGCCACCCTGAGGCACCGTCGATGATCAGGACCACGTATCTCACCGGTCCCATTATATGCGGTAAGGTGGACCGGTGAGCGCCCCAGTCGACATACGTCCGCCGGAGCCGGAAGCCAGCACCGCTGCCGGCGTGTCGATCGAGGTCGCCGGCGTGTTCGCCGTGGCTGCGGTCGCCTACCTGGCCCTGGTCGAGCCCACCGGCCCCTACGTGGTCCCGGTGAACTTCGCCTACCTGCCGACGCCGAGCGGCGCGGCCGGTCCGCCCGAGGCCGGCCCGAACCGGCAGGGCCGGATCGTGTTCCACACCGGCCTGGGACGGAAAACGGCCGCCCTCGACCGCGACCCCCGGGTGTGCCTGGCCATGGTGGTCGACCCGGCGTTTCAGTCCGGACCCGGCCCTTGCCAAGACTCCTTCGCCTACCGCTCGGTCCTGGTCTGGGGACGAGCCGAGCGGCTGCGGGAGCGCGCCGATCGCGAGACCGCCCTTGGCGCCATCGTGCGCAAGTACGACCCGGCGGCCGCCGGAAAAGCGCTGGACGAAGCCGAGCTGGCCCGCACCCTCGTCTACCAGGTGCAGATCGAGTCCCTCAGCTACAAGGGGCGACCCGGCCCCGGATAGCCGCCGGCTCGGCTCCGCCCGGCCCCGGCCCCCCGGCTCAGCCCCGCGTGCCGAAATACTTGGCTCCCACCGCCCGGAAGGCCGGCAGGGCTCCATCCACCACTTCGGGGGCCACACAGTAGGCCAGGCGGAAGTGTCCACTCAGCCCGAACCCGCTTCCCGGGACCACCAGGACGAGGTGCTGCTGCAACTCCCGGCAGAAGGCCACGTCGTCGGGGATGGGCGTGCGGGGGAACAGGTAGAAGGCGCCTTGCGGCCTGAAGACCGAGAAGCCCGCCTCGGTGAGGGCGTCACAGAGCACGTCCCGATTGCGCCGGTACGGAGTCACGTCCACCGAGACGCCCTGCAGCCGGGCCACGGCCCGCTGCATGAGGGCCGGAGCGTTCACATAGCCGAGGATGCGGTTGGCGAGCACCAGGCCGTCCATGAGGGCCTCCACCTGGGGTATGGCCGGGCCGGCCGCGGCGTAACCGATCCTCTCCCCCGCCAGCGAGAGCTCCTTGGAGTAGCTCGAGGCGATGATGGTGTTGGCGTACGCCTTCATCACGGGCGCCACCCGGTGCCCGTCGTAGACGATGCGGCGGTAGGGCTCGTCGGAGACAAGATAGATTATCCGCCCGGTCTGCCGACACTTGCGCCGGAGCAGCTCACCCAGAGCCTCCAGCGACTCCTGCGGATAGACGCGCCCGGTGGGATTGTGCGGCGAATTGACAAGCACCACCCGGGTCTTGCGGCCGATGGCGGCATCGATGGCCCCGAGGTCGAGGTCGAAGTCGGGCCGGCTGGCCACCGGCTTGAGCACCCCCCCGTGGTTGTCGGCGTAGAACTCGTACTCGACGAAGAAGGGCCGCGGCACGATGACCTCATCCCCGGGGTCGAGGACGGCCTTGAGGATCACGTTGAGCGCGCCGCCGGCGCCGCAGGTCATCACCACGTTGCAGGCCGGGATGTCGACTCCCTGGTCCCGGGACAGATGCTCGGCCACTGCCTGGCGCGCCTCGGGAAAGCCGGCGTTGGACATGTAGCCGTGCAGCCTGGGGGTGCGGTCGCGCACCAGCTCCTCCAGCACGCGTTGGAACTCCGCGGGCGGCTCCAGGTTGGGGTTGCCGATGCTGAAATCGAAGACGTTCTCCGGCCCGTGCAGTCGGCACAGGTCCGCCCCCTCCTCAAACATCTGCCTGATCCAGGAAGAGCGGTGCGAGAATCCGGCGATCTTCTTCGCTACGGGCATCAGGAACCTCCGTCGATGAAGTGGACCAGGGCGGCCTCGCGTGGCCGTCAGCCGCCCGAGATGGGTGGGAACAGACCAACGCGATCACCGTCGGCGAGCGGAGAATCGAGTGCGGCCACGGCGCCGTTGACCATGACCACGAAGATGTCTTGAGCCCGCACACCGGCCTCGCGGACGACATCGTCCACGGTGAGGCCGGGGCGGGGCTCCACCCGCAGCGTCGCCGAGGGGGCGCCCGCGGAACGGCGCCCCGAGACCCCGGCGGCAGAAGCCAGGTTGGCATAGAGACGGACCTCGATCATGGCGGTGCGAGTCTAGCACGCGTCGGGCCCGGTCCCGGCCGCCGCCCTTCCCGCGACCCCGCTCCCATCCACCCTCTCCGGAAGCGGCTAGTGGCGCCAGCGGCAGGTGCCACCGCGTTCACAATACTCGCAGGGAGACCGCACTTCCGCCGACTGGTAGCCGGGGCCGATGCCCACCATGATCGACACCGACTTCTGGGGGACCAGGAGTCCCGAGGGGGTCACCCGCACCCCGATGGACTCCAGGTCGAGCAGCCCGCAGATGAGCCTCTGTTCGGCGATGTCCCAGCCGGCCAGCTGCCCCGGGGCCAGCTCGGCACCGACCCCCCATCCTCGCCGGGCAGCCTCTTCTTCAGCCATACCGTGCAGCCGCCGCGCAAGCAGACCGACCGCGAACACCCCGACTTCTCCCAGGACAAAGCCGTCCAGAGCCCGCCCCTGCGCGCTTATCTCGCGGGCCCGCTCTTCCAGGGCGGGACCGATGGTCGCCACCCCCACGATGGCCTCCACCGCCTCGTCCAGAAGACCGGCGTGACGGCCCAGGTTCAGCCCGGCCTCTCCCACCTTCACCCGCTTGTCACCCAGCGCCACCACCGGCAGCCAGCGGTAACTGAGCGCGGGAGCGATCAGGGCCTGGGCTTCACGGACCGCCCAGCCGGCCACCTCCCGCAGTTCGGGCCGCCGCAGTGCGTCTCCCTGGACTTCCAGGAAGAGGTCGAGATCGAGCGCGAGGGGCACCTCGGTCAGAGTGGGCAAGATGCTCTCCTTTCCGGCAGCCATGGTACACGACCCGAGACCGCGGGCGGGATGCCGGCCCCTCCTCCCGGCCCCTGGTCGGAGCGGCATGAGCCTGCTGGTATACTGTCGCCGACTATCATCCGCATTCCCAGGCCCAGATGGGTGTGCCTGGGAAGGAGGCGCCGACCATGGCTTTTCCCGACGATATCTTCCTGAATGAAGATCGGTGCGAGATCTGCGGCATCGAACTCGAGGACGAGATCGTGATCCAGGAGTTCGCGGACGGGAGTCTGGCCCGCTTGTGCCCGGAGTGCGCGGCCGGCGCGGCCCTCGAGGCCCTCGAGACCTACGAACCATCCCCTGATGACACCGCCGAGCAGGCCCCCGCCGAGGAACCAAGATGGGAGTCGGTCTGGCAGCCGGAACCCGACTCAGCCGGGACCGGCCAGGCTGAGGCCGCGGCCCTCGCCGCCGAGCCTGCCGCTCCCGACCGGCTCGAGAAGACCCGCGAACTCTTGACACCGGTGGTCGACCTGATCACGCTCCAGAGGGAGATGCAGGACGCGCTGCAGCGCCTGGCCTCGTCGCTGGAGGTGTTCGCGACCGGCGTCATCACCGAGAACCTGGACAAGGCGGCCACAGTCGAGAGCCGGCTGGAGAGCCTCGAAAAGGAGTTGGAACGAACGCGGGCGCGCCTGCGCGAGACCGAGGCCCTGCTCGCCGCCGCCACGGCGGCGGGTGCCGCGGGCGGCTCCGCTGCGCCCGCCGCCACTGCCCCGGTGATCCCCGAGTTCGCCGTGCCGGCGGTCGTCGCCACCGTCCCCGAGTTCGTCACGCCCGAACCGCCGCCCTCCCTTCTCCCGGTGGACACCGAGACCACCCAGGAGACGGCCGATCTGCCCGACTGGGTCGATGAGGCCCAGCACCTGGAAGACACCAAGGAGACGGCCGAAGCGGATGCCCTGGTCGCTCATGGCGGCGAAGAGATCGACGCGGGTCAGGCCGCCGCAGCGGCTCTTGCGGCCGCGGCGGCGGCCGCCGGCGCGCCGCCGATCCCGGTGCCGGTCGCCCCCCCCGCCTCGGCGCCGGTCCCGCCACCCCAACCTCAACAGGCGGCGCACGAGTACCACGCGTTCGAGTTGGGAGAGGTGCAGATCGCCCAGCGCTACTACAACGACAGCGCCTTCACCGGCCGCATCCGCGACGTCCGCCGCATCCTGGGCAAGCCCAAGTCCAATCTCACCAAGCTGCCGGGGGCCGCACCCCGGGCCCTGCTCACCATCGCCTGGGACATCATCTGGTACCAGTACCTGATCGATCTCCGCCGCGACGTGCCCAGCGACACCCGCATCGTGCTCTACAAGGAGGGCTTGGACCTCGACGAGCTCGCCGGCATCTTCAAGGAGAAGAACGCCTCCATCGACGATGAGGGGCGGCTGGACGCTTCCGAGCTGGAAGTCAAGCTCCTCAGCGACCCCACCGTCCTGATCACCGAGATGACGCCCGATGAAGAGCGGGCTCTCGAGGATGCCACCGAGGAGATCTGGGACCAGCACACGGCGCCCGAGTTCAAGTGGGACGACTAGACGAGTAGACGGCATTCTTGCCGGGACAGGCGATCGACCAGGTGAGGTGATGGCACATGTATGACGTACAAGCGACCGTCGGCCCGGTCCACATCCTCAAGCCTCCGTTCGGCAGCGACCTGCTCAAAGAGCTGGGGGACTTCGTCAACGCGCACGGGATCAATCTGGCTTGGTTCTCCGGCTTGGGGGCCGTCTCCCGGGCCACCATCCGCTACTACGACCAGCCCAAGCAGGCCTGGGTGGACCTCGAACACGATCAGCGTCTGGAGGTGGCGGGCATGCTCGGCAATGTGTCCCTCCTCAACGGAGAGCCCATCGTCCACGCCCACATCACCTTCGCCGACGAGCAGGGCCGCTGTTTCGGCGGCCACCTGGGGCCCAACACCATCGTCTTCAACATGGAGATCCTGCTCAGCACGCTGTCTGCGCCCCAGCCGGTCACGCGCAAGATGGACGCGCAGACGGGGCTCACGATCTGGCATTAGCCGACCAGACCAGGAATCGCCGCGCAGCCGGGCGGTAGCTCTTTCCCCGGGGCGGGCTGGGGAGTACGATTGAACAAGCGGGCCGGAGGGCGCATTCATGCCGGATGCCCCCGGCAGCCCGGCGAGTCTAGACGGGAGTCGCGAAGGTGGGCGTCGACAGGACGTGGCGCCGAAGTGCGGCGGCCATAACGGCCTTCAGCTTGCTGGGGGCCGCGGCCTTTCTGGCCGCGGCGTGCGCCGGGGAGACACCAGCCGTCACTGTGTCGTCCTCACCGCCTTCTTCGTCCTCCACGGCAGCAACGCCCACCTCTCCCAGCCTGACATCCACCACTACCACCATCCCAGAGGTCACCACCACCACTGCTCCACCGGCCGGATCGTTCACCGTCTTTCAGATAACAGCGAACGACGACATGGAAGGTGAGGTCACGGTGTCCGGGGACCGCGTGGCCTGGTACGGGGGTGGCGGAAGCGACGGCGGGACTGACACCGAGGTGTTCACCTGGACACCGCAGAACGGCGTGGTGCAGGTGACTACGAACGACGTCCGCGATATCGGTGTGGAAGTCTCGGGGGACCGCCTCGTCTGGTACGCGGAGGGCGGCGCCGACGGCGGTGATGACCAGGAGGTCTTCACCTGGACCCCCGCCGACGGCGTGGTCCAGGTGACCAAGAACACCAGCCAGGATTTCGACCCCGACGTCTCAGGCGACCGCATCGTATGGTGCAGCCAGAAGCCCGGCGGCGTGGCCCAGGTCTACACGTGGACACCGGTCGACGGGGCCGCGCGCATCCCCACCTCCTGGGGCTCCTGTCTGTACCCGGCGGTCTCGGGCGACCGCATCGTATGGGAAGGCCAGGTGCGGGGTGTCGATTACGAGGAGATCTTCACCTGGACGCCCGGGGACGGAGTGACCCGGGTCTCGCGGAACGAGACCCCGGATGGCTGGCCGTTTGTGTCGGGTGATCGGATCGTCTGGCGCGGCTCGATCGAGGTCATCGACCGACCGGGGCCCCAGGACTGGGACACCGGGAGGAACGAGATCTTCACCTGGACGCCCGCAGAGGGTCCCGTGCAACTCTCCTCCCAGAAGGCCTTTGACAACTCACCTCAGGTTTCAGGCGACCGGGTGGTCTGGAACGACGCGAATGGCGAAGACGACTCGGCCGGCCACTCCATGGCGAGGTTCGATGTGCTCACCTGGTTCCCGACCGGGGGCCTACAGAGACTCACCGCCGGCCCCACCTGGGGGTACCGGCCCCACCTGTCCGGTGACCTGGTCGTGTGGCACGGTGGCACCGAGGAGTACGGAGACGAGCGGGCCGAGATCTACGCCTGGACGCCGGAGCTCGGCATCATCCGCATCACCAATGACCTCGTCCCCGACCGAGATCCGCGGGCCTCGGGGCATCGGATCATCTGGGTCGGCCAAGGCGGCAGCGACGGCGGCCGGGACATGGAGGTGTTCACGGCGGTCATTGTCGGCATCGATTGACCTGGGGGGACTGAATCAGGGGGCCGATCGGGCCAGGCTCGGCGCAGCCATCGAAGCCCCGGCGTGGCCGCCCGGTCCCACCCCCAGCCCTACAGCCCGGCGATGACCTCCTCCGTGGTCGTCACCAGCCCGATGGCCGGAAGGATCTGTTCGACCATCACCCGGTGCACCTCGCCGTTGCCGTCGGTGGTGGCGTCGGCGGGAATGATCAGGCTGTAGAAGCGCTCCGCCGCGGCCCAGGCGGCCACCCCTACCGACATGCCGGTGGCCACTCCCACCAGCACGATGGTCTCCACCCCCTGCTCCTGCAGGTACTGCTGCAACCCCGTCCCTTCGAACACGTTGAAGGGCCAGTTGTAGAAGACGGGCTCACCCGGAGCCGGGGCCAACTCTTCGATCACCTCCACGTCCCACGTCCCCAGGTGGTTGACCTTGATCCGCTGGGACCCCTGCCAGAAGCCGCCGTAGACGGGCCAATCGACCTCGGAAGGCGTGTAGGCCACGGTGTAGACCACGGGAAGCCCGTGACTGCGGAAGGCCGCCACCAGCCGCTCGATGTTGGTGATGACGCCCCGCTCGTGAGCAGCCCTGCCGTGCCCCATCGCCTCCAGCGGGCTGGGGGTCTTCACGATGGCGTTCTGCATGTGGATGATCAGCAGGGCCGGCCTTCCGGTCAGCGTCCAGTCACTCACGGTGTCGCTTCTCCCTTGTCGGGCTTCGCTCGCCCTGCCATCGGCCGCCCGCCTCAGATGTCGGCGTCCAGGAGCTTGGCGGCCAGATGGCCGTCGTGGATGGCGTCGAGGATCTTGCCCGGCCTGACGCAGTCGCCCACGTCGACCACCTTGATCCGCGGATGGGCCTTCAGCTCTTCGATCAACCCACGGTTGGGCCGGAAGCCCGCCGCGATCACCACCGAGTCGGCCGCGATCTCGGTCGTCGCGCCCATCTTGTCGGCGACCAGGACCCCACCGGCCGTGACCTCCACCAACCGCTGCCCGGTGTGGATGGACACCTTCAGGTCTTTGAAGCGCTCCTCGTACACCTGGCGCTGGTCGAAGGTGATGTTGCACATGAACTCGTCGAGCATCTCCACGAAGACGACTTCGCGGCCGGTCTCGGCCACCACCAGTCCCACCTCGGTGCCCACGATGCCCCCGCCGATGACCGCCACCGTCTTTCCCAGGGCGGCCTCGCCGCGCAGCACCGCGGCGGCCGGCACCACCTTGGGATCATCGATGCCAGGGATGTCGTGCAGACCCAAGGGGGTGGCTCCCGCGGCCACGATGACCGCGTCGTAGGGCCGGCCGCGGCCGGGGCCGGCGGCGTCGGCGGCATCGGCGCCGCCGCCCTCCCCCGTCAGCTCGGCGACAGTCGCCTCCGTCGGCACGACGGGGATGCCCAGCTTGTCGATCTGGGCCTTGAAGTAGGCGATGAGCGGCTTCAGGTCGGGCGCCTTGAACTCGGGGATGGAAGCCTCCACCAAGGCGCCGCCGAGTTCCCGCTTCTCGTAAAGGGTGACGTCGTGCCCCTTGAGCTTGGCCACCCGGGCCGCCTCCAAGCCGGCCGGTCCGCCACCCACCACCGCCACCCGCAAGGTTCGGCGGGCCGGTGTGATGGCGAACTCCTCCTCCCGGCACAGGGCCACGTTCACCGTGCACCTGACGGTGTTGGCGATGTGGTCACCGCGGGCGAGGCAGCCGTCGTTACAGCGGATGCAGGGCCGGATGTCCTCAGGGCGCCCCTCCTTGGCCTTGAGCGGCCACTGGGGGTCGGCCCACAGCGGCCGCCCCAGTCCGATGAAGTCGCCCTTGCCCTCCCCCAGGATGCTCTCGGCCAGGTCGGGCAGGTTGATGGAGCCGGAAGCGATCACCGGGATCCCCACCACCTTCTTGGCCGCTTCCGCCGCCCACACGTTGTGGGCCAGGCTCATGCCCATGGGGCTTACTTCGTGGATGGTGGTGTGGTGGATGCCCCCGGACATGTGGATGGCCGCCACCCCCCGGGCCTCCAGGCGTTTGCAGAGCTCGATGGTCTCGTCGATGCCGTAGCCGTCGGGCTCGTAGTCGGTGCCGCTGAGGCGGCATACCACCGGATAGTCAGGCCCTATCTGGACCTTGATCTCCTTGACGATGTCGAGCAAGAGGCGGATGCGGTTCTCGAAGGGGCCGCCATACCAGTCGGTACGCTTGTTCGAGTAGGGCGACAGGAAGTTGGAGATGAGGTAGCCGTGACAGGCGTGGATCTCCACCAGGTCGAAGCCGGCGGTCTGGGCCCGCTTGGCCGCTTGGCCGAAGGCCTTCACCACCCCCTTGATCTCATCGATGGTCATAGGTTCGGGGATGGGGCAACCCATAGCAGTGATCTCCGGCCAGGGGACGGCGGAGGCCGCCTTGGGCTGCTCCAGGATGAAGCGCTGCCGCCCCGCGTGCGAGATCTGGATGCCCGCCACCGCCCCGTTCGCCTTGATGGTATCGGCCAGCAGCGACAGCCCGGGGATGTGGTCCATGCGGGCGATGCCGAGCTGGCAGGGAGAGGCCCGGCTGGCGTCGTCGTCGATCCAAGCGTACTCGACCACGACCATGGAGACGCCGCCTCGGGCCACCTCTCTGTAGTACCGCAGGAGTCGGCCGCTGACCGAGCCGTCCGGATCGGCCAAGCCTGTGTGCTGCGGGGCCTTGATGATCCGGTTCTTGAGGTCGACGTTCCCGATCCGCCCCGGCTGGAACAGACGGGGATAGCTGTTAGACATGCAGGCCAACCTCTCTTCCTTTTCCTGCCGAAGCGCTACGCGCCGCGGCCGTCGAGCGACCACCCGGTCCGTGTCGTCCCGGTCGGTGTAATTGTAGGGGCCCAGCCGCTTCTCTTGCCTGCCGCTTTGTTGTTACGATGCCTCCTAGATGGATCTCGACCTGCTCAAATCCTTCGTGGCCGTGGCCGAGGCCCACAGCTTCAGCCGGGCCGCCGAGGCCCTGCATTGGACCCAACCCACGTTGAGTCGGCAGATGGGGCGCCTCGAAGCCGAGTTGGGCATCAAGCTGTTCGAACGTTACGGCCGCCACGTGGAATGCACCATGGCCGGGCAGGTGCTCTTGCCCCTGGCCCAAGCCATCGTGGCCCGCACCGAGGAGGCCGTAGGCCTCATGAAAGAGCTCGCCGGCGCCGGCTCCAGCACGGTCCGCTTCGGGGCGGTCGGCAACGTGTTCGCCATGTTGCTCACCCCCATTCTGGTGTCCTTCCTGGCCGAACACCCCGACGCCAAGGTGGAGCTCATCGAGAAGGACGACACCCAGCTCGAAGAGGCCGTGGTCAGCGGCGAACTCGACTGCGCGGTCATGACCCCCTGGGGCTCCAACCGGGCCGCCACCCAGTACCTGCTCACCGAAGAGATCGTCCTCTTGGTGCCGCCCGGCCACCGCTTGGCGGGCGAACCGGCGGTCCCCCTGGCGATGCTGGCCGGGGAGTCGATCCTCTTGCCCCGCGCCACCATGAACGCCGGCAACATCGTGGCCGACACCCTGCGGCGGGCCGGGCTCAAGCCCAGATTCTCCTACCGAGCCAACTACCCGGAACTCACCAAGGCCCTCGTCAGGCGCGGCCTGGGGGTGGCGCCGGTGCCCCGCATGCTGGCCTCCACCGCGGCCCAGGACGGACTGGTGGCCGTCCCCTTCCAGGAGCGGCTCACCCGCGACCTGGTGTTCGTGTACCCGCGCGACCGGCCCCTGTCGGCGGCCGCCCGTTCCCTCATGCAACACATCAAGGCGGGGGTCTCAGGCAAGACCGCCCGGGGCCCTACTCTAAGTACTTGATCAGAGCCGCCGCCGGGCGCTTTTTCGGCCCCTTGGCCGGGCGAGCCGGGTAGCCCAGCGGGACCACGGCCATGAACTCACCGGCCGGCTCGCCCAGGAACTCGAGCACCTCCTCCTTGATAAGAAAGAGGATGCCCAGCCACACCGAGCCTATACCGAGCGAGGTGGCCGCCAGCAGCAGGTTCTCCACGGCCGCGGCCGAGCTCTGGATCTCCATGGTCCGGAAGAAGTCGCGGGCCCGTTCCTGGCCCACCTCGAACAGTTCAGGGCCCCGCCGGATGAGTTCTCCCGTGTTCGCCACCGCCACGACCACCGGCGCGCTCACGATGCTGCGCGCCGCCATGCGCAGAAGGGTGGACGAGGGACGCGGGTAGGCGCCCGCCCGGCTGCTCACCAGCTCGGCCAGCGCGCCCTTGCGCGGCCCTCGGACAACGATGAAGCGCCACGACTGTTGGTTGTGGGCGGAAGGCGCCTGATTGGCCGCCTGCAGGATGACCTTCAGATCGTGGTCGGACACAGGCCGATCGGTGAACAGCCGCACGCTGTGACGATGCCCGATGGTCTGGATGGTCTCGTTGATCGGGTGATTGGTGGATGGATTCACCGGTTGCCCTCCTCTATCCGGGGCGACGTGGGGCGACGCCTTCTCCCAGGCGGCCCCTTCTGCCAAGCGTACCCGAAACCGGCCGGCATTGGATATGCTGGTGCTCGGCAAGCTCGGCCTCAACATCACCAGCGACCCCCAGTTCGCCACCCGTTCCCTCGTCATCGGATAGGAGGCCCACATGACCACCGAGATCACCGCGCAGGACCTGGACGCCGAGGCCTTCATCGCCCAGAAGGTCGATGAGATCCGCCAGGCGGTGGGGGACGGATGGGCCATCAACGCCCTCTCGGGAGGGGTGGACTCGTCGACCGTCACTCTGCTGGGCCATCGGGCCCTGGGCGACCGGCTGCGGACCATCTTCGTGGAGAACGGCATCATGCGGGCGGGAGAAGCCGAGCAGGTGGTGGGCTTCTTCAGCGCTCTGGGGGTCAAGGTGGAAGTGGTCGACGCCCGGGACGAGTTCTTCGCCGCCCTCAAGGGGGTCACCGACCCCGAGGCCAAGCGGGAGGCAGTCACCCAGACCTTCTATCGGGAGGTGTTCGGGCGACTGGTGCGGGAAAGCGGGGCCAAGTACCTGCTCCAAGGGACCATCCTCACCGATGTGGATGAGACCGTGGCCGGCATCAAGCGCCAGCACAACGTCTTCGAGCAGTTGGGGATCGACCCCCAGGAGGCTTTCGGCTACCGCATCCTCGAGCCCCTGGTCCAGTTACGCAAAGACGGGGTGCGCAGGCTGGGAGAGGCCCTGGGACTGCCCGCTGAGCTCTTCCGGCGCATCCCCTTCCCCGGCCCGGCCCTGGCCGCCCGGGTGATTGGCGAGGTGACGCCGGAGCGGGTGGAGACGGTTCGACAGGCGACCACGGTGGTCGAACGGCACCTGTCAAGCTTCGGCGCCTTCCAGTACCTGGCCATCCTACACGAGGACCGCGTCACCGGCATGCGGGAAGGGCGGCGGGAGTTCGGACAGCAGATCGAGGTGCGCTGTTGGGACAGCGTCGACGCCCGTACGGCCCGGCCCACCCGGGTCCCCTTCGACATCCTGGAGGAGCTGGCCCGGGAGATCACCGACACCGTCCCGGGTGTAGTCAGCGTCACCTACAACATCGCCACCAAACCGCCGTCGACGATCGAGGCGGTCTAGTTCACCCGAGATCGGACCGGCCTCCGGACTACCCTAGAGGCTACACTATCTCCATGGAACTCGACATCGCCCGCGAGACCGTACGCCTCCTGGAGGCGAAAGTCCCCTTCTCCCTGGTCGCCACCCTGGCGACACGGGGCTCGTCTCCCCGCCACGCCGGCGCCTGGATGCTGGTGCGGGAGGACGGCTCGTTCCGGGGCACCGTGGGCGGAGGCCCCCTGGAGGCACGGGCGATCGAACTCGCGCGGGAGACCCTCTCGTCCCAGCAGGCGCGCCTGCTGGAATTCGTGCTCACCGACGCCGACGCCGCCGGCCTGGGGATGATCTGCGGAGGAGAAGGAGTGCTGCTGATCGAGCCGGTGGACCCCGGGCGGGCGCCGGCCGCACGCGACCTGTTCGCCGCCGTCGTGGCGTTGCTCGAGACGGGCGGCACCGGCTGGCTGGTGACCGAGGTCACCCCGGCTGCCCGCGCCGGAGGTGAAAGCGCCGCGGGAGGGGCCGCTGCGGGAGGGGCCGCGGGAGAGGCCGCCGCGGGAGAGGCCGCCGAATCGGTGGCGGTCCGCCGCTGTCTGGTGGACGAGTCGGGGCGGATTACCGGAGACCTGGTCCTCCCCGCCGGCGCTCTGGAAGCACTGCGCCGCTCCGGCACATTGGACGGCCTGACCGGCCCCGACCGGCCGGGCTTCTACGTGCAGCCGGTGGGCGTTCCCGGCACGGCCTACGTCTTCGGAGCCGGGCACTGCGGCCGCAGCCTGGTTCCGCTCCTAGGCATGGTCGGCTTCCGCACGGTGGTCGTCGACGACCGGCCTGACTTCGCCCACGCCCGGCACTTCCCCGATGCCGACGAGATCGTGGTGCCGGCTTCGTTCGAGGGGTCCCTCGCGGGGATGGGGATCGACCGCCGCAGCTACATCATCATCATGACCAGGGGGCACGTGCTCGACCGCATCGTCCTGGAGCAGGCCCTGCGCACGGACGCCTGCTACATCGGCATGATCGGAAGCAAGAAGAAGATCGCCGGGATCTTCGCGGCCCTACGGGAACGCGGCTTCACCGACGCCGACCTGGCCCGGGTCCACGCCCCCATCGGCCTTGAGATCGGAGCCGAGACCCCGGAGGAGATCGCCGTGAGCATCGCCGCCCAGGTCGTGCAGATCAGGCGCGGCCTGAGCCGGTGAGTCACTCCGGGTCGATCGGCGCCCCCGGCCCGCGTGACGCGCCGGGGGCGGCGGCCACCGCGATCGGCGCGGGGGCCGCCGACCTCAGCGCCTCGACCGGCGCGGGCGGGCGGGCGGGCGCCGCGTGCGCCATCGGCGCCGTGGTCCTCGCCGCCGGGCGGTCCTCCCGCATGGGCGCGCCCAAGCCCCTTCTGCCGGTGGGCCGGGTGACGGCGGTGGAGCGCGTCGTCGGCGCGCTGCGCGGCGCCGGCGTGGAACCCATCGTGGTGGTGGTCGGACACGAGGCCGAAGCGCTCATTCCCCTGCTCGATACCCTCGGTGTCGTCATCGCCTTCAACCGGGACTACGATGCGGGGATGTTCTCGTCGGTGCAGACGGGCGCGGCGGCGCTCTCGCCTGGCCTAGACACCTTCTTCGTGTGGCCGGTGGACCACCCGTTGGTGCGGCCGGCCGTGATCCGAGCCCTTCGCCGAGGCTGGAGCGAGCGGGGTCTCGCCGCCGGGGGTGGGCCGAGCGGGCTCATCATCCACCCCACCTGCTGCGGACGGCGAGGCCATCCTCCGCTCCTGGCCGCCTCCTACCGGTCGGTGATCCTCTCAGCCGATCGCGGGGCGACCCTCCACGACGTCCTCGCCGCTCACGACGGCGCCGCCGAGGAGATCGAGGTCGAGGACCTCACCATCCTCATGGACATGGACACCCCCGCCGACCACCGCGTCTTCCAGCGATTCGCGACGATACTGGACGAAGAAGCCGCCGGCCCCCGTTCGCTCACCGACGAGGAGGCCCTGTTCATCCTCGCGACCCTGGGGACTCCAGAGAACGTCGTCCGGCACTGCCGGGCGGTGGCCGCCGTGGGCCACGAGATCGCCGCGGCCCTCGCGCCTCATCTTCCCCATATCGATCCGGCGGTCGTGCGGACCGCCTGCCTGCTGCACGACATGGTGCGCACCCTGCCCGGCCACGCGACGGTCGCGCAGCGGCTCCTGGCCAACCTCGGCCTTCCCGAACTCGGGGCGCTTGTGGGCCGGCACATGGTGATGGAGCCCGACCTCTCGGCAGCCCCGGGGATCACGGAGACTGAATTGGCATACCTGGCCGACAAGGTCGTCGCCGAAGACGAGGTGGTTGGTCTAGACGGCCGCGAAGCCCGCGCCCTCACGAAGATGAGGTCGTGGCCTGAGGCCACCCCGGCCGCGTTCCTGCAGATGGGCGAGCGGATGCAATCGGCCCGCCGCGTCGCCGCGAAAGTGGAGGCGGTACTTGGCTATCCCTTGGGCCGCCTGCTCGCGCAGGCAAGATTGCCGGGGGCGGAGGTGTTCGGAGAGATGGAGCCGTGAGCGGAGGGGCCGTTACTCTCAAGGTATGTCTGGTCCGACACGCCCAGCCGGCCATGCCCCCCGGCAAGCGCTTCCTGGGCCAGGCCGACCCTCCGCTCGGCCCCGCCGGCCTGAAGCAGGCCCGCCGGTTGGCGGACCGGCTGGCTGAGCACTTGGGGGACCGGGCGGGCAAGCGCCCAGGGGGCACGAGCACCGAGCACACGGCAGACACTGACGCCGCCGACTCTGCCGCCGCTGCCGAGTCCGCCGAGTCCGCCGGCAGCCCCAGTGCCGCCCGCTTCGACGTCGCTTACAGCAGCGATCTGTGCCGCTGCCTGCAGACCGCCGAGATACTGGTCGGCTCCACCGGGACCCCGCTTATCCCGCTCCCTCGACTCCGCGAGATCGACACCGGCCTCTGGCAGAACCTGACCTTCGCGGAGGCCGCCCGCCTCCATCCGGCCGAGTACGCCGTCCGCGAGAGGGACGTGATCGGGTATCGCTTCCCCGGCGGCGAGAGCTTCCGCGACCTGCAGGCGCGGGTGGTGCCGGTCTTTCTCGAGCTCGTGAACGAGAGCTTCGCCGCCGGCCGGGAGAACCTCCTCGTCGTCGGCCACAAGGGGCCGAACCGGGTGCTGCTCTGCCACCTGCTCGGCCTCCCCCTGGAGGTCTTGTTCTCCATCGAGCAGGACTACTGCGCGCTGACGATCCTCGAGATCCCGGCAGAGCAGGCGGGCGAAGAGCACCCGCCGGGAGGCGGGAGAACCGGGGCGGGCCCATTCGGCGCGGAACCGGGTTGGCAGGAGTCCTCTTAGACTAGACTCTCCCTGCTTGGAGCCACAAGGCGGAGTCACTGAAGCCGGCCCCACTGACGCCCATGGGCCCGGACTTCGGCGCCAAGGTCTCCCCGATTATCGATCCTCCGGGGAACCTGTCTTGGCGGCCGCCTCGGTCACTGCCTTCCGGTTGACGCAGCGGACCACCTCCCCGCCGAAACCCTTGAAGTAGCAGCGGTTGCAGGAGCGGCAGGCCGCGGGGTGCTCGTCGCCGCTCCGCCAGCGGGCGATCAGTCCCGGCTCGCAGATGAGCGGCCGGGACAGGCTGACGTAATCGGCCACCCCCTCGGCCACCAGGCGCTCAGCAGTCGCCAGGGTGCGGATGCCGCCCACCAGCATCACCGGCACCTTCACCTTCTGCTTGAGCCTTAGAGATGCGGCTTCGTAGTAGACTTCAGGACCTTCAGAGACCGCCCGGCCCGTCCGGATGGGCCGGTAGTCACCCGAGAGAGCGATACCGCCGCTCAACTCGATGGCGTCGACCCCGGCCCGCTCCAGCAGAACCGCGCTCTGGAGCATGTCGTCCTCGGTCAGGCCTCCGTCGACGAAGTCGGCCGTGTTGATCTTGATCACCACCGGGTAGTCCGGGCCCACGGCGGCCCTCACCGCCTCCACCACCTCCACCACCAGCCGGGTCCGCCGGACCGGGTCTCCTCCGTAGGCGTCGTCACGCTTGTTGAAAAAGGGGGACATGAACGAGCTCAGCAGATACCCATGAGCCGCGTGGATCTGCACGGCGTCGAAGCCCGCCGCCCGCGCGCGTCCCGCGGCGCGGGCGAACGCGGGAGGCACGGCCGCGATGTCCTCCAGGGTCATCTCCCGTCCCAGCGGACCGGCCGCGGTCTGCCTCACCGAGGGTCCGAGAGGCACCCCCGTACCGGGAGCGTCGGCGGCCCAGAGACCCGCGTGAGTGATCTGCAGGGCGATCTTGGCACCGCGGGCGCCCGAGGTGGCGGCGCCTGCGGCGCCGCCCCGCCCGGCGGGGCCCACCGCCTCGGCGGCTCCGGGGCCCGCGGCGCTGACGGTCTCGGCCGCCGTCGCCGCGGCCGCGCGTACGGTCGCGGCCATGCGCGCCAGCGCGGGCACCAGGTCGTCATTGTGGGCCCCCAGTTGGCGCAGGCCCATCCGTCCTTCCGGGGCCACAAAGGCGTGGCCGCTGATGATGAGCCCCACCCCGCCCTGAGCCAGAGCGGCCATGAGGTCGACAAGCGCCTGCGAGGGAGAGCCGTCCGCTTCCGCCAACCCTTCCCAGGTGGCCGAACGGACGAACCGGTTGGGGACGACCATGCCGTTGATGGTCGCAGGTTCGAAGAGGGTCGGCATCGGGTCAGACTCCCTCGTCCTGCCCGTTTGCCCCACCGTCCCCCACGGCCGCGGCTTCGGCCCCGTCCAGCCCGGCCGCCTGACCGTCGCCCGCCACCGAAGTGCCAAGCCCGCCCGCCGCGCCGTCACCGGTCGGGGCCGCCGCGGCCGCCCGCGGCCGCGGCGCAGCCCCGCCCGAGTCCCCCGCCCGGCCCGCCCTCTCCCACCGGATCTTGCCGTCGTCCCCGATGACCCGGCGCAGATAGCCCCGGTCTTCGAGATAGGCGAGGTGGGCGATGGTCTCGTTCATGGCCAGGATCACCTGCAGCGGGTCCAAGCCCTTCGGGAAGAGCGCCTCCAGCAGGTCGCCGGCGGTGGGCGGCAGATCACCGGCGGCGGGAGGCCGGGCGCCCCCGGCGCCGCGGCGGTCCACCGCCGCCAGCATCCGATCGCAGCGCTCTTCATGGTGCTCGAACAGGGCGGCCACCCGGGCCCGGATGCCGGTGAACGGCACGCCGTGGGAGGGCAGCACCAACGTGTCGTCCGGCAGTTCCGCCGTCCGGGCCAGCGACCGCTGGAACGCCGCCACCGGGTTCCCGTGGCCCCAAGTGACCGGCGACCCCACGTGCGAGGAGATGTGCGGCAGCAGCATGTCGCCGGAGATGAGGACCCGCGCGCCCTCGCTGTAGAGGGAGACGTGCTCGGGAGAGTGTCCGTAGCCCACCATCACCCGCCATTCCTGAGAACCGACCCGGACCAGGTCACCGTCCGCCAGAGGGGTGAAGGTCTCCGGGACTCCCGGCGTGAGCGACGCGAATGGGTTGGTCGAAGCCAGGAGCACGCGGCGGGTCCCCTCGGGCAGACCGTGCGGATCCAGCCGCTCGATTGCCGACCAGGAGCCACTGCTCCGCTCCCCCCGGGCTGAAGCCAGACCAGTCTCGTGCTCGCCCCGGCTCATGAGCACCTCGGCGCCGTCCCGGACGGCCAGCCACTCCACCGCGCCGCTGTGGTCGGGATGGAAGTGGGTCACGATGATCCGCCGCACAACGGCTCCGGAGCCGCCGCTCCTCCCGCCCGCCACCGCACCCAGCACCTGCCCCCACAGGCTCCGCGTGAGGTCGTCGCCCAAGCCGGCGTCGACGGCCACGAACTCACCGGCGGCGCCGCGCCCGGCCCGGCTCGCCGGCTTGTCGCCGTTCTCCAACAGCCACACGTTCACATGGTTCAGGCGCAGCGGCAGCGGCATGCGCGCCCACAGGATCCCCGGCGCCACCCGCCGCACCACTCCCGGCCCCGGCACGCCCTCGAACGGGTATCTCAGCCCCGGGCCGGGTCCGTCGCGGCCGTGACTGCCCGGGCCGGGTCCGCTCGAGCCGGCTCCGGGAGCCGGACGCCCGCCCGCACTCATGGCCGAGGGGTCAGTACGCCACCAGGATGGGCCGGTGGCAGCGCAGGCAGCGGTCGGCCTCGGCGGTCACCTGCTCCAAGGTGTAGCCCAGTTCGGTGGGCTCGAAGGTGTGCTTGCGCACCTCGGGCGCGAGCATCGGCATCTTCTGGCGGACCCCGTAGTCGACGCCCTCGCAGAGGGGCTCGCCGCTGTTCTGGGCTCCCAGGTAGACCGCCAGCCGCCGAGTCTTGTCCTCGATATCCTCCTCCACCGGCTCGCCGCGCAGATACATGTCGATGTACTTGGCCGCCGTCTTGCCGGCGTTGATGGCCTCGATGATCGTCCCCCCGCCGCTCACGGCGTCTCCGCCCACGAAGAGGCCGGGCTTGGTGGTCATCAGTGTGTAGGGATCGGCCTCCATGTAGTTCCAGCGGTTGAACTTGATGGCTTCGTCGGCTTTGAAGGGTGCGAAATCCGGCTGCTGACCCACCGCGGCGATAATGGTGTCGGCGGTGAGCACGAACGGAGCCATGTCGGCCGGGACGGGCTTCCGTCTGCCGCTCTCGTCGGGCTCGCCCAGTTCCATCTGCTGGCAGACCAGCCCGTTCACGTGGTCATCCGTCCCCTTGCACTCCATGGGAGCGGCCAGATAGAGGAACTCGACGCCCTCCTCCTCAGCCTCTTCGATCTCCCAAGGGTTGGCGGGCATCTCGTTGCGGGTGCGGCGGTAGACCACCTGCACCTTCTTCGCCCCTAGGCGGATGGAGGTACGGGCCGCGTCCATGGCCGAGTTGCCACCCCCCAGCACCAGGACGGTCTCGCCGATGTCGACCGGTTCGCCCAGCGCCACCTTCTTGAGGAACTCGATGGCGTCCATGGAGCCGGGCAGGTCTTCGCCCGGGATGCCGAGCGGCCGCCCCAGATGCGCGCCGATGGCGACGAAGGTGGCCTCGAACCCCTCTTTCTGCAGGTCGGCGAACTGGATATCCCGGCCCAGACGGGTGTTGTAGCGGATCTCGACGCCCTCCTGCTGGATGAGCTCGGTCTCCCGCCGGATGACATGGCGGGGCAGCCGGTACTCGGGGATGCCCACGTGCACCATGCCTCCGGGCACGGGCAGGTCTTCGAAGATGGTGGGGGCGTAACCGCGGCGGGCCAGATAGTAGGCGGCGGAGAGACCGGCCGGCCCGGCCCCGATGATGGCCACCTTCTTGCCGCAGGCCTGCCAGGTCTCGTCCAGCCGGCAGGTCACCTCCACCGGCCGCTGGCTCCATTGGGCGGTGGTAAGCTCGCTCACCTCGTGCGGCCCGCCCGCGATGAGCCGGGCCCCACCCGCCGCCGCCACCACGTCAGGGGTAGCCCCGGCCAAGGGGTCGGCCAGGCGGCCGGACGCGCCCTTGTCGTCGGCCAGACCTTCAGCCCGATCGGCGCACCACCGCTTGATGTTGTTGATGGCGATGGGCTGCCCCATCGGCGCCAAGGTGCAGTTGGACTCGCAGGGATGCGGACAGGTGCGGCCGATGATGGCCGGCAGCGGGTTGTCGCGCTTGACGATGGTGGTGCCCAGGTGGGGATGCTCCTCCAGGGCCTGGAAGATGTAGGCGGCGCAGTCCACCGTCGAGGGGCAGGTGGAGCGGCAGGGAGCGGCCACCCAGCCGTGGGTGGCGAGCGGGCCGCAGGTGGTGCCGGCCGCGTGCTCGGCGAAGTGCTCCGCCCCCAGGTCGAGCAGGGCCAGGATGGGGTCGCGGATGGTGTTGGCGATGCCGCACCAAGCGGAGTCCTCTATGGACTCGGCCAGGCGGCGGATGCGGGCCACCGGGTCTTCGCCGCCCCGGTCGGGTTCGGACTCGCCGGCCGCGAGCTTCTCGAACAGCTCGCGCATGATGTCGACGCCGATGCGGCAGGGGCCGCAGCGACCACAGGACTCCTCTTGGATGAGCCGCAGGTAGCTGAGAGCCAGGTCGACCGGGCAGACCCCCTCCCCCAGGACCACACCCCGCCACGACACCAGGCCTTTGACCGCCTCCATGTCGGGCTGAGCAAGACGCGCCAGTACCTCGTCGGCCCCGGGGCCGCGGTACCGGTCGGAGAGGGCCGCTAGAGTTCCGTTCACAGTCGCGTCCGGCGCTTGGGGCGTTCCCACCGATGCCTCCCTTGAGCAAGTACGTGAGCGCAGCCGATGATACCGCATCGCCGCCGGGCAAGCGGGCCCGCGGGGCGATACAATCAGGCCGGGCCGGGGCGACCGGCACCGGGGGCCATCACCCGCACGAGGAGGCCGCATGGAACGGCTGTGGGCACCGTGGAGACTCCAGTACGTCACCCAGGAGAAGCCGTCCGGCTGCATCTTCTGCGAAAAGCCCAGGTCGAGCGACGACCGGGCCAACTACATCGTCTACCGCGGCCGGCTAGCCTTCGTCATTTTGAACGCCTTCCCCTACAACAACGGCCACCTCATGGTGGCGCCCTACGCCCACCTGGCCGAGCTGGAAGAACTGCCCTCCGAGACGTCGCATGACATGATGGACCTGGCCCAGCTCTGCGCCCGCGCCCTCAAGGCGAAGTTCAGTCCCGACGGGCTCAACTTGGGCTTGAACCTGGGAGCGGCCGCCGGCGCCGGGATCAAGGACCACCTCCATCTGCACTTGGTGCCCCGCTGGCGGGGCGACACGAACTTCATGCCCGTCATCGGCGACGTGCGCGTCATCCCCCAGTCGCTCGACCAGTCGTATCAGATCCTGGCGGACGCGTTCGCGGAACTGAAGCGGTAGACAGCGTCATCGGCAGGTTCTCCGCCGTCTCCGGACAACCACCGCAACGCACGAAGCAACGGAGGGTCGCATCGAGGGCCTTCTTGGCCCGTCCCTCCAGGACGAAGCCCGGCAGCCCCAGCAGGGCCGAGAGGTCCTCGGCCCAGAAGATGGCGGCGAAGGTCCACGCCGTCTGCCGCACGTCGGCTCCTTCAGGGATCTCGCCTGCGGCTCGAGCCTGTTCCAGCATCTGCGAGTATAGGTCGATGATCTCCTGCTGGCGCCTGGCCACCGCTTCGCGCAGACCCATGCTGACGGGAGCCGTCATGAAAGCGAACAAGGGGGCGATGAAGTGGTCGACCCCGGAGCCGACCATCGACTCCGTATGCAGCCGTCCCAACTCCTGCAGGCTGGTGATGGGATCGCCCCGTCGACTGGTCTCCATCAGACGGAGGAAGTTGTCGTGCACGGCGTCGACAGCAGCCAGAAGGATGCCGCGTTTGCTGCCGAAGAGCCTGTACAGCGTGCCCTCCGATACTCCCGAGGCGGCGGCGATGCGCGCCGTGGTGGCCCCTTCGATGCCTTCGTCGGCCACCAAGCGCAGCGTGACCTCGACGATCTTATCCCGCCTGGCCGCGGCGGGGATCCTCTTCCCGGTCCTGGCCACGAACACCTCCTTGACGACCTGAAGGTCAGGCGGCGGTCCAGGCCGGGATCGACCCGGCGCGGGCCGCCGCCACGCCGCCGCCGGCTCAGCAGGAATACTGGTGCCGGGGCACCGCTATCGGCGGCTCGCCCTTGACACCCTGCACGATCTCCCAGGCTTTCTCGATGTTCTCCTCGTATCCTTCCAAGAGCAGGACCACCGCACCCTCGCTGCCGCCGATGCCACCGCTGCCCACATGACGGGCCTTGACTCCAGCCAGGAGCCCCAGAGCCTGGATCTCGGTGATCGCCAATCCGCAGGTGACAGGGTACAACCAGACCCTCTCCCCCATGCTCTTGTGGAGGGTGAGCTGACCCCAGCCGTTCGCGGCCTCAGGGACTGAGGCGACCGACTTCTCCAGGCCGATCGGGAAGATGATGGGCAGACCACGAACGGCGACAAAGCTGAGGAGCGCCCCGATGGTCCCCGATTGGTTGTTGCTGGCCAGCACACCCACGTTGCCCTGAGGATCGACGGCGTTCCCGCCCTTGATGACCACGTCGCCCGCGGCGAACCCGTCGTAGAAGGGTATGGCGTCCATCTGCACCCGCTCGCCCTTGATGAAGAAGCGGGCGGCCTCTCGATCATCCTTGAGGCTGGTGGTCAGCATCCCCCCGGCCACCATGCCGATGCAATAGCAGTAGGGAGCGATCTTCTCGCCGGTCAACTCCTCCAGCACGAGAGCACTGGTCGAGCAGGTGGACACCGACAGCCGGCCGCTCTTATAGGCCTCCCTGACCTCCGGCAAGCCGGCGACGGTCCTGGCCAGCAGCCGTTTGGATTCCGAAGGGTTCAGGACCACGGTGGCCTGTTTTACGCGCGCGGGATCGCTCAGATCGGGGTGGACTGGATAGAACATGCTCGCCTCCGCTGTGTAGATACGTCTCCAGGGCCAAGGATACTGTCTCAGGGCCGCCCCGTCAGACGGCCAGGTGCTCGCGCAACCAGTCCGCCACCAGTGGCCGGACGATGGGGGCCATGTTGTTGAGCACGTGGGTGCCTTCCTCGAAGATGACGAACTCCGCGTTCGGAGCGCGCTCAGCCTGCCGCTTGGTCTCCTCCCAGGGGATGACGCGATCCAGGCGACCGGTGACGAGAAGGGCGGACTGGGTCATCCCCCCGATGACCGGTTCCAGGTCGAACGGTTCGATGAGGCGAGACAGGTCGCCCTCGTCGCCCGCGCCTACTTTGACCGCCAGCGCTTCGCGACTGATGTCGGTGATGCCGGCTCTGATCCAGCCGGAGACTGAGAAGGGGCCGCTCAGCCCCACCAGAGCACGGATGCGAGGCTCCCCCGCTGCGGCACGCACGACGAAGTAGCCGCCCAGGCTCATGCCCATCGCCCCTATCGCGCCGACGGACAGGTCATCGCGCTTCTCGAGCTCATCGATAAGGGCTGCCACCGGGTGTTCGTAGTCGGCCCGCAGGGGTAGCTCTCGCAGCGTCTCCCCCTGTCCAGGCCCGTCGAGCGCGAGCGTCGCCATGCCCCGATTGAGGAACACCTCCTCGAAGGTGCAGAACTCTTCCTTGCTCGAGTCCAGTCCGGGGATGAGGATCACCACTGGCGGCCGTTCCACCCTGGCCGGTCGACGCAGGTTGGCCGGCAAGACCGCTCCACCGAAGGGTATCTCCAAGCGCTCCGCGGAGGGGTCGAGAAGCGAAAGCGACCGCCGCATCAGCCGGGCCGAGCGAGCGGCGGCCTCGTTGTGCCGTTCCAGGTCCTCGAACCAGACGAACTCCCCGAAGTGCAGAGCTATGGAAGCGCGCTGGTAGAACTCACCGGCAGAACGAAGGCGGCCTTGACTCTCGGCCTGGACAGCCCTGGCCTCGTAGGCGTTCGCCAGGGTCTCCCAGCCGTCAAGCCACCCGGCCCAGTCCTCGATGGCCGACGTAGTGCGGGCAAGATCGTTCGGGTCCACGCCGTTGGCGGTGAACCGCGGCGCCCAGATGCGCGCCACCCTCTGGACGAGCTCGTCGGCACACATCAAGCGTCACCCGGAGCGCACACGTCGGACAACTCCTCAGCGGCCATGGCAGCCGTTTCCTTGGTCTCCACCACTCCCCCGAAGAAGAGTGCGGCCATCTCCGGATCGGCCAGCAGTTCTTTGGCCGGGGCCTGCATGAGCACGCGGCCGCTCTCCATCACGATGCCTTCGGTCGCCACGTTGAAACCGAAGCGAACGTTCTGTTCCACCAGGACGATGGTCTTCCCCGCCTCATGCATGGTGAGAATGGCCTCGCGCACCTGGGTGAGAATGATGGGGTCGAGTCCCACCGAGGGTTCGTCCAGCAGCACCAGCTTGGGATCGAGCATGAGAGCGCGCGCGAACTCCACCATGCGCCGCTGGCCGCCGGACAGATTACCCGCCTTGTCCCCGCTCCGCTCCCGCACGACCGGATAGAGCGAGGCCACATGTTCGTAGCGCTCTCTCACCAGCGCCCGCTGGCGCCGGATGAGGTAGCCGCCCATGAGCACGTTCTCCTTGACGGTCAGCGTGGGGAAGAGCCCGTTGGACTGGGGCACCTGCGCGACACCGGCCTTGGTGATCTCTGCCGAGGTGAGATGGTCGATCCGTTCTCCGTCCACCAGGATGGAACCGTCCATGATCTCGAGCAGCCCGCTGATAGCGCGGAACACCGTGGACTTGCCGGCTCCGTTGGGCCCGACGATGCAGGCGATGGCTCCCCGCTGCACCGTGAGGTCGACCCCGCGCAGCACCGCGCCGCCGCCATACCCCGCCGTGAGGTTCACCAGCTCAAGCACCACCCACCCCTTTCGGCTCAAGGGTGAAGTCTCCCCCCAGGTAGGCTTCGAGCACACACCGGTCCTGCTGCACATGCTCGGGTGAGCCTTGGCAGATGGTCGCACCACGGGCCAGCACCCGCACAGGGTTGCAGAGGCCCATGACGAAGGGCATGTTGTGCTCCACGATCAGGAAGGTCTTGCCGCCCGCGTTGAGCTCGACGATCAGCTCGCCCAGCCGCTCGATGAGCGTGGGGTTGATGCCCCCCGCCGGTTCGTCCAGCAGGATGACCCGCGGCTCTAACGCCAGTACCTGGGCCAGCTCCACCAGCTTGCGCTGGCCGTAGCTGAGGGCCGAGCAGGGCCGGTCACGATAGGCGCTCATGCCCACCAACGCGAGCAACTCTTCCGCCCTGGCCACCTCCTCCCCGCTCGCGGCCCGCCGGTTCAACTGCCCCAAAGAGAAATCGCGCAGAGGAGCGACAAGGTTCTCCAGAACGGTCATCTCCCCAAAGAGCCGGGTGATCTGGAAGGTCCGTCCCAGGCCCCGGTGAGCCCGTTGCCAGGGTGACAGGTGGTCGATGCGCTCGCCGTCCAGATAGACCTCGCCCGAGTCGGCCTTCATCATCCCGGTGATGATGTTGAAGACGGTGGTCTTGCCCGAGCCATTGGGTCCGATCAAAGCCGTGATCGAGCCTTCGGGCACCCCGAAAGAGCACCCATCGACCGCCTGCAGCCCGCCGAACCGCTTCTTGAGGTCCTTCACCTCCAGAATGTCGGTGGAGGACGGCTCCGGTCTGACCGGCGGGACGGCACGTTCGCACAGTTCGATGCGCGCCCCCGTCAGACCCGGCCGCTTGCGTTCTTGATAGAGAGCGATCTTCTTTCTGACCGTGGGGATTATCCCCTGGGGCAGCAGGAGCACCACCAGTACCAGAAGCCCGCCGAAGATCACCAGACGGATGTTCCCGCCGCCCAACTGGTTGTTTGCCACCTCATTGAGCGGCTCGATGATGAACGCCCCTAGCACCGGCCCCCAGATGGTGCCCTTGCCCCCCAGGAGTACCGCGAGGATGATCTGCACGCTGAGAAGCAGACCCAGCATGCCGATCGGATCGACGAAGGTGAGGTAGTAGCCATAGACGGCACCGGCCATGCCCACGAACACGGCGCTGGCTACAAAGCCGAACATCTTGTAGATGGGCGCGTTTATGCCGACGGCACCCGCCTTGTCCTCGTCCTCACGCATGGCGATGAGGCCCACTCCGAACTTGGTCCGCCTGATCCTCCAGGCCACCAGCATCGAGACGATCAGCAGGGCCACCAAGGCGAAATGGAAGGGCCAGTTCATCACGTCTCTGGCCCAGGTGGGCAGCGGCAGGGTCAGACCGTTGGAACCGTTGGTCAGTCCCCGCCAGTTCTGAACGAGAAGCCTCGCCAGCAGCAGGAACGACACGGTGATGATGGCGAACGAGAACCCGCGCGTGCGCAGAGAGAGAAGGCCCAGCAAGAAAGCGAGGAAGCCCGCCACCACTCCGGCCAAAACCATCCAATAGAACGGCGAGCCTCCCACCTTGACCGAACCGATGGCGGCCGTGTACGCACCCACGCCGAGGAAGGCGCCCTGCGCAAGAGAGGGATAGCCGGCGAATCCGGTGATTATGTTGAGACCGACCGCTCCGATGGCGATCACCAACGAGATGATCACCATGTTCTGGTAGTACTGGTTCCCGGTCAGCAGCGGGAAGATGGCGACCACGACCACGACGGCGGCCAGCGGCACCATCAGGGCCAAGCGACGGGTGCTCAGGCCGCTTGTGCCCAGACCGCTCACTGGGCCACGTCTTCCCTGAGTCTGGTGCCCAGAAGGCCCTGGGGCCGGACGGCGAGGATAAAGAAGATGAGGAAGATAGAAAGAGCCGGCGACCAGAGCGGTGACACGTAGGTGGACATCAATGCTTCGCCCACTCCCAGGATCATAGCGGCAATGACGGCACCGGGCACGCTGCCGAGGCCGCCGAGAACCACGATGCTGAGCAGACGCGTGATCCAGAGGATCTGCGAACCGGGCACGAAGGGCCCCATCAGGCTGATGATAGCCCCTCCGGCACCGGCGCTGGCCGCGCCCAGGGCGAAGGTGACCGCCGCCACCGCTGAGATCTTGACGCCCACCAACCGAGCGGCGTCTTCACTGGAGGCGGCCGCCCTGATCGACCGCCCCAGCCAAGTCCTAGTAAACACCATCTGCAACGCCAGCAGGATGACCACGGCCAGAATGAAGCCATACAGAAGGTTCTTGGGCAGGTAGAAGGGCCCCAGGTGGACCGAGGTGTCCACGTAGCCGGGCCTGACCGCCACCGAGTTGTTGCCCCAGATGAATCCCATGACGCCTTCCAAGAAGAAGGCGAGCCCGAAAGTCAGGAGAACCGAGGTGGTGACCGGCGCCCGGCGTACCGGGCGCACGGCCACCAGGTAGACAGCCCACCCGATCGCGTACATCGCGACCATGGTGATGACGACCGCGAGCAGGGGGTCGAGGCCCAGGCGGCTCCACGTCGTGTAGGTGATGAACGCGCCCATGATCATCAGAGCACCATGCGCGATATTGATGATGCGCATCACGCCGAAGATCACGGTCAAGCCCGAGGCCAGGAGAGCGTAGGCTCCACCCACCAGGATCCCCAGGATGAGCGTCTGCACGAACATGGTCACGGCCGCGCTCTTCCCCCTGATCTAAGCGGTCGTCAAGTCGGTATCAGCAGTCGATCACGGCTGGGTGCCGGGTTTCCAACCCGGGACGACGGCGGCGGTGGCCACGGCTTCCGGAAGCACGATCTCGCTGGTGCCTTTCTGCCACTGCGCGATCATGAACTCACCCTGCGGCCTTCCCTGTTCGTCCCAGGAAAGGGGACCGAGAATGGTTTCAACCGTGTTGGCATGCAGCCAGTCGGCGATGGCGTCCTGGTCGAGGCTGCCTACCGCCGTGACGGCGGCGGCCAGCACCTGACCGGCGGCGTAGGCATCGGCTACGTCTTCGGGCAGGTCTTTGGCGTCAGGGAACATCTCGTAATACCGCTTGACGAACTCCGCGTTCCCCGGAGTGTTGGCCTTCGGGCTGTGGCTCATGTGATAGAAGATGCCCTCGGTGTTCTCGGGGCCGACGGCCGACGAATACTGGTCGCCCGTGCTGGGAGCCGTAGTCTGGAACAGCCAGGTGGGCTGGAAGCCGGCCTTGAGCATGCCGCGCACGAGGGCCACTCCGTCTTCGAAGATGGCTCCGTGAACGACAGCGTCAGGATTGGCGCTCTTGATGGCGTTGACGATGGAATCGAAATCGGTGGTGCCTTCAGGATAGGTGACCTCGTAGACGTTCTGGATGCCGGCTGCGGTGAAGATCTCCTTGATCCCCTCGATCACGGGCGCTGTGAAGGGGTCGTCCATGGTCGGGTAGGCGGCGGTCTTGGGCCGCTGGTCCTCGGGCAGACTGACGATGTAGTTCGCCCACACCTTGCCGGCGTCGGGGGCGAGAGCCTGCTGGGACATGAAGATCTTCGTGAAACCACGCTCGTAGATCTCAGGAGCCGCGCCCGTGGGGGTCACATAGACCATGTTGTTCTTTTCGGCGACGGCCGAGGACGGCAGCACCAGCAGCGAGGAGAACGTCCCCAGCAGCAGGTCGACCTTGTCCTGCGAGATCAGGGCGTTGTAGTCGGCCACGATGGTGTTCTGGTCGCTTGCGTCGTCCTTGATGATCAGCTCGACCGGCCGGCCGAGCAGACCGCCCGCCGAATTGATCATATCGGCCCACACCTCATAGCCCTGCTTGGCCGCGGTACCCGGCACGCTTTTCGAGCCGGTCAGCGGCAGCGAGGTCCCTATCTTGATCGGGGTGGTATCGGTCGCGACCGTCGTGTCCGTGGACGCGGGAGCGGCGGTTGTGTCGCTGGACGCAGGCGCTCCGGTGGTCGTGGTCTCCTCGGCCGTGCCTCCGCAAGCGGTCGCCACCATGGCGATGCCGAGGACGACGGCGAAGACCACAAGGGTTAACAAGATGGACTTACGTTTCACAAAGGCCCCCCTTCGTAAGATTGCCCACCACCACGCGTGGCGGGGCCCCCCGGTGCCCGAGCGGCCACGCCAAGATACCCCCATTGGTAGCACCTGTCAATAGAGTCGTTTGCCCTTGTGAGCGTATACTCCGCTAATTGACTGGGCCTCGCGCCCACGAAACTGCCGACGCCGGCTCGGTGCCGCGATGGCCCACCAACAGCAGATCTCAGTGCCTGGTGCCGTGGACGGCAGGCTTCCGGGAGCAGTTCAATGCCTGCTCTAGTGGGCCTTGTGGAGGCTGAATTCCCTTCCAGAATACAATTCTATTTAAACGGAAACCTAGGGAATCGCAGGGTCGGCGCCATGGCGCCGCACCACGGCCGCAGCCTCAGCATTTTAGAACAGTGAGTACTCACTTCTAAAGATTCTCCTGCCCGACCCGGGACCACGGAGCGATCCCCGAGCGGGCCGCCCATGGCCGGTGTTATGCTGGACGGGGCAAGACCGGCCCGGCTGGGCGGGGAGGCGACCTGGCAGGTGCTCCAAATCCCACGCGTGTCGCGACGACAGCTCGGAGTTCGCGGCTGCCGGCGGCTCCGCCGCCGAGCACCGGCCGCCGGGACCGTCTTGGCCCTGCTTCTAGGCGCCGCCCTGACCGCCGCCGCCACGGTGACCGGCCTTGCCGCCTGCGGCCCCCTCTCCGCCACCTCCACCAGCGTCATCTGCTCGATCACGGTGGCGACCGACGCCGCCGATCTGCGCTACGCAGAGCACGAGGAGCTCCGGCGGGCCCATGAAGCCGCCGACGCCGAGCTCACCGGGGTGGTGCTGTTCACGCCCTTCGTGGCTGAGGAGGCCGTGGAAGAGTCCGATCTCGTCATCGTCGAGGGCATAGTCACCCGGGTCGACCGTCCACGGGACGGCGAAGATCACTTCGCCAACGACTACGTAGTCTTCCATGTGGAGCCGGACCGCGTCCTGAAAGGCTCGCCCCGGTTCGTCACTCCGGTGGCCTTCGCCCTCCTCCGCGGGCTCGATCCCCCCGACAAGTGGCAGGCCGTGCTCGAGGGTGACCGCGTGCTCGTCCTGTCTGGCCGCTGGGACGAAAGCCTGGTGACCGGTCCCAGCCGGTCCGGGGCCTACTTCCCTTGGAACGACTACTGGGGCCTCTTCCTGAAGGTGGAGGACGAATACGTGAACGTCATGGCCCCGAAGGTCTCCACCACTGCCGAGGAGGTCGCGGCCATCGTGGGACCGCCCAACACCACTACCACCCGCGGGCCGGGACAGGTGTTCTTCGAGGACACGACTTGGCGCTTCGAGGAGCTGGCACGGAAGGAGCAGGCCTTGCGCACCGCCCTAACCGCCGGCGCGGCAGAACAGTACCGCACCACCCCCGATCAGGTGGCGATGTTCTGGTTCGGCGGGTTCGGCTATGTGATGACTGCCGACGAACATAGGGAGCAGCTCTGGCGCCTGGGACAGCTGGCCGAGACCGGAGCGGCGCTGCGGTGAACTGACGCCGAAGGGAATCGTCAATAGAGCATTGACAAACCTATCATAATCAGCTATACAGGCGGGTAACGCCGGCAGGCGTGCCGGCCGCCGGAGCGCAGGATCTGATCATCCACCCTAAGGCGGTAGCGATGAACGAGGAACCCGAGCAGAACGTGCCGCCCGCGGACCCGGATTCATCCCCCGGTGAAGCGGAGCCCTCCAAGCAGTTCTCCCGCCGCGAGGTGCTCAAGATCGGCGGGCTCTTGGGCCTCGGCGTCGCCGTGGGCGTGGGCATGGTGGCCGGGTCACGCGAACAGTCGCCTCCGGCCACGCCGCAAGGCGAGGCCACCATACGCGACCTGGCCGATCCCCCGGAGGCCGCCTATGGGGACGCGCAAGACCCGCTTATCGTCATGCAGCGCGACCTGGTCAGGGCCATGGCCAAACCCCGTGAGCAGCGCGGCTGGAAGATGGTGATAGACACCCGTAAGTGTGTAGGATGTATGGCCTGCACCATCGGCTGCGTGGCCGAGAACAAACTGCCCCCGGGCGTGGTCTACCGGCCGGTGGTCACCGAAGAGGTGGGAGACTACCCCAACCTGGGCATCCGCTTCACCCCCCGCCCCTGTATGCAGTGCGACGAGCCCCCCTGCACGCCCGTCTGCCCGGTGCGGGCCACCTGGAAGGGACCGGACGGCGTGGTGGTGATCGACTACGACCGCTGCATCGGGTGCCGGTACTGCTTGACCGCCTGCCCCTACGGCGCGCGTACTAGCGATTTCGGCCTCTCCTATGTCGAGCACGCCGCCGAGGGCGCGCCCAAGGGCGACGACCGGCCTCTCCAGGGCACGCCGGCTGCTTGGGAGGTCCTCCCCAACAACGAGTACTCCAAGAGTTGGAGCCGGGTCGGCGGCAAGTCACCGGTGGGCAACGCCCGCAAGTGCCACTTCTGTCTGCACCGGCTGGAGGTGGGACAGCTGCCCACCTGTGTGACCACCTGCATCGGCCGGGCCACCTACTTCGGCGACGGCAACGACCCCGACTCCCTGGTCAGCAAGCTGTCGGTACTCCCCAACGCGCAGGTCCTCCTGCCTGAGAAGGGCACCGAACCGCGCGTCTACTACCTGCGTTAGGAGGTCACGTGAACACTTCAGCCTCCACCCCCCTCGCCGACAGCGCCCTTGCCACGGAGCCGCCCGAACAGCCCCGGTCTAAGGGGGGTCTGAAAGCGGCCCTGTCCACGCCGGCCGGCCGGGTCTTGCTCATCCTGTGGCTGGTGGTGGCCGCGGTCGGGGTCTGGGGAGTCGTGGAACGTCTGGCCGGCGGTCACGAAGGAGCCGGCTACGGGTCCTACGTGCCCTGGGGACTATGGGTCGCCATGTACTTCCATCTGGTGGGACTGGCCGGAGGGGTGTTCGTGCTGGGCGCCCTGGGGTTCATGTTCCGCTGGAAGGGCTTCGAACGGCTGGCCACTCTGCGCACCACCATAGTGCTCAGCATCGCCTTGATCCTGCCCGCGTTCATCGGCGTGTGGCTCGACCTGGGCCGCTTGGGCCGGGCCTACCGCATCTTCACCTCGCCCTCGTTCACCAGCATGATGGCCTTCAATGCCTGGATGTACTCCGGCTTCATCGTCGTGGCCTTGGTGGCTCTGTGGCTGACCTATCGCAGGCGGACTTCCTGGCTGCGACCCGTACTGGCCCTGGGCATCCTCCTCAGCATCGCCTTCCCCAGCCAGAGCGGGGCGTTCTTCGGCGTGATCGACGCCAAGCCGTACTGGCACAGCGCCCTGCTGCCGTTCCTCTTCCTTGCCTCGGCCATCGTGGCCGGCGCGGCCCTCCTGCTGGTGGTGCGCTACCTGCAGGGCCGCTACGAGTTCACCGCTTGGGACCCGGGCGCGACCGACGATTGGCAGGCCGCGGTAGCCCGGCTGCGCACGGTCACCCTCGCCGGCATCATCGTCTACCTGGTGCTCGAGTTCGCTGAGATATCCATCGGCTTCTGGAGCCCGGTGGCCGACGCGCCGGGGCTGGAACTGATGCTGTGGGGCCCCTATTGGTGGGTGTTCTGGATCGTCCACCTGCTCTTTGGAGCCATCGTGCCTATCGCCCTGCTCGCCACCCGTCGAAAGGTGCTCTGGATGGCCGGCGGGGCACTCACCGCCATCGCCTTCGTGAGCGCCCGGCTCAACATCCTCATCCCTGGCCAGACCCTCAGCGAGATCAAGGGGCTGAACGAGGCTTTCTACCACGAGCGGCTGGTTTTCGACTATAAGGCCACCTGGGAGGAGTACCTGGTGGCCCTCTTCCTGGTAGCCGCCGCCGCCACGTTCTACTACCTGGGCGTGTGGGGAACGGCCGCGCTCTCTGAACGTCGCCGGAAGCAAGGAGGCCGATCATGACCCCCCCTCGCCGCTACACGCGTAGGGAGTTCCTGGCCAAAGGAGCGCTCCTGGGAGGCGGGGCTTTCGCCGGACTGGCGGTGCCCGGGTTCTTCCTGACCGACGAGGCCGAGGCCGCGCCGGAGGGTTCGCTGCTCGCCAGCGACCGTCCGGACGCCCCCTACGAGCTCTCCTACGAAGAGAACACCCTCTACTCCGCCTGCCTGCAGTGCAACACGGGCTGCGGCATCAAGTGCAAGATCCAAGAAGGGGTAGTGGCGAAGATCGACGGCAACCCCTACAACCCCTGGACCTTGCTGCCCCATCTTCCCTTCGAGACGCCCACCGCCGAGGCGGTGCACGTCGACGGTTCGATCTGCCCCAAAGGCCAGGCGGGCATGCAGACCGCCTACGACCCCTATCGCATTCGCAAGGTCCTCAAGCGGGCGGGCAAGCGCGGCGAGAACAAGTGGGTGACCATTCCCTTCGAGCAGGCGGTGCGCGAGATCTGCGACGGGGGCGCCCTTTTCAGCGGCGTCCCCGGCGAGGAGCAGCGCCAGGTGGAAGGGCTCCGCAGCCTCCTGACGCTCACCGACCCCGATCTGTCCGGCCAGATGGCCGCCGCCGTCGACGCCATCTGGAAGGAGAAGGACCCGGCCAAGAAGGCCGAACTAGTGGCGGCCTTCAAGACCGACTTCGCCGCCCACCTGGACGCCCTCATCGACCCCGACCATCCCGACCTGGGGCCCAAGAACAACCAGATCGTGCTGGCCTGGGGCCGCATGAAGGCCGGACGCAACGACCTGTACCGCCGTCTGGCCACCGCCCTGGGGACGGTCAACGCTCACGGCCACACCACGGTGTGCCAGGGTTCCCTGTACTTCACCTGCAAGGCCATCAGCGAGCAGTACGTCGCGGGCAAGTTCACCGGGGGCAAGAAGTTCTACTGGCAGACCGACCTGGAGAACGCCGAGTTCGTCTTGTTCGTGGGCGCCAACCTCTTCGAGGGCAACTACGGACCGCCCAACCGTTCGGTGCGTCTGACCGAGCGCCTCACAACGGGAGACACCAAGATCGCCGTGGTCGATCCCCGCTTCAGCAAGCTGGCCAGCAAGGCCTGGCGCTGGCTCCCCATACAGCCGGGCATGGACGGGGCCCTGGCCATGGCCGTGCTCCGCTGGATGTTCGACAACGAGAAGTTCGATGCCGCCTTCCTCGCCAATGCCAACAAGGCGGCGGCGGCCGCGGCTGGCGACACCAGTTGGACCAACGCCACCTGGTTGGTGGACGTCAGCAAGGGCAAGCCGGGCAAACTGGTGCGCGCCGCCGACATCGGGGTGGCCGAAGCAGAGCCCCGCACCCTTGAAGACGGCACCGAGTACACCGAACCCTTCTTCGTGGCGTTGGCGGGCGGAGTGCCGACCAAGGTCGATCCAAACGACACGGAGAACCCGGTCGTGGGAGACCTGTTCGCAAGTGTCCAGTTGGGCGAGGTGCAGGCCAAGACAGGGCTGCAGGTGCTGCGCGACGAGGTGGAACAGCACACCTTCGAGGAGTGGGTGGCCCGCACCGGGCTGTCCACGGCGCAGGTGCAGGAGGTCTGTGTCGAGCTCACCAGCCACGGCCGCCGGGCCTCGGTCGATATCCATCGCGGCGTGGCCCAGCACACCAACGGCTTCTACAACGTCCTCGGTTGGATGACGGTCAACATGCTGCTGGGCAACATCGACGCCAAAGGCGGCCTGGTACAGGTGTCGACCTACGACATCATGGGTTCGGGCAAGGGCGAGTACGCCAAGCTAGGAACCCACTCGGGCAAGATCAAGGCGTTCGGGGTCAACAGCATCCGGTATGGGATCGACTACGAGAAGACCACCCTCTTCGAGGGCTATCCGGCCAAGAGGAACTGGTACCCGCTGAGCAGCGACATCTACGAGGAGATCATCCCGTCTATCGGCGACGCCTACCCCTATCCGGTCAAGGCTCTGTTCATGTACATGGGGGCGCCTACCTACGCCCTGCCGGCCGGACACACCAACATCGCCGCGCTGGCCGACACCGAGAAGCTGCCCCTGTTCATCGCCAGCGACATCATCGTCGGTACGACGTCGATGTATGCCGACTACATCTTCCCCGACCTCTCCTACCTGGAGCGCTGGGAGTTCCAGGGCAGCCACCCGAACGTGGCCAACAAGGTGCAGCCGGTGCGCCAGCCGGTCATGCCCCCCCTGGTGGAGGACTGCACCGTCTACGGCAACCAGGTGCCGCTCAGCTTCGAGGCCATGATCCTCGGCATCGCGGAGCACCTGAGTCTGCCCGGCTTCGGCGACAACGCCTTCGGTGACGGCCTCCATCTGCGCCATCCCGACGACTACAACCTCCGCTGCGTGGCCAACCTGGCCTACGGGGAGAAGCCCGACGGCTCCGGCGGGGTACCCGCCGCTGACGCGCGGGAGATGGAAATGTTCCGCAAGGCCCGCCGCCACCTGCCCGCGGGAGTCTACGACGAGCAACGCTGGAAGAGCATCGTGGGCGAGACTGTCTGGCCCCAGGTGGTCTACGTGCTGAACCGGGGCGGACGGTTCGAGGATTGGCCGAAGGGCTGGAAGGACGACAAGATGGGCCACCCGTTCGCCGCCCTGCTCAACCTCTACCAAGAGAAGACGGCGGGCGTCATCCATTCCGGCACCGGAGAGCACCACAAGGGCATCGCGGCCTATGTGCCGGTGACCGACTACGCGGGCAAGGGGCTCGACGGCCTCAGGCCGGCCGATGGTCTGCACTTGATCACGCACCGTGTCATCTCGCAGACCAAGAGCCGCACCATCGCCAACCCCTGGATGAGCGCCCTCCTCCCCGAGAACGGCATCCTCATCAGCCCGGCCGACGCGGGACGGCTGGGGCTCGAAGACGGGCAAGAGGTCCGACTGGTGAGCGCCACCAACCCGGCAGGTGCTTGGGAGCTGGGCACCGGGCAGAGCAAGCCGATGGTCGGCAAGTTGGTGGTCACCCAGACCGTGCGACCGGGGGTGATCAGCTTCGCCCTCGGCTACGGCCACTGGTCCACCGGAGCCGCCGACCTCACCATCGACGGGATCGTGGTCAAGGGCGAGGAACGGCGGACCCGGGGCATCCACGCCAACGCGGCCATGTGGACCGACCCCACCATCACCAACACCTGCCTGTTCGACCCCGTGGGCGGCAGCGTCTCCTTCTACGACACGGTGGTGCAGTTGGTGCCGGCGTAGGGGAGCCTCTCTCCCATCGCCGCGGGGCCGGTCAGGGGCGGCGGCTCAGGGACAGCGGATCAGCCCGTGGGCCCACAGGCAGGCCCCGCAGCGAGGGGGGGTGTCGTCTTCACAGTCCTCCTCGTTGCCCTGGGCGCTGCGGCAGATACCGCAGGCGATGCAGGGAGCGAAGTCGAACTCCTGCACCCGTCTGCGGAAGGCCACGTAGTCGGCACCGGACCAAATCTCAGGGAGGTCCTGCTCGTTCACGTCTCCCACCACGTGGCGGTCCACTTGCCTCTGCCGCCCCAGCACGTACTCCTCATGGGAGTGGAGCAGAGCCTGGCAGGCGCTGACCTCGCCCCGCCAGGAGACGGAGGTGCTGCCCGCTTCGATGAAGGGACACCGCCGGGTCACCCCGCTCACGTCGTTGCCCATGAGACCGGTCTCGTGGTAGCCGTGGATGGCCGAATGGAGGGGCCGCCTGGTGTCGGCGTCGATGTCCATGGGCGGCAGCCGCAGCGAGTCGCTCCACAGGGTGGGCAGCGGCGCCACGCCCAGGGAGTCGTGGTAGAGGATCTCCGCCTCCATCTCGGCGGTGTAGGGGATGACGTTGCTCACGTTGAACCGGCTCGCCCCCAGGATGCGCCCGATCCACATGAGGAAGGGCAGGTCGGCGATGTTGCGCTTCATGGCCACGAAGGCGATCCCCAGTTCGGGAGCGGGCGGCAGTGCCCCGCCCAGACGGGGACCTCCCGAGGGCAGGCCCTCGTCGCGCAGCCTGCGCAACAGATCGTTCAGGTACCCCTCCATGGCCACGTACTGCGGAAGGAGGTCTCGGACCAGCCCCCCGCCGGGCAGCTCCAGCGGCCCCGGCAGCCCTGACAGGTCGCACAGCCGCCTGCGTACCTCGCGGAACAGACGCAGGTTCTCGAGCACGTCTGGGAGCAGCGCCCCCAGGCGGACGTCGTCGTAGCTCTCGGGACGGATGCCGTCGAGCGATACCCAGAGCGTGTCCACACCGGCCTTGATCAGCCGCCCGGACATGTCCTCGTCCAAGAGGCACCCGTTGGTGACCAGCTCCACCCGAGCCGCCCCCACGGCTTTGACCCGGCCCACCATCTCCACGATGCCCGGATGGGCCAGGGGTTCGCCGAAGCCGCCGAAGAGGACGGCGGGCACCGGGTCGAAGCCGGCCAGACCATCCAGCAGGCGGGTGAACGTCGCCTCGGTCATATCGCCGGGGGATCCCTCCCAGGCGTTCCGGATGCAGGTGCGACAGGTGAGGTTGCAGCGGGTGGTGGGCTCGACGTACACCTTGGCCGGCTGCTCCAGCGGGCGGCGGACGCGGTAGCCGTCGCGCTCCCGGTCGACCAGGGCGGTGGCTCCCGGCCGCAGCCCCAGCCGGAGCGCTACCTCGGGGGGCAGAGCCAGCCGGCCCTCGGCATCCACCGTGACCGTGAAGGCGGCGCGCGCCGGAGCGGCGGGCGCGAGCCGCGCCCCGGCCGCCGGCTGCGGCGCAGGGGCGGGCCGGGCGGCAGCCGCCGCAGCGGCCGTGCTGGCCGCCGCCGCGCCGCACGCAGCCGCCGGCCTCAGGGACATTGGATCACCCCCTGGCTCCACAGACATGCTCCACACACCGGGGCGGTCTCGTGCACGCAGTCCTCCTGGTTGCCGTCCGGCAGCGAGCAGCGCTTGCAGACCAGGCAGGGCCCGAAATCGAAGGCCTGCACCCGCTGCCGGAAGGCATGGTAATCCGGGCTCCACCAGATCTCCCGCAACGAGGTCTCCCCCAGGCTGCCGAACGAGTGCGCTTCCACCCGCCGGGTCGTGCGCCCGTCGAAGATCTCGTCGTGACCGTGCATGAGGGCCAAGCAAGGAGCGACCTCACCGTTCCAGGTGATTGAGGTGGTGCCGCCTTCCGCGAACGGACACCAGCGGGTGACGGCGCTGACGTCGTGCTCGGCCAGCCCGGTCTCGTAGGAGTGGACGGCTGCGTGGAGCGCCGCCCTGGTGGTCTCGTCGATGTCCATCTGGGGCAAGCGCAGGCGATCGTCCCAGAGGGTGGGGAATGGCGATACCGCCAGCCGGTCCAGACAGAGCATCTCCTTCGCCAGCTCAGGGGTGTAGGGGAGCACGTTGCTCACGATGAAGCGGCGCGCCCCCATCCGGTAGGTCTCGGCTATCACTCCGGGCAGATCGGCGATGTTCCGGCGCATGGCCACGAACACCACGCCTAGGGCCGGACTGGGATCGGGCAGACGCCAGGAGTCGTGCCAACCGGGCACCCCGGCCTCGAACCGCCTGCGCTGCTCCGCCGTGAGGGTGGGGAGCTGCCGCTCCCGGCGCACCATCTTGAAGGTGCGGAGGTTGTCGAGCACATGCGGAAGAAGGGCGCCCAGCCGGACGTCGCTGTAACTCTCGGGGGTGATGCCGTCGAGCGACACCCATAGCGTGTCCAGCCCCGCCTCCATGAGGCCCACCGACATCTCCCGGTGGAGCAGGCAGCCGTTGGTTATCAGTTCGACTGCCGGGGCACCCGCCGCCTTGACCGCGGCCACCATCTCCACAATGCGGGGATGCGCGAGCGGCTCGCCGAAGCCGCCGAAAAACACGGTCGGCGGGGGATCGAACGCCTGCAGACCTTCCAGCACGCGGGCGAAGGTCTCCCCGCTCATGTCGCCCAGCGCTCCTTCCCAGGCGCGGCGCATGCAGGTGCGACAGGTGAGGTTGCAGCGGGTGGTGGGCTCGACATACACCTTGGCGAGCGCCTCCACCGGACGGTGCAGGCGCAGGCCGTCGGGATCGACGTCGAAGGTGACGGTCATCCCCGGCTGCAGGCCCAGGCCGACCGTGACCTCCACCGGCAACAGCAGCCGGCCCCGGTCGTCGATCGTGGCCGTCAGGGGCTCGCGCAGGTTCAAGCCGGGGCTGCCTTGGAGCCGGCGCCCACAGCGCGGGTCGCTTCGCGGTCTTGCCGCGCCCGCCGGCGCCCGAGCCGGTGCAGCCGGGCCTCGTCGGCTGTGACTCCGAGCCGCGCCGCGGTCGCGCAGATATCTTCAGGGGGTTCCGTCATGGAGACCTCGCACGTGGTGGACGCGAGCGACCGCCCGCATTATAACCGGACAAGCGTTTGTATACCCCGAGGCAGACGCGCCCGTCGCCTATAACCGTTCAGGCGCGTATACGGTAGAATAGAGGGGCCAGTCACACACTTCGGGGGAAAGGTGCGCGACATATGAAGCGACTCTCGTTTCTCGACCGGTTCTTGACCTTGTGGATCTTCCTGGCCATGGCCATCGGGGTGGCCATCGGCTACCTGTGGCCGCAGGTGGGTGAAGCCATCCAGAGCGCCTCCATCGCCACCACCTCTATCCCCATCGCCATCGGCCTTATCGTCATGATGTACCCGCCCCTGGCCAAGGTCCGCTACGAAGAGCTGGGAGAGGTCTTCCGCAACTGGCGCATCCTGGGGCTCTCCCTCATCCAGAACTGGATCATCGGCCCCATCCTCATGTTCTTTCTGGCCGTGCTCCTCCTCTTCGACATGCCCGGCTACATGCAGGGGCTCATCCTCATCGGTCTCGCGCGCTGCATCGCCATGGTCATCGTGTGGAACGAGCTGGCCAAGGGCGACACCGAGTACGCCGCCGGGCTGGTGGCCTTCAACTCCGTGTTCCAGGTGCTCTTCTACTCCGTCTACGCCTATATCTTCCTCACCGTGCTCCCGGGCTGGCTGGGGCTGGAGCAGGCGGAGGTGGACGTGAGCATGGCCGAGATCGCCAAGAGCGTGGCCATCTACCTGGGCATCCCCTTCGCCGCCGGCATCATCACCCGCTTCGTCCTGCTCCGTTTCAAGAGCAAGGAGTGGTACCACGGCGAGTTCATCCCCCGCATCAGCCCCATCACCCTGATCGCCCTGCTCTTCACCATCCTGGTGATGTTCTCCCTCAAGGGCGACGTCATCGTGGAGCTGCCGCTCGATGTGGTGCGGATCGCCATCCCGCTGCTCATCTACTTCGTGGTGATGTTCTTCGTGAGCTTCTACATGGGCAGGCGGGCGGGCGCCGACTACTCCAAGACCGCCACCCTTTCCTTCACGGCGGCCTCCAACAACTTCGAGCTGGCCATCGCAGTGGCCATCGCCGTCTTCGGTCTCAACTCCGACCAGGCCTTCGCCACCGTCATCGGGCCGCTGGTGGAGGTGCCCGTGCTGATCGGGCTGGTGAACGTGGCCCTCTGGTTCCAGCGCAAATACTGGGCGGCCGCGCCGGAGGCGGCGGCCGCCGGGGGCCTCGACCCCGCCTTGGCCTGCGGCCTGCCGGGGAGCGGCGACCCCGGCAGCCCTGCCGGCACTCCCGGCGCCGCCCCCGCGCTCGATCTGGGCTGTCCTACCGTCATCACCCATCCGGGGCTGCAGCCCCGCTCACCTGACAAGGAGTGACCATGACCGAGAAAAAGCACGCTGTCGACAGCCAGACCATCCTCGACGCGGTGCGCTCTCGCTACGCGGCCATCGCTGAAACAGGGGTGGTGAACCCAGGGGCGGGAGCGGTCACAGCCGGAGCGGCCGGCTGCTGCGCACCGGTGGAGTCGGCCTGTTCATGCTGCGGCCCTTTGCCGGCGGGAGTCGTCGTCGACCACGACGCCGTGTCCCGGCTGCTCGGCTACAGCGACGAAGACCTGGCGGCGGTGCCCGCGGGCGCCAATCTGGGCCTGGGCTGCGGCAATCCGCAAGCCATAGCCGCCCTCAAGCCGGGGGAGGTGGTGGTGGACCTCGGGGCCGGGGCCGGCTTCGATGCCTTCCTGGCCCGCCGCGCGGTGGGTCCCGAGGGCCGAGTGATCGGGGTGGATATGACCCCGGAGATGGTGGCCCGAGCCCGTGAGAACGCCGCCAAGGTCGGTTACGACAACGTGGAGTTCCGCTTGGGCGAGATCGAGCATCTGCCTGTGGCAGACGAGACGGTGGACGTGATCATCTCCAACTGCGTCATCAACCTGTCGCCGGACAAGCCGGCCGTCTTCAGAGACGCCTTCCGGGTGCTCAAACCCGGTGGTCGCCTGGCGGCGAGCGACATGGTGGCCACAGCTGAGCTGCCCCAGGAGTGGCTCGACGACATGAGCCTGCTCTCGGCCTGCATCTCGGGCGCGTTGCAGATCGACGATCTGGCCCGGATCATCAGCGAAGCCGGCTTCTCGGAGGTCACCATCGAACCCAAAGACGGCAGCCGCGAGTTCATCCGCGAATGGCAGCCGGGCGCGAAGCTGGAAGACTACGTGGTGTCGGCCAACGTCCGCGCCGTCAAGAAGGCGTGACCATGATGGCGCCGGCAGCCGGCAGCCTCGCCCTCTTCTCCGACATCCACGGCAACCGCCCGGCCCTGGAGGCCGTGTTGGCCGACATCGCGGCTCAAGCCGTCTCATCCACCGTCTGCTTGGGCGACCTGGTCGGCTACGGCGCCGACCCCAACGGGGTCATCGACCTGCTCCGGGAGCGGGCCATCCCCAGCCTTCTGGGCAACTACGACGAGGGGGTGGCCTGGGAGACCGGCGACTGCGGCTGCCACTTCGCCGACGCCGAGGCCAAGCGTATCGGCGACGCCTCCTACGCCTTCACCGTGGCCGAGGTCACCGCCGACAACAAGGCCTACCTGCGCACCCTCCCCCGCGAGCTCCACCTCGAGTTGGCGGACAAGGCGATCCACCTGGTGCACGGCAGCCCCCGGCGCATCAACGAGTATCTGCTGCGCGACCGCGATGAACGCACCTACGAGCGCCTGGCCGCCGCCGAGACGGCCGATGTGCTTTGCTTCGGGCACACGCACGACCCCTGGTACCGCCGGTTCGGCACGGTCCTCTTCGTCAACGTGGGCTCGGTCGGACGCCCCAAGGACGGCGACACCCGGGCCATGTACGTGGTGCTGCATGCCGCCCCTGGAGCTCCGGTGGAAGTAGAGATACGGCGGGTGGCCTACGACGTGGAGGCCGCGGCTCAGGCCATCCTGGCCGCCGGTCTGCCCGCCACGCTGGCGGAGGCACTCCGTCATGGACACTGAGAGGCATCGAGCCGGCGTACGCGAGGGTGGGGCGGGAACGGCCGGCATGCCATGGTGGTGATGCTGTCAGTGGTGGGCGTGGCCCTGGTCGCCTCGCTGGTCGCCAGTCGGCAGAAGACCCTGGCCGGGGTCAAGCGCGGCCTCAAGATGCTGTGGATGATCCTGCCCTTGATGCTAGGGATCATCGCCGGGGTCAGCATCGCCCTGGCGGCGGTGCCTCCGGCTTCGCTGGCGAAGGTCATCGGCGGCGAAGGCGTGCTGCCGTTCGTGGTCGCCCTGTTGGTGGGCAGCGTCGCTCTGATACCCGGCGTGGTGGCCTATCCGCTGGCCGCCCTGCTGCGGGACCAAGGGGCCTCGACCCCGGTGCTGGCCGCGTTTATCACCACCCTGATGATGGTAGGCATCGTGACCCTTCCCGTGGAGATGCGCTTCCTCGGCCGGCGCATCGCCCTGATTCGCAACGGCTTGGCCTTCGTCGGAGCCGTGGTGGTGGCCGTGATAATGGCGGTGATCCTGTGAGCCGGCGGCAGGGACTGTGGCTGATCCCCCTGCTCGCCGCCCTGGGCCTGTGGGCCTGGTCGGCAGGGTTCGGCGGCTTCGAGCTGGGAGCACGGACAGGCACCACCCTGGCCGGCTTCCTCAAAGAGGTGGCCGTCTTCCTGCCCGCCATGTTCATCCTGGTGGGGTTGTTCGACGTCTGGGTCCCCCGGCGCATCGTCGAACGCCATGTGGGCTCGGCGGCCGGGCCGCTCGCCATCCTATGGATGATCCTTCTCGGGACCCTGCAGGCCGGCCCGCTCTACGGAGCCTATCCGGTGGCGGTGGCGCTCTACCGCAAAGGGGCCTCGCTTCGGAACATCTTCATCTACCTGGGCGCCTTCTCGGCCATGAAGATCCCCATGCTCACCTTCGAGGTGGGATTCCTCGGCTGGCGGTTCTCCCTGACCCGGACCCTGGTGACGGTACCCGTGTTCGTCGTGCTGGCTTATGTGATGGAGAGACTGTTGCCGGCCGATATCCGGCTGCCCGAGCTTACGCCGGGAGAAGGGGCGCAAGGTCCCCAGACGTAGCAGACAGCGATGCCCGCGCACGTACCCCAAGGAGGTCGATGACCGATGAGCATTGAGACACAGATGACCGCGACGGCAGTCACTGAGCCGGCGACCGCCACCGACGCAGAAGGCGGCGCCGAGCCGGTCCGCCCCGGCCTCATTATGTGCGTATGCACGGGCAAGTGCCCGGGCTTCGAGAAGATGGACATCTGGGACTTCATCAACCGGGTGCGCATCGAACTGCCGGTGGAGTTCGGGATGATCCATCCCCAACTCTGCGAAGAGGACGGCGACCGCTTTCTGGCCGACTTCCTCCAGGCCAAGCGCCCCCTGGTCATCGCAGCCTGTGCCCCCAACATGCAATACAAGATGTTCCGGGACGCCTTCGGCGCCGAGGGCATGGACGTCAAGAAGGACATGGTCCCGCTCGACATCCGCGACATGACCACCGACGAAGCGGTGGACAAAGTGGCCGGCGCCCTGCGGGCGATGGGCTTGGATGTGGATGAGGACGGAGGAGCGGTCGATGGCTGAGAACACCTTCATGGGCGTGCCTCGGAGCAAGATACCCTGGGCCCCCACCATAGACTACGACAAGTGCGACTTCTGCATGGAGTGTGACGAGTTCTGCCCCCATCGCGTGTTCGAACGCCGGGAGGGCGACGTCAAGCTGGTGGTGGCGAATCCGGAGAACTGTGTGGTGTTCTGCCGGGCCTGCGCCAAAACCTGCGGCCCCGACGCCCTCTCCTTCCCCGACAAGCCTGCGGTCGTCGCCCTCATCAAGAAGCTGCACGCCGAGGAGGCCGGGTCATGACCGAAGCGATCCTCGCCTGCACGGGTCTTGACAAGCCGGAAGGATCGGTCGCCCGCGAGGTTGCCCTCAGACTGGCCGAGGAGACCGGGGCCGAGATCGTCTGCCCGGTGGTCTTGAACCGCACCCCCGCCCGCTACAAGAAGACCTTGGCCGACAACCGCCTGGTGGTGGTGGACGGCTGCGCCACCCAGTGCGCGAGCAGGCTGGCGACGGGGGCCGGCAGGAGACCGGCCCACAAAGTCGTGATCTCCGACATCCTCAAGCAGTCCGGCGCCACGTTGTCCCCCGACCTTCGCCTCGGTCCCGACGGCCTCGAGCTCGCCGAGGCGATAGTGGAGCAGATCAGAGCCGCAGCCGTACCCGCCGCGGCCGCAGCCGCCGCAGCCGCGCCGGCCTCTGGCGCGGGAACCGGCGCCTACGCTCCGTCCGAGACGGCCTTCGCCCCCCCTTCCGACTTCATCACGGTCGTCTACGACAAGTACGAGTTCCGCATCCCCGCGAGCGGCTTCTACTTCAACGCCAACGACGTGTGGGCCCAGGTGGTCGGGGACCGGGCCCGGGTGGGCATCTCCGACTACATGCAGCAGCGGCTGACCGACATCACCTACGTCGACCCGCCCAAGGTGGGCACCACGGTCGAGCAGTTCGGCGAGCTGGGCACCGTGGAGTCCACGAAGGCCAACTTCGAGGTGGTCTCGCCCGTGACCGGGGTGGTGGTCCGCGTCAACGAGCAGGTCTTCGACGTTCCCGAGTCGATCAACGAGGACCCCTACGGCAGCTGGATAGCCGAGGTGGAGCTCGCCGCTTGGGACGAGGACCAGATACTCCTCGTCGACGGCCCGGCCTACGCCGCGGACGTCGAGCAGAAGGCGGCCGAGTACTGATGAACGCGGCGGAACAGCTTCGGAGCGAAGAGAGGGTCGAAGGGCGGGTGCTCGTCATCCCCTGCAGCGGCATCGGCAAGGTACACGGACTCATCAGCCGGGAGGCCGCCTATCTGGTGGCCGACGAGCTCGCCCCCGGCGCGACAGATGTGGTCTGCTTGGCGCTGCTGGTGAAGGAAGACCAGGAGACGCTGGACAAGGTCCGCGCGCTTCCCTGTCTGACCATCGACGGCTGCGGGAAAGCCTGCGCTCAGAAGAACGTGGAGATAGCCGGCGGTGAGGTGATCAGGGCCTTCCAGGTCGCGCGGACGCTGGCCGGACACCGGGGGAGTCAGCCGGGCACCGGCTCGGAGCTCACCGAGGAGGGCTGGGTCATCACCCGGGAACTGGCCGAAGAGGTGGCCGCGGAGGCCGCCCGTGTCTGCGTCGGGTCCGAGACCGCCGGGGAGGTCGCGTGATGGCTGCCGAGATGAACAAGACCACCAAGGTGGGCATCATCTCCTGCAGCGGCGAAGAGATCCCCGAGGGCACCGTCTCCCGTAACGCCGTCCGCAGGGTGCTCGAGTCGCTGCGGCCTCACGAGACCGTTACCCTCTGCCTGCCCCTCTTCTTGGCGGGCAACGAGGGCGAGCGCAACTTCGCCCGCACCCATCCGGTGATCACCATCGACGGCTGCGACAAGCAATGCGCCCGCTGGGGCACGGAGAAGCACGGGGGGCCGGTCACCCGCGCGCTGGTGGTGACCGACATCCTGGGCGGTCCGGCTACCGGCTGCTCGCGCTCCTCCCGCTCCCGAGGACCGGCCGACGACGAAGCGGCCGACCGAGTGGCCGCCGAGATCGCGGCGACGGTGGACGCCATCGTGAACGAGACCGAAGAGGAGTGAACGACATGGACCAGCTGGCCGTCACCTTTAAGGCTCTGTCCGACGAGACCCGCCTGCAGATCATGACGCTCCTGCTGGCGCGGGAAGAGCTGTGCGTGTGCGACTTCGTGGAGGCGCTGGGCCTGACCCAGTCGAAGGCGTCCCGGCACCTCCGCTACCTCTATCACGCCGGGCTGGTGCAAGACCGCCGGGACGGCCTGTGGATGCACTACCGCATATCCCGCGATCTGACCGAGCAGCAGAAGACGATCGTGGAGGCGCTTTCGCGGGCGGTATCGGCCGAGGAGAAGCGCGAGTTGACACGGCGTCTGGACGACTAGCTGCGGCGCAAGGATGCGGGAGCGGACGAGTCTTGTGCCGGGCAAGGGGACGAGCGGGCCGCAGCCTGCTGTTAGCGCGACTCCGCCCGCCGGCCGCATCCGCGGCCGGCCGGCGCCCTTCTAGGTCGATGCCCGCTCCAGCCGCAGCAGCTCCGCCATGGCCCGCTCGGCCACCTCGAGCTGCTCGGGGGTGGGCTCCGTCGTGGTGAGGCGCTTCTGCAAGGCGCGCCCGGGCGCCAGCAGCAGGCGGGCGGCCAGGTTGTCACCGTGGCGGGTGGCCCAGCGCAGCGCCTCCAGGGCGGCCCCCAGGCTCACGGCACCGGCCAGGGCCGTGGCCGCCGGTGTCCTCCCCCCCCGCCGGCCGCGGACCAGCAGGTTGGTGGCCACCGTGGCCAGCAGCAGCGGTCCCACCAGGTTGGAGCCGCAGCGGTCGTGCTCCTTGGCGGCGGCGGCTCCGTCGGCGGCGGTCCTCCGGGCCGCCCCCGCCCCGCCGGCCGCCCCCGTTCCACCGGCCCGGGCCTCGGCCGCCTCCAGACCGCCGATGATCTTGTGCTCGGCGCCGTGGTAGGCGGAGATCTGGGAGTTCTTGAGCGAAAGCACGGCGGGGATGAACGCGGCCAAGGCCGCCCCCGTCTCTTGGACGAGCGCCGACTTGGGCGCGAAGTTATGCACGGCCGAGGTGGCCGCCATCGAACCGGCCAGCGCGCCCAAGACCCGGGTCCCCTCCAGGGGAAGCTCGGCCCGAGGGAGCCGCATCTTGACCTGAGCCAGCACCAGCAGGCTCTCCCCGAAGCGGCCCAGGCCCCGGAGGAGAGGGATGCCCTCGGAGAGGCCGCCGCGGGTGCGGCCGCGCCCGCGGCTGGCCCCCGGGGCCGCGGCTACGCCCGCGGGCGCCGGGGTGGCTCCCCGCTCGCGCGAGGCGGCAGCGCCGGGGCCGCCGGCCCGGGCCCCCGGGGCGCCCGGGCCGCAGGCTGCGGGCGCCGCTTCGCCCGTCCCCGGCAGGCGCGGCTTGCGACCCGAGGCCACCGAGATGCTCCCGTCCGCCTCCCGGATGGCCGCCGCCCAGAAGCGGTCGGACACCAGGGCGAGTCCGTTCTGCAGGGCGATGCCGCCTATTCGCGGCGGCACAGGCGCCGGCGCCCGCGGCGAGCGCTTCTGTCCCGCGGGGGCGGCCTGCGCGGGGGCGGCGGCCTGCGCGGCGGCCGGGACCGCCTGCGCGCCCGCCGGTGCGGCGGCCCGGGCGGCCGCCGCGTCCACGGACCGGGCCGCGACCCCCGGGTCTCCCCCGCCGCGCCGGCGCGGCGGCCGCATCGCGGGCGTGTAGGTGCGCGGCTTCTCCGGCCCCTCGGCCGGCGTCCCCCGGGGATCCTCTTCAGTCTTGGTCATAGGTTCTCCTCCATGGCTAGAGCGCCGGCGGCGGGCCCTTCCCCAAGGACCCCGGCCGTTGCCGCCGCGGCTTCTTCTGTCGCCACCCGCTCCGCCGCCGCCCAGGCGGTGGTGCTCTGGGCGGTGGCGGCCCACTCCGGCGAGGCTCCGCCGGCCGCCGCCTCTTGCGCAGCCCGCCGGGCCGCGGCCCGGCGGGCGCCGCTGCCCAGGGCCTCGTTCCAGGCGGCCCGGGCCCGCCGCCCGGCCGCCACCTTGTAGGGCAGGTAGATGATAAGGCACAACACGATGGTCGCCACCCCGGCCAGCAGGAACAGGCGGGTGATCCCCACCGCCGCCCCCAGGAGGCCGCCCAGGGCCAGGCCCGCCGCCATCCCCAGTTGGCCGAAGCCGGCCCGCAGCGAGATCAACCGCCCTCGTTCGGCTATCGCGGGCACTTCCTGGAACATGGTGATGGACGGCACGAACACTCCCACGTTGAACATCCCGGCCAGGCCCATCAGCGATATCGACAGCCAGAAGAACCCGCTGTAGCTGACGCCGATCAGACAGAGGCCCATCGCCACCAGGGCCCAGAAGACGTAGGCGTTCTTATCCCCCCGCAGGCTCATGCGGCTGATCACGATGCCGCCCAGGATCAGTCCCACGGCCACGAACACCTCCAAGGCCGCCAGTCCCCCCGCTCCCCGGTCGAACACCTCGAGGGCCAGCCCGTAGGAGTTGGGGACGTTCATCATTACCGCCGCCGAGGCGAAGGCCCCGAACAAGAGGTTGGTGCGCAGGCCGGGATGGCGCCATAGCCTGCCCAGCACCGCCGGCGACTCCCGCACCAGCCGCCCCACCGCCGGCAGCGGTCCCTCCTGCCGGGTCCCCCTGGGCAGCCCCGCCAGGAACAGAGCCGAGAGCAGGTAGCTGAACGAATCGATGGCGAAGGTGAGGGTGTAGCCCACGTAGGTCACCAGCACCCCACCCACCAGGTAGCCCAAGAGCTCGGCCCCATCCCGCGACACCCCCACGTAGGAGTTGGCCTTCACCAGGTGCTCGCCGTCGACCAACTCGCCCACCAGCTTCACCTGCCCCGGGTTGAACAGGGCCGAACAGACGCCCATGAGCCCGGCCACCAGGTAGACCAGGCCCACCATCCGCTCGGCCAAGAAGGGCATGGCCAGGATGAGAACGGCCCGGATCAGGTCGGCCAGCACCATGATGTTGCGGGCGCTGTAGCGGTCGAGCAGGGCCCCGCCCAGCCAGCTCATGACCACCAAAGGCAGCACCGACACCGCCAGAATGCCGCCCATGTGCAGCACCGAGCCGGTGAGGGTGTAGACCATGAAGGCGAGGGCGACCGTCGACATCGACGTGCCCGCGCTGGATAAGAACTGGGCGCCGAATATCCGCCCCACCACTCGAACGTCCATGCCCTCCCTCAACCGCCCGCGACTCTACCAGCTACGAGTTCGCGGCCAGGGCCTCTTCTTCCTCCACCGCCTCGGGGGGCAGCTCACGCAGGAAGCGGTCGCTGGAGAACTCCAGGTCGAAGTCGGCCAGCTCGCCCCGCTGATAGGGCAGGTCGTTGGCGGCCAGCACGGCCAGGAAGTGCTCCACCACCACCGGGTCGAACTGGGTGCCGGCGTGTTTGCGCAGCTCCTCTTGGGCCACCTCCACCGGCAGGGCGCTGCGGTAGGGGCGGTCGCTGACCATGGCCGAGTAGGCGTCGGCCGCGCAGATGATGCGGCTGATGAGGGGGATCTTCTCCCCGGCCAGGCCCACCGGGTAACCGTTGCCGTCGAAGCGCTCGTGGTGGTAGAGGATGACGTCGGCCAGCTCTCCGAACTGATCGATGGTCTTGAGGATCTTGTATCCGTTCTGGCAGTGGGCCTCGATCAGCGACCACGCCTCGCCCGTCACCCTCCCCTTGAAGTTGAGCACCTCGTCGGGCACCCCGATCTTGCCCACGTCGTGCACCAGGCTGGCCAGGTGGGTGACGTTCTGGTCGTGCTTGCTGAGGGCCATGCGGGCGGCGATGTCGGTGGCCCACTGGGCCACGGCGGCGGAGTGGCGGGCGGTGTAGTTGTCCTTGACGTCGAGGGCCGTCACCTGGCTCTTGACCGCCTGCAAGAAGAGGCGCTCGTTGCGCAGGGCCAGGCGCTCGTTGTGCTGGGCCAGTTCACGCTGGTGGGCGTAGGCCCGGAAGGCGTAGATGAGGCCGAGCACCGGCAGCAGGCAGAGGGCCACCAAGAGGGTGGAGTAGAAGTCGGAGACCTCGGGGTTGCTGAGCACGTAGAGGCGATAGATGTAGATGAGGCCGAGGCTGATGGCCAAGAAGAAGAAGTGGAAGGGGAGGAAGGGCTGGAAGCCTTGACGCCAGGCAACAAGCGGGCTGATTCCCCGCCGCAGCCAGCCGACGGGCACAAACACGGCGAAGTTCATCATTTGATAGAACAGTCCAGCTGCGAGTCCCACCGCAGCTATCGCAATGGCCGAATCGCCAGCGGTGCCGCCGAACTCGGATGCCAGAGTTCCGTAAAACACACCGGTGAGGCCGGCTACGATGCCTACCCCCGCGGAGAAACACAATCCTCGTTCAAAGCTGGATTCTCTTAGGAGCAGAATCTGACTGCCGACTGCGACCGCGAAACTCGCAAGAGGACCCACCAACGCTGCACCCAGGAATACTGCCAAGAACGCGGCAGAGATCTCCATGCCCGAGCCGAGTCGCACAGTGTATTTTTCGGCGATGATCCCCAAGATGACTAACATTGTTAGCCCGTACCAGGTGAAGGGGACCCCTGGAGAGAAGCGGCTTGACCGCAATTCAAGGTACGCCAAACCGAGCAGAAGGAAAAGGGATAAAGCACCTAGGCCAAAAATATAAACTTTGGCCCAGCTTGCGCGCGCCTTCCGCACCTCATCAGCAATCAGCTTGTCTTGGCGGACTGTGGAGTTTTCTCTAGCCATGCGACGCTTCTTCCGCTCGCCGATCTACAGTCCGTATCGGCCAAAGCGTCCTCAAGACTTAGAGACTCAACACACTTCTAGTACCACTTGAACTGCATGGCTCTCTCCTCTCGGCCAACGAGACACGCTTGAGCAACAGGGCAATGAACGCGACGGCACTTGACCCTCTATGCACCACGGCCCGGAACGCCCCATTCGCATCCCGGAACCTTGCCCATCGCTTTGCTCACTCGCAGTACTGAGGCAACGACCCGTCAAAGTGTCACTGCAGGACCGCGATGCTCCAACATTAATCCCAGGTATGCCGAAAGTCAACGGGAAACCACGCGACTTTGTTATGAGACGAGGCTATAGTTTGATTCCGTTTCTGTTAGACTGAGCTATCTATTCCTGAAAAGCGCAAAACTGCCATTTCTAGTCAAACTATTCGCCTTTAGGTAGATTGATGAGTCTCCACAGATCACTGGCCCGCCAACTGTGGGTATCCCCCAGGCACTGCTCGAGCCCCCTAAGACCCTGGGAATCAACCTTGTGATGATATGGTTTGTCTCCTACCTTTCGGCCATGCCAAGCCTTAAGAATCGATCCAGGAAAGGAGCATGCCGCAGCCGTGGTGCAGACCACCATCCTCCTCCTCTACCTCGCCGCCGCCCACCGGGCCAACCCGGAGGCGGAGGTGTCCGGGCCTGAGCTTCAACAGGAGTTCGGGCTCGATGCCGGCACGGTCAGGATCCTGGTGAGCGAACTGGCCTGCGAGGGTCTGGTGGAGTGGGACCCTCTGCTCACCAACGTGTGGCTGCGCATCACCGACAAGGGTCTGGCCCTGGCCGAGCGGGAGGGCCGGTAGCCGGGCGCCGGGGCGTCACGGCGAGCGCCGCCCCCCTGCCCGCGGCCACCCGGTGCCAATGGAGACGGGGTAGTCGAACCGGGCCCTGCGGAGCAGGAGCCGGCTGGCCGCGCGGGCGTCGGGTGGGCCGAACCGGTCAGGGGCGGCACGCGAACCGTCCCGGGAGCGGTCGGCATGGAGCCGGGGCGCAAGTATGGCAGTGCTCGGGTGGCGGGGTGCTCGAGCCGCGGGGCTTCTCCCGCACTTGCCCCGGTGGTATAGTCCGGCATAGGAACAGTGTTTGTAGTCCTTTCCGGGAGAGTTCGCCATGAGCGGGTTCGGGAAGTCGTTGGTCATGGTCGGGCTGACGGTGCTCTTGGCGTTGGCCGTGGTGCTGCTGTTGGCGCCGATGGCATCGGCGTCTCCTTCGTTCACCCTCACCAAGACGGACGGTCAGGACACATGCGTACCCGGTGAGACGATCACCTATACGATCGTGCTCACCAACGAATCCCCGCATGACTTCGACGGCATCCAACTCTTCGACTCCCTTACTGAGGACTTCGACTCGTCCACCGCGAGCTGGTCGATAGCGGCCGAGGGAGGCGCCGTGGCCAATCCCGCTGCAGGCACAGGGGTGACGGCCAGCAGCGTGATCACCCTCCCCGCCGGGAGTCAGGTGACCTTGACCTTCTCGGCCGACGTCAAAACCGCCGTCACGATGAACATCATCAACTCGGTCTCCGCGACCTATCCTGCGGATGCGGAATGGCCGGCCGGGATCGAGGTCACCGCCTCCGACACCGACGAGCTCTACGTGCCCCCGCCGTTCACCCTCACCAAGACCGACGGCAAGAGCACCTATGAGCCCGGCGGCACCAATGTCTACACCATCGTGCTCGAGAACTCCGGGACGAACGATCTCAACACTGTCAGCCTCAACGACCTGCTTCCCTGCGAAGCTGATGCAGCGAACTCCACCTGGGAGGCGGAGGTTTCCGGCGGAGCCACGTTCGGCCCCAACTTGTCGGGCACCGGCAACGTGTCCGGCGAGGTCACGCTCCCGCTCGGGGGGAAGGTGACCGTCACGCTGACGATGAAGATCCGCGATGACGTCAACAGCGATCCTCTCACCAACGAGGTGACGGCGGAGATACCGGGCGGCAAGGTCGACCCCAACTATCCCCAAGGCTATTCGGACACGGCCAGCGACGTCGATGCCCTCTCCACCGGTGAGGATGACACCGACGACGACTACACCACCGTGTCGCAGATCGACACCGGGGCGGGCGCAGCGTCCGGGCCGGGCACGGGCGTATGGGCGTTGGCCGTCTTGGCCCTGGCCCTCGCCGGCGGCATCGCCTTGACCATGGTGAGGCCGCCGCTGCGACGGAGGTAGCGACCGACCCCACGGGGTCGTGCTGAAGGGATGCGCGGGGCGGAGGCCGCAGGCGGCCTCCGCCCACTTTGGCGCTGGAGGGTGCAGGTGGCCCGCTCGCGATCTCTCCTGCTCGTGACCTCGCTGCTCGCGCTTTCGGCAGCCCTGTGGCTGTGCGTTTGGACCTCCACCCCCGTGGCGGCCGCCACACCCGGCCTGGTCTCCGCCGACGGTGAGCGCCTTGTTCTCGAGGGCGAGACCTTCTTGATGAAGGGGTTCAACTACATCCCCCGCGACTACGGCTGGACAAGCATGGCCGACTGGGACTGGGAGCAAGTCGAGGCCGAACTCGCCCTGGCCCGAGAATACGGCGCCAACACCATCCGCACGGGCTTCGAGTACCACTACCTCACCGGGGACGTCTACGGGGAGAGGCCCTTCACCGCGTACCGGGCTCTGCCTGAGTACCTCGACGCCATCGAGCGGTTCCTCTCCATCGCCGACAGCCACGGCTTCAAGGTGGTGTTCTGGTTGGGGGCGGGACCGGCGTGGGGTCCGCTCTGGGACCCCGCCAACTACGGGATAATCGAGAAGCACCTGGAGTCGCTGATCCCCCGGTTCGCCGGCGATCCCCGCATCGCGGCCTGGGACCTGGCCACCGATCTCGACGGCACCATGCTTCAACTACCGCCGGCGGGCGCCTACGGCACCGACCCCCGGGCTACCAGGGCCAACATGGTGACGCTGCTCAAGAACATGGCCGGGACCGTACGGAGGCTCGACCCGGACCACCTGCTGACCGTGGGTTTCTGTTGGACGTCGAGCAGCCTGCTGACCCAGGACTTCACGGACTTCCTCATGCCCCAGTTCTTGGGAGCGGACGCTCCCAACATCCTTGTGGCCGACGAAGCCGCCCGTCACGAGGAATACTCAGCCTGGGTCGACTATTCCACCGATCCTGAGGGGGCGGTCGGCCGGCTGGTGGCCAAGATCGAGGAACTCCGAGCCGGAGCTCACCGCCCGCTGCCCATCGTCCTGGCTGAGTTCGGTTCACCTACTGAAGGCGAAGGTTACTCCCCGACCTTTCAGCGGACCGTCTACCAAGCCGTGCTGGAGGCGGCCTTCCTGCGCGCCCATGTAGCCGGCGCGCTCAACTGGACTTTGACTGACTTCACCTGGCCCCCCAAGGCGTTCACCACCGTGCCGGGGGAACTGTCCGCCGAAGAGCGCTCTTTTGGGATTCTCGACGCTACCTACGCCCCCAAACCTGCGGCCGCCGTGGCCCGCGCCTACTTCTCGGACAGCCCCCAGCTCTCCCTGGCCCTGGGCCCGGCCGGGATCTCCTTCTCCTTCGAGAGTTCAATGGTGCCGGCCTTGGTGCACCCCAGCTCCTCTGACACCCGGGAGCTCTGCGCCGCGTTCGACTGGATCGAACTCCGCGGACAAGGCGGCGAGGCCCTGCTCCGAGTGGACGTGGGCACGGCCGAAGCCCGCTCTTACCTGCTCCGCGGCTTCTTCGCCGATGAGGGCCCCTGGGCAGGGGACGCGGATGACTTCGCCTGGGCGGGTGGACCGAGCAAGACCGCCCAGGTGGCCCTGCAGCTTCCACCGGAGGCGCACTCTGTGGCCTTTCGTTGCGTGTCGGAAACAAGGCAACGCGTGACGGTTTCGGTCGGTGAAGACACGGTCGGCAGTGTGACGATCACGCCGGGCTGGCGGACGTACACAGTGGACCTCCCCCACTCCGGGCCACCCACCGCGGGGGGCACGATCGCCTTGCATGGGAGCCTCAGCCTGCCGATCTCAGAGGGGGACGTCACCATCCAGACCAGCGTCGATGGTTCGGCCTGGACCGACGGTCCGGTTCTCGCCCCCAAGCGCGGCGAGTTCGCGGGCGCCGTCCGGCTCGGGCAGGCCGGGCAAGTCCTGGTACGCGCGGTCTGGAGCGGTTCCGGCTCCTACGGCATGGCCACGAGTGAGCCGGTGGAGGTGACTGTCGCCGCCGCGCCGACCACCGAACCGCCGGGTACCACCTCCCCCGCGACGCCGGAAACCGCGCTCCCCCAGCCCGCCGCTGCGAGCGACCACGCTGAGTACATCGCTGTCGGCGCGGGCCTGGCGGTGGTCCTCGCAGCCGCCGCCGCTTTCATTGTCCTGAGGAGGCGGCGAAGGCCGCGGTGAACCGGAGGGTTGACCGGGCCCACTCCCGGCCTATACTTGGACTGTCGTGCGCACAGGGCTTCGGGGCGTCCAGCGAGGTAGCGTGAAAAGGCCCGCGCTTCTGGCACCGGTCGTAGGGGTTGCGCTGCTGGCGGCGGTTGCGCTGTTGGCGGCGGCCCTCCTCACCGGTGGCTGTTCCGTTTCCTTTGGGAGCGCCGGCACTGGGGACGGCGCCGAGACCTCGGCGGTCGCCGAGGTCTCGCAGAGCACGGCGGCGACCGACTCCACTTCCACGGCGCCACCGAACCCGACCACGGCGGGCCCCTCCGTAACCCTCCATCCTCAGCCCACTCACGCCCGTCCGGGCCCGACCACCACCACCCTGCCCCCGCCCTCGCCCGCCACCCCAGTGCCGCCCGGGGAGACCACCACCAGTCTGATCCTCAGCCCCATGACGGCGGAGACGTTCCCCACCATGTGGACCTACTACCCCGATAACTTCCCTTTGATCTTGTGGGGCGGTGACTGGGCCGTGGTGACCGAAGCTTCAGGGATCTCATACCGCCAGTGCAATCCCCCGGTCCAATCTGCCTTCCGAGTCAACTTCAAGGGCACGCAGGTCGCCCTCTACGCGATGACCGGGCCCGACCGAGGGATCGCCAAGGTGACCCTCGACGACACCTACACCTACATCGTCGACCTCTACCGCCCTTCTCCCGAGTCACGCGCAGTCTTCAACAGCGCCGTGCTTCCCTTGGGGTGGCACACGATCCTGGTGGAATGGACCGGGACCAAGAACAGCGCGTCGACCGGCACCGCCATCAACGTGGATGCCGTGGAGTTGATGGGGTACATGGTCCCCTGAAAGGCGGGGCCGAGGAGGGATGAAATGAGCAAGGCACACGTGCTCTTCGCGGTGTCAACGTTCCTGGTCCTCGCCCTGGCGGCTTTCGGCGCCACCGCCTGCGGTGGCTCTTCAGGCTCCGACACCTCCGGCACCGGGGCCGGCCTCACCGTCACGACCACCGCGCCCGGGCAAGCGGGCTCACCGACTGACGCCGAGCCGACCACGGCGACCACAGCCGCCCCCGTCACAGAAGCCACCAGCAGTCACGCCTCCATCACCCATGCCACCGTGGGAGAGCCGGCCACTGCCACCACGCAGACACTCACCGGCAGCACCCTGAGCGAGCCGCCCACCGGCAGCACCCTGAGCGAGCCGCCCAAGTCTCCGAGCACTATGGTGATCGTCAAACCCACCAACATCTCCCTGCAACCGGTGAACACCTGGAGGCTCTACCAGGAGACCGACCCCTTCCTCTATTGGGACGGTTCGTGGGAGCAGTACAGCAACGCCGACGCCAGCGGCGGGGGATACAAGAGCACGTTCTCAGGCGGACGAGTCTCGATGACCTTTACGGGCCAGCGGATCAGCCTGCTCTGCCCGATCGGTCCCAAGAACGGCCAGATCAGACTCAAGCTCGACTATCAGACCGTGGGCGTCGTGGACCTCTACGCCAACCCCTACCACTTCCCGGGGACGGTCTGGACCAGCGACCTCCTGCCCAACGGGGCCCACGTGCTGCAGATCGAGCCCACTGGTACCAAGAACGCGATGTCCGGGGGCTTCTCCTGGCAGTTCGATGCGGTGAAGATCTACGGCAAGCTGCTGGAGTACACGCAGGATTAGGATGCCCGGCGAGGCGGGCCGGCCGGCGGGCTAGGCCACCCAGCGGGCTAGGCCACCCGGCGCCGCTCGAGGACCAAGTCCCAGGCTTCGAGCAGGGCCACCGCCTGAGAATAGGTACGGCTGCCGCTGCGCCCGAACGCCTTCTGCAGCCCGCAGCGGTTGTCGTGGAGCAAGGTCCGGAGCTTCTGCGAGGCCGGAGCCAGACGGGCCGACTCGGCCGCTTCACGCGCGAGGGTGCAGGCCCACTCGCGATCGTCACTCAGGAGCGTGTCCATGGCATCTTCTCCTGGTGAGAATCAGCGTTACCCGTTATTCGGCGGCGGGGCGGAGATTCCTACGAGCCGGCAGCGCGGGCCTACGTGGAGAATCGTATGTTTGGCCGGAGAAGCACCGGAGTGACCATCGCGGTGACGCCTGGTATCGTGTCTGCCCGTGGAGATCACTCTCGACTACGGCGCCGACGGCCTCACGCTCGACCTGCCCGATGACTGCGCGGTCATCCGGCCGGCCGACGCCCCGCCGCTCGCCGACCTGGCCGGCGCCCTGCGCAGGGCCGTGCGGGCGCCGGCGGCCGGGCCGCCGTTGGCCGAGGTGGTGCGGCAGGTGGCAACCGACGCGCCGCGCGCCCGCGAGGGCGGGGGGCGCTCCCGCGGGCCGCAGGCGGCTCCCCTCCGCGTGGCCGTCTCGGTGTGCGACAGCACCCGGCCCCATCCGCGCCGCGAGGTGCTGGCCGCCTTCTTGGAAGAGCTGGCCGCTGCCGGAACCGGGGATGCGGCCGGAGCCGATGCCACGGCAGGCACACCGGTCGCGTTCGACGTGACCGTCATCGTGGCCGCGGGCACCCATCGGGCCGATCCGCCGGAGATCATCCGGGAGATGCTGGGCGACGAGGTGCTGCGGCGCTGCGCCGTGCACATCCACGACTGCCGGAACGCGGCCGAGCAGGTGGCGCTGGGCACGGTCTCTCCGCCGGGGGCCGGGGGCGACATCCCCGTACACCTCGACCGCCGTTGGGTGGAGGCCGACCTCCGCCTCTCCACCGGGCTGGTGGAGCCCCATCTGTTCGCCGGCTTCAGCGGCGGCCCCAAACTGGTCTCCCCCGGGCTGGCCTCGCTGGACACCGTGCTGGCCTTGCATAACGGCCGCCGGGTGGGCGACCCCAACGCTACCTGGGGCATCCTCGAAGGCAATCCGGCTCACGACGCCATCCGGGCGGTGGCCGAGACCTGCCCGCCCCACTTCACCCTGGAGGTGGTGCTCGACTCGGCCAAGCGGGTCACCCACGCCTTCGCCGGGGCGCCCTGGTCCGCCCACGCAGCCGCGTGCGAGGTGGCCCGCCGCACCACCATGCGCCGGGTCGACCGCCGTTTTCCCTTGGTGATCACCACCAGCGGCGGCTATCCCCTCGACCAGAACCTCTACCAGGCGGTCAAGGGTGTCTCCGCGGCCGAGCGCATCGTCAGCGACGGAGGAACGATCATCCTTGCCGCCGAATGCCGCAACGGTCTGCCTGACGCAGCCATGTACACGGGGTTGCTGCGCCGCGACGAGGACATCCGCCTCGCCAACGCCCGCATCCTCGCCACCGAAGAGGTGCTGCCCGACCAGTGGCAGGTGCAGGTGCAGGCCCGCATCCAGGCCCGGGCCCGGGTGCTGGTGAAGGCGGCCGGCCTGACGGTTGATGAGGTGGCTGTGGCCAGGATGGAGCCGGTGGACGACATCGCCGCCTTTGTGCGGGCGGCCCGGGCGGCCGACCCGGCGCTGCCTATCGCCGTGCTGCCCCACGGGCCGTATTGCGTGCCCTACTTCGCTGAGGGCTGCGGCGGGGCCGGCGCTTGACCCGCAGCCAGTCCCGCTACGCCGTCCTGGCGCTGACCGTCCAATCGGCCGTCCTCGGCTACAACTGGGTGGTCATGAAGGTCGGTCTGCAGTACGCCGATACCTGGTCCTTCGCGGCCCTGCGCTTCGGCCTCGGGGCCCTGGTGCTGCTCATCGCCCTGGTGCTGCTCCGCCGCCCCGTGCGCCCCTACCGGTGGAAGGCCACGGTCGTGCTCGGCCTCCTGCAGACCACCCTGGCCAGCGGCCTGCTCATGTGGGCGCTGGAGGAGGGCGCGGTGGGCCGGGTGTCGGCCCTCGTCTACACCATGCCCTTCTGGAGCCTGCTGTTCGCCTGGATCTTTCTGGGCGAACGGTTGCGCCGCCTGCAGTGGGTGGCGCTGGGACCGGCGGTGGTCGGGCTGGTGCTGATCATCGACCCGGCCGACCTGGGCGGCAGCCTGCAGAGCAAGCTCCTGGCCATCGGCGCGGGCGTGGCCTGGGGGGCGAGCGCAGTGTGGGCCAAGAAGATGCTGCGCGGGCCGGACGTCGACGTGCTCAACCTGAGCGGTTGGCAGATGCTGTTCGGGTCCATCCCCCTGGTCATCGTGGCGCTGGTGATCCCGTCGGCGCATGTGGAGTGGACGGAGGAGTTCATCGGAGCCTTGGCCTACAACGTGTTCGTCGCCACGGCGCTGGCCTGGCTGCTGTGGCTGTACGTGATCAAGCTGCTGCCGGCGGGGCTGGCCGGCATGGGGACCTTGCTGACGCCGGTGATAGGGATCGCGGCCTCCATGATCCAGACGGGCGAGCGCCTGGAGGGCCTGGAGGGCGTGGGCATCGCCTTGATCCTGGTGTCGCTGTTCCTGCTGGTGCTGGAGGGGGTGCTGCCGAAGACACAGCCGGCGGACGCCGAAGCCCCGTAGCCCGGTCTCAGCGCAGCCCTCCGATCACCTCGACCGCATCGGGGCTGATACCAGCGGAGCGCCCGCTCGTGCGTGGCAAGCTCTAATAGATTACTGTCATAGTATGATTAAATTGACCGATCTCCGGGTAATCCGGGTCCAGAAGCCGTTCGACGGCCTCTGCCGGCCGGCGGGATTCATGAGCTCGACTGCAAAGGGGGTTGCAGATGGAGGTCGATCGACGCGGATTCTTGATCGCCGCGGGGGTGGCGGCGCTAAGTCCGCTGCTCTTGGCGTCGCGACGGACGGTGGCGGCGGTATCCGCGGCTGCCCCTGTCTTCAGGCCTGAACCCGGCTCCTCCGGTTCCGCGTCCGTGTGTGCCCGTTGCGGCTCGCCGGACCACCACCTGCTCTCCGGAGGCTGTCCCCAGGATGACCGGGCGCGCGGGGCCGTGCAGGCCGCCGCGCGCGGGAAGGCCGCCGTATGAAGCTCTCCCGGCGGCAGTTCCTTCAGGCGGCGGGCGCGGTGGCCGGCACCGTCGCCGTCACCGGAGCCCTGGGCGGCGCCGCCCAGAGGGCCCTGGCCGGCCGTGACGATCCCCTCACCTCGCTGCCCGTGGACGCGGTGATCCGCACCACCTGCTCGCCCAACTGCACCGGCTCCTGCGGGCAACTGGCCTTCGTCCGCGACGGCAATATCGTCAAGGTGCAACAGGCCGCCGATTACCCCGACACCGCCTACAACCCCCGCGGCTGCATGAAGGGTGTCTCCTACCATCTGCTGGTCCATGGGCCGGACCGCATCCTCAAGCCCCTCATCCGCGACGGTGAGCGCGGCTCCGGCAAGTTCCGCGAGATCTCTTGGGAGGAGGCGCTCGACCGCATCGCCTCCGAGTTCAAGCGCATCGGCGACACCTGGGGCTGGGACACCATCCACGTGTTCGGCCAGGTTCCCGGGTCGGGATACATCCAGAAGGGCGCGAACTACCGGGCCTGCGCGGTCCTGGGCATGACCCACGGCACCAGCTTCGACTTCAACGGCGACCTGCCCATGGGCATGCCCATCACCTTCGGCGTGCAGAACGCGGAGCACGAGGCCAAGGACTGGGCCAACAGCCGCTTCCTGCTCCTGGTGGGCGCCAACCCGCTGGAGACCCGCATCCCTGACGCCCACTTTCTCATGGACGCGGCGGAGCGGGGCGCCCGCCTGGTGGTGATCGACCCGACCTTCTCCTCGACGGCCACGAAGGCCGATGCCTGGCTGCAGATAGCTCCCGGCACCGACACCGCCCTGGCCCTGGCCTTCTGCCGGCGGGTGATCGAGACCGGCAAGGCCGACTGGGACTTCATGCGCACATGCACAGACGCGCCCCTATTGGTGCGGCTCGACACCGGGAAGCGCCTCGTGGCCGAGGATCTGGCGCCGGGGACGGCCCTCGACCCCGGGCCGGCCGCGGGTATCGGCTTGGATGGCTACGGAGCCCTGGCGCCGCCGGTAGGGGTGGCCCCCGAGGTGCCGGGGGCGGCGGCGCCGTCGCCCGACGCGCCGCCGCCCCCCCGGTTCGTGGCCTGGGACGAGGCCACGAACCGCCCCGTCGTCATCACCACCGACCGCCTGGGCATCCCGCAGGGCGTCATCGCCGCTCTGGAGGGCACCTTCACCGTGCGACTGGCGGACGGGAAGGAGGTGGAAACCACCCCGGGCTTCGCCCTCGTGGCCGCCGAGCTGGACGGCTGGACCCCCGAACGCGCCTCCCAGATCACCGGCGTCCCCGCCGAGATGATCACTCGGGTGGCCGACGCCTACGCCGCCGAACGCCCGGCCGCCGTCATCATGGGGGGTGGAGCCAATCACTGGTATCACGGCGACCTCACCGGGCGCGCCTTCGGTCTCCTGGCCTCGCTCACCGGGAACGTGGGCCGGTCGGGCGGCGGCTTCTCGGTGTACGTGGGGCAGTACAAGGTGAGGGTCGATGTCTCTCCCTGGTGGAACGCCGGCGACAAGCGGGCCAAGGTGGTCCCCAGCATCTACTTCACCCGGGGCAGGACCGAGACCATGAACGAGAAGGTCCCCTATCCCCAGAACGGCTGGAAAGCTCTGTTCTGCAGCTTCGCCAACATGTTCATCCAGGGGATGGACGTCAACCGCCTCCATCAGACCCTGGAGGGCTGCGAACTGGTGGTGGTGGTGGACCACCAGATGACCGACACCGTCAAGTGGGCCGACATCGTGCTCCCGGCCACCTCCTGGTACGAGAAGACCGACCTCACCGCCACCCCGCTCCATCCCTTCCTGCAGCTGCAGCAGCCGGCCATCCCTCCCCGGGGAGAGTCCCGCTCGGAGCTGTGGATGTGGCAGGAGCTGGTCAAGCGCATCGACCCGGCCGGCTACGAAGAGTACTTCCAGATGGACGAGGAACAGGCCATCGAGGCCATCCTGGCCAAGGGCGGCTTCGCCGAGGGCATCACCATCGACCAGCTGAAGGCGGGGCCGGTCCGGCTCAAGGTGCCCGACCCCGACGTGCCCTTCGTGCGCCAGGTGAACGAGCTTATGCCCTTCCCGCCCCGGTCTCTCCCGGCCGCGCTCGAAGCCACGGCCGCCTTCATCCCCACTCGGCGGATCGAGTTCTATAAGGATCAGGATCGCTTCCTCGAACTCAAGGAGGCGGTGCCTACCTACAAGCCACCCCACGACGACGAGATCCACGATCCCGCTGAGTACCCCATCCGGCTCTTGTCCCCCCACTCCAAGTGGCGCATCCATTCGAGCTACGCCAACGTGGCCTGGCTCAACGAGATCACCGGCGGGCGGGCACCCGTGTTGCTCAGCCCGGCCACCGCCGAGGAGTACGGGATCGCCGATGGCGACCTGGTGGAGATGAGCAACACCCGGGGCACGGTGCGGGCCTGGGCCCACGTGACCAAAGCGGCCCTGCCGGGTACCGCCACTCTCTTCGAGGGCTGGTGGAGCGATCAGCTGGGCGGGGGAAAGAGTGTGAACGAGCTGACATCGTCGGAGGTCAACCCCATCCATGAGATCTTCAACGTGCCCAACATGTGGGCCCCTTCCACCGCCTGGAAGGACTGCCGCTGCCGCATCGCCAAGGTGACCGGGGAGGTGACCCATGGCTGACAAGATCTCGCCCATCGATGCGCTCTCTCCCGCCTCCCGGGCCTACGGGGAGATCGGCCCGGTCTCGGCTGCACCCCGCTGGGGCATGGTGGTCGATCTGGAGCGCTGCATCGGCTGCTGGTCGTGCTGCGTTATCTGCAAGTCGGAGAACGACGTGCCTCTGGGGATGTGGTGGAACCGCATCAACACCGTGGGCGAGGCCCTCGACACCCCCTACGAAGAGCACGGCCGCCCGGCCATGCACTGGGTGCCGCTGGCCTGCCAGCATTGCGAGAACCCGGCCTGCACCCAGGTCTGCCCGGTGGACGCCACCTATCCCCGGGATGACGGCCTGGTGGTGCAGGACGGCGAGCGGTGCATCGGCTGCCGTTATTGCCTGGTGGCCTGCCCCTACGGGGTGCGGGTGTTCAACTGGGGCAAAGCCGAGTATCCGGTGCCGTTCCCGACAGGCATGGTCGAACCCCGTCCCGTCGGGACCATGGAGAAGTGCACCTTCTGCATCCACAGGCTGCCCGACGGACAGATACCCTCGTGCTGCTGGTCGTGCCCGGGACAAGCCCGCACCTTCGGGGACCTCAACGACCCCGACAGCGAGGTGAGCCGCCTCATCCGCGACCGGGACGGCTACCAGATCCTCGAAGAACGCGGCACCGACCCGCAGGTGTTCTATCTACCGTTGCGGCGCAAGAGGGGGTTGGAGCCATGAGTCCCGCCTTGGACCCCGTCTCCGCCTCGGCCGGACCCCCACCGGTGGGCGACCCGGCGACGGGCGCCGTGCCGGGCGAGCGCTCCCGCGCAAGGCTTATCTGGTTGGTGCTGATCAGCGCCGGTTTCCTGGCCGGGCTCGCAGTATGGATATACCAGCTCACCCAGGGCCTGGCCGTCACCAACATGCGCAACCCGGTGATGTGGGGACTCTATATCACCTTCTTCATGTACTTCGTGGGCCTCTCCGCCGGAGGTTTGATCGTGGCCTCCGCCGGCCGTCTGTTCGGCGGCGCCCGGCTCAAGCCCATCGTGCGCCTGGCGGTGGTGGAAGCGACGGTCGCCGTGCTGCTGGCCGCGCTCTTCCTGGTCCCCGACATGGGACGGCCCGACCGTCTGTGGCACCTGTTCCGCTATCCACACTTCACGTCGCCCATGATGTGGGACATCGTCATCGTCATCGCCTACCTCATCATCTCGCTGCTGTACGTGTGGGTCTACACCCGGGCCGACCCTGCCCGCTCCGGAAGCTGGCTGGCCTTCGGCACCGGCTCCAACGAGGCCGACAGCCGCCGGGACGAGCGGATGAAGACGGTGCTCGCCGCCATCGGCCTCCCCGCCGCCATCCTGCTCCACTCCATCACGGCCTGGATCTTCGGGCTGCAGATCTCCCGCGGCTTCTGGTACACCGCCATCATGGCCCCGCTCTTCATCAGCTCGGCACTGGTGTCGGGCACGGGGCTGATGGTATTGCTGGCCCTCGTCGCCCGCCGGGTCAAGAGGATCTTCTTCCCCGACAGTCTCGTCGCCTACCTGGGCAAACTGCTCCTGGTCTTCCTGGTGGTGGAGGCCTTCCTGGTGTTCAGCGACATGCTCACCGCCCTCTTCCCAGGGGCTGCGTTCGAGGCCGATCCCATGGCCCGGCTGCTCACCGGCCCGTACGCGCCCTTGTTCTGGTTCGAGGTGGTGGTGGGGCTGGTGATTCCCTTCGCCATCCTGGTCGGCCCGCGGCGCCGACTGAACATGAGCTGGGCGGCGATGGCCGCCGTCTTGGCGGTGGTGGGCATCTTCGTCCACCGCTTCAACATCGTCCTCAACGGGCTGTCGTACGCGACCATCTCCGATCCGCCCGGGGTGGCCATTGGGACCGCCCAGCCGGTGGGGACCTCGTCGTTCACCCTCACCCAGTTCTACTACCCCAGTTGGGTGGAATGGGTGGTAGCCTTAGGGCTGCTGTGGTTGGGAGCCCTCATCTTCACGGCCGCATTGATCAAACTGCCGTTACGGGAGCCGGTCCACGACTAGGGGTGAGAACCGCGATGGAGTTGCGGTGAAAAGGGGCTGGATCCATGGCGCCGGCCCCGGCCGCGGGCTTCCCCCCGCGGGGCGGCGGCCACCGGCAGCGCGAACATCGGCGGCGCACAGACCGCCGGGGCGACCACCGGCGGTCGCCGTCCTGCTGGGCGGCGCATTGCTCGTGGCGGTCGTGTTGTCGGCTGCCGTGTTCTCCGGATGCGCCGGCACCGACGAGGCCCAGCCGACGAGCGCGGCCCCGCTCTCGAGTGCCGCCACGACCACCCCGTCAACGACGGCCGCCCCCTCCCAGTCCACCGCGCCTTCGACCACGGCCGCGCCCTCCACGACCGCACCGAGCGGCCCCGGCGGGAGCGGCAGCGGCACCGCCGGGCCCGACTCCCCCGCGAGCGGCACCCGTGATGACCCCATCCCGTTCGGCCAGGCGGTGGTGGTGGGGCCCTGGGAGGTCATGGTCACCCAGGCCGTCCTCGACGCCGACGACATCGTCCTCAACCACAGCGAGTTCAACCCCTCACCCCAACCCGGCAACCACTTCGTGCTCGTGGGGCTCCAAGCCACTCGCACCGCCGCACCGGCGACCGCCGCAGCCAGGTTCAGCCATGAGGTGTTCGCTCAGTTCCTGGGGAGCGGCGGCATCGCCTACGACGAGGCCTTCGGAGATATCCCCGACCCGCTCGCCGAGACGGGCGCCGCCGAGCCGGGCGATTCTGTCACCGGGTATCTGCTCTTCGAGGTGCCTTCGGCCGAGATCACCGGCGGCCTGCTCCGGCTCTTCACCGAGGCCCTGGCGCCCGACGACAAGGCGGTGTTCTTCGCGCTGGAGTAGGCTCTCAGAGGGGCCCTCAGAAGGGGGAAGGCCCCGGGGAGGGACCTCCGAGGCCTTCGTCAATCTTGAGTGGGGCTCAAGAAGGGGGGCAGCGTGATAGTACCCCCGCTGGCATAAAGAGCGCATAAGTTCGGACCGCTGCCTCGCCTTCCTACCCCCAGTTCAGCCCCATCTCCCCCACCGACAGGGCGAAGGCGTCCACAATGTGGGTGCCGCCGTCGATGATGAGGGTGGAGCCGGTCATGAACGACGACTCGTCGCCGGCCAGGAAGGTGCACACGCCGGTGATCTCCTCGGGGGCGGCGATGCGGCGCAGGGGCACATTCTTGGGCACCCGCCGGAAGACGTCGTCCAGGTCGGTGTTGAGGGCCTCGGCCATGGGGATGAAGTTGAACTCGAGCAGTTCGGTCCGCACCGGCCCGGGGCAGACCACGTTGCAGCGGATCCGGTGCTTGCCGTAGTCGAGGGCCACCTGCTTGGTCAGGTGGATGAGCCCCGCCTTGGTGGCGCAGTAGCCAGGCGACCCGGGCACGCACACCACCCCCGCCAGTGAGGAGATGTTGATGATGGAGCCGCCCCCCTGCTCGATCATGTGGGGGATGGCCGCCTTCATGGTGAGGAACGGGCCGGTGAGGTTGACCTCCAGGATCTGCCGCCAGGTGGCCGAGTCCATCTCCACGATGGTACCGGCCAGGCCGATGGCGGCGTTGTTGACGAGGATGTCGAGGCGCCCGTTGATAGCCAGGGCGGTGTCGACCATCCCCATGGTGCAGGCGTCGTCGCACACGTCGCCGGCGTGGATGGTCACGCTCCCCTTCGGCAGCGAGGCCGCCACCTTCTCCAGCATCTCCTGCCGCCGCCCGGTGATGCACACCTTGGCGCCCTCGGCCACGAAACGCCGGGTTATCGCCTCGCCGATGCCGGTGCCTCCACCGGTGACGAGGGCCACCTTACCTTCGAGCTGCATGTCCGTCGCCTCCTATTCCTTGGGCGGGTCGCCGTCGTAACCCCCGGAGGGGTTCAGAAAGATCTCTCCCGGCTTGCCCGGCAGCGGCGTGAGCCAGTCGGGCGAGCTCTTCGGGAACAGCAGACGGGCCTGCCAGTGGATGGCGAAGTCCTCGGCCTTGACCGTGGGGTAGCGTTCGAACATCATGTCGACCATCTCCGCCCCGGTCTTGGCCGTGTTGTAGACGTCCTCGTAGTTGTCGAGGTAGTCGATGGACCACTTGACGCAGTCGAGGTAGGTGCGGGAGGTGTCTTCCTGCACCTCCTCCATTATCTGGATCTTGGCGGCGTCGCAGTGGCCGGGAATGATGATGCGAGGGTCGAACTCCAACATGCTCGCGATGTCCTTGCGCCACTTCTTACGCCGCTCCACGTTGCTCTCGATGGGCCACAGATGGCAGTCGTGAAAGGCCACGTCGGTGGCGCAGACCACCTTGATGGAGGGGATCCACACGATGGAGTTGTGGATGCTGTCGCCCTCCAGGTCGTCGTAGAACAGGATCTCCTCACCCTCAAGCTCCAGCCGAGGTTGATGCAGGGGCATGGGGATGAAGGTCTTGGCCGGGATATCGGGGCCGAAGCGGTCGATAGCCCACATGTCCACCTTGTCGCTGGAGGTGAACACGATGTCGTGCACCGCGGTGGGCAGGGCGACCACCTTGGCCTGGGGGAAGGCGGCGTGGAGCACCTCCAGCCCGAAGTGGTGGTCGGGGTGGAAGTGGGACACGTAGATGTGGGTGAGGTTCTTGCGGCTGAGGATGATCTCGGCGGCCATGCGGTGGCTGTCGCTGAGGCACTGAGAGGCGTCGATGAGGACCGCGTCCTTCTCCCCGTAGATGAGGGTGGAGTTGCTGTTGAAGCCCAGATAGCTGTGCAGAAAGACTCTGTACTTGAGTGACACCGTGCTCCCCCTTGTCAGTGTGCGTCTGTACGGCCCGGACGCGGGCACCCATACATGTATCACACCGGGAAGCAGCGGCCAATGATACGGAAGTGGAATGTGGGGCGCCGGCCGCGCCCCGGCCGCGGCAGCAGCGAGGTGGACCCAGCGGGCTACCGGCCGCCGGGACCGCCCCTGCTCAGTCGTCCAGGTAGAGCGGCGGGGTGTTGTCGGAGGAGAACTTCGTCTTGTGAGCCCTGGTGGATATCCCCGCCATGAAGCTGCTGACGCCCTCACCCGAGAAGGGACCTAGCACGGCCGTGCCCGACTTGATCTGGCGCGGGCTCAGCCTGTGCGTCTCCCCCGCCAAGGCGCCGTCACTGTATTCCCAGTAGACGTTGTAGTAGCGGGGCCGGCCCGCGTCGGTATCCCAGCACAAGGTGATGTACCAGTCGCCGCCGGCCGTCTGCACCAGCCGCCACGACTCCAGCTTGACCGGGGCGGTCCCCTTGTAGGCGGAGGCGGGGCTGGAGGCCATGAGCGCGACAAGAACGGCGGCGACAAGCCCCACCACGAGCAGGCCGCCGACTAGCGCGAATGCTGTTCTCTTGCGCACGCTTCCCACCACCCTCCCCGGCTGCGTTGCTCGGCTGGCTTGCTCCTGCGTACAACTATATACCCGCCGCCGAATTATTCAACCACCGGTTGGCCGACCCCCCTGGCGGGACGCAGAGGGCCGAGACGAAGGCGGTCATCACGCGGGCGGCCTCCACTTCTCCACCTGGACGAGGCAGGAGTTGGCGGCAGTCGCATGGGACTTCTCGATCTGCATTCGGCTGGGCGTGAGGATGTTCACGCAACCGCCCCGATCGTCGGAGCGCCCGGGCGGTCCCACGGGGTCGTAGACGGCGGACGACTCGTAGGAGTGCACCAACCCCGGCCGCACCCGCTCGGTGACGACGGCGGCACAGACCACGCCGCCGCGGTCGTTGTAGAGGCGGATCAGATCATGCTGCCCTATGCCACGGGCGGCGGCGTCCACCGGGTTGAGGCGGGCGATCCAGTAGTGGTAGCCGTCGATCTCCACCCGGTGGTCACCGATATCGTTGAGAGCCCCGCCTTTGCCGTCGTGGTGGGTGTGGAACGAGAAGCGCGGATGCGGGGTGATGAGCTGCAGGGGGTACTTCTCCACCAGCCCCGTCGTGTGCGGTCCCTCCCACGATTCCCTCCAGGTCATGATGGGGGGGCGTTCTGGGTCATCGGGGTCGAAGCGCTTCAGGCTGGACGACTCGAACTCAAGGCGGCCGGATTGGGTTTGGAGACCCCGGCGCCACTCCTCCGTGTAGTCGGCAGGCAGCGGACTCAGCTCGGGCACGTCCTTGAGCCTGTCCTCGGCGAACCAGTTGTAAGAGACCGGGTCCCGGTTCTGCTCGGGTAGGGGCGGCACCACGTAGTAGCCCTTACGCAGGAACTGCTTCCACGAGGTGACCCTGGGCAGATCAGTGGCCTCGAACAGACGGCGGCACCACTCGATCTCACTGCTTCCCTCTGAGAAGGCGTTCCCCAGTCCCAGACGCTCGGCCAATTCGAGGAAGATCTGGAAGTCGGACTTCGACTCGCCCAGAGGTTCGATGCACTTGTGCTGCATCACCGCCACCCGGTAGTTGCACTGCGTGAAGGCGTGCTCCGCATAGCCACCGGGGTTGGCGAACTCGCCGATGTCCCAGCGCTCGAAATTGGTGCAGGCCGGGAGGATGACGTCCGCGAACCTGGCTTCCCCTTCGAACCATATCGACTGGTTGACTACGAACTCCAGGTTCTCCGAGGCATACATGCGCGCGTAGCGGTTGGTGTCGACCATGGTGCCGATATGGGAGCCCCCGAACTTGTAGTACATCCTCACCGGGGAGTGGCCGGGAGCGGGGTAGCTGAACCGCCCGAACTGGGTCTCTATGGTCTTGCCGTCACTCCAGTAGCCCTCGGCGCGGCCGTCCATGATGGCTTCGGGGATCTTGAGCCGGGGCACCGCCTGCTTGACCGAGTTCATGCTCACGAGCTGGGGCATGCGTTGATACATGTGAAGGGACAGCCCGGTGGCGTCGAGATCGCCCGACATGCCGCCCTCGGCATAGCCCGGGAAGTAGAAGCGGGTGTCGAGCGGAGCCCCTTGCTGTAGGCAGCCCATGTTCACTCCGGGCTTGCCCAGGCCCTGCATGGCCATCAGATACACCATCCCTCGGGCCCAGTCGGTGCCGGTGGCGGTGCGGCAGGCCCCACCGAAGCCCACGTAGCCGCCGGGCGCCAAGTAGGTCTTCTTGCTGCCCCACTCCCGGGCCAGCGCCCGCACGTCCTTGGCCGGGACCCCGGTCTCGGCCTCCTGCCATTCCGGCGTCTTGGGGATACCGTCATCCTCACCCAGAACGTAGGACTTCCAGGTGCAGAACCCGGTGGTCCGCTCGTGCACGTACTTCTTGTCGTAGAGATTCTCAGTGATCCACACGTAGGCGATGGCCAGCACCATCGCGCTGTCGGTGCCGGGGCGGGGGGCCAGCCACTTGCCCCCCATCCATCCGGCGGTGTGGTTGAAAAAGGGGTCTATGTGCACCAGGGGGATGCCGAGCTCCTTGAGCCAGCGCCGGCGGATGGTGCCTTCCTGAGCGCCGTACACCCCGCTGGTGGACTCGGGGTCGCTCGACCAGAAGACGATCATCTCCGCATTCTGGAGGCAGTCCTCCACCGTGCTGAAGGTCTCGCCTCCCCCCAGCCGGGTGCTCTGGCCCCAATGATGGACGGCTCCCCAGTACCAGCCCTCCCAGCTGTCGGGATTGTGGACGATGGGAGTCCAGCCGATGGAGTTGAAGAAGCGGATGCGGGCTGAGAGCCAGTAGCCTATGGCTCCCCAGTTCTGGTGCGAACCGCTGCCGTTCATGATGGCGCCGGGTCCGTGCTCGCGCTTCACCCGCTTGATCTCAGCGGCCACCAAGTCAAGGGCCTCGTCCCAACTGATGCGCACATAGCCCGAGGTACCGCGGTTCTGGGGATTGCGCTCGCCGTGGGGGTCGAAGTCCACGCGCTTCATGGGGTAGAGCAGGCGATCGGGCGAGTAGACGAGTGACTTCCAAGACAGCGTATGCGGACTGACCGTGGTCTTGTGGGGCGGGGAGAACTCCCTGCCGCGGGCCCGGATGGTCCACGGCCCGGCGTCGGACCGGTCGAACTCCATCGGGGTGATACGCACGATCCTGCCGTCTTTGACGTAGACGAATACCGGGCCGCCGTTGGAGTTGTTGGTGTAGCGGACGGTGCCGTCCTTCATCTTGATCCCGTACTGGTTCCCCGCCGACAGCATCTTGCTGAGAGTGGTCGTGAACCAGGTGACCAGGTGATCGGCCCCTGACACCTCCAGCTGGAAGGTCTTAGCCGCGGAAAGGAACTCCAGTTGATCGCGCTTGGGCCGGAGGATACGGGCGGCCACGGCCGCGTCCTGGAAGGACATGAGCACGTCGGGCTTGGGATGGATGCCGTGCCTGGAGGTCACCTTGCCGTTGTGGAAGACGTACCAGCGCCCCTGAGAGTCGTCACGGATCTTGACCTGAGCCACCAGGTCCTCCCGGGCCAGCCACTCACGCACCTCGGGGTAGCGCCGCGCCTGGACGCGCATGAGCTGAGCCATGCCCCAGGTGGTGACGGCGAAGCGGGCCCTGTCGACGAAGCCGCCGGCCATCAGGACTCACTCCCGAGGGCTTGGTCCACACCTGGCTCCAGCATGATGACGCCCAGGTTGACACTGCGCCCCAAGGTAGCGGCCATCCTGGCCTGTTCCCCTCCGTCCAGTCTCACCTCGACCTCGTAGTCTCCGGACTCGGGCTCCAGACCATCGAACTTGAAATCTCCAAAAGCGTCGGTGACGGTGGTACCCAGCGTGGCGCCGGCTGCCGAGGCCAGGGCCCCTGCGTCGCGTTTGCGCAGCGTGACCGCGGCTCCGGCCGCGCAATCGACCACCGCGCCCCGTTTCACGGCGGCGCTCCCCGCTATGAAGCAGGAGTCATAGCGGAGTAGGTTCTTGTAGCAGACGCCGGTGCGAACGGGGCCGCCCTGATGAAGGGTCTGGAGACCTTCGGCGTCCGCGCGGACAGCGAAGGTTTCATCATCCTCGCAGACGATGGAGAGTGCGCCCGGCCCGCACGCCTGCACGCAGCGGGGCGTGCCCCAGCCGGTGTCCAGCAGGTGCGCGCAGAGCGTGCACTTTTGCGGGGAGGAACTCGCTTCGCTCCAGACGATCATGCCGTAAGGACAGGCCTCGACCAGGTCACGGCGCCCGGCTGCCTTCACCGGATCGATGAGCACGATGCCGTCCAGCCGCTTGCTGATGATTCCCCCGGAACGGCCGACGCAGGGCGCATCAGCGCAGTGACTGCAGAGGGTCGGCCGGTAGGCCACGTCTATCAACGGATACTGCCCTCGCTCTTTGCAGGGGATCTCGATCCATTTCTCGCCGTGCTCCGACTGCGGTCGGGAATAGCCGGGCCAGTCGTTACCAACATGCTCGTCCTTACAGGCCATGAAGCAGTTGTTGCAGCCCTGGCACAGGGCCACATCGATGACAAGGTGCCATGTCTTCATCGGTCGCGTTCCTATCTCGGTCGTGGCGGCCCGGGAGGGTAGGTACGTCGCTTTTCTCGCGGGCGCTCAAGGAGGCACTGCGGCAATAAACTAACTGTCAACCAGTAGTTTGTCAAGCATGACGAACTGAGGTGGGGTCACTCGATCCGAATCGACCTGCTACAGAGTGCTGCAGAGGAAGGAGTCCGGCCCTACCCGTCTTCCCACACGATGAGCGGGAGTTCCGCCGGCACCATCACGTCGTCGTGGCGGGGCAGCACCCGCACCGAATAGCCGTGCAGCCCGGAGGAACGGGCCGGCACCGCCCCCCGGTAGAGGTGCTCGCCGTTCTCCTCCCCCGCCCACTCCAGAGGCACGGCCCGGCCGTTCCGCAGGGTGCCGTCGGGGCGCAGGGCGCTGTAGAAGGCTTCCACCGTGACGTCCGCCGGGCGCAGGCCGGGCAGGCGCACCCTGGCCGTGATGGGGATGTGCTCGCCCACGGCCACCCGCACGATGCCGCCCGCGCCGGGCTGAGAGGCTCCGGCCGGGCCCGGTTGCGCGCCACCGCCAGTACCGCCCGCGGCGGCCGCCACCGGCAGGTCTTCCACCACTCCGGTCACCTTGGCCTCACACCACACTTCGCGCACATGCTGCTTCCAGGCCGCGATCTCCTTGGCTTTGGCGAAGCCGTCGGCGGCGAGTCTCTGATACTGCTGGGCTGCGGGTATGTAGAAGCGCTCGGTGTACTGCTTGAGCATGCGGTCGCCCGAGAAGGCCGGGGCCAGAATGCGGATGGAATCCTTCATCATCTTCACCCATCCCCGGGGCAGCCCCTCCCAGTCGCGCTCGTAGAAGAGGGGCACGATCTCCCGCTCCAACAGAGAGTAGAGACACTCGGCGTCGTGTTCGTCTTGGTAGTCGGCGTGGGCGAACTCCTGCCCCCCTCCGATCTGCCAGCCCACGCCCGGACGGTAGGCCTCGGCCCACCAACCATCGAGCACCGACAGGTTGAGACCCCCGTTGGGCACCACCTTCATGCCGCTTGTGCCGCACGCCTCGTACGGGCGACGCGGGTTGTTGAGCCACACATCGACGCCCTGCACGAGCAGCGAGGTCTTGCCGATGTCGTAGTCTTCCAGGAACACGACCCGGTCTTCCAAACCCTCGCGCCGGACGATCTCCAACATCCCTCGGATGAAATCCTTGCCGGCCCCGTCCCGGGGGTGAGCCTTTCCCGCCAGGATGACCTGGACCGGCCGGGCCTGGTCGGTGAGGATGGCCTTGAGCCGGGCCACGTCGCGGAAGAGGAGGTTGGCCCGCTTGTAGGTGGCGAAGCGACGGGCGAAACCGATGGTGAGGGCGTCGGGCCGCAGAGGCGGTTCATGGTCGGGGCCGCGACCGGCGCCGGCACGTTTGTCGCGCGACTGCAGCCATACCCGCTCGCGCGCGTGGGCCACCAGCCGCTCGCGCAGGCGGGAGTGGGTGAGCCACAACTCCATGTCGGGGATGCGCTCCACCTCTTGCCAGGCCTCTTTGGCCGAAGCGTCTTCCCGCCAGCGCGGACCCAGGTAGTGGTCAAAAAGTTGTTCCATCTCGGCCGCCACCCAGCTCTTGGTGTGTACCCCGTTGGTGACCGACTCGATGGGCATCTCCCCCCGGGGGAAATCCACCCAGCCCGGCTGCATCATGCGGGCGCTCACCCGCCGGTGCAGACGGCTGACGGCATTGCGGCGGGGGGCGTGGCGCAGGGCCAGCACGGCCACGTTGAACTGCTCGTTGGGATCGTCCCGGTTCACCCGGCCCATGCGCATGAAGTGCTCGGTGTCGAGACCCAGTTCCTTCAGAGTCGGCCCCAGGTGATGGTCGATGAGGGTCTTGGAGAAGAGGTCGAATCCGGCCGGCACCGGGGTGTGCGTGGTGAACAGGGTGCCCGCGGCCGTGGCCTGGCGGGCCTCCAAGAAGGTCAGTCCTCCCGCCTCCATCAGGCTCCTGGTGCGCTCCAGGCTGGCGAACACCGCATGCCCTTCGTTGAGATGGACGGCGCACGGGTGAGCCTCCAGTGCCTGCAGGGCCCGGACTCCCCCTATGCCGAGCACCATCTCCTGGGCCAGCCGGTCTTCGGTGCCTCCGCCGTAGAGCTGGCCGGTGATGGCCTGGGCGGTGGTGTCGTTCTCGGGGAGGAGGGTGTCGAGCAGGAAGAGGTTGACCCGGCCCACCTGCACCCGCCAGACCCGGACCCAGACCGTCCGCCCCCCGATGTCCAGGGACACCTTGAGCGGTTCGCCATCGGCAGGTCTGCCGGCAGCCAAGGGAGCCGGGACCGGCGGACCGCTCGCGGCCGGCGAGGCCTGGAGACGCCAGGTTTCGCCCTTCATCACGGGCAGAATGGGCAGAGTGGTGAAGTCGTTGGCCCGGTACTCTTCGCGCTGCCATCCCTCGTCGTCGAGCTTCTGCACGAAGTAGCCCTTGCTGTAGAGGAGGCCGACCGCCACCAGGGGTATGCCCAGACCGCTCGCCGCCTTCAGATGGTCGCCGGCCAACACGCCCAGCCCGCCGGAGTAAATGGGCAGACAGGCGGTGAGACCGTACTCCATGCAGAAGTAGGCGAAACAGAGATCCTTGGCCTCGGGGTGGTGCGTCTCGAACCAGACCGGCTCGTCCAGGTAGCGGTGGAGACTGTCGACCGCTTCATCGAGGTGGGCCAAGAAGGCGGCGTCCTCAGCCGCCCATTCCAGGCGCTCGGCGGACACGCGCCTCAGCAGCAGGGCCGGGTTGCCTCCGCACTTCTCCAGCATGACGTGGTCGAGGTGCTCGAACACGTCGTATGCCCGGGAGTTCCAGGTCCACCGTAGGTTGTACGCCAACTCCCAAAGACCGCTAAGGCGCGGAGGAATGTGCGGGTAGACCGTGTATTCATGGACTTTGCGCATCGGCACATTATCCCACACCGGCTGCCGAGAGGCCGCTCGTGCCCCGACGCCCCCCGCCCTACATCGCGCAGACGTTCAGGATGTTGCCCTCGGTGTCCTTGAACCAGGCCACCCGGCAACCCCCGTAGTCGGCGACGCCGTCCACGGTCTTGAGCCCGATCGCGGGCAGGTCGTACTCCTCGAAGACCACCCCTCTCGCCCGCAGGTCGGCCACAACCTCGGGGAAGCGCTCGGGCGAGACCACGAACCTCAGGGTGGTGTTCTGAGGCGCCGGCATCCCCGGGCGCTCGTAGACCATGAAGGTCGTGCCCTCCCCCGCCGCGAAGATGCCCTGGGGCATCGGCTCGTTGAGCTCCAGGTCCAGCTTGAGACCGAGCGTCTCGACGTAGAACCGCTTGGCCCGTTGGTAGTCCTCAGCCCGAAGGACGGCCGCAGCTTTGATGTCGCCTAGACCAGCCATCATCCACCTCGCCTTCGCGATCGCACTTCCCTGCGCCGCACGGCGGGCCCTTCGACACGCCCAGGCTCGGCGCAGACTCCTGGTGCAGTAGTGTGCCCGCCCGAACGCAGCGGCAAACGCTGAGCGGCCGGGGCGCGGGCCGGGGCCGGGGCGCAGGCCGGGGCCGGGGCGCGGGCCGGGGCGCGGGCCGGAGCTGGGGCCCCGGCCGGACCAGCCGCCGGCCTTGTCCTTTTCGCGACGCTTCGCCCTGTGGTCGAACAATGTGGTACAAACGGGACGGCGAGCCGGGCCCGGACACACCCATCGAGCCGCCGCCGGCAGCGGCGCCGGCGACTCGGTCTGGCGACGACCCAGGGAGCGCACATGGAACAGACCGCATCACCCACTGGACCTGGTGCCGGCGGCGCCGGCGCCCGGGCGGCGCCGCCCAGGCTCGAGGCCATGGCCCAGGCCCTCCGGGCCCAACTTCAACCTTGGCATGAGGCGGTGGCCGACCCGGTGCGGGCCCAGGAGGCGGTCTTGCGCCGTATCCTGGCCGACTTCGCCCGCACCGGCTATGGGGCCGACCACAGAGCGGCCGCGGTGGCTGGCGGCGGCGAAGCCGCAGCCGAGTCCGGCGGGACCGCCCCAAGCGGCAGCGCCCCGGAAGACTCGCCGGCCGGGCGCGACGCCTTCTCGCCGGCCCGCCTGGGCGCCCTCGTGGCCACCGCTGCGGCCGGGCCCCACACCTCCGCCGGGCTGGCTGCCCTGGCCGCCGCCTACCGCAGGGCCTTCCCCGTAATGACCTACGACGACTACAAGCCGCTCATCGAGGCGGTGATGGCCGGCGAGACCCGCTTGCTGTTGTGCGAAGACCCCATCGGCTGGGCCATCACCCGGGGCACGGTGGAGGGCGAGTCGAAATTCATCCCCATGACTCCCACCGACATGGGCCTGCGCGTCAGCGCCGGCCGGGCCATGATGGCCTACGTCGCCGCCACCAAGCGCTTCGACCTCTTCGCCGGCGTCAACCTCAATCTCAACTTCCCCTCCACCGTCGGCACCATCCGGGTGGGCGACCGGGAGCTGGACTACGGCTACAGTTCGGGCATCTACACCAAGCACGTCTCCCGCTCCACCCCCATCCGCTCCGTGCCGGCTCAGGATGAGATCGACGCCCTGGGCGGCGGCACCACTCGCGCCGATTGGGACGCCCGCTTCGAACTCGCCATCGAGAGGTGCCGGGGCGAGAACGTCACCCTGGTCGGGGGCGTCTGCCAGACCGCCCTGGAGTTCGGCAGGTACCTCAAGAAGCGCCACGGGGTCTACCCTAAGGACCTGTGGAAGACCCAGATCATGACCTTGGGCAGCACCCCGGCCATCAACACCCGTCACGCCTCCGCGCTCAAAGCCATGTACGGGCCGGTGGCCATCCGGGAGATCTACGGCGCCACCGAGGGCATGTTCGGCCAGCAGCGCGACGAGCAGAAGGCCTGGGTACCCAACTACGACCTGTTCTTCTTCGAAGTCCTCACCCGTTCGGGCATCAAGATGCTCCACGAGATGAGACCCGGCGAACGCGGCAGCCTGGTGGTGACCACGCCCATCCTGGCCCGTTACCGCATCGGTGACGTCATCCTGGCCCTGCGGCCGCCCTACTTCCGCTGCATCGGCCGGGAAGAGTGGTGGACCCCCCTGGATTACTACTGGCGCGAACTGACCAGCTTCAACCTGGGGAGGCTGTAGCGGTGATCACGCCTCCTCCCTCCCCCCGCCTGGTCACCGCCGAGATGCTGGGCGGCCTGCCCCCGATGGCCCGTCGGTATCTTGAGCGCGCCGGGATCGTGGGGAGACCGTGGATCCACACGGTGCGGATCCGCCAGCGCGGCCGTTTCCGCATGGGCCGAGACAAACCCTGGCTGCCCCTCGAAGCCGAGCAGGTCTACACCACCGATCCGCCCGGGTTCCAGTGGAAGGCCCGCCTCAAGATGTCCGGCCTCTGGCTCTTCCGCGGCGTCGACACCTACAAAGACGGGCACGGCCACATGTCCGGCAAGGCCGCCCGCCTCGTCACCATCTTCGACGCCCGCGGCGAGCAGCTCGACCAGGCCACCATGGTCCGCTACCTCAACGAGATGGTGTGGTTCCCCACCGCTTTTTTGAGCAGCTACATCACCTGGCGCGGTGTGGATACCGACACCTTCGACGTCACCTACACCGATCGGGGCCGGAGCGTCACCGCCCGCCTCACCGTCGACGAGACCGGGCGGCCCACCGACTTCGTCACCCAGCGCTACCGCGAGGACCGCGGCTCCTACAGCCTCGACACCTGGGCTACACCCTTCAGCGAGTACGCCACGCCGGCGGGCCTCTACCTCCCGGTGCGGGGCCAGGCCGTGTGGAGACTGCCCCAGGGCGACCTCCCCTACGCCGACCTCACGCTGACCTCGGTAGAGTACAACGTGCCCCTCGAGGAGTTCTAGGCAGGTCTCTGGAGCGCCCGCGAGTGTTATCATATCAGGCGTATATGATTACACTGTAATCAATGCGGGCGCCGGGGTAGCGCCGGTGCGCCGCGCGGGGGGACGAGGCATGATCCGCACGCAGATCCAGCTCACCGAGGAACAGAGCGCGCGCCTGCGTGAGGTCTCCCGCAGGGCGGGCGTCTCCACCGCCGAGATCATCCGCCGCAGCATCGACCGCTACCTCGCGGTGTCGGCCGAGGCCGGCCAGCGGCCGGCCGACCGGCTCGAAGCCCTCAAGGTTGTCGGGCGGTTCCGCTCCGGGCTCGACGACGTCGCCTCGCGCCACGACGACTACCTCGACGAGGCCTACGCGCCCCTGTCGCCTTCCGCGACCTCGCCGAAGGGGGCCTCGTGAGCGCGGGGGCTCTGACCGGCGTCTACCTCGACACGTCTGCGCTCTACGCGGTCTTCGATGCCGACGACCGTGCACACGAAGCGGCCGCCCGGGCCTGGGAAGAGCTCTTGGGCGGGGAGGCCTCCCTGCATACCGGCAGCTACGTGCTGGTGGAGACCACGGCCTTGCTTCAACGCCGCCTGGGCATCGCAGCCGTCGATGCGTTCACCACGTTCGTCCTCCCCTGGGTCCGAATCACGTGGATAGACGAGTCCCTTCACGCTCAAGCCGTCTCGGGGCTGCTGGCGGCAGGCAGGCGCGATCTCACCCTGGTCGACTGTGCCGGCTTCGTCCTGATGCGTCGCCTCGGCCTCCGCACCGCCTTCACCCTCGACCGGCATTTCGCGGAACAAGGGTTCGAGGTGCTGCCGGCGGCAGACCGGCCCGGCACAGACCGGGCCTATCCCCCCGAGTAGCCGAGGTAGGCCGAGAGCTCGGCGGCCACGCGCTTCGCCGCCTCGGTGAAACGTCGCCTCTCCACCGGCCCGAAACGCTCCTTGGGCGCCACCACCGAGATAGTGGCGATGACCGTCCCGCCCGGGCCCCTCACCGGGGCCGCCACCGAGCACACTCCCAGCCCATGCTCTTCCATGTCGTAGGCGACGCCCTCCTGGGCCACCCGGATCAGCTCGGCCTCCACCTGCTTGCGATCGGTGAGCGAATAGGGGGTGAGCTGTGGTTGCGGACGGCTGAGGAACTTCTTCCATTCCTCGGGCGGTTTGAGGGCTACGAACAACTTGCCGTGGGCGTTGGACAGGTCGGTCAGCACCCTCCCGATGGGCAACTGCGGCTTGAAGGTGTGCGACGTCAAGACGCTGCCGATGACGATGAAGGTGCCTTCGGTCTCTATCGCCAGGTTGGCGGTCTCCCCGGTCTCGGCCGCCAGCTGTTCCAGGAAGGGCTTGGCCATCCTCTCGAGCTCCGACTGCTTCTGGGCCAGATAGCTGAGGGGGATCACCGCCGGGCCCAAATGGTAGTTGCCCGTGTCCGGGTCGAACACCAGGAAGCCCTCTGCCTCCATGGTGCGGGTCATGCGATAGGTGGTCGCCTTGTGGAGGTGGGTGGTCCGGGCCAACTCGTTGAGGCTCCACTCGGGGTGGTCCACATTGAAGAGGGCGAGCACTCGGAGTCCACGGGAAAGAGCTCTCACCACGAACTGGTCGTCGGAGCCGCCCAAGCCCCCGTCGGATTCGGCCTCCTGCCTCCGGCGGCGCCGGCTCGCTGCGTTCTCGGCCATGCTCTTGATCGACCCCCGCCTGGGCTGTCCCGCCCGTTGTCTCGTCGCCTGTCAACGTTTTCAACGTATCACATGACGATACGCCATACTCACTCACATCGTGCCGCCGGCGCCTTGAGACCCAACCTTAGCACAGCTTGTGTCTCGATAGATGATACCATTGTAGCGTTAGATGATACAATCACAGGGGAAGGGACGGAGTCCCGGCGCCTGGAAAGGATGGATGCGATGTTCCGGTGGAGCCGCAAGAAGGTGACGAAGCACACCCAGCACAACGAGCAGGAGATCCTATCCAGCGGGACGTGTGGTTGCCTGAGTTGCCTGGCGACATTCACGCCCGAAGAGGTCACGGCGTGGAAGGACGAGGTCGACGCGGCGGAACACCCCGAGAGGCACAAAGACCGCACCGCCATCTGCCCGCACTGCGGGGACGCTCTCATCATCGGGGACCGCTCCGGCTACGAGATCAACAAGACCTTCCTCGAGGGAATGCGCATGCGCTAGCCGGCGGGCTAGGGCCGGAGTCCGAGCCTCGCCAAGTACTCGTCTTCGCCCGGCAGTTCCACCGGGTACTTGTCCCGGTAGCCGAGGGCCGGGTGGGGATGCCACTCCGCCGGGATCGGGTGCTTCACCACGTGCATGCGCCCGTCCTGCTCCACCAGTTTGATCCAACAGAGCCACTTGTCGTCGTCGCGGAAGGGGAAGTCCTCCCGGTAGTGGGTCCCCCGGCTCTCCTCCCGGGCAAGGCCCGCACGCAGCTTCATCTCGGCGTTCAGAAGCATGTTGCGGGTCTCGTGCGCCGAGCGCAGATCGTGGGGGTCTTCCGCCTTGAGGAGGGGAGCGTACTTCTCCTCCAGATACGTGATCTGGCTGAGGGCGGCCTCCAACCGGCTCTTCTCTTTCACGTACATCACGTAGTACGGGAACATGATGCCCTGCATGACCCGGGTCACCCAGGCGGGCGAGAATCCGCGCTGTCTGGTCAGGGGCGCCAGCATCTCCCTGCGCATGGTCTCGAGCAGCACGGAGTCGACCAGCGGAGCCGCCTCGCCGCCTGCCTGCCCGGCGGCCGCCCTTCCCGCTCGGGCCCCCTGGACCGCGGAGCCGGCGCAGGAGCAACCGAAGCCCGCATATCCGGCACCGTTCTGCATGGAGCAGAGAGCGTCGCCGGCGGCCCACAGACCGGGCACGTTCGAAGCGCCCGAGAGATCATGGGGGAAGATGCCTTCGCCCTTGTGATTGGACATCCCCGGAGTGGAGAAACCCGCGGAGTCCACGAAGGGGCCCATCGGCTCGCCGCCTTCTCCGCTGCCTCCTGGTATGCCTCCGGGAGGGGCGACGTAGCGGGTGTCAAGGGGAAGCCCGCCGGTATGGACCCCGTGCGCCGACCCGATGCGCAGCCCCAGACGCCGGCCGTCCACCTTGTCGGCGGGGCCGGGCGCGCCGGGCGGTCCGCCGCCCAGTTCGGTGGCCGACTGCATGCGCATAGGCTCAGTCTCCACCATAGGGTTAGTCAGTCGGGACGGGTGGGCATCGTTGAACTCCTTGCCGGAGATCTCAGCCCCCACCCGGTAGGCCATGGCGTCGCCGTCGGCAGTGGCCGAGCTGCAGAAGTAGCCCATGCCGAGGGGCTTGAAGGAGGCCGGACCGGCCGCCATCACTGTAGCCTTGGCCAGGACGGCGTACGGCTGCCCGCTCTCCAGGTGGAAGCCCATGGCCCCGACGACCTTGTCCTCTGGTTTGATGAGGCTGGTGATCATCACCCGCTCGAGCAGGCGGACGCCGCTCGCCACGGACTGCCTGCGCATGGCGTCGCCCGAGCCCACCACCTCGATGGACCGGGTGACCGTGCCGGGCTGATAGTAGTGGGTGCGGCCGGTTTGGGCGCCCCAGGAGGTGACTTCCAGGTAGCGGTCATATGCTTCGTCTATCAGCAGGTTCGTGAAGTCCAGGTTGTTCAGGTACTCGCCGGACAGCACGAACTGTTCCAGATATTGCTCGCGGGTGACGCCCCGGGTGTCATGGAAGACGAACCAGGAGTTGGCCCAGGGGGTCAGCCCCGACCGTCCGGTGCGGCCCTTGACGGCCATGACGACATCCACCCCGGCTTCGCGCGCTTTGATAGCGGCGAAGCAGCCGGCGAAGCCCCCACCGACAACGAGGACGTCGGTCTGGAGGGTGATCAGTGCCGGTTCGCGGGGACCGCTCACGTGCCGGCTGCCGCTCGGGCCGCTAGCCATGCCCCGTCACCGCCCCAACCGCACGACGTCCCAGCCGTGCAGCGAGCCCAGCAGTTGGCCTTCGGTCACCTCGATGGCCTCGGTCGGACAGTACTTCTGGCAAAGCCTGCAGACCTGGCAGTCGTCCAGGTAGGCGATCCGCGAACGGCTGCCGCAGGTGAGGCAGCGCTCCGCCTCGGCCATGGCCTGGGTCGTGGAGAACCCGGCGGTCACCTCCAGCAGGTCCCGCCGCCGCTCGCTCGCCGGGCGGACGGCCCGCTCCACCCGGGGGAGCGTCTCGAACCTGTCATTCGGAAGCGACGCGACGACCGGCGGAGCTCCTCCACCCTTCCAGCTCTCGTCACCCCGCAGGTATCGGGCGGCGGCTTCGGCCGCCTTCCTGCCGGCGGCGAGGGCCTCGATCACGGTCGAAGCGCCTGTGACCGCGTCGCCAGCTGCGAAGAGACCGGGGCCGGCGATCACCGTCTCCCCCTCGACCGCGATGTACCCCCTCGGGTCGGTGGAGAAGCCGCCCGGGACGAGTTCCCTGTCGGGCACCTGGCCCGTAGCCACGATCACCAGGTCGGCCGCGACCGTCTCCGGCAGGGCACAGGTGCCGTAGACCGGGGCAAAGCGACCATCTTCGTCGCGGACGCTCACGCACTCGACGCACCTGACTGCGCTCACCCGGCCGCCGTCCCCCACGAAGGAGTCCACGCCCCGTGCCGGAAGTATCTCCACCCCTTCGGCCCGAGCCTGGTCGATCTCCTCGGGTAGGGCCGGCATGCTGTCTTTCGTCCCAGGCTCCGGCCGTTCCAGACAGACCACGGCAACCTTCGCGGCCCCCAGCCGCACCGCCATGCGGGCCGCGTCCAGGGCCACGCTGCCTCCGCCGATCACCGCCACCGCCGCGCCTTCGCAGCGGGCCGCGCCTTCAGGACGCGCTGCACCTTGAGGGCAAGTCGCACCTTCTTTGGCGGCAGCTAGGAAGTCCATCGCGCTGACGATGCCGTCGGCGTCGTCGCCCGGCGCGGTCAGCCCGGCGGGCTTCGCCGCACCCGTGGCGGCGATCACGGCGCGATACCCCTGGGCCCACAGGTCGTCGACGCTCACGTCCCGACCGACCCGGACCCCGGTCCGGAACTCCACTCCCAGCACCTGGTAAGCGCTGATCTGAGCCTCGAGGACACCGGCCGGGAGGCGAAACGTCGGCACGACCGTCCTCAGCAGACCTCCGGGCCGGTCGTCCTTCTCGAACACGGTGACGGCGACGCCGTCACGGGCCAGGAAGTAGGCGGCGGAGAGGCCGGCCGGACCGGAGCCCACGATCGCCACCGGTCCTTCCGCCCGAGCTGATGGCGCCGCGGCCGGGACGCCCCCGGGGCCCGGCAGGGCGCGCGGCCCGCGGAGGGCCGCCCCGCCTGCCGCCGCGCTCAGCAGACGGTCGCCGAGGTACTGCTCGAGAGCGTTGATGTTGACGGCCGCGTCCAGCGCGCCCCGGCTGCAGTCCGTTTCGCACGGGTGCGGGCACAGCCGTCCGGTGACGGCCGGCATAGGATGGCACTCGGCCAGGGCGGCCGCCGCCGCGTCCACCATCCCCATCCTGAGGAGGTAGTGGTACTCACGCTGCCGCAGGCCGAGCGGGCAGGCGGCGCTGCACGGCGATACTTCCTGACGGTACTCCACCGTCGTGTCCAGCCGGAACACGTCCATCGGGCACGACTCTACGCAGCTGCCGCACCCCACGCACTTGTCCAAATCGACCCTAGAGACCGGCATCCGTCATCTCCCCGCAGCTGCCTCAGTGCATCAGGTTCTTGTTCGGCTTGCCCGACATCCGGAGGTCTTCCGGGTCGGGATGCTTGATCTGCTCGCGCGGGATGAAGGGCACACTGTCGGCCGCCCCGCTGCCGAAGATGTCGGGCCGCCCTTCGGGGAACATCCGCGGATGGGGCACGGGCAGCTTGTACAGCTTGGCAGCGGTGCCGCCCATGATCAGGTTGATCTCGTCCTGGGTGAGCCAGTCGCCCACCCGGTCGATGGTGCGCAGGCCCCAGCCGTAGAAGTCGGGCTGGTAGGTGGGGACGGCCGGCCAGCCCTCGTAGCCGAACATCATCATCGACATGTGGTTGCGGTACTCGAGGGCCTTGATGGGAGGCCCCCACTTCTCCACCCCGCGTCGCACCAGATGCTGCGGCACGTTGCCGTAGTCGTGCCCCCACATGAGGCGAGCGGCACTGACGCCCACCTCGAAGGCCACCTCGAACTGCCTCTCGCACCAGCCGCCGGTCTCCATCCACACGTTGGGCAGCTCCGCGACGACCGAGTACATCTCCCGGATGGCGTCCAAACCTCGGGTCCACTCATCCTCGACGCAACCGTGGGTCTGCACGATCTTGGCTTTGGGGTTCTCCAAGGAGATTCTCGCCAGCAACTCGGTCAGGGTCCAATCGCCCGTGCGCTGACGGATGAACTGGTCATGGCACAGCACGGGGACATCGTACTTGGAGGCCAGCTCACACAGCGCCGCCCACTCGTCCACCCGCTGCTCAAAGCTCACCGGACCTTGCGCTCCCGGCACCTGCAGACAGCGGGCCGAGGACCCCGGTGCGAACTCGCCGATGCCGACGAACCAGCCGGTCTTGAGAGCTTCCTCCACCTCTGCCAGGGCAGCCGCGAAGGCCCAGGGCCGCTCGCCTCGCACGGCTTTGAGCATGGTCTGCTGATCGCTACAGCAGGCCCGGAATCGATCAGGGAAGCGCTTCACGAGCCTGGCCTGACTCTCGTTGGTAGTCCCGGGGATGCTGGGCAGCAGCACGGCCATGTCCACCCCATAGCGGTCCATGTCGTAGAGGGTCAAGAAGCAGTTGTCGAACGGCTTGACCTCGGCGTCCAGACCCGTCCACTCTCCACGCTCCACCATCTCCCAGCCCTCGTCGGTAGCCGGCTGGTAGAGGGTGGTGATGTGACAGTGCGTGTCGACGATGTAGCGGGCGATCGATCGGTTCACCAGTGACCTCCTGGTTCTGGGGAGAGGATGGGTTCGAAGCGACCGGCCGGCATTGTCCCGGCGCCTCCGGACCGTCTTGGGCGAGGACCGCCCGCCCGTCCCGCGGTTGCGCGCCGGCAGGTCATCGCTCGGGAACAGCCCGCATGTCGGCCGGGGAGAGCCTCCACGCCTGCCCGGCCCGGGCATTCTGCTCCACCTGGGCGGGAGTGGTGGCTCCGGCGATCACCGTGGCCACCCCGTCCTGGGCCAGCAGCCAGCCGAAGGCTAAGTCCAGGAGAGCGTGGCCGCGTTCCTCGGCGAATGCGCGCAGCCGCTCGATGTAGGCGAAGTTCTCCGGCGTGGCCGACTCGGCAAAGCGAGGCGCCTTCGCCAGCCGCGAGCCTTCCGGATAGGCACCCGGCCGGTACTTGCCGGTGAGCAGCCCCGATTCCAGGGGGAAGTAGGGGACGATGCCCATGCCGTGCCTGCGACAGGCAGGGATGTGGGTGGCTTCCTCCTCCCGGTGCAGCAGGTTCCAGTGGACCTGGGAGGCTGTGAAGGCGGGCAGCTTGCGGGCGGCGGCTTCGCGCGCCGCCTCCTCTATCTGCGCCGCGCTGTAGTTCGAACAGGCCACATGCAGTACCTTTCCGGCAGCGACCAACTCGCCCAGGGCTTCCAACACTTCCTCCCACGGGGCGGCCGGATCGGGGCGATGCTGGTAGTACAGGTCGATGTAGTCCGTTCCCAGCCGCCGCAAGCTGCCCTCGCATCCTTCCAGGATGCGCCGCCGCAGCGTGCCCGACCCGTAGGGCTCCCCGGCCGGGCGCGGCGCGAACTTGGTGGCGATCACCGCCTGCCGCCGGCGGGAGCCCAGGGCCTTGCCCAGAAAGGCCTCTGACCGCCCATCCCCGTAGCTCTCGGCCGTGTCGAAATGGGTGATGCCCACCGCGAAGGCGGCGTCCACCACCGCGGCGGCTTGGCTCTCGTCGATGCGGGTCCCGAAGTTGTTGCAGCCGATGCCGACGACAGACACTTCGGGGCCGGCCACACCCAGACGTCTCACCTCCATCTCGCACTCTCCTCTCTCGCCGGGTGGATCACCAGCTCGCGCCTTTGTCACCCTGCGTCTCTCACCAGGCGCACGTAGTTGTAGATGCGGATGGCGTCCCCCTGGGGCCCCCGTCCGTAGGGGAACTGCGAGGGATCCCCCACTTTGGGGTCGGAGCGCTGGGCGCCGGCGCCATGAACGTCCATCCAACTGGCTCCCTCGATCGCGGTGCCGGGCGGGGGGCCGCCCAACGGGGGGCCCCCCGCGCCCGGGCCCCCGGGCCCGCCTGATCCCCCCAGCTCCGCGTCGGCAGGCATGGTGCCCGGCTTGAAGTAGCCCATGGCTCGGCCAAAGGCCAGGTAATCGGCGGTGTCGGCATGGCCACCGGAGGCGAGGTGGGTGGTGCTGGTCCAATAGCAGGGAAAGTCCGGCTGCCCGGCCTCGTTCGTGATCTGAGTGCAACTGAAGATCGGGTCGATGGCCGCTGACTGAGTGGTGTCGGGCGAGCGGGTGTAGTCGATGATGCTCTGCAGCTCCTTGACCCCAGGCACCCGCCAGTCGTTGTGGCCCAGGTAGTTCTTCGCGTTCATCTCCTGCGCCCAGGCCAGCGCTTCCTTCCAATCGAGGCCCTTGCCACTGTCCCCCTGCGCCCACATCAGGCCGGTGGCCCTGTCGGTTATTGTGCCGTCTCCGTTGTCCACGAAGTCGTTCTTGCCGTAGGCCGGGTTGCCACGCACCAACTGGACGAAGAACTTCTTGACGCTCCCATCGGGCATGTGAAGCCCGTAGCCCTTGATACGACCGTCAGCGAAGTTGACCCCGAACAGGGTGTCGTCGCCGCCCATGGTCTTGGCGACGTAGAGGGTGCTGGACGCGTATTGCGAATCGATGATCCGCTCCCCTCCGGCCGGGTCGCCGTACGCGAACGCGAAGTGCTCCGTGTCGAGGAAGGGGACCTCTCCGCTGGCGTCGGGCGCTATGGGGTTGGGGTCGGTGCCGACGAACAGGATGAGGGAGTAGAGCTCTTTGATGGTGGGCAGGCGCCAGTCGTCGTGGCCGGCGAACTTGCTGGCGTTGACAAGGACGGGGTAGCTCTGTGCCTCTTCCCAACTCAGCTTGTCGGCTTTGTCGATGACCCCGTCACCGTTCGAGTCGGGAGACCGTTGCCACACCAGCCCGGTGACGTTGTCGGTGACGGTCAGACCACCAGCGCTCGTGGAGTAGCTGGGCCGGCTGCCCGGGAACTGGGCATCCTGGCCGTAGAAGTCGGCGCCTTTGGCCGGAGCCGCGATCTCCCTCTCGGCGTCGTAGCACGCCGTCTGCCCCGAACCCACGATGGGATACGGCAGCCCTATGTCTCTCCTATCCGTCACTTTGTCACCTCCGCACGAAGTAGTCACGAGCGCGGCCACGAGGCCCAGAGTGAGCGCGCCCACCGGCACGGTGAGCCTGCTAACCACCCGCCTCACACCGCCACTTCCATGCCGTCGAAAGCCACGGTCACGCGACCGGCAAAGCCGGCCGCGCGCACCCCGGCGCGGATGACCTGCTCGTCGACCGGACCACCCCGCAGATGCGTCATGACCAGGTGCTTCACCCCGGCTCCCGCCGCCATCGCGCCCACTTCCTGCAGGGTCGCGTGAGGTTGCACCCGGAAGTCGCCGCCGTACTCACCCCGCGGGCGATACCGCGGCTCCAGTTCCTCGAGCACAGGTATGGTGTGGTCGGGGTTCCCGCCCCAACGCTCGTCACAGTCGGCCACCAATACGTCGGCATCCTTCGCCAGCTCGATCAGGCGCTCGTCATAAGCCGTGTCACCCGATACCACCACTGCCCTTCCGTCCGCCTCGAAGCGGTAGCCCAGGTCGTACATGGTGTGCGTGAGCTTGGCGGTCCTCACCTGCAGCTCGCCCAGCCGGAACCTCTGGGCTCCCACCACCTCCCTCACCGTCACGCCCTCGAACACCCCGGTGCCGTCTTTCCCCTGGCGCAGCTCCCGAAGCATCCGGTAGCACAAGTCGTCGTGGAAGAAGGTGATGAAGAACTCGTGCAGGGCGGCGGCGCCGGGCGGCCCCACGATGGTCACTTCCCTGCCACCCGTCATCCAACGGTTGGTCATAAGGTCGAAGAAGTCGTTCGTGTGGTCTTGATGGAAGTGGGTGAAACAGAAAGCCGCGATGTCACGGGTAGGGAAAGCCCCCTTGGTCCCCCGCAGCATGCTGTTCTGAGCTCCGTTGCCCATGTCCACCATGTAGTACTTGCCGCGATACTGGACCATGGTGCAGGCGCTGGCCCGCTCCAGGTTGGGATGCGGGTTCCCGGTACCCACGGTGATGACGCTGAGCTCGGTGTCATGAGGGTAGGGTGGGATGACCGGCGGCAAGGCAGAGACTCCCGGAACGGGTGGGGCACCGGGTGCGCCGGGGGCCGCTTCGGATGGGTCCATCGTGTCTCCTGGGGTCGGTGGCTGGGCGCGGGCGGTCATATGTGGTGCCGGGGCGGCCGCGGGGCCCCCAGGGTACGCACTGCCCGTACGTAGTTGTAGATGCGGATGGCGTCCTTCTGGGGACCGCCCCCCTCCCGGTAACAGGACGGGTCACCCACCATGGGGTCGGAGCGCATGGCTCCGGCACCGTGGACGTCGTATTCGTCCTCCGGCCTGGCGGAGGTCTTGCCCGTGGCTTTGCCGAAGGCGATGTAGACCGCCTGGCCCGGGAGGTCGATGAACGGCGTGCTGGTCCAGAACCAGCCCTTGGGATCGGTGATGTGGAAGACGGGGTTAATGGCCGGTATGAAGTCGTAGTCGGTGATGCTGTGGAGTTCCTTCTGATCGGGCAGGCGCCAGTCGTCGTAGCCGGCCAGTTCCAGGTGCTCGCAGTAGTCGAGGGCCTGCTGCCAGTCCCGGCCCCGGCCGTCGTCGCTCTTCTGCCACATCAGTCCGGTCGCATGGTCGCTGACGGTGCCGTCCCCGTTGTCCTCGAACTGGTTGATGCCGTAGACCGGCCCGCGCACGCAGCGGATGCACCACGTCTGCAGCCCGTTGTAGGGATGGTTCTCCTTGGGATAGCTCTTGATGCGGCCGTCGGTGAAGTTGTAGCCGAAGAAGCTGGGGGCGATGTGCATCACCCCCGCCTCGATCTTCTTCAGGCCGAAGTCCTGCCACCAGTCGGAGAACAGCACCGATTTGGAGATGTACGACGTCGACGTGATCAGCTGGGAGTCGATGAGGCGGTAGCCGTCGATGTTCGCCGGACCGTAGGTGAGATCGAAGAAGCGCTCGTCGAAGTAGGCACGGCGGGGGTTCATGGTCCCGTTCGCGTCCACCAAGGAGATGAGCTCTTTAATGCTCGGCACCCGCCAGTCGTCGTGGCCGCCGAGGCGCAGCCTCGCGGCGTAGTCCTCGGCCTCATACCAGGTGATGCGTCCCTCCAGCGAGTCGGGCTTGGCGTCCGTCGTCTTCTGCCACATGAGCCCGGTGTTGAGGTCGGACACGGTGCCGTCCCCGTTGTCCCGGTAGGCGGGCTCCAGTTTGGGATAGTGGGCGTCCTGTCCGTAGAAGGGCTCGCCCGGTCCCGGCCGCGGGATCTCCCCGCGGGGGCCGAAGAACCGCTTCATGTTCGTCCCCACGATGGGGTAGGTCGGCATCTTGCTCATCCCCACCCCAGCAGATACGGCCGAGGCCAGCCCGGCTTGAGGTATATGGCTTTCTCGGGGCATTCCAGGCACTGCCCACACAGCATGCAGTCCTCGCGATAGCGTATCTCCGCTTTGCGGGTCTCCCGGTTCATGCGGATGACGTCCATGGGGCAGTTGCGCACGCAGATGCCACAGCCGTTGCAGAGGGCCGGGTCGATGACTTCGATGGCCATCGCGCTACCTCCCTTCCCCAGCGGCCAGCCTGCCCGGACCCTCGGGGCCGCTCGTCGCCCGAGCCCCGCCGGGCGCCTCGGCGGGCAGGCGCATCGGGTAGCGTTCCTCGTAGCTCTTGGCCGGGTCCGGGCGCCACTCCGGAGGGATCGGCTCCTTGAAGGCCATCATGACGCCGTCGACCTCCTTGAGCCTCACCCAGGCCAGCCATTCGGAGTCGTCGCGACCGGGGAAGTCCTCCCGGTAGTGGGTCCCCCGGCTCTCGGTGCGGAGCAAGGAGGACCGCAGCTTCATCTCGGCGCTGGTGACCATGTTCCTGGTCTCGTGTGCCAGACGCAGCTCGTGGTCGTCTCGCGCGTAGAGCTTGGGCACGATGTGGTCACGCAGGTACTCGACCGTGCTTAGGGCCGTCTGCAGACGGTCGCCGCTCTTGATGTACAGGACAAAATACGGGGCCAACGTGTTCTGGAGCACCTGAGTGACCCAGTGGGGCGTGAAGCCACCTTTGCGCTCGAGCGGGCCGAGCATCCGCGCCATGGCCTCGGCCACCACCCGTCCATCCAACCCGCCGGAGGCCGCGGCCGTCCGGCGCGCAGCCTCCTTGGCGGCGCCCATACCAGCTCGGGCTCCGGTGGCCGCCGCATGCATGGTGGCGAAGCCGAACCCGGAGTACGAGGCCCCGATGAAGCAGGTGCCGCAGCTGTCGCCGGCCGCGTAGAGGCCGGGGACGTGGGTGGCGCAGTCGTCGTTCACCGGGACGATCCCCGCCGTCGCATGGCCCAGCATGGAGCCGTGGGCGCCGGGACCGCTCACCTTGTGAACACCCCGGCGGCCTAGATCGGCCGTCAGTGGCGCCCGCCCCTCGTGCGCCTCGTACTCGGCGTCTATCCAGCCATGCCAGGCCATCCCTCGGGCCGGGACGAGAGCCCCTTCCGCGTTGAACAGTTTGGGCGCCTGGTACATGCCGGGCAGCGCGGCCGACCCTCCCGACGAGAAGAACAAGTACATGGGCGGCCAGGCGGGCTGGTCCGGATCGGTGGTGTGGGGAGCCACGAACTCCTTGCTCGTGATGACCGCTCCCGCCCGATAGCCCATGACGTGTCCGTCGGCGGTCAGCTCGTGAGTGGGATAGCCGATGGGCCGGAAGCCGCCGCCGCCGGCGCACATGACGACCATCTTGGCCTGTATCACCTCAGGCTCGGCTCCCTCGATCGAGAAACCGACCGCCCCCAGCACCCGACCCTCCTGCTGGAGAAGCTCCGTGACCATGAAGCGGTCTTTGAGCTTCACCCCACTCCGGACGAGGTGCTTGCGCAGGACGTCGGGAAAGCCCGGGAGCCAATGGACCACCTCACTGACGATGGGCGGGAACTTGGCCTTATCGGGCAGGTCGAGGTTCTTGTAGGGGTGAGGTAGACGAACGAACTCCCCATCCTTCTCGAAGAACTGCACCCCCCAGGCGCGCAGGTCGGCGAAGCGCTCCCGGGAATCACGGAACACTAGCTCGTTCCAATGGCGGTTGTTCATGTACTCGCCTACCACGTTCACCTGTTCGAGCCACTGGCCGAGATCATGGCCCCAGGCAGGATCGAAGACCGCGGTGTCGCCCGCGTAAGGGGTCTCACCCGAGCGACTGACGTACCCCTTGTCCACCAGAAGCACATCCAGGCCCTGCTCGCGGGCCTTGGAGGCCGCGAAACAGCCGGCCATCCCGCCGCCGATCACCAACACATCACACTCGATCAAGGTGAGCACCTCCTGGCCCCAGCGCGCTGAGCGCAGTTCTGACAGTCTTCGCCATCCCCGGAGTCGATGCAGAGATCCTGGTCGATGTTCTCGATGGCCATGCTCTGCCTCACACGACGGACGTCAGCCCGCCGTCCACGAAGAGGACCTGCCCGGTGACGTAATCAGAGGCAGCAGAGGAAAAGAAGAGCACGGGGCCCACCAGGTCTTCCGGCTGCGCCCATCGCCCCACCGGGATCCTCTCGGCCAACTCCCCGGCCGCCTTGGGGTCGGAGAGTATGGACGCGGTGAACCCTGTCTCCACCACCGTGGGGGCGATCGCGTTCACGAAGACGTGATGGGGCGCCCACTCCACGGCCAGGGCCCGGGTAAGCGCGTCGACAGCCCCCTTGCTCGCGCAGTAGTCGGCCATCCCTGCCCGGGTACCGTACCGGCCCCGCACCGACGACAAGTTGACGATCTTGCCGCCCCCACCATCTATCATCTGGTTACCGAACACCCGGCAGCAAGTGAAGGTGCCCAGCGTGTTCACCTCCAGTGTCTCCCGCAGCCTATCGGTGGGAATGGACCGGGAAGGCATGCGCGCGGCCACTCCCACCGCGTTGACCAGGATGTCAACCTTGCCCCAGGCATCCGCCAGCCTTTCGGCCAGATCGTTCACCGAGGGTTCACCAGTGACGTCCACGGTACAGGCGAGCGCTTGCCGTCCAAGCGCCCTGACCTGGGCCGCTGCCGCCTCGGCGCTGCGCAGATGCTTGTCAGCGGCCGCCACATCTGCCCCGTGTTCGGCCAGTCCCGCACAGATGGCGGCGCCTATGCCGCCCGCTCCGATCACGAGCGCCTTCTTGTCGCTCAGGTCGAACAGGTTCATGTCGCGCGTCCCGTCAGCGTGGCCTGCCCCGCCGGAACCCGGTTGGGACAGCGCTCTTCGTGGGGCAGCGAAGCGTCGGGGTGCCATGCGGTCGGCACCGGCCGTTTGCCCACGATGAGGACGTCCGCTTCGAGGAGCCTCCTCGAGCGTGAGACACCTTCTATCACTCCGCCTCCGTACCTAGCTCGGCTGGAAGTGCCCGGCAGCGGTGTTCCCGCTGCCGGGCACCCCTTCTACTCTATGCTGACCAGCCCTCTACTGGACCAGCCACGCCTCGACGAACCACGGAGTGGGCGTGTTGCCCAGATGCCACTCCATGTTCTTCAATTTGGGTCCGGTCACCGAGATGAAGGCCGCCATGGTGATGGGGCACACCTGGGCGTCTTCGTAGGCGATCTTCTCCATTTGGGCGATGTCGGGATTCGCGTCGGCGATGCTCGGGTGGCTCTGAGCCTGGTCCATGAGGGTGTAGAACTCCGGGGGGAAGTTGGCGGCGGGGAAGTAGATGGTCCCTTTGCCGTACATCTCCATGGCCCCCTGCAGCACGTTCGGAGAGCCGCCGCGGAGACCCTGGAAGATCATGTCGTTGCCCTGGGGAACCTTGGTGCTGATCGCGGCGAAGGCCCCGGTGTTCATCCCATTCAGCTTGACGGTTATGCCGACGGCGGCCAGGTTAGCCTGGATCGCTTCCGGCAAGTTGGGTTCGGTCCTGTTCGTGTCATAGCTGAGGGTGAACTCCACCGTGGGGTGACCGGCGTCGGCCATGAGGGACTTGGCCTTCTCGGGATCGTAGGTGCGGGGCGTAGTCCCCGGGTCCACAACATCTCTGACGCTGTGGATCACCTCATATACAGCGGGAGTGAATCCTAGCTCGAAGTACTCAACCTCTCCGTCACTGAAGGTGTTGGTCAAACCGCCGAAGTAATCGCCTGGGGGCTGCCCCTTGGACTTGTACAGCGTGGTGATGTGGCCGTGCGCTTCGACCACGAAACGACCTGCCGCCCGCATTCTCGCCCCCTAGTCCGATATCGTCTCGGCAGATGATACGATTGTATCATAATTGTGCGATTACACTCTCCCACGTCCGCCCGCCGTTGTCAATAGACCGGATGGAATACCGACGAAAACGTGGAAGCCTCGGCCCACCGCCGGCCCGGGGGCCGGCATGGCCGGCGGCTCAGGGGGTACGCCTACCTCCTGGGCACCAGTCTCCCCACCAGGATGGCCACCCCGATGGCGATGATGACGATGGGCCCGATGACCTCCCAGTTGCCGTACCACAGGCCGAAGCCCACACCGATCCAAATGGCTCCCCACACGAAGGAACCCACCACCGGTCGGCGGAAGCGGGGGATGGCCAGGCGGAGCAACGCCTCGGCCAGGATGATCACGCCGCCACCCCACACGAAGATCGCCCAACCCTCGCTGGTGTCGGTGATGACGTCGGCGTTCATCAGGAGGAGGCTGACGCCGAGCCAGATGATGATCAGCGCGAACGAGACGAAGCCCAGCGGGTTGCGATGGTATTTCTCGTCCAGGCCCCCGCCCTTCTCCTGCTTCTTCTCCCGCTCTTTCTCGCCCTGCTTCTCATCTTGTTTCTCGTCCCGGCGTTCTGGCGGCCGCGGCTGGGGCTGCGGCTGGGGCGCGCCGTACTGCGGCCCCTCTTGCTGCGGGATCTGATCTTGCGGGCCCTGTTCGGGAGCCATCTCCCCTCCCCCTCTCGCGGAAGAAACGGACTGCCCTGATTCTACTCGCCTGGGACGGGAAAGGCGCGGCCTCAGCGAAGGCCCAGCAGCTTGTGCGTCTGCAGAGACAGGCGCCAGTCCGGATGGGCCATGACCAAGGCGATGGCCCGCTGCAAGGACTGCGGCGCCGCCACGGGCTGTATCGACACCACCGCTTCCGGATGGGCCGCGGCCAGCCGCTCCGCGGTGGCCGCGTCCAGCGCCTCGTCCACCACCAGCTTGAGTTCATCCACCAGGCCGTCCCAACCGGAGGCAACCAGGTAGGCAGGCGGCTTGGGGCTGACGCAGACCCAGTCGAAGAACGCAGCCCAGCCCATCCCGGCCGCCGCCAACGACATGTCCGCAGGCACCTGGGGAGGGTCCAGTGTGCCGTTGGTCTCGAGGTGCACGCGCACGCCCAGCCGGCGCGCCCCGCCCACCAGCTCCTTGACGCCCTCAAGCTGAAGTAAAGGTTCACCTCCGGTCAGGCACAGCCGGGGCAGATCGACCAGGGTCAGGACCTCTTCCACTCGCATGTCGGTGCCTGCGGCCGTATCCCAGCCCTCCGGCGTGTCGCACCAGGCCGTACACCCCAGGCCTGCCGCCGCGGCATTGCAGCCGGCCAAACGGACGAAGGTCATGGGTACGCCGGTCCAATACCCCTCGCCCTGCAAGGAGTCGAAGATCTCGATCACTCGGAGTGTGGTCATCCGCGTCCTCCGCCCGTCCCGGCCGCCCGCCGGCGCTCAGGCGGTCACTTCCACGTAGGTGTTGGGCCCCTCCGAAAGCCGCACCCGCACCACCGGGAGACCGGCTTCACGCAGCCGTTCGAACGCCCACGAGGCCACCGCCTCCACTGTGGGCACGAAGCCGAGCACATCGTTCAGCAGCTGATGGTCGAGAGCCTGCACCACGAGCCGGTCCACTCGTTCGCGCAGGTCGGCGAAGTCCATGATCATCCCCGCCGCCGGACCGGAATCTTGCGGGGTCCCCTCCACCGTCACCTCCAGCCCATACGTGTGCCCGTGTAGGCGACAGCACTTGCCCTCGTGCTCGGGCAGCCGGTGCGCCGCCGCGAAGGTGGCCGCCACGGTGATGGTAGTCCTCACGAGGGCCCCGCCTCAACGCCGCTCGCCCCGGCCTCACCGCGGCTGGCCGGGTAGCCCCCGCGTAATCTCCGGTCTTCGTAGGGGAGCGGATCGACGGCACCGGCGGCCGCGAAGGCGTCGAGCCGCGCCTGGCAGGTGTCGCACACCCCGCAGGCAGGGCGGCGTCCCTGATAGCAGGAGTGGGTCAGCTCGTAGGGGACGCCGCGCTCGAGACCCCAACGCACGATGGCGGCCTTGGACCAGTGCATGAACGGCGCCCGCACCCGCAGCTCGTACTGGGTACCCAGCCGCACGGCGGCGTCTGCCGCCTCGACGAACTCAGGACGGCAGTCCGGGTAGCCGGTGTGATCGTCGTGGTGCACGCCCAGCCAGAGGATCGCGGGGCCGAAAGCGTCCTGGAGGCTGGCCATGTGGGCCAAGAAGAGCAGGTTCCGGGCCGGCACATAGGAGGGCGCCACCCCGGTGACGGCCGTCAGATCCCGCCCTTCGGGGAGGGCGGAGCCGGCGTCGGTGAGGGCCGAGCCGTGGATGGGCGGCAGCTCCACGACAGCGTGCTCTATGGCGAAAGCCGCCGCGACCGCCCGGGCAGCCTCCAATTCCACCGCGTGTTTCTGCCCGTACAAGAAGGTGAAGGCCTTGACCGGCTCGCCCGGATGGTTCGCCTTGATCCAGGCAGCGAGCGTGGTTGAATCGAGTCCGCCGCTGAGGAGCAGGCAGTGGAGCCGGCCGGAGGCCTCCTCGGGTGCGCCCGCCGGCGCCGGGGCGGACCCGCCGGCGCCGGCCGGCGCGGCCGCTCGCTCGCTCACGCCCGCTCCCGAGTGCCGTGCTCCACCGTCACCACCGTCTTGATGTTGCCCCGCACCGCGAAATCGGCGGTCACCCGCATCCAGCGCGGCCGCAGCAGGGTGACCAGATCGTCCAGGATCTGATTCGCCACAGCCTCATGGGAGATGTGGCGGTCCCGATAGGCGTTGATGTAGAGCTTGAGCGACTTGAGTTCGACGATCCACTCCGCCGGCTGATAGCGGATCTTGATCAGGGCGAAGTCGGGAAAGCCCGAGCGCGGGCACAGGCAGGTGAACTCGGGGATGTCGAAAGAGATGAGATATGGGCGCTCGGGGTGCGGGTTGGGCCAGGTCTCAAGCCTGCTTTCGCGGATAGCCCGGGTACCGTACAGCTCCGGCTGGTCCGTGTTATTTCTCTCTTCCATATGGGCAAGTATAGCGTGCGCTATAGTGGGCAAACGGGCTTCGGTCGTTTGGTCGGCTGGGAAGGAGACAGATGGACGACAAGGTCTTCCACAAGATCCTGCTGGGCTACGACGGCTCGGAGGACTCCGAGAAGGCGGCCGACCTGGCCGTCAGCCTGGCCCAGAGATACGACGCGGCCATCATCGTGTGCCACGCGTTCGGCCACATGCCCCCCACCACCAAGCCCAGCGAGGTCCGGCGGCTGGTGAACCCCGTGGTCGAAAGACTGGCCAAGCTGGGGATCAGCTCTCACGTGGCCATCCCTGACGCGCTCCCCGCCCAGGGCATCCTCGATGCCGCCGAGGAATTCAAGGCCGACCTCATCGTGATGGGGGTCCGGGGCCGGGGCACCTTCGCCAATCTCCTGCTCGGTTCCACCGCCGAGCGCGTCCTGCGGTACGCCAAGGTGCCGGTGCTGGTGGCCCGCTGATGAAGGGGCCGGCCTAGACCGCTCAGGCCTCCGCCACCGGCTGCCCCTCATTGCGGTCGCGCTCGTCTGGCGCGCTCCCGGCGGTGAGAAGCCGCACGGTGCCCCGGACCCTCTCCTCGTAGCTCGCCACGATCTTGCCGCGCACCTCCTCGAGTAGTTGCTCGTGCGCTTCGACCACGTAGCCCGCCACCTGCGGTCGGGCCAAAGCCAGGAACCGCTGCAGGTCGGCCAGCATGCTCTGTCGCATCCGGCCGGTAGGGTTCAGGAGACGGTCGAGAGCTCCCCCCAGCACCGTGCCCACCGCCGCCCCCGCAAGGGGGACGGCAAGACCTCCCGCAGCCGCGCTCCCCAGGAACAGCCCGGCCAGCCCCATCGCGGCCGTGGTCCGCCTGCCCCGGCGCAGGGCCGCCTCGGTCGGGAACTGCGCCTCTTGCTCTATCGCGAAGGGGACCACGCTGAGCGGCTCCACCCGTTCCCGCATCTTCCTCCCGCGCCGCACCGCCCAGCGGTACATCCAGAAGGACAGCCCGAGGGCCACAATCATCATCCCCGCCGATACCCACCGCCGCCACGGTCCCTCCCAGCCGACGGCTACGGTCAGCGCCCCCATGATCGCCCCCACCACCAGGAAGATCTCCCAGAAGCGCCACCGCCAGGCGAAACTGCGCAGTTCTTTGCGGTAAAGGGCATCGAACACCGCCTGGGTGCTTTGCGTGTACCACCTCTCGTACCGCTGGAGGATGGCGTCACTCCGTTCGTTGCATTCCACAAACAATGCACGAATCGTTGCATTCCAGGAGTCCCGGAACCGCGTGCTGAAATCGCGCAGTTCGGCTCTACTCGCCGATTGGATGTACTTGGTCATGACCGATTCGAACAGGTCTAACTGCGTGAGAGCCCTGTTCTCCGCCCACCGTTGATGCTCCCTGAAGTCCCGCACGATGCTGTCGATCACCTCGCGTAGATCCTCGGGTACCGGGATATCGTCGTCGGGAGGTAGATCCTTGAGGTGGGTGGAAAGGATCTCGTACGCGGCCCGCACCATGATGAACTCGGCAGCGGTCCCTCCCTGGTCAGGATGGGCCTGGGCGACCCGGCGCCGGTAGGCCGCCTTCACCTGGGCAGCGGTGGCGTCGCCGGACAGGCCCAGGACGTGGTATGCCTCGTGGAGGGTCACGGGCGACATGATAGCAGTGCGCAGCGGCGCCCCCGGCCAGAGGCAGCGCCCTCATCCTACCTTGTCTATCGTGGTCGCGGCTGACCGGTGGAGGGGCCCGGTTGCGGCGAACACAGGCCGTTTGGTACTGTGGACCTCACTAACAGGCACAGCGAGCACTGGACAGAGGGCGCCCATGAGCTTGGCCGAGATGGTCCTGCCCACCGAGACCGGTGAGGGTTCACGGCGGGCACTCTACACGCTGAGCGCCATCCTCTTCCTCACCTTCCTCGACACCACCATCATGAGTGTCGCCCTCTCCGACCTGCAGGCGACGCTGCACACTACCGTCTCCGACATGCAGTGGATCATCAACGCCTACGCCTTCGTGTTCGCCAGCTTCATGCTGACCTTCGGCTCTCTGGGCGACCGTTACGGCCGCCGCCGGGTCATGCTGGCCGGGGTGGCGGTGTTCGTGGCGGGTTCGGTCTTCGGGGCGCTGGCCCCGAACACCGGATCCCTCATCGCGGCCCGGGCGCTCATGGGCCTGGGGGCGGCGGCCTGTGAGCCGGGTACGCTTTCCATCCTGCGGCATGTCTTTCCCGACCGGGGCGACCGGGCCCGCGCACTGGGTATCTGGGCGGCGGTGGCCGGCCTGGCCTTGGCCATGGGCCCCGTGATCGGCGGCCTGCTGGTGGGGCTGGGAGGCTGGCCCGCCATCTTCTGGTTCAACCTCGCTGCCGGCGTGCTGGTGTTCTTGGCTGCGCTGTCGACGGTTCCGGAGAGCTCCGATCCCGAGGCGGGCAAGTTCGACCTGGCCGGCTTCATCCTGGGGCCGGTGGCGCTCGGCACCCTGGTCTTTGCCATCATCGTGGGTGAAACAGCCGGCTACACCGCCCCTCACGTTCTTGCCCTCTTCGCCATCGCCGTCGCTGCCGGGGGGGTCTTCGCCTGGGTCGAACTGCGCACCAAGGTGCCTATGCTGCGGGTGGACTACCTGAAGAGGCCGGCCTTTTCCGGATCATTGGCCGTCGCCTTCGCCACCTACTTCGGGGTCTTCTCCATCTTCTTCCTCACCGCCCTCTACCTGCAGATCGTCCTGGGCTACTCGGCCTTCAGCATCGCCACCCTCTTCGTGCCCATGGCCTTGGGGATGATCATCTCCTCGGCCTTGGCCGGAAGGTGGGTGGCCGAGTCGGGGCCGCGTACGCCGGTGGCCGTGGGGTGTTTCTTGGCGGGAGCGGGAGTGCTGTTCACCGATCTTGCTCTGCGGGGCGACGCCAGCTATCTGCCCTTGGTCTTCTCCCTGTTGCTGGCCGGGATCGGTTTCGGGATCGCGGTGGTCCCTATCACCTCGGTGGCCCTCTCTTCGATCCCGGCCAGGCACTCCGGCATGGCCGCCTCCGCCACGACCACGGCCCGGGAGGTGGGAACGGTCATCGGGGTGGCGGCGCTGGGCTCCCTCTTCAACACCAAGCTCATCGCCTTCCTGACCGAGCGCTTGGTGGAACTGGAGGTCCCTGAGGAATGGCGGAAGTTCGTCATCGACGCCGTCCTCACCGGCCAGTTCCAGGGGGCGGAGGATGCCGAGGAGCTCTACGGGCCCATAGTCGTCAAGGTGGTGGGGGCCGCCTACGAAGCGGTCCACAGCGGTGTGAGCCTGTCGCTGCTTGTGGCCGGCTGTGTGATCTTGGCCGCCGGCGGAGTAGCCTACCTGTCCTTCTCGCCCCGGCGGCTGGCCGTCGAGGGAGCCGACGGGCCGGACACGCTCAGAGACTGATCACCTTCGCGGCCCGCAGCAGCGCCTCGGAGATGTCGTGCATGTTGGAGATCTCGCCGACGGCCACCTTCTCCTTGAGCTCGAAATGGGCCAGGCAGGTGCCGCAAAGCAGAAGTGTCGCCCCCTTCCGCTCCAGCGTCTGCAGGTCTTCGACGGCCGGAGACCCCTCTGTGGCGAGCTTCACCCCGCTGTTGAGGAACACGATGACGTCGGGGCGCGGCTCGACCTCCTGGAGGACCCGGAGATGGTTCCTCATCAGAACCCGGCCCAGGTCCTCATCCCCCCGGCCCATGACCTCGCTTGCCACTACCAAGACGATCCGCCCGTCTTCCGCCCGCACGCTCATGTGATTCCCCCTTGGTCTGCATAGTTGCTCCTCCCTGCTTCGTCGCCGCCCTCGCGGCGCGACAGGTCGTACGTCGCCGACACTGCTATGCCGGCAGCCTCCAGCGCCGCCCGGGCGGCCTCCCGGTGGGAGACATCCACCCGCAGAGCCACCCCGCAGTGCGCGCTCAAGTGACGGGGCACCGGCACCAGCGCACAGGGAATGCCCGCCCCAGCCAGCACCCTCTCCCCTCTGAGGGCCTTCGAGGCCGAGGACAGCGCCAGTAGAGTCAGGTTTTCCATAGTTGTAACATTCGCACCGGCGCGTCATGTTTCGCGAATAGCGATTCGGGTATCTTCTTGTTGTCCCTGCGTGTTGCCCGGCAGAGGCCCGGTCTTCTGGGCCGGCGTAGTTTCGATTGTAGCCTGCAGTTGAGAGGAGAAGAACCCATGTTCAAGAAAACCCTCGTCCTTGGCGTCATCGTTACCGTTCTGCTGCTGGTCATGGCCGTTCCGGCTATGGCGGGCCCGGGCGCCCCCGCCGCCCACGGCGTCGACGGCAAGACCTTCGGCGGTCTGGTCAGCGTCCTGGCCACGTCCTCTCCCGGCGCGGTGGCCGAGCACGTAGCCGGCAGGTAATCCTCCCCGCCGGTATCGCGCGGCCGCTGGGCGCGCGGGGCCGGCCCCGCAGAAACCAGAAGCGGGGACCGGCGGGCACCGGGTGTCCGCTTCGTTCTACCAAGGGCCCGAACCCAATCCGGGGCCGACCTGCGCCCGCACCGCCGGAAGGAGTCTCGCGTTGAGGACGGTCGACACCGAGCACCATTTCGTCACCCCGCTCTACCTGGAGACCCTCAGGGGCCGCACGGACGCTCCCCGGGTGGTCGAGGGCAAGGGCCTGGCCTACTGGGAGGACGCCGATCTCAAGCTGATCCTCGGCCACTTCAGCGAGGCGCTGCCCTTCCTCTACGTTGCCCATCTCGGAGGAGGAACAGCAGCATCATGACCGCGAGAAACGCCTTCTACGCCCAGTCGGGCGGGGTGACCTCCGTCATCAACGCCTCCGCCTGCGGAGTCATAGAGACGGCACGGGCCCACCCCGAGGCCATCGCCACAGTGCTGGCCGGCCGTAACGGCATCATCGGCGCTCTGACGGAGGACCTCATCGACACCGGCAAGGAGACCGGCGCCGCCATCGCCGCCCTGCGCCATACCCCCTCAGGCGCCTTCGGGTCGTGCCGGTACAAGCTCAAGAGCCTGGAGAAGGACCCGCGTGAGTACGAGCGGTTGATCGAGGTGTTCACCGCCCACGACATCGGCTACTTCTTCTACAACGGCGGGGGTGATTCGGCCGACACCTGCCTGAAAGTGGCGCAACTGGCCGCGCAGAGGGGCCTTCCCATCCAGGCCGTCCACATCCCCAAGACGGTGGACAACGATCTGCCCATCACCGACAACAGTCCCGGCTTCGGCTCGGTGGCCAAGTATGTGGCGGTCTCGACCAGGGAGGCCAGCTTCGACGTGCGCTCCATGGCCAAGACGTCCACCAAGGTCTTCGTGCTCGAGGTCATGGGCCGTCACGCCGGCTGGATCGCGGCGGCGGCCGGACTGGCGTCCGCCGCCGCCGCCCCCATTCCCCTGGTCATCCTCTTCCCCGAGGTGCCGTTCGACAAGGAACGCTTCCTCGACCGGGTCGAAACGCTCGTAGCTGAGGCCGGTTACTGCACGGTGGTGGTGTCGGAGGGGGTCAGGTACCCGGACGGCACCTTCCTGGCCGACCAAGGGCTGCGCGACGCCTTCGGCCATGCCCAACTGGGCGGCGTGGCCCCGGTGGTGGCCGGCATCGTCCGCGATGGGCTGGGCCTCAAGTACCATTGGGCCGTGGCCGACTACCTGCAGCGCGCCGCCCGCCACATCGCCTCCAAGACCGACGTCGACCAGGCCTACGCCGTGGGCAGGGCCGCGGTCGAGCTTGCCCTGGCCGGCCAGACCTCGGTGATGACCACTGTCGTGCGCACGTCGGACCATCCCTACGCGTGGGAAGTGGGCTCCGCTCCACTATCGGAAGTGGCCAACCAGGAGAAGATGATGCCGCCTGAGTACATCACCAAGGACGGCTTCGGGATCACCCAACCCTGCCGGGGCTACCTGACCCCGCTCATCCAGGGTGAGGACTACCCGCCCTACAAGGACGGCTTACCCGACTACGTGACGCTCCAGAACGTAGCGGTAGAGAAGAGGCTGCCGGCGTTCGAGCTCTAGGAGATCTCGTCCGGCTGCAGCCCCGCTGTGCCTCGGTCGAGTCGGAGTGGCTCTCCACCCGCCTGCCATCATCCGCTCTCAAGCACGATCCCAGCGCGGGCGGCCTAGCCTCGTTCGAGGGGAGCCACGCGGCCTCCGCTGAGGCAGACGCGCTGGAAGCCTATCGCGGGGTCCCGGAGCGCCCGCTTGATGTTGTACATGATGAAGGGACGGAAGGAGCTCTGGTCGAGCGGCGTGCTGATGGCCTCCCGGGGACAAGCGAGCCCGCAACTCTCGCAGAGGAGGCAATCGGAGCCCCAGACCGGTGCCCCCTCGGCGTCGGACTGGATGTTGCCCACAGGGCAGGAGTCCG